>CAVQUR010000001.1:0-160042 GCA_963716875.1 uncultured Gammaproteobacteria bacterium
CAAAGGAGGTGCTCGCTTAGTCGGTAGCCAACCTCATCCGGGTCTGATGCAGAGACTGGCGGTGGTGCCAGGATTTGCCCATGCCTGTCGAATTGAAAAGGGATGGAAATACGGAAAGAACGCTGGAAGATGGTAAGGTAAGCTCTACAAAGTTTCGCTAAAAAATACTGGGGATCCACTCCAGCTCATAAACGCATGGCCAAGCCAACCTCACACAGGTGGGGTCTCAGCGATTAATTTTCTATAGTGTGTTTTGAGTCTTGGGCGAGTTCTGATCGGGCTCGTTCAACTACAGGATAAGATCGTGGTTCGCTGCGCTCTCACGATCTATCCTTATTCGTTATGTGTTTCTCCTAAACATGGGATATTTTCAATATTTTATAAGTGACTGAATCGCATGGAAACTTACACATTCTTTATGGTGTTTTTCGCTGGCTACTTTGTCGGCATTACACCGACCGCAGAGAAAGCCGATCACTGGTTGGTTGGCCCGGCAATGGGATTGCTGTGCGCGTCTGCTGCCGCAATTTGGCCTGCAACGCTGCTAATAGTTTGGTGGCTTTCCAGGCAAGAAAAGAAACGGCGTGGATTACACACATAACGTTTACTAGACAACAAGCATCCATTACAGAACTACACTGCACGCAGTCTAGTACCATAATCCCTGCAACATGTTCCCGAACAAAAATTCCTTTTCTCAATCAGCACAATCCCTTTTATAAATACCTGCCTCAGTGATCAGATTCCTTCTTCGCAGCAATCAAATCCGTCAACGCAAACAGCACTCCCGGAAACCACAAAGGTCAAATGAATCCCAACTTTCCAGGCCATGACTTCATTGGAAACCTGTTCGGCGTTGATGAATGCCTTGAGCAGTTCAACCGCCGAGATGGCGACGATGGCGCCGATGAGTTTGAGTTTGAGGTCGGAGAAACCGACCTTGCCCATCCAGACGGGGCGGTCTTCGTGTTCGCCGAAGGCGATTTTCGAGACGAAGTTTTCGTAACCGCTGAAGATGATGATGAGCAGCAGGGTGGCGATCAGGGTGGTGTCGACCAGGGTCAGGATGGAGATGATCGCCTGGTCGCTCGACAGGCTGAAGATATTGAAGGTCAGGTTGAGCAGTTCCTTTGAGAACTTCACGAGCAGGGCGATGATGGCGAGGATGAGGCCGACATAGAAAGGTGCCAGGAGCCACCGGCTTCTGAAGATGGTCGATTCAAGGTGGATGTTCCAATTTGTTCATTGTTTACACCAGGTCAAACTTTGGTAGATAAGGAAATATTCAAATACAGTTAGATATGTAATCTATGCAGCGCCGCTTTTAACTGCAGGTTTTAGTTCATATCTCGGGCGTAGCTGCTGGTAGAGAAACTCTGGAGCGAAATCGGCTCCGTTTTGCCAAACGATAGTTTCAAGGTCTTCATCGAGCACAAGATCTGCAAAGAATCCTTTGTCCTTCAATGGCAAGAACATCTCGCCCCAAAGCTCATTTTTCAGATCAACTTCACCTTCAACTCCATCCGCAAACTTTAACCAAACTCGATAGTCCACTTGATATTTGGCTTCTCGTAATTTTGGCAGCATTTTTCACTCCTGTGGCTCTGTTTTATTCAACGCCTTTCTGTCACGGGCAAGATTCCAATCTTCAGTGAGTTCTGTCTTGTGATATTCACGCTATTCTTGTACCAGTCCGAGTACACGAGGTGGTAATCGACCTTCAAGAATTTCACCAGTATCGATGGCGAGTACACCGACATAATCACCATACTTGGCGTGAAAGTGAGGAGGATTATGATCGTTGTAGTACATTGCGATGATGATGCCAAAAAAATCTGCTGATTTCAGGCATGGTCACTACCTCTTGCTATCTTCAAGCGGAGATGAGCAGTCTGAGTATTTTCGCATCAACCAAACTTCTCCATCCAATGTTGATTTCCCGGTAACGCCCTGTCTGTCATTGCGTTGTTTTGTCGGTTGGTCATCACCATCCGCTGGGTCACCAGCTGAGATCTGCCGCAGTTAGGGCATTCGAAGCGGGTTTGTTCGGTACGGCCGTCCTTCTGGGTTTCAACTTCAGCCATCAAAGACGAACAGTGTGAGCAGCGCATGTTGGTGTCTCCGGTGTGACGGGGTTGCGGATAGATGTTGTTGAGAGCTGGGTTGGACTTTGTGCCGAAGTCCAAACGACGATATTGAAGGGGTGTGTATTATGCCTGATCGCCCCCTCCTGCCGTCCAGGGACGGACAAATGCCACGTGAGGCAGGATGCCGGGAGTGGCCTGACCCTCGGCTTTGGCTTCCTGCGTCGCCCTACCACCTCCATCCCTCGAGGCGTCCCCCAGAGGGGTAGGGAAATATCGAGGGGGAGCGGATGTCCCATGGGATGGATCAATCCCACTTCAGCGCACCGCCGGCCTGGTATTCGGTGACGCGGGTTTCGAAGAAGTTCTTCTCCTTGCGCAGGTTGGCCTGCTCGTCGAGCCAGGGCAGGGCGTTGGTCGCACCGGGGAAGGGTTCTTCGATGCCGAGCTGGCGGGCGCGGCGGTTGGCGGTGAAGCGGAACTGTTCGATGTGGTCCTCTTTGGAGTAACCGAGGATCGGATCGCGCATGATGTAGCCGGCATAGGTTTCTTCCGCCGCCAGGGCCTCGTCCCACATCTTGCGCAGCACCTTGGGATCGAGCTGGATCTGCTCTTCGTGCAGGATCTGCTTGACCACCCGGATGCCGAAGGAGGCGTGCATCACCTCGTCGCGCATGATGTATTGGAACTGCTCGGCGGTGCCCTTCATCAGGCCGCGCCGCTGCAGGGCGAAGATCGGGCTGAAACCGTTGTAGAACCAGCAGCCCTCGAAGATGGCGGCGAAGAACAGGTAGGCCATGACGAAGTTCTGCAGCTCTTGCGGATCGTGCAGGTCGATGTCGGCGCGCAGGATGGAGTTGAGGCGGCGGTTGGTGATCTGGATCTTTTTGTTGATCTCCGGCACCACCCGGTAGCGGTTGTAGATCTCGCCCTGGTTGAGACCGATGGTCTCGATGCAGTGCTGGTAGGTCCAGGTGTGCAGGGACTCTTCATAGACTTGACGCGCCTGATAGATCTGCAGTTCGGGGGCGGACATCTTTTCCATTACTGCCAGGCCGATGTTGCGCATGGCCAGGATGTCGGATGTGGTGAGGTATGCTAACACATTCTCGTAGACATGGCGCTCTTCCAGGGTCAGTTTGTAGTGGTAGTCGTGCACGTCCTGGGCCATGTTGATGTCCAGCGGCGTCCAGTGATTCTTGTTCGCATTCAGGAAGTATTCCCAGGCCCAGGGATACTTGAACGGCGCCAGCTGGTTGATGTCGGTCATGCCGTTGATGACCCGCTTGTCGTCCGGATTGACCGGTTTGCTGTCCCGGGGGTTGACCGGAGCGAGTTCCGGATCGGCCTGTGGCTGTTTGAACGCCGCATCCACCACATGGGGGTGGGCGGGTTTCGGCTGGGTCTTCTGTTTAGTGGCAGGTGCCGGCTTGACCAGTGGCGCCAGCGGATCGTCCCAATTCAGCATGTTGTCAGTTCCCCTTCGGTTTCTGCGCAGGCGCGGGGCCCGCGGTAAATGGGTGGTTTAGGTTGGCGAGTTTGTCCCCCTCCCTGACCCTCCCCCGGTGGGGAGATGGGACTGGTTCGTTATGGGTAGGGAGGGGCTCGGGTTAAACCTTCTCGTTGACTTATTGACAGGCCTCGCAATCCGGATCGAGGATCGAGCAGGCCTTGACCGGCTCGCTGCCGTTGCCGCCGATGCGGTCCACCCGGCCGGATGCCTTGTCATTGACCGAGGTCTTCTCCGCGCCGGTGGCGCCGATGGAGCGCAGGTAGTAGGTGGTCTTCAGGCCGCGCACCCAGGCCAGCTTGTAGAGGTTGTCGAGCTTCTTGCCGGACGGCTCCGCCATGTAGAGATTGAGGGACTGGCCCTGGTCGATCCACTTCTGGCGGCGCGCGCCGGCCTCCACCAGCCAGCGGGAGTCGATCTCGAAGGCGGTGGCGTAGACCGCCTTGAGTTCGTCCGGGATGCGGTCGATGGGCTGCAGCGAGCCGTCGTAGTATTTCAGGTCGTTGATCATCACCTCGTCCCACAGGCCCTGCTTGTTTCAGGTCGTGCACCATGTAGGGGTTGACCACGGTGAACTCGCCGGACAGGTTCGATTTGACGAACAGGTTCTGATAGGTCGGCTCGATGGACTGGCTCACCCCGCAGATGTTGGAGATGGTGGCGGTGGGCGCGATCGCCATGGTGTTGGAGTTGCGCATGCCCTGGGTCAGCACCTTGTGGCGCAGGGCCTCCCAGTCCAGGCTCTGGCTCTCGTCCAGTTGCAGATAGTCGCCGCGCTCCGCCTTCAGCAGCTTCAGGGAATCGATCGGCAGGATGCCCTGGCTCCACAGGGAGCCCTCGAAGCTGGAGTAGCGGCCCCGTTCCGCCGCCAGATCGGAGGAGGCCTGGATCGCGTAGTAGCTGACCGCCTCCATGGAGCGGTCGGCGAACGTCAGGGCCTGCTCCGAGGCATAGGGCATGCGCAGCTTGTACAGGGCGTCCTGAAAGCCCATGATGCCGAGCCCCACCGGGCGGTGGCGCAGGTTGGAGTTGCGCGCCTGGGGCACGGTGTAGTAGTTGTAGTCGATCACGTTGTCGAGCATGCGCATGGCGGTGGTGACGGTCCGCTCCAGCTTGGCCATGGTCGAGGCCGTTCTCGTCCACATGCGCGGTCAGGTTGACCGAACCCAGGTTGCACACGGCAATCTCGCTGTCGTTGGTGTGCAGGGTGATCTCGGTGCACAGGTTGGAGCTGTGCACCACGCCCATGTGCTGGTTGGTGTAGCGCAGATTGCAGGGGTCCTTGAAGGTGACCCAGGGATGGCCGGTCTCGAACAGCATGCCGAGCATCTTGCGCCACAGGTCCACCGCCTTGATGGTGCGGAACACGCTCAGCTCGCCGCGCGCCGCCTTCGCCTCGTAGGCGCAGTAGGCCTGCTCGAAGGCCTTGCCGGTGAGGTCGTGCAGTTCCGGGGTCTCGTTGGGGGAGAACAGGGTCCATGGCTTCTCCTCCACCACCCGCTGCATGAACAGGTCCGGGATCCAGTTGGCGGTGTTCATGTCGTGGGTGCGGCGGCGGTCGTCGCCGGTGTTCTTGCGCAGGTCGAGGAAGTCCTCGATGTCGATGTGCCAGGTCTCCAGATAGGCGCACACCGCGCCCTTGCGTTTGCCGCCCTGGTTCACCGCCACCGCGGTGTCGTTGGCCACCTTGAGGAACGGCACCACGCCCTGGGACTTGCCGTTGGTGCCCTTGATGTGGGAGCCCAGGCCGCGCACCCGGGTCCAGTCGTTGCCCAGGCCGCCGGCGAACTTGGAGAGCAGGGCGTTGTCCTTGATCGCGGAGTAGATGCCGTCCAGGTCGTCGGCCACGGTGGTCAGGTAGCAGCTGGAGAGCTGCGGGCGCAGGGTGCCGGAGTTGAACAGGGTCGGGGTGGAGCTCATGAAGTCGAAGGAGGAGAGCAGCTCGTAGAACTCGATGGCGCGGCTCTCCCGGTCGATCTCGTTGATCGCCAGACCCATGGCGACGCGCATGAAGAAGGCCTGGGGCAGCTCGAAGCGGACTCCGTCCTCGCTGTGGATGAAGTAGCGGTCATACAGGGTCTGCAGGCCCAGGTAGGTGAACTGCAGGTCCCGTTCCGGCTTGAGCGCGGCGGTGATGCGCTCCAGGTCGTACTGACCCAGACGTCCATCCAGCAGCTCCAGCTGTCTCGGCCTGCTTGAGATAGGCCTTGAAGTATTCGGCGTAACGCTCGCCCATCTCGGCCTGGGTGTTGACGTCGGTGTCCAGGCTCGAGGAATGCCAGGGTCTCGCGGCGCATGATGTCGAGCAGCAGGCGCGCGGCGACCTGGGAGTAGTTGGGCTCCCGGTCGATCAGGGTGCGGGCGCTCATCACCAGGGACTGGGAGACGTCCTTCTCCTTTACCCCGTCGAACAGGTTGCGGCAGGTGTCGTCGATGATGCGTTTGGCGTCCACTTCCGCCAGGCCGATGCAGGCCTCGTTGACCAGCGCGTGCAGGCGCTGCAGGTCCAGGGGTCGGGTGCTGCCGTCCGCCAGGGTGACATTCACCAGATGCTGCTTCCGGCACCCCCTCGAGCGCGGCCCGCTGGGCCGCCTCTGCCGCGCGCCGCTGGGCCTGCTGCTCCCGGTAGAGCACATAGGCGCGGGCGATCTTGTGTTCACCGGAACGCATCAGGGCCAGTTCGACCTGGTCCTGGATATCCTCGATATGTACGGTGCCGCCGCCGGGCTGACGCCGGGTCAGGGCCTGCACCACCTGCTCGGTAATCTGCTTGACGGTGTCGTGGATACGGCCGGAAGCCGCGGCGCTGCCGCCCTCGACCGCCAGGAAGGCCTTGGTCACGGCAATCGTGATCTTGCTGGGATCGAAATGGGTGACCTTGCCGTTGCGGCGGATCACCTGAAAGCCGCTGAGATGCGCAGGGATACTGGACGCGGTCGCCGCTGCGGCAGGCGCAAACAGGGGTTTGCCGGTGGTGAGTTCTGCAGGGGCTGCTTCTGTGGCCATGGTTTCTCCTGTGAATTGGTCATCGCCGACCGGTGAAGCAGACACTGGAATGCTGCGCATGCCTGGGGTTCCGGCCGTCATCTTATGTTCTGGGTTGCTTGTTCGAGGCGTCGTCAACTTGGGGGATGCCGCTCGAGCGGGAGACGCCTCAAATCTCCTTTCGAGTACAACTCCTGACTCCTGCGTATCGGGTCTTCTTGCTGAAGTTCCGACATCTCGGTTCGCGGTCGCTTTCTCTCAACCTTGCGCCGCACACCATGCCGCCTTGCAGACGGCATTCGTGCATCCTGCGGAACTGCGTAAACACAATATATATGCAAATTTTAGGCTGTCAACCACAACATATTGTGTATTGTGCTGTGGGTAAGCTTGTCAAAGCTGTGGGTGATTTGTGGATAAAAATGGCCTGATCCTGGACTATGTCTCGCTAAATCACGGGCTTAACGAATTGCCTCGATTTTGTCCCCAGGTTTGCTCGGCCATGCAATTCGGGAATGAAAATAATATTTCGGGCAAGGGGGGTGCTGGGGTCCTATCCGTTAGCCGTTTCACCGACCAGAAATGGCGCGTTGGATCGGCTCGAAAAACCATTGGCTTTCATAAGGACTATTGCGTATTGTTATGGCCATTGTAATGCCTTGGTAATAGATAGCGTCTTGATAATGAGGAGATTGTTTCGATGCTGGTAAGCGACATCATGACAAATTCACCGAAAACGGTGACCCCGGATACCAAACTGATCGAGGTGGTTTCCTTGATGTGTCTTTTCCGTTACAGCGGCTTGCCGGTGGTCAAGGACGATCAATTGATGGGTATCATCGCCGAGAAGGACGTGTTGCACCACATGTTTCCCAAACTGGAAGATTTTGCGGACGTGATGGCGACGCCGGATTACGATGCCATGATGAAACAATACAAGGATGTGGTGAATCTCAGGGTCGCGGACGTGATGACGCCACGGGTCGTTACGGTGAGCCCCGATATGCATATCCTGCGGGCGGCCACCATCATGGTGCGCCACAAGTTCCGCCGTATCCCGGTGGCCAAAGACGGCAAACTGGTCGGTATGCTCAGCCTGGGCGATATTCACAAGGCGATCTTTCAGGCAAATCTCGCCGAGAATATGTGTAAGTAAAAGCGCCGAGCGCAGCCGGGTCCGCGAACCCGATTGATCTCCGGGCCTGCTGTCCTGTCTGACGGGACTACCCTGTAATCTGATGGACAACGCGCGCGCTTTTTCTGCCCGGTTCGAGGTCCAATACCTAGTCAGATCTTCACCTGCTCGATTAAAAGCCTGGCGTGCTGCCGGCGCCGCCAATACCGGATTGAATCCACGCGGTGCAATCAATATGATCAGGCCCATCAACTTACCGTCTCAAGGGGTGCCCCGGTGTCGAAAAACAAATTCCAACGGCTCTTGGCCGCGTTCCTTGCATGGGGCTTGATGTTGTCCGCAGCCGCAGCCGCAGCCGCAGCCGCGCCACAGCCGCAGCGCCTGGCGAGGCGGATCTGTTGTCGAATACCCGCCAGTTGACCTTCGAGGGCCGGCGCGCCGGCGAGGGGTACTTCAGCGCCGACGGCAGCAAGCATGATCTTCCAGTCGGAGCGGGATGCGGACAATCCCTTCTACCAGATCTACCTGATGGACCTGGAGACCGGCGATGTGGAGCGGCTCTCCCCCGGCATCGGCAAGACCACCTGCGCCTGGATCCATCCATCCGGCGAGAGGGTGTTGTATGCCTCCACCCACGAGGACCCGGAAGCGAGAGGCAAGCAGCAGGCCGAGCTGGCGCTGCGCGCCAGCGGGCAAGGAGCGCCGCTACGCCTGGGATTATGATCCGAGCTTCGATCTCTACAGCCAGGATCTGGCCAGCCGGTGAGCGGCAGCAATCTGACCCGTACCCTGGGCTACGACGCGGAAGGGGCCTATTCGCCGGACGGCCGGCAGATCGTGTTCGCCTCCAACCGGCTGGCCTACTCCGAGCCCCTGAGCCCGCAGCAGTGCCAAGCAGTTCGAGCACGACAAGTCCTTCATGATGGATCTCTATCTGATGGATGCGGACGGCTCGAATGTCAGGCGTCTGACCAGCGCCCCGGGCTATGACGGCGGTCCCTTCTTCAGCGCCGACGGGCGCACAGATCACCTGGCGGCGTTTCGCCCTGGATGGGGCCACCGCCGAGATCTACACCATGGATCTGGCCAGCGGTCAGGAGCGGCAGCTCACCCATACCGGGGTGATGTCCTGGGCGCCCTATTTTCACCCCAGCGGGGAGTACCTGATCTTTGCTTCCAACCGGCAGGGCTTCGCCAATTTCGAGCTCTACCTGGTGGATGCCGCAGGGTCGCCATGAGCCGGTGCGGGTCACTTATACCGACGGCTTCGACGGCCTGCCGGTGTTCACGCCGGACGGCAACCGGCTGGCCTGGACCTCCAAGCGGGGGGCGGACCAGACCAGCCAGATCTTTCTCGCCGACTGGAACCATGCCGAGGCCCGTCGTCTGCTGGGCTTGGATCAGGCGCCGCAGGCGGAAGCTGCTGAGGTCGGCGAATCCCTGGCGCTGCCGGCCACCGAAAGCCGCCATCCGGGCCGAGGACGCCCGCCGGCATGTCGAACGCCTGGCCTCCGCGGAGATGGAGGGCCGGCTGACCGGCACCGTCGGGCGAGCGCCGCGCCACCGCCTATGTGGCGGCAGTGTTCGAACAACTGGGTCTGCAGCCGGGCGGGGATGGCGGCGGCTGGTATCAGGCCTTCCCCTTCACCGCCGGGGTCAAACTGGGCGAGCAGAACCGGCTGGCGATCGACGGCCTGTCGACAGCGCAGCCGATCGAACTGGACAAAGACTGGCGGCCCCTGGCGCTGTCTCGCAGCGGCGAGATCGCCTCCGGCCGAGGTCGTGTTCGCCGGTTACGGCATCGTCGCCCCGGGCCTGGACCAGATCCCGGATTACGACTCTTACGGGACGCTGGACGTCAAGGACAACTGGGTGATGGTGCTGCGCTTCCAGCCCGAGTCGGTGAAACCGGAATGGCGTCGCCATCTGGTGCACTATTCCGATCTGGCCTACAAGGCCTCGGTGGCCAAGCGTCTGGGCGCCCTGGGGCTGATCGTGGTGACCGGGCCCGAGGCCCAGGCCAAGGATCGGCTGGTGGAGCTGAAGAGCGATGCGGCCTCCTCCAGCAAATCCATTGCCGGCCTCGCCCTGAGTGACAAACTGGCGGCGCAACTGGTTGCGGCGGCAGGGCAAGATCTGCAAAAGCTGCAGCAGGGGTTAAACCGGGGCGAGGCCGTGGAAGGCTTCGTTATCCCGAATGTGCGGATCGCCGCGAATGTGGACATCAGCCGGGTGCAAGCAGCAGGGCCGTAATGTCGTCGGCATCCTCAAGGCGGACCCGCCCAGTGATCTGGCGCCGGTGATGTTCGGCGCCCATGTGGACCATCTGGGCCATGGTGAGGTCTCCGGCTCCCTGGCCAAGGGCAGCGAGCACGGGGCGATCCACTACGGCGCGGACGACAACGCCTCCGGGGTGGCCGCCCTGCTGGAGAGCGCCCAGTACCTGGCCGGTCTGCAGCAGCAGGGCAAGCTGGGCGCCAAGCGGGACATCTGGTTCATCGCCTGGTCCGGTGAGGAGCTGGGCACCCTGGGCTCCACCTATTTCACCGAGCAGCTGGCCGGCAAGGGCGACCTGAAGGGCAAGGTCAGCGCCTATCTGAACATGGACATGGTGGGTCATCTCGGCGAGAAGGCCTATCTGCAGGGCACCGGTTCCAGCTCGCACTGGTCCCGCGAGATCGAACGGCGCAACGTGCCGGTGGGGCTGGCCATCGCCACCAAGGCCGATCCCTATCTGCCCACCGATGCCACCCCCTTCTATATGAAGGGCGTGCCGGTGCTGAACGCCTTCACCGGCGCCCACGAGGACTACTCCACCCCCCGGGACCTGCCGGATCAGCTCAACTACGAGGGCATCCGGGACATCGCCCGCCTGATGGCCGGTATCACCCGTTCCCTGGCCCGCTCGGACGATGAGCCGGACTATATCGAAGTGGCCCGCCAGTCGAGCGGGCTGTCCCGCAAACACCTGCGGGCCTATCTGGGCACCATCCCAGCCTACGGGCAGGACGAGACGGTCAAAGGGGTCAAGCTGCAGGGGGCTGTGAAGGACGGCCCGGCGGAAAAGGCCGGGGTCAGGGACGGGGATATCCTGGTGGGTCTGGCGGGGCTCGAGATCGAGACCATCCACGACTTCATGGGCGCCCTGGCCGGGCTCAAGGTGGGGGAGAAGACCGACCTGACCGTGCTGCGCGACGGTCAACGGGTGCGCCTGGAGGTGGTGCCCGGCTCGCGGGAATAATCCTGAAGTTACCTAATGTAGGAGCGGCCCATGGCCGCGACCGTTGGAATGCACCCTGTTCCAACATTACACTCCGCATAGATCCTCAGTCTGGAATACACATTAATCAGAATGATTATGTGTATTCATTGCTCGGGTTTACCATCACGAACCCGGATACCGTGCGCCCCAATATCATGCTCGACAATAACCTGGTCGAGGCCGGTCTCAAGGCCAAGACCCCGCGTGAGCTGGTTGACATTGCCCTGAGGGAGCTCCTGCGCCACAAGCAGCAACAAAAAATTCTGTCGCTCAAGGTCGTCAAAGGCTAGCGTGATGATTCAGCCAGGTAGGGCGGTTTTCGCGGGCGTGGCCCGCTCCTGCGGGGGGATAAGATGGAAGCCGTTAGTCACCGGCATGACCTGCTTCTATTAAGTGGTACGGATTTGTAGGAGCGCCCCATGGGCGCGAACAGGTCCTGATCGCAGCCCCAGGGCCTGCGCTAATTACCCGCTCGGGGTGCGGGCCACCGCCCACACATCCACCCGGGTGGCGCCGGCCCGTTTCAACAGCTTCGCCAGTTCCGCAACGGTGGTTCCGGTGGTGACCACGTCATCCAGCAGGGCGACAGTCTGACCTTTGACCTCTTCTGACAGCTGGAAGGCCTGGCGCAGGTTCTTTTTTCTTGTCTTACGATCCAATCCGGTCTGGGCTGGAGTGGCGCGGATGCGCCGGCACAGCCGGGGTCTGACCGGCAGCCCGAAGTGCCGGCCGAGCGGCCGGGCGATCTCCAACGCCTGGTTGTAGCCCCGTTCCCGCAGGCGCTGTCGGTGCAACGGCACGGGCAGGATCAGCTCCGGCAGCTCGACGCGCTGCTGCTCCAGATAGTCGATCAGTAACTGGCTCAGCAGCCGGGCATGATTGAGCTTTTGGTGAAACTTGAGGCCGCTGATCAGGGAGCCGGTCAGGTCGTCGTAGTGCAGCGCGGCGTAACAGCGATCGAAGGCCGGGGCCTGTCGATTGCAAGTGCCGCAGCGGGAGCCCGCGGGGGCGGCTTCCGGCAGGGGCAGGGCGCAGAGACTGCAGGGATGTCTGTTGTGGGGCAGGTCTGCAGCGCAGTCGGCGCAGAGATCACGCCCTTCGCTGCCTGCAGCCCCGCACAGCAGGCAGTGGGGCGGGTAGAGGAGTTGTGGTAGTTTTTTCAGCCAGTTGTAAACCTGCATCCATCTTCCCGGTTGACAGTCGCCGCCTGATCCTTAACTATTGTTCGATTATCAATCTATCGGCTGATTGTTACCATGAGTGACAGCCATGTTACGCCATGATTGGGGACTGGAAGAGATCGAGTCCCTGTTGGACCAGCCCTTCAATGACCTGGTCTTCCGCGCCCAGGGCTTGCACCGCACCCACTTCGATCCCAACCAGGTGCAGGTCAGCAGCCTGCTCAGCATCAAGACCGGCGCCTGCGCGGAGGATTGCGGCTACTGTTCCCAGAGCGCCCGCCATGCCACCGGTCTGGAGGCGGAGAAGCTGCTGCCCCTGGAAGAGGTCGTGGAGGCTGCTGAGGCCGCCCGGGCCAAGGGGGCGAGCCGTTTCTGCATGGGCGCAGCCTGGCGCAATCCCACCGACAAGAACCTGGAACGGGTGATCGAGATGGTGCAGGCGGTACACGGTCTGGGCCTGGAGACCTGCCTGACCCTGGGCATGTTGAGCCAGCCCCAGGCCGAACGGCTGCGGACAGGCCGGACTCGACTACTACAACCACAACCTGGATACCTCGCCGGAGTTCTACGGCAATGTGATCACCACCCGCACCTTCGACGACCGGCTGCAGACCCTGGCCCATGTGCGGGACGCGGGGATCAACGTCTGTTCCGGCGGCATCCTCGGCATGGGCGAGTCCCGCCGGGACCGGGCCAGCATGCTGCGGGAACTGGCCAATCTGCCCCGGCATCCGGAGTCGGTGCCGATCAACCTGCTGGTGCAGGTGGAGGGCACCCCCCTGTTCGGGGCCGATGCGCTGGATCCATTGGAGTTCGTACGCACCCTCGCGGTGGCGCGCATCCTGATGCCGGCCTCTTATGTGCGCTTGTCCGCCGGGCGCAGCGGCATGAGCGACGAGCTGCAGGCGCTTGTGTTTTCTGGCCGGGGCCAACTCCATCTTCTACGGCGAACGCCTGCTCACCACCGACAACCCGGAGACCGAAGCGGACCGAGCGTTGTTCGAACGGCTCGGTCTGCAGCATGGAACAGCGGGTGGAGACCGAGGTCAAGGCCGCCAAGGCGCCGTGCAGCAGGACGGCATGAATTGAGTAGCAATAATGATCAAAATAGAGAACGGTTCAAAGCTCGGTTAAAACCTTCCTCCCCCTCGCAGGGGGAGGGGACTGAGTTGCCAAGCCGTTATACCGGATGAAAAACCTTGCAGCAGAGCTCCAGGCCAGGCGCGCGGCCGATCTTTATCGGGTGCGGCGGGTCATCGGGTCTTCCCAGCAACCGGAACTGCAGGTCGACGGCCGGCCCATGCTGGCCTTCTGCAGTAACGACTATCTGGGTCTGGCGAACCATCCGGAGCTCGTGCGAGGCGCTGCAGGCCGGCGCCGGACGCTATGGCGTGGGCAGCGGCGCGGCCCATCTGATCAGCGGCCACAGCCGGGCCCATCATGCCTTGGAAGAGGAGCTGGCGGAGTTTACCGGGCGGCCCCGGGCGCTGCTCTTCTCCACCGGCTACATGGCCAATCTCGGGGTCATCAGCGCCCTGCTGGGGCGCGGCGACAGCCTGTTCGAGGACCGCCTCAATCACGCCTCGCTGATCGATGCCGGGCCTGCTTTCGCGGGCCCAGTCTGAAACGCTACCGGCATGCCGACGTGCAGAAGCCTGCAAGCAGCAGTTGGCGGCCGCAGGGGCCGGCCGACGGCTGATCGCCACGGACGGGGTATTCAGCATGGACGGGGACATCGCCCCACTGCCCGAGACTGGCGGCGCTGGCGCAACGGCATGGCGCCTGGCTGATGGTGGATGACGCCCATGGACTCGGGGTGCTGGGCGAGGCGGGCCGGGGCAGCCTCGCCCATTGCGGACTCGATAATGCAGAGGCGCCGATCCTGATGGGCACCCTGGGCAAGGCCTTCGGCACCTTCGGGGCCTTTGTGGCGGGCAGCGAGGCGCTGATCGAGACCCTGATCCAGCAGGCCCGCAGTTATATCTATACCACCGCGCCGCCACCGGCCCTGGCCGAGGCGAGTCGGGTCAGCCTGCGCATCGCCCGGCAGGAGTCCTGGCGTCGGGAACGGCTGCGGCAACTGGTGTTGCGTTTCCGGGCGGGCGCTGCGCAACTGGGTCTGCCGCTCCTGGACTCGAGCACCCCGATCCAGCCGCTCCAGACCGGCAGCGCGCAACGGGCCCTGGCCTGGAGCCGACAGCTGGAGGCCCAGGGCATCCTGGTGACCGCGATCCGGCCGCCCACGGTGCCGGAGGGTAGCGCCCGGCTGCGCATCACCTTGTCTGCCAGCCACAGCGAGCAGCAGCTTGAACGTTTGCTCGAGGCCCTTTCAACCCTCTCCCTGGAGGCGTCATGAGTCTTGCTTTCTGTAACCTGGGTTCCGGACCCGAGCTGGTGCTGCTGCATGGCTGGGGCATGCACTCGGCGGTGTGGATCGGTTTTGCGGAGCGTCTGGCGGAGCACTGCCGGCTCTGTCTGATCGATCTGCCGGGGCATGGCAACAGTCCCTATCGAGATGAGCGGGAGCTTGGCCAGTGGGCCGACGCCTGCCTGGAGGTGGCCCCGCAACGGGCGGTCTGGCTGGGCTGGTCCCTGGGTGCGGAGCTTGCCCTGCAGGCGGCGCTGGCTCAGCCGCAACGGGTCTCAGCGGTGCTCGGTGTCTGCGGTTCGCCCCGCTTCGTGCAGGCCCATGACTGGCCCTACGCGATGGCGTTGGAGACTCTGCAGCAGTTCATCAGCGCCTCGCGCCAGGACCACCTCAAGACCCTGGAACGTTTTCTGGCCCTGCAGGTACGGGGCAGCGACGCGGGTCTGGAGACCCTGCGGGTGCTGCGCGAGCGCTTGCGCATTAAACCCGATGCCCAGCCCGCGGCCCTGGATGCCGGTCTCGAGCTGCTCAAGACCGTGGACCTGCGGGACAGCCTGGCGCGGCTCACCTGCCCGACCGCCTGGTTGTTCGGCGAGCGGGATACCCTGGTGCCGGCGGAGGTTGCCCTCTCGTTGAGCGAATGGCTGCCCCAGCCGGTCACGCGGGTCATTCCCGGTAGCGCCCATGCGCCTTTCCTGTCGCATCCCACCGAGACTCTGGAGGTGATTTGTGCCCTGTTGGAGTCATTCGATGGCGCCTGAGAAGTGGTCGCCGGCCATCGATAAACGTCAGGCGCGCCGGGCCTTCGAGCGCGCCGCTGCGTGTTATGACGAGGTGGCGGTGCTGCAGCGGGAGACCGCGCAACGCATGCTGCAACGGCTCGATTACATCCGCTATCAACCCGGCGTGATCCTGGATGTGGGGGCGGGGACCGGGGAGGCGACGCTGGCCCTGGCCAAGCGCTTCAGACAGGCCCGCACCATCGCCCTGGATTTCGCCCTGCCGATGCTGCAGCGGGCGCGCAAGCGAGGTTCCTGGCTGCGGCGGCCCCGCTGTGTCTGCGGCGATGCGGAGCAGCTGCCGCTGGCGGACCAGTCGGTGGATCTGATCTTCTCCAATGCGACGCTGCAGTGGTGCAACGACCTGGAGGGCGCCTTACGGGAGTTCCTGCGGGTATTGCGGCCGGATGGCCTGCTGCTGTTCTCCACCTACGGTCCCGCGACCCTGCAGGAACTGCGGGCGAGCTGGGCGGCGGTGGACGGCACGCCCCATGTGAGCCCGTTCGCGGACCTGCACGACATCGGCGACGCCATGCTGCGGGTCGGGCTGTTCAATCCGGTGGTGGACGTGGACCGCATGCAGCTCACCTACCCGGACGTGCCGGGCCTGATGCGGGACCTCAAGACCCTGGGCGCGCACAATGTGACCGCCGGGCGCCGCCGTGGTCTGACCGGTAAAGGACAACTGCGGGCGATGTGCGAGGCCTATGAAGGCTATCGTTCCGACGGCCGACTGCCGGCCAGTTACGAAGTGGTCTATGGTCACGCCTGGGCGCCGCGCCAGCGCACCCGGGACGGGGTGACCCGCATCCCGCTGGATGGACTCAGGCTGAGGAGGTGAGATGGCGCAAGGCGTGTTTATTACCGGGACCGATACCGGCTGCGGCAAGACCGAGATCACCCTGGGTCTGATGCAGCGCCTGCAGCAGGCCGGGCAGGTGGTGCTGGGCATGAAGCCGATCGCCTCCGGGGCCGTGCGAAACCCCGCACGGACTGCGCAACGAGGATGCCCTGCGCATTCAGCGCCAGGGCAGCCTGGCGGTTTCCTATGAACAGGTCAACCCCTTTGTCTATGCGCCAGCCATCGCTCCGCATCTGGTGGCGGCCGAGAGGGGGCGTCCCGATTCTCATCGAAAGAATTCTGGCGGTCTTCGATCAGCTCATGGATCTGGCGGATCGGGTGATCGTGGAAGGCGTCGGGGGCTGGCGGGTGCCCCTGGGGCCGCGGCTGACCCTGCCGGACCTGGTGCGGGCGCTGGATCTGCCGGTGATCCTGGTGGTGGGCCTCAGGCTGGGATGTCTCAACCATGCCCTGCTGACCCAGGAAAGCATCCGACATGCCGGGTTGGAACTGCGCGGCTGGATCGCCAACCACGTCGATCCCGAGATGCAGGCCCAGGAGGCGAACGTGCAGACCTTGCGCGACTGGCTGGATGCCCCCTGTCTGGGGGAGATTCCCTATCTCGAACAGCCGTCACCAGCGCAGATCAGCCGCTACCTGATGGACGGTGTCAAGACCATGGAATAGTCGTGGAGAGAAATCGTGCGACCGTGGGCAGCGCTGATTTGGTGCGGTTTTCCGGATTCTATCGAGCCCGCGAACCCTCCCTTCGCGGTATGCTCAGAGAGGCTCGCGCGGTTCCGTCTCAGGCAGCCAGATGGCTCTTGAGGCGCTGCATGGCGCTCTTTTCGATCTGGCGGATGCGTTCCGCTGAGACGCCATAGCGGTCAGCCAGGTCGTGCAGGGTGGCCTTCTGTTCGCTCAGCCAGCGGGCCTCCAGAATGGCGCGGCTGCGCTCATCGAGATCCTCCAGGGCCCCCAGCAGTTGGCTCTTCATCTGTTCTTCCGCATCGGAAGCCTCGAGTTGGCTGGAAGGCTCCATGCGCATATCGGCCAGATAGCCGGCCGGGGTGGCGATCAGGTTGTCTTCGTCCTCCTGGAGCGGACCGTCGAAGGCGACGTCCTGACCGGCCAGACGAGACTCCATCTCCACCACCGTCTCCGGTTTCACGCCCAGGTCTTCGGCTACCCCATCGATCTCCTCTTTGGAAAACCAGCCGAGACGCTTCTTGGAGCTGCGCAGGTTGAAGAAGAGCTTGCGCTGGGCCTTGGTGGTGGCCACCTTGACGATGCGCCAGTTTTTCAGGATGTATTCGTGAATCTCCGCCTTGATCCAGTGCACGGCGAAAGAGACCAGTCTGACCCCCATGTCGGGATCGAAACGCTTCACCGCCTTCATCAGGCCGACGGTGCCTTCCTGAATCAGGTCGGGCAGAGCGAGCCCGTAGCCGGAATAACTTCTGGCGATGCGCACCACGAAACGCAGATGGGACATGACCAGAGCCTGGGCGGCCTGCAGATCCTGCTGGTCACGCAAGCGGACCGCCAGATCGTATTCCTCCTCTGCGCTGAGCATGGGCAGCTGAAAGGCGGCGCCGATGTAGGCGTCGATACTGCCGGTGGGCAGTGCAGTGGAAAGTGCAAGTTCCTTGCTCATTGGTAAATACCCCATTAATTTACTCTGTGAGAATTTTAGCACTCTTGAAAAGTGAGTGCCAATCTGTGCCATAGGACCGGACATGGCGGCGAAGGTTCCCGTTCGCGGTGCGCCTCGTGGGAAAGTCTCGGTCAGATCCGGTGACAGCGGAGGTATCAGGTTCAGTTCGGTTCGATCTTGCTGAGGTGCCTGGCGACCGCCAGCCAGGAACCGGCCAGACCGAGCCCGGCGCTGCCGCTAAGCAGCAGCAACACACCGGCGGCGTCCAGGGAGGCGAGTTCGAAGGCGCTCTGATAGAGACTGGCCAGACTGGCTACCGGTCCGCTCAGCAGGCCGATGGAGAGGCTGACCAGCAACCAGGCGAGGATGCCACCAAACAGTCCATACCACAACCCGGTATACAGGAAGGGACGGCGAATGAAGGCATTGGTGGCGCCGATCAGTTTGTTGATCTCGATCTCGGCATGCCGATTCTGGATCTCCAGGCGGATGGTGTTGCCGATCACCAGCAGCACCGCCAGACCCAGCAGGCTGGCCAGCACCGTGACACCCCGCTGGGCGATCCGGGCCAGCGCCTGCAGCCGTTGGACCCACTGCAGGTCGAGCTGTACGAGATCCGCCTCGGGCAGCAGGCCCAGTTCCTCGACCAGCCGTTGCGCGCTCGCGGGCGTCACTGAAGGCCGCCTTCGGCTGCACCACCAGCAATGCAGGCAGGGGATTGTCGTCGAGCGCCTGCAAGGCTTCACCGAAGCCGCTCAGACGCCGAAATTCATCCAGTGCGGCGGCCTTGCTGACCAAGCTGGATCGATTCGATGCGCTGATGCTGCCGGAGTTTTTCCGCCAGGTCGGCGGCCTGTTGATCATCGATCTCCTGCTTGCAGAAACAGCGAGATGCTGGCGCCGTGCTCCCAGCCTCCGCTGATGTTCTGCAGGTTGTCGATAATCACGTGCATGCGCTGCCGGCAGGGCCAGGGCGATGCCGATCACTGCCGAGGTCATCAGGGTGGCAAGCGGCGCCCGCACCAGCCTGCCGAGGCTGGCCAGCAAGACCTGGGCATGCCGCTGGAGCCAGATCTGCGGGCGTGAGCCCAAGCGGCGAGGAGATCTGTTGGCGCATCATGCGATGGCCGAACGCTGGCGGGTTGTCGTGGATCAATTGACCATTGCTCAGGGTCAGGATGCGCTTGCCCATGCGGGTGATCAGGTCGATGTTGTGGCTGGCGATGAGCAGGGTCACTCCGACCTGATTGAACTGACTGAACAGCTGCATGATCTCTCGCGAAAGCTCCGGGTCCAGGTTACCGGTCGGTTCGTCCGCCAGCACCAGGGGTGGCCGGCTGACCACGGCGCGGGCGATGCCGACCCGCTGCTGTTCTCCGCCCGACAGGGTGATCGGCGCCTCCCGCTCCTTGTTCAGCAGGCCCACCTTGTCCAGCACGGCGCGCACCCGCCGACCGATCTCCTTGTGACCCAGCCCGGAAACCACCAGGGGCAAAGCCACGTTGTCGAACACGGTGCGGTCGTACAACAGCCGATGATCCTGGAAGATCATGCCGACCTCCCGCCGGTGGTAGGGGATCTGGCGGTTCTTCAGACGGGTGAGATTGCGTCCGTTGACATGCACCTGCCCGCCGCTGGAGCGTTCCAGCAGGCCGATCAGCTTGAGCAGGGTGCTCTTGCCGGCGCCGGAATGGCCGGTCAGGAAGACCATCTCCTCGCGCTTCGATGCGGAAGCTGACATTGCTCAGTCCGGTGTGCCCTCCGGGATAGCGTTTGCTGACGTTGTCGAAATAGATCATGGAGCGTTGTTTGGATGATCCCGACTGATATGAGTGATGGAAGGCGGCAGGCGAGTCTCCTGTCCGGTTTGGCGATCACAGTTCGAACAGGGCATCCACGAACTCTTTGGCGTCGAATTCCCGTAGATCCTGTATGCCTTCACCGACGCCGATGAAACGGATCGGCACCTGCACTTTGTCGGCGATGGCAAACACCACGCCGCCCTTGGCGGTGCCGTCCAGCTTGGTGATGATGATCCCGCTCAAGCCGATCGCCTGGTTGAACTGTAGCGCCTGGTTCACCGCATTCTGACCGGTGCCCGCGTCCACCACCAGCAGCACCTCATGGGGGGCGTCCGCATCGATCTTCTGCATGACCCGGGCGATCTTCGCCAGTTCGTCCATCAGATTGGTCTTGGTGTGCAGACGTCCGGCGGTATCGGCGATCAGCACATCGATCTTGCGCGCGGTGGCCGCCTGCAGGGCGTCGAAGATCACCGAGGCGGAATCGGATCCGGTATGCTGAGCCACCACCGGGACCTGATTGCGTGTCACCCCAGCTCTGCAACTGTTCGACAGCCGCCGCGCGGAAGGTATCGCCGGCGGCCAGCATGACGCTTTGTCCGTCCTGCTGCAACTTGCTGGCCAGTTTGCCGATGGTGGTGGTCTTGCCGGCCCCGTTGATGCCGACCATCAGAATGACTCTCGGTCTGCCTGGGGCCGGGTCCGCAAAGGGCCGCTCGTTGGCTGCCAGGATCTGCAGCAACTGCTCTTTGAGGGCGCGGCTGAGGGCCTCCGGGTCCGCCAGTTCTTTGCGCCTGACCCCGGCGGTGAGGTGATCGATGATGCGGCTGGTGGCATCCACCCCGACATCCGCGGTGAGCAGCAGGGTTTCCAGCTCCTCCAGCAGATCTTCGTCGATGGTCTTGCGGCCAAGCACCAGGTTGGCCAGCCCGTCCGTGAGACTGTGACGGGTGCGGGCAAGGCGATCCTTCAGACGCGGGTGAACATACCCTGTCTGTTTTGCAGTTCGCCGGGCTTGCCGGACGCGCTGGCCGGCTCCGTTGGTTTTCTTTTTCTGAATCCGAACATCTGGCTACTGGTAGTTTGAGAGGAACTCTAGCAAAATCACGCGCTCTTACTTGATCCTGGTGTGGGCAAACCGGTTGCGACCGATGATACGCTCCGGTTGATCCATGTCAGTTCGAGCATTCTACAAGCCGGCAGGCCTATTTGAAACGGGGATCGCCACGGCGCTGCCCATTGGCATAATTTTTACGAGGTAGTATGGGAATGAAGCGAATCATCACAATCCTGACCCTGGTCCTCTGTCTGGGAGCCGCCAGCGTTTCGGCAGGGGTGCTGGAACATCGGCTGAGCAATGGCATGAAGGTCATCGTCAAGCAGGATCAGCGGGCCCCGATCGTGGTCTCTCAGGTCTGGTACAAGGTGGGTTCCAGCTACGAATACGGGGGGGTGACCGGGGTCTCCCATGTGCTCGAGCACATGATGTTCAAAGGTACGCATGAACATCCACCGGGTGAGTTTTCCCGCATCATCGCCGCCAATGGCGGCGACGAGAATGCCTTTACCGGCCGCGATTACACGGCCTATTTCCAGACCCTGGCAAAAGATCGATTGCCGGTGGCGCTGGAGCTGGAGGCCGACCGCATGCGTAATCTGCTGTTGCCGGAAGAGGAATTTCTCAAGGAGGTCGAGGTGGTTAAGGAGGAACGTCGCATGCGCACCGAGGACGATCCCAACTCCCTGACTTACGAGCAGTTCAATGCGGTTGCTTACGAGGCTTCGCCCTATCGGATTCCGGTGATTGGGTGGATGTCCGACCTGGATGCCTTGCAGGCGGATGACCTGCGCGCCTGGTATCGCCAATGGTACGCGCCCAACAATGCCACTCTGGTGGTGGTGGGCGATGTCGATCCCCAGGAGGTGGTAAAGCTGGCGGAGCGCTATTTCGGCCCGCTGCAGCCTGAACGGGTGGGGCGAACGAAACCTCGCAAGGAGCCCGCCCAACGCGGCATGAAACGCATCAGGGTGAAGGCCCCGGCGCGCCAGCCCTACCTGATCATGGGATACAAGACCCCGGTGATCGGCGAGGCGGCGGCGGAGTGGGAGCCCTATGCGCTGGAGATGCTCGCCTATGTGCTGGATGGGGGTGACAGCGCCCGACTGACCCGCAACCTGATCCGGGGCAGCCAGCTGGCCGCTTCCGCCGATGCGGACTATAGCGCATTTTCCCGGTTGCCGGGCATGTTGCTGCTGGACGCGATCCCAACCCCGGGTAAGTCGATCGACCAGCTGGAGCTGGCCCTGAAAGGGGAGATCGAGCGGCTGCAAAAGGAACCGGTCAGTGCCGAAGAACTCGAGCGGGTGCGCAATCAGATCATTGCCTCCAAGGTCTACGAGAAGGATTCGGTGTTTTATCAGGCCATGCTGATCGGCCAGCTGGAAACAGTGGGCCTCGACTGGCGCTTGGGGGATGAGTATGTGGAGCATCTGAAGCAGGTGACGCCGGAACAGATTCAACAGGTGGCCAACAAGTACCTGGTCGAGGACAGTCTGAGTGTCGCGGTGTTGGACCCCCTGCCCATCGAGAAGAAAAGTGTCAGACAAGTCTCCGCAGGAGTTCGTCATGATTTTTAACCGATATACCGCTGCGGTCGTGTTGTTGCTGGTCGGGTGGATGATGCCCCTGATGCTGCCGGCAAGCCCGACGATCCAGACCTGGCGAACTGCTAATGGGGCGAAGGTGCTCTTCGTGCCGGCCCCGGAGATCCCCATGGTGGATGTCAGGCTGGTATTTGATGCCGGCAGCGCCCGTGACGGGGACAAACCGGGCGTGAACTCATTCACCAACAGCTTGTTGAGCCAGGGCGCCGGCCCCTGGAGTGCGCAACAGATCGCGGAGCGCCTCGAGAGTGTCGGGGCCAAACTTGAGGTGGGCTCACTGCGTGATATGGCCTGGGTCTCGTTGCGCACACTCACGGAATCCGCGGCGATGGACAAGGCGCTTCAGACCATGGCGATGGTGACGGCCGAACCCCGTTTCGACCAGGAGGATGTGGAGAGGAAACGGCAGTCTATCCTGGCGAGTCTGCTGCAGGATGAACAATCACCGGGAGATGTGGGCCAGAAGACGCTTTACCGCAAGGTGTTCGGCGAGCATCCCTATGCGGAGGATCCCAAAGGCACCCAGGAGTCGGTGGCGGCGATCCAGCGTGAGGATCTGATTGCAACCCATAAACGCCTGTACGTGGCGCGCAACGCCATCGTGGCGATCGTGGGGGCGGTGGAGCGGGCGCAGGCCGAGGCGATCGCGGAAACCATCACCAAAGGGCTGGCCGCGGGGGAACATGCCCCGCGCTGCCCGAGGTCCAGCCGCTGGTCCAGGCGACGGAGGCGAACATCGAGTTTCCCTCCACCCAGGCCCATATCTATATCGGGCAGACGGGTATCAAGCGGGACGACAAGGATTATTTCCCCCTGTACGTGGGAAATCACGTGCTCGGCGGCAGTGGGCTGGTCTCCATCCTCAGCAAGGAGATTCGTGAGAAACGGGGCTTGAGCTACAGCGTCTACAGCTACTTTCATCCCGATGCGCGAGGCGGGCGTCTTCCTGCTCGGTCTGCAGACCAAGAATTCCCAGTCGGGAGAAGCCTTGCGGGTGTTGAATGACAGTCTGCGCCGCTTTGTGGAGGCTGGACCGACCGAAGCGCAACTGAAGGCGGCCAAGCAGAACATCACCGGAGGATTTCCCGCTACGTATCGCTTCCAACAGCAAGATTGTCGAATATCTGGCGGTGATCGGTTTCTACGATCTGCCGCTGGATTATCTGGCGACCTTCAACGCCAAGGTCGAAGCGGTGAGCGGCGCGCAGATTCGGGATGCCTTCCAACGCCGGGTTCACCCCGAGCGCATGGTGACGGTGTTGCTTGGACGCTTGGATCAATGAGTCTTCCCAGCGCCGCCCCAAAGGATCTCCTTCGGGCAGGTCTGTGCCATGGGGTGGATTTTCACCCCACTGAGGATGCCTGTGATCTCATACGAGGGCCCGATAGGCTGCTGAGAATAATCTTTGTTGGCCAATCTAACAAACTTTGTACCCGGGTGCGCTTCGTGCTAGCTTTCTGCGTTTCGCCGGGTTAGCGGCAACCTTCAGGCGCGGACCTCAATAGACGATGGTCAAAAAAAATAGCCGCAATCAGGTCCGCATCATCGGCGGGGTTCACCGGGGGCGTAAACTGCGCTTCCCCGACCTGCCTGGATTGCGTCCCAGCGGAGATCGGGTGAGGGAAACCTTGTTCAACTGGCTGCAACCCGTGATCCAGAACGCACGTTGTCTCGATCTGTTCGCCGGCAGCGGGGCACTGGGACTGGAAGCGGCTTCCCGCGGCGCCAGGGAGGTGGTGATGCTGGATCTGGCGCCGCAGGTGGTCCGGCAGCTCGAGGCGCACCAGGCCTTGCTGGGATTGGCGCAGGTAAAGATCATCCAGGGCGGATGCCTGGCTCTGGTTGGAGCAAAATCCCCGGCCCTTCGATGTGGTGTTCGTGGATCCTCCCTTTGCCGTCGAACTGCTCGGTCTGGTGTGCGAAAAACTGGCAGACCAAGGGATGGTTGGCGGGGCACGCGCAGATCTATCTGGAAGATGATGCAGGTCGCGCCTTGCCGGGCTGCCGACAGGCTGGAATCTGTTCAAACAGCAGCAGGCGGGGCAGGTGCGCTTTGCGCTCGCGCGTCGCTGACCAATCGTGATCTGGTTTTTCGCCCGGTCATTACTATTATTTTTGTTTTGTGACCAGTCAATTATGCCGAGCGCCGTCTATCCGGGAACCTTCGATCCGATTACCAACGGTCACAGCGACCTGGTGATCCGGGCCGCCAGATTATTCGAAAAGGTGATCGTGGCGATTGCGGTAAACCCGGGAAAAAATCCGGCTTTTGAGCTGCAGGAGCGGGTCGCGCTGTCTCAAGAGGTATTGGGTGGAATCGACAAACGTGGAGGTCTGCGCGTTCGATACCCTGTTGGTCGATTTTGTGCGCAAACGCGGTGCGGAAGTGATTCTGCGGGGTTTGCGTGCGGTTTCCGATTTCGAATACGAGTTCCAGCTGGCCGGCATGAATCGGCGTCTGGCGCCGACGGTGGAGACCCTGTTTCTGACCCCTGCCGAGCAGTTTGCCTTCATCTCGTCCGGTTTGGTGCGGGAAATTGCGGCCTTGGGTGGTGATGTCAGCGAATTCGTGCATCCCGCCGTGCAGGCTGCATTGCGAAGGCGCTTTCGATAGAATTGCAACGATTTATTGTTCAGGAGATTAAAAAATGGCGTTGATAATCACCGATGAGTGTATTAACTGCGATGTCTGCGAACCCGAGTGCCCGAATGGCGCCATCTCTCAGGGTGATGAAATCTACGAGATCGATCCCAACCTCTGCACGGAATGCGTCGGTCACTATGAAACCTCCCAGTGTGTGGAGGTCTGTCCGGTGGATTGCATTCCCAAGGATCCTGAGCATGTGGAAAGCTATGAGGATCTCTACAAAAAATACCTGAAGATTACCGGCGAAGCGGATTAGCTCATGCGAGTGCGGCCTGTTGAGAAGGCTGCCGGTGCGGGGTCTTTTTCATTTTTCCCCGGTCCGGGGCTGGTTTGGAACTTCCTTGCTGTTCCTCTGTTTGAGTCTTGCTCCTGCTGTCGGGGCCGCTTCAGTGCCGACAACTCCCGACAAGGCGGCGATCGCGACTGCCCATCCCCTGGCCACCGAGGCGGGACATCAGATCCTCGCGGCGGGCGGCAATGCCTTCGACGCGGCAGTGGCGATCAGTGCGGTGCTGGCGGTGGTGGAACCCTACAGTTCCGGCCTCGGGGGCGGCGGCTTTTGGTTGTTGCACCGGGCCAGTGACGGTTTTGAGACCATGGTCGACGGGCGGGAACGGGCGCCCATGGCCGCTTTTCGGGATCTCTATCTGGATGTGACCGGTGAGGTCATGAGCCGGCGCCTCGATCAATGGGCCCTTGTCGGCAGGCATTCCCGGCGAGCCCGCCGCCCTGGTGCATATCGCGGAACGTTACGGACAGTTGCCGCTGAAGCAGAGTCTGGCACCCGCCATCCGGCTGGCGCGCGAGGGGTTTCCGGTGGATGAGGTCTATCAACGCATGGCCAGACTCCGTCAGCCGCAATTGCTGCATTCCGAAGAGGCGAAGGAGATCTTCCTGATCAAGGGAGAGGTGCCGGAGTTAGGGGAGATCATCCGCCAGCGCGACCTGGCCAAGACCCTGGAGGCCTTGGTGAAGTATGGGTATGCCGGTTTCTACCAGGGCAAGGTGGCAGAGCGCCTGGTGAAAGAGGTGCAGGCGGCCGGTGGTATCTGGACCCCTGAGGATCTGGCGCAGCTATCGGGTGGTGGAACGAGACACCGATCAAAGGCCGCTATCGGGGCATGCGGATCACCAGTGCAGCGCCACCCTCTTCCGGCGGGGTGGTCTTACTGATCATGCTCAATATCCTCGAGGGGTACGATCTCGGGGCGCTGGAACCGGCGGAGCGCACCCATCTGATCATCGAGGCTATGCGGCGGGCCTATCGAGAGCGGGCCGAGTATCTCGGTGACCCCGATTTCGTGGATATGCCCCTGGAGAAGCTCATGCATCCCTGGTATGCCGCCGGCTTGGCACGGGATATCCGGTTGGATCGGGCCACAGCCAGCGTACCGGAAACCGACCCGAAGCAGGAGGGTACGGATACCACCCATTTTTCCATCTTGACCGGGAAGGCAATCGGGTGGCGGCGACCCTCAGTATCAACTATCCCTTTGGTTCAGGTTTTGTCCCGCCCGGGACCGGCGTGCTGCTGAATGACGAGATGGATGATTTCTCAAGCAGCGCCGGGGTGCCCAACGTCTATGGTCTGGTGGGTGGCGAGGCGAATGCGATCGAACCGGGTAAACGCATGCTGTCCAGCATGACGCCCACCTTTGTGGAGACGCCGGACGGGGTGGCGATTCTCGGTACCCCCGGCGGCAGCCGGATCATCAGCATGCTATTGCTGAGCATTCTGGAGATGGCCGAGGGCGGAGATCCGCAGGCGTGGGTTGCGCGGCCCCGTTTCCATCATCAGTATCTGCCGGACGAAGTGCAGTTCGAACCGGATGCCCTGGCCGATCCGGTGCAAAAACAACTGACGAAAATGGGACATACCTTAAAGTCATCGGAACAAACCTTTGGTAATATGCAGGCGGTGTTCTGGAACCGAAGGACCGGTGAAGTCTCTGCGGCGAGTGATCCACGCGGTATTGGTCGGGCAGCGGTCGTTGAATGAACTAAATTTCTGAAGAGAAATTGCATTGGATCACGAAAACCTGGAAACTTGATATTGAATTTATCGTGGCTTTGTCGCAAGCTGCCACGCTGGATGCGTACAATCACCATTTGTCAACTACGGAAGAGAGATCTCCAACATGAAAACTACCATGATGAAAACAGCTGCGTTGGTCCTGGGTATCGGTCTCCTGGCGGGTTGCGCCTCGGGCGATAAGATGACCAAGATGGAATCCGACATTGCCAATGCTCAGGCTACCGCGGATGCTGCCATGCAGGCTGCCAAACAGGCTCAGCTGGATGCTGCATCCGCACAGGGTACTGCTGACAGCGCAATGAGTGCAGCGAATGCGGCGCAGGCTGCGGCTGATGAGTGCAGCGAGCGTTGCAGCCGCATGTCTGAAAAGGCCTTCGCGAAATAACGGACCGCTCCGCTGTTATCAGTCTGTCAAGGCTGTAACTATGAAAACCCCGCTCAGTTGCGACTGGCGGGGTTTTTTTCTGCGTTGTTAACGGCCACTCCGAATCCTGCAGGTGATTGGCATGGGCATGCCTGTCAGTTCCTTGCTGTATTGCTGCAACTGCGACCAGTCCGGTTTCCTTTTCTCATCGCCGAGTTTTGTCAGCACGGCGCTGACCAGGCCCGTGTAGTTGTTGCCGATTTCCTTGATCTGTTCGGTCAGGGGGTGATGGGCTTCGACATAGAGTTCGCCGTTGAGCCAGCCGGCCTTATAGGGTTGGTTGATGATGCGCACCGGGGTGCCGACGGGAACATGTTGAACAGCTGTTCGATGTTTTCCGGATAGAGGCGGATACAGCCGTGGCTCACCCGCATGCCGACCCCATAGGGTTTGTTGGTGCCATGCATCAGATAGCCTTTGATGCCGAGATAGAGCGCATAGCCCCCCAGGGGATTGTCCGGACCGGGCGGCACAACCGGCGGCAGCGGCCGTCCGTCTTGCGCATGTTCCTTGAGTATCGAGTCGGGTACGGTCCAGGTTGGATCCTTTTTCTTGCCGATGATCTTCGTGGTGCCCACTGGCGTGCTCCAGCCTTCTCGGCCTATGCCAAGCGGATAGGTAACGATCTCTTTGCGACCGGGTGGGAAATAGTAGAGTCGCAACTCCGCCAGGTTGATGATGATGCCATTACGGGGTCCCGACGGCAGGATGTATTGTTGCGGAATGGTGATTTCGGTCCCCTCTCCCGGCAGCCAGGGATCCACCTCGGGATTGGCATCTCTCAGTTCCCGGTAGCCAATGTCATAAAATCTGGCGATGTCTGAGAAGGTGTCTTCGTAACGGGTGTGGAACTTGAAGGTCTGTCCCACCAGATCATCGCCCTCCTGGGGCGTGGGGAGGGTGATGGAATGGGCCGTGGTTCCCATCAGCACTGACAAACCGAGCGATAGACAAATAAGAATTTTCATCATTAGAGGCAAGCATTCTGCAATCTGATTAGCTAAAGTACTATTCTAACCGATGAGGCCGGTGCTGGCCTTGTGGAATGTTTGACATGGATAACGAATCGGTGACTGCAAGCACACCCATGTATTTCTTAAGGGTATTTCATTTGCCCTGATTCTGCTTGGTTGCCTGCTGGTAAGTGCCTTGCCTGGGAGGCCGGTGCAGGCGTTCGCAGTCCAACTTACCCCTGCGGAGAAGGTCTGGCTTGAGGCCCACCACGTCATAGAGATCGGGACCTGCGCTAATTGTCCACCCATCGATTTCATCGCCAAGGATGGAGTATATAGCGGAATTGCAGCGGATTACATGGACAGGGTAGCGGCAACCCTTGGTGTGAGATTTCAGGTCAACACGGAGTCCGGTTCTGCAGCAAATAACCGGTAAGCCTGCGCAGGCTGAACTCAAGGTCAGGGTCACCGAGACGGAACAGGTCGAGGGATCTCACTCCCACGCCTATTCAGTGCCCTTTTTTACCGATTATCAAGTCATCGTTAGCCACACAAAGCATGCCCAGCGTTACGACAGTCTGAAGGACCTGGTCGGCAAATCGGTGGTGATTGAAAACGGTTCGTCGATCTTGCGGAAAGATTCGCGAGGCATACCCCGGGATCATGCTGAAATCCATGGAGTCAACGGTGGCAGCGCTTCAGACGGTGTCCAGGGGCTATGCGGATGCGTATGTGGGTACTGATGCGGTGGTCAAGTGGCTCATCCAGGAACATCAGCTAACCAATCTGAAGTTCAGCGGCAATGCCGGATTGGAGCCGATGCTGTTTCGCTTCGCCGTAACCAGAGACCCGACATGGATACGCCCTGTTGGGATTGTTGAACAAGGCCTTGGCCAGCCTCAGTGAAGAGGAACGTATGGCGATACGTCAGCGCTGGTTGCCGATCGGTATCGAGACCGAACGGTCAGGTCCCAAATTCGAGCTGACCCCAGAAGAGCAAGCATGGATTGACGAGCATCCTAGCCTTCGTCTGGGGATTGACCCGGCCTGGCCGCCTATTGAATTCAGCAACGAGGAACAGGACTATCAGGGTGTCACCTCGGATTACATCAGGACGATCGGCAAGGCCTTAAACATCCGCATGTCGCCACGTCGAGGGCTCACCTGGTCCGAGGTGATTTCGTTGGCAAGAAAGGGGGAAATCGATCTGTTGCCCGCTGTGGGTAAAACATCTGAGCGAGCCACCTTTCTCAATTTTACCGAACCCTATCTGTCCTTCCCGTTTGTAGTCTATACACGGGACGACGCCCCGTTCATCAATGGTCTGGAGGACTTGGCGGGAAAGCGCGTGGCGGTCGAGGATGCCTATGCTTTTCGAGCCGTGATAGAAAGGGACTATCCTGATTTGCGGCTGGTTTTGGTGGAGAATCCCCTGGCAGGACTCAGCCATCTCTCCGACGGAAAAGTAGATGCCTATACCGGCAACATAGCGGTCGGAAATTATTTAATCAGCAAGGAGGAGTTGGCTGATCTCAAGGTCGGTGCTCCTACGCCGTACCGCTTCGAACTCAGAATGGGGGTGCGCAAGGATTGGCCGGAATTGATCCCGATCTTGCAGAAAATACTAGATGGTTTGACTGACGAAGATAAGCTGGCCATCCGGGAGAGATGGCTGAGTCTCCCTGTGCACACGACGGTGAACTCGGATCTGTTGTGGGAGGTATTGTCCGGATCTTTTGCCATCCTCTGCATCGCGGGTCTGTGGGTCTTCCAAATGCGGCGTCAGCGCGAGGCCTTGCGCCGCAGCGAGGAGCGTTATCACCTGGCCATGGATGCGGTCTCCGAAGCGGTCTGGGAATGGGATCTGAGAACGGACAAACGCTATTTCAGTCCTGGTTTTTTCTATCATCTCGGTTATCGTCATGAGGAGATCCCCACCTCGAACAAGGCCTGGCTAGAACTGCTGCACCCGCAGGATGTGGAGTATTTCCAGTCCAGTATCAAGGGACAGAATGTGCCGCACAGCCGGCATGGAGAGCCGTTGATCCTGGAATTTCGGGTCCAGAACAAACAAGGTGAGTATGTGGATGTCCAGTCCACCGGCAAGGCGGTCGAATGGGATTTGCAGGGCAAGGCAGTGATGCGTCGGGGTACGCTTAGGGATATATCTGTGCAGAAGCAGGTCGAGTCGGAACTGCGCAAGCTCTCCCAGGCGGTGGAGCACAGTCCAGCCATGGTGATCATCACCGATATCCAAGGAAATATCGAATACGTTAATCCTAAATTTACCGAAGTGACCGGCTATACAGCCAGTGAAGCCTACGCTAAGAACCCCCGTTTTCTCCAGTCTGGGTTGACCAACAAGAATCTCTATAAAGATCTTTGGCAGACCATATCCGCCGGTAAGGAGTGGCGAGGAGAGATTCAGGACCGCAAAAAAAACGGTGAGATTTTTTGGGAGTCCATGTCGATTTCTGTGGTACGCAATGCCGAAGGGGAGATCACCCATTATGTCGGTATCAAAGAGGATATAACGGCCAGAAAAGAGGCGGAGCATCTATTGGCGGTCGCCAAGGATGAGGCAGAGCAGGCCAACCGATTCAAAAGCAACTTTCTGGCCAATATGAGCCATGAGATTCGCACCCCGATGAACGCTATAATTGGTCTTGCCCATCTGGTCCTGCAGACCGATCTGAATAACCGGCAGCACGAGTACCTCAAAAAGATAAAAAACTCCGCACAAAATCTGCTTGGTATCATTAATGACATACTGGATTTTTCCAAGATCGAAGCGGGCAAACTCGAGATCGAGGAAACAGCGTTTCAACTGAATCAGGTGCTGGAAAACCTGGTCGGTTTGGTGTCCCTGAGGGCCGAGGAAAAAGGCCTGGAACTGAGCCTGAAGCGGGATGCCCGGGTTCCGAATGACTTGGTCGGCGATCCTCTGAGGCTCGGACAGATTTTGCTCAATCTGGTGCAAAATGCGATCAAGTTTACCGAGCTGGGTAAGGTGGAAGTGGATGTGAAGCTGGTCAATGTGCAGCCGGATAGGGTCAGCATAGCCTTCACGGTGAGTGATACCGGCATCGGCATCGAGGCGGAACGTCTACCTCGTCTGTTCGAGGCCTTTGAACAGGTGGACAGCTCATCCAGCCGGCAATACGGAGGTACCGGTTTAGGTCTGAGTATCTGTAAGCAACTCGTCGAATTGATGCATGGTGAGTTGTCAGCACAGAGTGTACCCGGTGAAGGCAGCAGTTTCGGCTTTGTCCTGGAACTGGGGCGGCAGGAAGATGCCGGGCGCTTTGGCACCGATCCTCATTCATCGTATGACGAGAAAAACATTTTTTCCAAGCGGCTTAAGGGAAAGGTATTGCTGGTTGAGGACAATCCCACCAACCAATTGGTTGCCAGGGAGTTACTCGAGAGTTTCGGGCTGCAGGTTGTGATTGCGGATGAAGGCGGTGCAGCCCTGGAACGGCTGTGTCAGAATGGTTTTGATCTTGTCTTGATGGATATCCAGATGCCTGGGATGGATGGCTATGCGGCGACGCGTGCCATACGGGCAGATCATCGTCACGCCCAACTCCCGATCATCGCCATGACGGCGCATGCCATGGAGGGTGATAAGGAGCAATGCCTGGCGGCTGGCATGAACGACTACCTTTCCAAGCCGGTAGACCCTCGACGGCTCTATGAAATCTTGAAAGAGTGGCTGGCCTGTGAGGTATGGCAGGGACCGTCGGTGAGCCACGAACTGCCGGATGGCCCGGCGATACCTGAGAGATTTCAGGGTATCGAGTTATCCCAAGGGCTGAGGCGAATCGGTGGAAATCGTCGTCTGTTCGTTAAACTGCTGAATGACTTTTATCTCCATCACCACGATTGTTGTGAGCGGATAGGACAGGCCCTTGATGAAGGTGCTATTCAGGAGGCGCATCTACTTGCGCACACTCTGCAAGGGGTGGCGGGTAATATCGGGTGCAGGAAACTGGAGACAGCGGCCAGGGAGCTGGGTCGGGTCCTCAAACGGCAAGATACGCCGGAGATTGCGGTGCAAAAAGAGAAGTTTTGTGTGGTAGCAAAGAGCGCCTTCGAGCACTTGGCAAGTCTGTTGGCTCACTGGGATGAACAGGGTGTGGGTCTTGCCAAACGCACATCCACGAATGATCCTGGTCCTCTGAATGTGAATCTGGATATAATCCAGAGAGCTTTTCGATTTATTGCGGGACGGCGATCCGAATGTCGACGTGCTGATGAATTCCTTGCAGGACGCCGTGGATCTATCAGCGAGTGATGTGGACGAACAGATGCAAAGATTGCAGAGCCAGGTTGCCGATTACGAGTACGATGAGGCCCTTATCACGCTGCAGCAACTGACCGATATGTACAAGAACGAACTCGAGAGTGATAGCCATGGGAGAGCCTAGGTCTCGTATCCTGGTGGTTGATGACGAGAGTTTTTATCTGGATGTATTGGTAGAGCTGTTAAAGGAACGTTATCGTGTCACGGTAGCAAAAAGCGGTGAGCAGGCCCTGAAACGCGCCATGGGAACACCTTCCCAGGACCTGATTTTACTGGATGTCATGATGCCGGAAATGGATGGCTATGAGGTCTGCCGACGGCTTAAAATGAACAGACGCACGGTAGATATTCCAGTCATTTTCCTTACGGTGAAGGGCGAGGTGGAAGACGAGATAAAAGGGTTCGAGGTCGGGGCGGTCGACTATATCACCAAACCCATGAGTCCACCGATCGTACTGAGCCGGGTCAAGACTCATCTTGACGCTGACCAAGGCGCGTAAGGTGTTGGAGAATCAGAATCAGGTCCTTGAACAGCGTATCCGTGAACGAACCCTGGAAATTTCCCGCACCCAGGACGTGGCCATTTTCTGTATGGCATCTCTTGCGGAGACGCGTGATAGCGAGACGGGAAACCACATTCACCGAACCCAGCATTACGTGCGTCTACTGTCCGAGTACTTGAAGGATTATCCTGATTATCGGGATTATTTGGACGATAGGACCATCGATCTGTTATTCAAATCGGCCCCGTTACACGATATCGGTAAGGTTGGTGTGCCCGATCGGATCCTCCTCAAACCTGGAAAGCTGGATGATCGCGAGTGGCAGGAAATGCAGAAACACACTGTGTATGGATATCGAGGCTCTGCTGCGTGCAGAGGAAGAGATGGGCAGCACCTCTTTTCTTGAAGATCGCCCGGGAAATCGTGCTCTATCACCATGAACGCTGGGATGGTACTGGATATCCGCACGGTTTGAAGGGTGCTGCGATCCCGGTCTCAGGTCGACTCATGGCTCTTGCGGATGTCTACGACGCATTGATTTCCAGACGGGTGTACAAGGTGCCATATTCCCATGGCGAAGCGGTTTCCTATATCCTGAGTCAACGCGGTACCCGCTTCGATCCTGCGGTTGTGGATGCTTTTGAAACCTTGCAGGACGAATTTCTGCGTATCGCTCGAGCGTTTCCCGACGACAAGCTGACTGAGTAAGCATCGCTCATTGAAACATGGGCACAATCCTAAACTTCGTCCGGGTCCTGTGTCGGAGTATGAAGGCGTTTCGCAGACCCTCATGAAGTGTTCAAAATAGAAAAAATTTGTGCTGAAAATAAAGGCAATGACGATAACAGTAGACAGTACAAAGGTGCCGCTGAGCGGTAAAAAATCACCGGTGGATTCGATTTTTCTGTGCACCGGGGATCTTGCGAAAATCTAATGCAAACTGGATCCTAGGAAAACCAGTTATCTTATTGATCTTGCGGATTACTTTTAATGGACAATGCTGCATAAGGCATGTTGCAGTTGTTGAGAGATAGGGTGCCGGTTGTAAATCTGACATCACCCTGACTGGATTCCATAGATTGGTAGGTCGGATCTTAGAAATCTCTCGTTAAACAATGTGTTAAATTGGATGCTATCTAAACTAGCGTGAGGCTATGAATTCCATCGAGGCTGATTATGTCTATTACAACTTCAATTCCAGCAGACGGTAATCCTGTTACGATCAGAGTATCGGGACGATTTGATTTTTCCAGTCACCAGGCTTTCCTCGCTGCCTACAAAGAACACCCAAGAGGGAAAAAGATTATATTGTGGATCTATCGTCGGCGGAGTATATGGACAGTTCGGCGATGGGTATGTTGCTTCAATTAAGAGAGTACAGCTCCAAAAAGCCTGATAGCGTTGTTCTCTCAATGGAAACGACGCTATCAAGGAAATTCTTCGAATTGCCAATTTTGGTAAACTTTTCACTATCAAGTGAACTTTGGGGTAAGAACGCTGGCTTATTACGTGCCCGGTTTACTGGCATCCTGCCTGAACTTTCTTGTATCCTTGCTCCTTTTATTTCGGGGCAACAAATCATGGGATTCAAATGTGGCATCGTGGGTTTGCCGAATGTCGGTAAATCTACCCTCTTCAATGCACTTACCAAGGCCACCATTGCGGCTGAAAATTACCCATTTTGTACCATTGACCCGAATGTGGGTGTCGTACCGCTGCCGGACCCACGCCTGGATGTCATAGCCTCCATCGTAAAACCGAAAGCGATCATACCCACAACTATGCAGTTCGTCGATATTGCCGGACTTGGTAGCCGGTGCTTCCAAGGGGGAGGGGCTGGGAAATAAATTCCTCGCCAATATCCGGGAAACGGATGCGATCGCTCATGTCGTACGCTGTTTTGAACATGATGACGTCGTGCATGTGGCTGGCAGGGTCGATCCGGTTGCAGATATCGAGGTGATCAACACAGAACTGGCATTGGCTGATCTGGAATCGGTCGATAAGGCGTTAGACAAAACCGCTCAGACAATCCAAGTCAGGTGATCAGGAAGCTATTGGCGAGAAAGGTCTTGCTGGAACGGGTGCGCGAGCATCTGAATGAGGGTAGAGCAGTGCGTGCAATGGAGCTATCGGATGAAGACAAGCTGGAACTGAGAGATCTTTTTTTACTGACCAGTAAGCCAACCTTGTATATCGCCAATGTGGCGGAAGATGGTTTCAGTGATAATCCCCATCTGGATGCCCTGCGTCAGTTCGCTGCGGAGGAGAGCGCCGAGGTTGTGCCGGTCTGTGCCGCCATCGAAGCGGAAATCGTGGAATTGGAAGAAGATGAGCGGGACGAGTTTCTGGCTGATATGGGTCTGGACGAACCCGGTCTGAATCGGGTAGTTAGGGCGGGTTACAGGTTGCTTGGCCTGGAGACATACTTTACCGCGGGAGAAAAGGAGGTGCGAGCCTGGACCATCCCGGTCAATGCCACGGCTCCCCAGGCTGCAGGTGTCATCCATACGGATTTCGAACGGGGTTTTATCCGTGCTGAGGTTGTCGGTTATGCGGATTTTATCGAGTGCAATGGAGAGCAGGGCGCTCGTGAAGCGGGAAAACTGCGTTCGGAGGGAAAGGAATACATCGTAAAAGATGGCGATGTGATTCACTTCCGTTTCAATGTCTGATATTGACAGACACGGGATTGCAACAGTATATTGCCCGGCCTTCACATAGCCTTTTGGCAAGGTAGCTCAGTTGGTTAGAGCACAGCACTCATAATGCTGGGGTCGGCAGTTCGAATCTGCCCCTTGCTACCAAAATCAACGAGTTAAGGACGCTACGGCGTCCTTAACTCGAGGGAAACTATTCGCAGAAGCCGGCGCTCTTTATTTCACTCCGGGTTGAAGAAAATAAGGTGGAAGAGGTTCCACGACTCGATCTGATGACGTGGTTATAGGTTAATCAAACTCATCTGTAGGGTTTATTGCTAAGCCCAATGCCCCGCTGGTTGGCTGTTAGGACCACCAAAGATGAGCTAATGATCGGTTTCTCGGCTCTGATGCTTGGTCTGTACAGGGAGTAAAATTTCGGGCTGGACACGCAGTGATGGGCCCAAAGGGGTGCACGCACGACGATTCTCGTCCATTGGCGTGTTGCGATCACTCGAATCGTTGAGGCAAATATGGCAGTCTGGGGAAGACTGCTGGCTAGACAGTCGGATTAAACCATCTGCAGGATGCTTCGGCTAGTCTCTAACCAGACGAATCACGCAGGCCCGGCGAGTTGCATACAATTTGTCTTCGAACTCCTGGATATTGTTTTCCAACAGTTCCACCAGTTCCTCTCTACTCTCCAAGTCTGAGATCAGCAAATCTCTCTCTTCTGTCAGTGTCTTCAGGAATGTCTGATCGTTTGACCATGTAATCGGTACTACTTTGGCGTGGTTCCGGGCCAGTTTCCGTCGTGTTTGTTCGATCAACTGTTCCGTTTCAGCCAATTCGGCGATTTTCGCAGAATGTAACAATACCTGGTCGTCCCGTATCTGGAAAAGATTATCTACGCCTTCTTCTATCCATTGTTTAATGTCTTTCAGATGGTGTTCCTTGAGATACTGAATGGGCCGTATAGAATCGGACATGGAAAGTAAGTGCTCGAAAATCCTTAACCAACTCTTTTCCCGGCCTTTATAGAGTTGATTCATGTAGTGAAGCAGATGTCCTACGACTTCGCTATAGTCATAGCTGGGATGGGCCTGACTGACGATCTCGATGACATCCGCATAATTGGCTGCCGTGGCGGCAAAAGCCAGATTTCCCTGCTGCTGAAGTCCGCGGGTATAAATCCTCGTCAGGCGGTTGAGTAATCGGGTATAGCCATCATTGAGAATATGGTTTTTTTCTGCCTGGATGAATTCCGCGATCTCTAGCCAGATGGTCTGGGGTTGCGTGACGTCCGCAGTTTTGCCTTCAACCGCGAGCGACAGTTCCAGATCATCAAAATACTTCTTCAAGACCTTGCAGGCATTGTCCTGATTCAATCGTGCATGTTCGCCTGCAGCAGCCAGGCGGGTATTCAGCCCCTCAGGCGCAGCCTGCTGGTAGAATCTGTTTTTTGGGTTAACCTGCCTCATGGGATTGACCATCCACAAAATAATTGACACATAATACCATAACTTAATAAGTTTCTAATATATACGAGAGACAAATCTTGTCTATAGGGGCCGGAAAACCATCTCGATAACACACATGTCGGCTCGGTTTTAGGGACCTTTAATTCTGTTCGGGGCTATTCAGTTACTGTAACGCTATGAAATTTATTCAATTAACTATTTTTTGCGAATTTTTCATACAATAACCGTCGATCCAAAGCATGAACCGGATCAAATATCCTTTCAATTAACGAAAAAAGGGGCTGTCGATGTCATTCAACAATATACGGAAGGAGATTCTCTCCTTGCCCATTCTGTGCTTGCTGCCGGGCATCGCCCTGGCGGAGGAAGTGGCCATGAACAGTGCGAATACCGGCTGGATCATGACTTCCACCGCATTGGTGCTGTTTATGACGCTGCCCGGGCTGGCCATGTTCTACGGCGGGCTGGTGCGGGCGAAAAATGTGCTTTCCGTATTGATGCAGTGCTTCGCCATCGCCGGAATATCGACGATCCTCTGGTTCGTACTGGGTTACAGTCTGGCCTTTGGCGAGGGTAATGCCTGGATCGGGGATTTCAGCAAGGTGCTCATGGCCGGGATTGGCAAGGAGAATCTCAGCACGGGTGATATTCCCGAATCTGTCTTCATGCTGTTTCAGATGACCTTCGCCATCATCACTCCGGCGCTGATCATCGGTGGTTTCGCTGAGCGCATGAAGTTCTCTGCGATGTTGCTGTTCAGTGCGATCTGGCTGCTGTTGGTCTATGTACCGATAACCCATTGGGTGTGGGGTGGCGGTTGGCTGGGTACAGATGGGCCTGTACGATTTTGCCGGCGGCACTGTGGTGCATATTACGGCCGGTGTGGCGGCACTGGTGGCTGCCTTGGTGATGGGGCCACGCGAAGGTTTCGGCACTGCAGCACTGATGCCCCATAACATGACCATGACGATTGCCGGCGCCGGCATGCTGTGGGTGGGCTGGTTCGGCTTTCAATGGCGGCAGCGCCCTGGCTTCGAATGGAGATGCCGCCATGGCGATGCTGGTGACCCATATCTCTGCCGCGACTGGCGCCATGACCTGGATGTTCCGGGAATGGATCAAGTTCGGTAAACCCAGTGCCCTGGGTGCGGTCACTGGCATGGTGGCGGGTTTGGGCACCATCACTCCTGCTTCCGGGTTTGTAGGGCCGGCAGGTGCCCTGGTGATCGGTCTGCTGGCGGGTATCATCTGTTTCAGCGCCACTAACTATCTCAAGCAGGTCCTGAAGATAGATGATTCTCTGGATGTGTTCCCGGTGCACGGGGTAGGCGGTATCCTGGGTACCCTGATGGCCGGTGTGTTTTCCGCCACCACTCTGGGAGTGTTTTCCGGCTATGGGTTCGCAGAAGGGATCGAAAGCATGACTGGCCAGCTCTCTGTACAGCTCATTGGCGTGATTGCTACCGTGGGTTTTACCGCCCTAGTTTCTTTTGTGATCCTCAAACTGGTGGACAAGCTGGTGGGCTTGCGCGTAAGCAGGGAGGACGAGATGCAAGGTCTGGATATTGCGCTCCACGAGGAGCGTGGTTACTACGATCTCTGATTCCATTGTGACCTAATATAAGCCCGCCATTGGCGGGCTTTTTCTCTTGAGACACGGAGATGATAGATGGAGTCTCCACAGGGCAGGTACGCACAGAGCCAAGTTCTTGATTGGTGTACCCGTCATCCGGTTACAGAGACTACAGCGGAAAGCCAGGACTTTTGGCCTCTCTGCCTGTCAGGATGGTTTGAGTAATCGTTGTATGAGCAGGCGATATATCTGGCGGGGCTGGATATCTCTTCACCACTTGAGCAACTGCCTGAGACTCTTATCATAGCCCCAATCAGGGACCGCTTCATCCAAGGCCCCGGGAATCCAAGAAGTAACGAGGTATCGGCCGAGTCAGTTCCGGCGGTAGCTGGCGAGGGCGCTGGCAGTCTCATGAAGGGTCACTTCTACCACCGGAAAACCACCGCCCGCCACGTATTCAAAGATCAGTCGGGCAATGTTTTCCGCGGTTGGGTTGGCTTGCATGACATACACCCGCTCGCCTGCCTGCTGCAGTATCGGGAGTATCGGATCATCCTTGTGCATCAGCATGTTATGATCGAGTACCGCATTGATCCATGGCTTGACATATTCACCGATGTCACTGAAATCGCAGACCATGCCCAGCTCATTCAGGATCGTCGACTCAAGTCGGATGACTGCGGTTGCATTGTGGCCATGCAGGTGTCGGCACTTTCCTGTGTGGTTGAGCAGGCGGTGACCATAACAAAAGTGGATCTCTTTGGTGACGGTGTACATGGAACTGACGTTGTGTGAGCCACGGCGGCCCTTGCAGTATAAGGGGATTACCGATTGACCGCCAGATAAAGCCGCCGAGATTGGCGGCGTGCAGCAATGATAAAGAAACCATGAATTCGGCCGATAGGATTTTATCGATTCAACCTATCGTAAAGCGGTTATTTATAGTGGATCAAAGCAAATTTCTTAAGGTGGCCGATGAGGCGGCAGATCATTTGCGCTGCCTCATGCAACAATTTCCTCATCTGGCGACGTCAGACATCAAAGCCGTGGTCGATAACTGGGGTAGCTTCAAGCAGCGGCGCTGCAGTATCGAGACCACAAAGCCTGAACACAAGATGATTGATCAAGAGCTGCTCCTGCATACCGCAATCAGATTACTGGAAGATCACCAGATGGAAGATGTGATAGAACTGTTGTGTGACCAGTTTTCCCTTGAGATGGACTATTCCAGGTTCATCGGCCTGATCGGTAAAACGCGCTACCGTCAGGCTCTGCGACACGAGGCCCGGGAATTACAGAGCAACTCGATCTCTTTCGAACAGATGGCGGATCTTTGGAACAGCATGGCTAAGCCGGCCTTTGGCTGGAGACCGCTGGACCGCCCACAGCGTTTCGATGCTCGTCGAGTCGTTTGTCAGGATTACCTCGGGATCAGATAACAGCCGGTAATTAGATGGTTCTGGATGGTCAGATAGTGACCATGAAAAACTAACGGCTGAGACAGCTCGCAGGGGTGCCTATGAGGTAGGTTTAAAGCAGAATCGCTGGCGTTTGGGATCCAGTTCGAGCTCCACTGCATGAAAGCCGAAAAAGCGTTTTACCAGCGGGTAGAAACATTTGTAGAGACTCTCTTTGGCGCTGAAGATGAGTCTTGGCGGCAACTCGGGCTGTGCCTGCATGAATCTAGGCTCTCCGCGTCGGTCTGGATGTAGGGAGCCAGTCCTGGTTTTAACGGCGCCAGGGGTTCAACGTCCACTCCCAAGCCCTGGATCGCTCCCGCCGCGCAACACGCGGCAAGGCAGTAGTCGCTGCTATGGGAGATGCTCCCCAGGTAGCCATGCGGCCAGATGGGAGCACGCAGTTGATCCTGCAGGATCGGCGCCATGGGTAGTCCGAGCTTCGCCAAGGCGGCATGGGCGCAATGGCGTCCCGCGCGAAACTCCCGTTGACGTTTCTCCATCGCTTGGCTGATCAAGCGCCTCCTCTTCCGGCAATGTCGACGTCGTCCACATCTCCGCTGTGGCGCTGACCATGGCTACCTGTCCGGGAAAGAGTTCCGCCAGCTGCATGTTTTTATCCTATCGATTGGACACACATATTGTAGCAATTCCCGTTGTTGGATCTGATGGTACAAGATGACGGTCTGGATAAGGGTATGGCTCATGTCAGCGATCCATCCAATGAATCAGTCGTCTGAGGTGTGACTGAACAGCATGCGCGCCAGCTCCAGGGTGGCATCTTTACGTCGGTAAAGCAGTTGCAAGACGTAACCCACATCCGGGTGTTCGATGCCCAGCGCCTGTAAGTGTTTATTCGAGACCGGACAGGGTAGGTCTTTTCCTATTGCGGAAACCAGGCAATCCGCCAGGTTCACTGCAGATGCAATCTGCCAGTACGGTATTCTGTGTTCCTTGGTGGTTTTATGGGTCATCGCCACCAGCAAGGGTTCGGGGAGATTCCAGGCTTTCCCAAGAGTACCTGCCTGCTTCGCGGTGATCGATACCGGCCAACTCAAGCAAGGCTTGGCTTAGCGTAATCCCAGAATCTTTTTGGCTTAGAAGAATGGCCCGCTGAGACTCCTCTGGCCATTGATCTACCAGCCACAGCAGACCCAGGTCATGCAGCAGTCCGGCTGCCCGCACCGTTTGAGTTGGCAAGTTGTCCTGCATCCGAGGCCGCTTGCGCAAGCCAAGTCGAGGTATCCGCGACCAGCAGTAAATGACTCCAGAAATGTTTAGCATCGAAGGCCGGGCAATGGGTGGGGTCGAATGGGGATGATACCGACAGGGCAATACAGGTGCTTCTGACCACACCGAATCCGAGTCGGGAACAGGCCAGCTCCAGTGACGTTGATCGGGCTGACCGGCGAAGACCAGACCGAGTTGGCCAGGGCGATCAGGCGTGCCGCTATGCTGGGATAACGTTCCACGATGCCGGCCAATTGGCGGAAATTGAGCGATTCGTCCATCATGGACTGCATCAAGTAGGTGGAACCCGGAGGCAGTACTGGGATCCGTTTGGTATTCAGTTTGATCCTTAGCGTGCTATGAATCTTATTGGGTTCCATCAGCCTTCGTTCACTATTTTTATCGGAGACGGGTTGGCGTTTGGTGAAGATCGGGGTTGAAAATTGGTTTTTACCAATGCGGGAATCAGCTCCGCCGGTACCGGCCGGCTGAAGAAATAACCCTGTACGATGTCGCAATCGATGCCACTGAGCACTTTCAATTGTTCCTGGGTCTCAACACCTTCTGCGATGACGCTATGACCGAGGGCATGGGCCACGCTCACAATGGTACCCATGATGATGGAAGAATCGGGATCTTTCAGCATATCGGTAATGAACAGTCGATCGACTTTCAGACAATCGATTGGCAGATATTTCAGGGAGGCCAGGGAGGAGTAGCCGGTGCCAAAATCATCGATGGCAATCTGTACCCCCATCTCGCGCAGACGTTCGAACATTTGCATGTTTTCACCGGTTGTCTGAACGACACTCTCGGTGATCTCGAGTTCCAGATGGGAGGCAGGCAATCCAGTCTTCTCCAGCACCTGGGCAACCGAGTCGAGCAAAGCGGGATCCTGGAAATGGATGGGAGAGATATTCACCGCGATACGGAAGTTCGGAAGTCCCTGAGCCCGCCATTCTGCAGTCTGCTTACAGGCGGTTTCCAACACCCAATCTCCGAGCGGTTTGATCAAGCCGATGCGTTCCGCAACACCGATAAACTCATTGGGAGGCACTAAACCTTTGATGGCGTGCGCGCCAGCGCACGAGCGCCTCGACACCAACCACTTTCCCGCTGTGCAGGGCGATCTGAGGTTGATAGTGCAGTTCCAACTCACCTTTCTCAATGGCCTGGCGAAGTTCCTGTTCCAGTTCAAGACGCTTCTCCGCCTGGAGGGTGAGCTCTGGTTGATAGAAGGCGTAGCGGTGTTTGCCTGCCTCCTTGGCGGCATACATGGCGCTATCGGCTGCCTTCAAGAGAGCTTGCAGGTCGCTGCCGTCTTCGGGATAGTGGGCGATGCCGATACTGCATCTCGGCCGTATCTCCTGAATGCCCAGGGTCACGGGTCGGTTGATTTCGTGTAGGCTGCGGATGGCTACATCGGCTGAGGTATATTCGTCAGTGACGTTATCCACCAGAATGCAGAACTCATCGCCACTCAAACGGGCCACGAAATCGGTCTCCCGCAGGGCTTCCTGCAGGCGTTGAGCTATGGTCTTCAGTAGCTCGTCACCCACATCATGACCCAGACTATCATTGATATCCTTGAAGCCATCCAGATCGAGGTAGAGCAGGGCAAAATGTTCATCCCGACGCTGTGCCGCCTTGATCATGTCCTCCAGGTGCTTGTAGAAGTAGGCTCGACTCGCCAGGTTGGTCAGTTCGTCGGTGTAGGCCAATTGGCGAATACGCTTTTCCGCGCTTCGCTGTTCAGTGATGTCCTGTACCGTGCCTAACACTATGTCTCGTGCATCAGGTGAGAGCGCGAGTTCCTGGTGCATGATGAGGTTTGGATTGCCTTCAACCAGCATGCGATAGTCGGCAGGAATCAAGCCACCGCCTTGACCGACGGACATGATATTGTCCCTGATGAAATCTCGATCTTCGGGATGAACCCGTGCGAGATAGTCCTCTAACTTTTTGCAGCAGCTCTCTTGCGTGGTTCCGAGCATCTCGGCCAATTGTTTGGATATCACCATTTCGTTGTGTTTGGCGTCCCAGCGCCAATACCCCAGGCGGGCGATGCGCTGGGCGATGGCCAGTTGTTCCTGACTCTCGTGCAACGCCTTGGTATTGCGGGCGGTACGCAGCTCAAAGCGTATCCGATGGAGTAGAATGTTGTAATTCAAGGGTTTGGTGATGAAGCCGGCCGCGCCCGAATCAAAGGCCCGATTCACGGATTCCATATCCTCCAGACCGGTCACCATCAAGATCGGGATGATTTTGAATGATGGCAGGCTTCTGAGGCGTCGGCACAGTTCGAAACCATCCATGTCATCCATGAGGGCATCGACCATTACCAGGTCAGGGGATTGTTGTTCGATATGGCTTAAGGCCTCCATCCCGCTAGCCGCCTCGTCCACGCGGAAGCCCGCCCCTTTCAAGGCCTCGCAGGTCGTGAGACGGAAGCCTGGATCATCGTCCACCAGCAGGATTCTGCCCAGACTTTTAGGTGTGATCTGCAGCCGGGGTGTTGCGCCCGTCGTCTCGAACACCTGACATAGCGCTTGCAGGACTCGTGGGCTCGACTGCTCTATCTTGTCCACCAGCAGAGCCGCTTCGTCGAGCATGCCGTCTCTTGCGGCTGACTCGAGCTGGGCACAATAAGCCGCGAACTTCGGGCGCCCGAGATTGGCGCTGCCGGATTTCAGGCTGTGGGCAATCTTCCGCAGGGCTTCAGCATCGCTCGCGACCACTGCCTTACGCATGTCATCCACGTTTCGCGGTGTATGTTCGAGATAGTGTTCAATGGATTTACCCAGTACGTTGCGGCCGCTCTGTTCGACCCAATTGACGTAATTGCTCCAGGGTTTCGGCAGTCAATACCGGATCGATGGCTTGACTTATCGTGATGGCCGATAGGTGCGCTAGGTCTGGAACGCCGTTGGCCGCAACCAGTTCTTGAGGATGGCTTTTCCAGTTGGATCTGATTGAATGGTTTACTGAGATAGTCGTCCATCCCGGCTGTTTGACACTGTTGTTCTATGCCCTTTTGCACATCTGCGGTCAGGGCGATCACCGGCGTGCGTTGGCGTCCCTGTTGCTGTTCCAGCAGGCGCATCTCACTGGTGGCGCTGAAACCGTCCATTTCGGGCATGTGACAATCCATCAGGATCAGGTCATAGGTGGGTTTTGGTGGCTGCCTCCAGGGCCTCGACCCCATTCGCCGCCAGATCCACCTCACAACCCAGTATCTCCAGCATGCTGATGGCGACTTCCTGATTGACCGGATTGTCCTCCGCCAGAAGGACATGTCCGGTGAATCGCGTGGGTTCCGGATTTGGGCTCATTCGCGGGAAGGGATTTTTTTACCAGCCACGTCCAGCAGACAATTCAACAACTGGCTTTGTCCCACGGGTTTCTGCAGGAAATGGCTGATGCCCGCGTCCCGCGCAGCCGGGTCATCCCGGTCGAAGAGGGTGGAGCTGAGCATCACCAGACGCAACGGTGGGATGGTATCATCGGCCTGGATCGCGCGCGCCAGTTCCAGGCCATCCATTTTCGGCATGTGCAGATCGAGCAGGACAATCTGATAGGGATCGTCGTGGCGGGCAGCCATGCGCAGGATGTTCAACGCTTCCGCGCCTGAGGGGGTATTGCCGTTGCGCATGCCCCAGGCCACCACCTGATTGTGCAGGATTTCACGATTGACCGCATGATCATCTACGATCAACACCCGGAGGTCTTTGCAGGATCTACCGGACTGGCTGCTTCCGGCTGGAGATTCGATCGCGGGTTCCAGTTGAATGGTGAAGCTGAAATTGGAACCCTGGCCCGGGGTACTGGCCAATTCGATCTGCCCTCCCATCAGTTTGACCAGACGGGTGGAGATCGCCAGTCCCAGTCCAGTACCGCCATACCGCCGCGTAGTGGAACTGTCGGCCTGGCTGAATGCATCGAAGATCGTCCGCTGCTGGGATTCCGAGATGCCAGGACCGGTATCGGAGACCGCGAAGGTCAGTTGCAGACTGTTGGCCAGGCGTTGAAGCACCTGGCAGGAGAGGCGCACCTCACCCCGCTCGGTGAATTTGACCGCATTACCCAGCAGGTTGATCAGCACCTGACGTAACCTGACCGCATCACCCGCGTACCCAACGGGGCAGATCCGGAGGCAGATTCGGCACCACTTCCAGGCCTTTTCGGTGCGCCTGACCCGCGACCATCTCCAGGGTGCTCTCGAGTAGACCGCGCAGGTCGAAGTCCTCCTTGGATGAGTTGCAGTTTGTCCGCTTCGATCTTGGAGAAATCGAGGATATCGTTGATCACGCTCAACAGGGTTTCGGCGGATCGATGCGCGGTATTGGCAAGTCGGCGCGCCCGTTCGTCCAGTCCGGTATCCAGCAACAGTTCGGTCATGCCCAGCACGCCATTCATGGGGGTGCGGATCTCATGACTCATGGTGGCGAGAAATTCGCTCTTTGCCCGACTGGCCGCCTCTGCCGCCTCTTTCGCCTCCAGCAGACTGGCGGTGCGTTCCTCGACCCGTTGTTCCAGCTCATCCCGATAGGCGGCCAGGGACATATCACGTTCTTCGATCTGACCCAGCATTTCATTGAAGCCATCGATGATGGCCCCGACCTCATCGTTATCGCCAGGTCGCAGGCGCAGACTGTAAGTCCTGTTCCTGGGAAACCTTGCGCATTCCGCCGACCAGTTGCTGAATCGGGTCCGGAAATACGCCGTTGCAAAATGTTGGTCAAGAGATACACGCCAACCAGCAGGTTGATGAGCAGCAGGGCGACGATCTTCAGATAGTTGGCTAATTGCTGGTAGAGCGGCGCCATGCTGGCTTCTAAATGGAGAAATCCGATGATTTCGTCGTCGAGCAAGATGGTGTGTGAAAAGATCCAGATTATCCTGGTCGTAGCGATGCATGGATTGTTTCGTGTGCAGCGCCTGCGCCAACCATTCCCGGTGCCTTGGATTTCTATGTCCTGTTGGGCCTCTTGATTGACGAAATAGGAGGCGAAAGCCTCTCCGTCCGCTTGCAGGATTCTGGCTCCCACAAGAGACGCTTCCACCTGCAGCGAGCTCAGCAATCTCTGGGCGGTTTTCGGATCATCGAAGGCGAGCGCCGCGGTGGAATTGGTGCTGATCACGTCCGCCAGCACGGAGAGATGCTCTAGCATGTTCTTGCGATAGGAGAACAGCTCAATGGCCACATAGGTGAGGGAGGCGATGACCAAGGTGACCCCGCTGATCAGCATGATGAGCCGTCTGAGCTTTTTAGCGATGCTGATGTTCGACAGAAAATTCATTCTTTTGTTGCTTGGAATGCAGAGTCAACCACAGTGGCAAGATCAAGCAGAGGCGCGGCGATGGTCAAGCGAGCTGCCTTGGCGCTATCCAGGTTGATCAAAAAACCAATACGCTTATTGAGATAGGTGAATTGCAGAATGCCTCCCTGCTGCGCAAATTCCTCCATATCGCTGAGAGTCAATATCGGCGCATCCCTTAAAGACTGAAGAATCGGACCTCAGAAAGGCCTTTTTGGATTCACTGATATAGAGGATTTGACAGCTTGTTCCGATTGCCTCGGATTGCGTGTGGCGGTAGACAATGATCGGGGCGCCAAGCGCTTTGCGTTCTTGCAGGGCATCCAGCGCATCCCCGAAATTGTCTTCCCCGAGCAGACAGATGCCGAAGCTGCTGGGGGTTTCACTATCCTGCAATTCGGGCCATTCGATGAATTTGGTCAGCTTATATATCAGTGCGGCCTTGAGTTTGTATTCCGGTGTAGGGGGCGCGGATAACAGGGGTAGAGATAGACCCGTCAGCAACAGTAGCATGCACAGTTGCTTCAACATAGCGACGCTGAGGTAGGATCCTGTCAGCTTGGAATCAAGCATTCAGCTCGCTGTCCTGGGTGATGGAATGTCAAACCTGCCTAGAAATTCCATCGGACCTGCCCGAAGATGGAGCGCTCGACTTCGGTCTGGATCAACAGGTTTTCTCCGACGAATTCCATATGCCGGTCATCCAGTAGAGTTATGTCCGACTAGGGCAAACTCCAGGTTTTCGTTCGGATGCCAGGCCAGGCGTGCATTCAGGCTGGTGTAATCCGATACAGACAGTGGGACGGAGAAACTGGTCCTTTCCAGTTGGTTCACATGGTAGAGCCAAAGATCCAACGCAACCTGCCTGCTCAGATCCATCATGGAGCGCAGAGAGAACTGATGCCGGGGAGTGGAGCCCTCGATAACGTCCTTGATATCGGCAGGATCGGTGCTGTTGCTGTCCAACTGGGAGCTGATCCGGATAACGCTGTAGTTGGTCTGCAGGCGCCACCACTCCAGGGGACGCCAGTCGATCACCAGTTCCATTCCATAGCTGTGGGCGGACAGTTTGTTGTCAAAAAGTTGATCTGTAGGGAGCGATGTTCTTTCAAAATTCTGGAGATTGTCGTACTCGTTATAAAACGTCGCCAGATCGAATGAGAGAGTCTCGCCGGGCTGGAAACGATATCCCACTTCATAGGCCAGCAGTTTTTCCGATTCGAATGCCTCATTGCCATTGGTGTAGACCACCATGGGTGTGTAGAGGGGCGGGATTGGAAAGATATTGGCGACGATTCGCGAACCGGTTTCCAGGCGGGACGGGGTTCTGATGGCCCGAGAAACTGAGCCCCACAAGGTGCTGCTCTCGGTCGGCAGCCACACCAGGCGGATACTGGGCTGCACTTCATACCCGGAGAAGCCGTTATGTTCGAATTTAGAACCCAGGGTCAGATGCAGACGCTCCGGCAGCAAGGTGATCTCGTCCTGTACAAAGGCGCTGACGAGATCGGCGGATTGACTGGCGGGGAGAAACGAAACGTTATAGGTATTGCTGAAGTCATCCTCGATATGGCGATACCCCAGGCCCCACACCAGATCGTGAACCTCGAATAGCTCGAACTGATGTTGGAAATCGATGTCCAGGGTATCGTGCTCCTGGACATTGAAGCTTTCCGCCCGTTTGGTGTGGTCGTAATAGAGCTGCAATCGGATATTGGAATGGCTGGAGATCAGATGATCCCAGCGGCCCAGCAGGTTCCAGCCGGATGACTCGACCTGGTCCGGGAGGTTCGCCGCCAGGTAGAACGGAGCATAACCGGCATTGGCCGGGTCGGCGGGGTCCTGCCAAAGATTGAGGGTCTGATCCGCGTCCATCGCATAGACATCACCCTGGAGGGTCCAGCTGTCGGCTTCCGAGGCTTGGGTATCGAGACGAAAGCCGCCACGCAGATTTTGCCAGGCATCGCCTGCTTGATCGTCCAGCGCGGGGAAATAGGAACTGTCCCGATCATTGTATTTGAGGTAAAAGCGTCCCTGGGTGTATGCGTTCATCTTCGCTCCATAGCGCAGGCTCGCCATGGCCTGCTCCTCATTGCCGGCTCCGGCCACCAGCAGGCCGCCCTGGGTCTCGCCAGCCTGTTTGGTGATGATGTTGATCACCCCGTTGACCGCATTGGCCCCCCACAGGGTGGCGCCAGGCCCGCGGATCACCTCGATGCGGTCGATATCTTCCAGCAGGGTGTCCTGCACATCCCAGTAGACCCCGGAGTAGGATGGGGTATAGACTGTCCGGCCATCGATCAACACCAGCAGTTTGTTGGCGAATTGAGTGTTGAAACCGCGGCTGGAGATGGCCCATTTGTTGGAATCGATCTTCGCCACCTGCAGACCCGGGGCCATGCGCAGGGCCTCCGGAATGCTGGTCACCCCGGATCGCCGGATGTCCTCCTGGGTGATCACGTATATGGCCGCAGCCGCCTCGTTGAGTCGTTGTTTCTTTTTGGATACCGAGGTGACTTCCATGGAGAGCAGGTCCTCCAATGGCATATCCAGATAACTTTCCAGAGAGTCTTGCGCCTGCGCGGGGGGGGCCAGCAAGGCGGTGGAGAGGAGAGCATAAAGAAAGGCGGTTGACTTGTCTGAAGCGATCACGGGTGCATACATGTCATTCATTCCAGAATATTCATGGGTCTCGATTCGATAAACAACGGGGTTGCGCCGCTCTGTTTTCGAGTTATTACGTTCCTTTGTCATAGCGTTCGTCATGCTCCATTCTTTATCCACAACAATGGGCTGAAATCCCTTGTTGCTGGCTCGCTTCCGGTGGACGAGCCGAGCTTCACAACACCTCGAGTCGGATCTGAATTCCCGGTGACCCTTGCATGGATGAAACATTCCACCTTGGAGGGCAGTATGAAGGATCAGGATTGGATCCCGGGTGACTATGGTGGCGCAGATTCTGTCAGACTGGATGCTTGACCTTGATCGCTTGGACAGGCATGCTTCGAATATGCAAAGCTTGCAATCTGCAACCCACCCTTTGTGCACGAGCCGACTGTCGGTGCGGACAGAGCATCGCCTGCGCGTCTGGAGGGAATGGTGAGCGTTTGAAGTATCGAGCAACGGGATTTCCAAAAGGCCGCAGATGGGAACGTCTGCGGCCTTTTTATTTTTGATTCTCTTGAACAGGAGGAGAACATGTCTGTTCCGGCTGCCTATCTGGGGGTGGTGCTGATCTGGGGGACTACGCCGTTGGCGATCAAGTGGAGCGGCGAGGGTGTAGGTTATCTGTTCGGCGTTACCAGCCGCATGGTGATCGGTATGGTATTGGCCCTGGTAGTGCTCTACCTGATGCGCCTGCGTCTGCCCTGGCATGCGGCAGCGCGTCGTACCTACCTGGCGGCAGGTCTGGGCATCTTTGCGGCCATGACCTCGATCTATTGGTCCGCTCAACTGATACCGTCCGGCTGGGTCGCGGTGCTGTTCGGTTTGACCCCGATCATCACCGGGGTGATGGCCAGGGTCTGGCTGACGGAAGAGGGACTGACGCCGGTGCGCCTGCTCGCCATGCTGGTGGCCTTGGCAGGGCTCGCGGTGGTCTTCGCTTCCGGCCTGCACACGAGTCGTCAAATGGCTCTCGGGATCGCCGGGGTCGTGTTTTCGGTGTTATGCCATTCCGCCAGTGCGGTCTGGGTCAAACGCTTCAATGCCGGGCTGCACGGTCTGGTGGTGACCACCGGCGGCCTGTTGGTCGCCTCGCCCCTGTTTCTGCTGAGCTGGTTTTTACAGGGCCATGCCTGGCCGGCGGCGATCGAAAGCAGAACCCTCGGCGCCATCGTCTATCTGGGGGTGATTGGTTCCGTGCTCGGTTTCGCCCTGTACTTCTATGTACTGCGCCAGGTCGAAACCACCCGGGTTGCAATGATCACCCTGTTGACCCCGGTCATTGCATTACTGGCAGGTCTCTGGCTCAATGGGGAATCGGTATCGGCGGAGGTCTGGTTGGGGACCCTGCTGATCATGCTGGGGCTGCTCGGCTTCGAGTTCGGCAATCGTGTTCATCGACAGTTGAACCTGCGCGTATTAGGCCGCAGAGAGGCGCGATGGTAATCCATCACAATAGTCAGGGAGGCTGTTTGTTTACGGGAAATCCAGGATTGGGTCAACAGTATAGGCCGGCGTCGACGAACCCTCCCTGCGGTCAATGAAACAAATTGAAACAAATACGCTACAAAGTCATAACACCCGGGACATCCGAATGAAATGACTGTTGGCTATAGTATTTGTAGCAGTAAGGTCAAACCAATCCGTTTTGGAGGGTTGGTTTATTATGAGGCGTATCTGATTGACTCAGATCAGAGAGTTGATTGTGTCCGCGCCAAATTCAGGTAGGAGGAAATAACGATGTTAACAATAAAGCGTTTTGGAATTTTGCAGTATCTCGCGGCATTCGGTCTGGTTGGTATCCTGACGGCGTGTGGCGGTGGTGGCGGTGATGACGGGGTTTATTTCGATCCAAACGTCGCGCCGGCCAATGTGCAGGTGGTGGCGGGAGATGACTCCATCACCGAGGTCCAGAACACCATCTCGTGGAACAAGGTTACCGCCGCTACCGATTATCGAGTCTACTGGTCTGACAGCCCAGGCGTCACAACAAGCGACAGCGTGGTCTCGACGGTCAGTTCGACATTCAATTACATGACGCATAATGTGGGGCTTGTACCGGGTCAAACCTATTATTACAAGGTGCAGGCCCTGTCAGGCGCTACCGGTTCTGTGTTGTCGGCAGAGGCGAAAGGTACCCCGCAACAGGCCATAACCGGCGAGAATCTGCATGACGTGGCCTGGAACGGAACGGATACGTTGGTCGCGGTCGGCGATAGCGGCTACATCATCAACAGCTCGAATGGTACGGTGGATGGCTGGTTCTTAGCTACGGATAATCCCGTTGCGGGATCCGGCACCACCATGTCCGGTGTGACCTGGGACGGCGGTCAATTTCTGGCGGTGGGCTCCGGTGGGACGATTCTGACCAGTGCGGATGGCGATAACTGGACACTGCAGATGACCGATCCCGTAAGTCTCGAGGGTATTGTCTGGACGGGCAATCATTACATCGTGGCGGGAGGCAGTGGCAATATTTTTATCAGCAGCGATGCGAGTGTTTGGACACCCGCGTCAGTCCCCGCCAATGTTGCAAACGATACCTTTAACGCCGTTGCATCAAATAAAAGTGTGCTCCTTGCGGATAGGGTGGCCGTTGCCGTGGGCACCAATGGCGTTATTCTCTCCAGTAACGATGATGGGGCTTCTTGGGTAGACCGCTCGGCTGTCGGTGAGTGCCAATGCAAACCTGAGTGACGTCACATGGGACGGTACCCAGTTCGTGGTTGTGGGCTCGAATGACACCGTCATTACGAGTCTTGATGGGGTGATTTGGGAATTTCAGGCGGTCGGCATCTCCCGACATCTCCTTTATTGGAGTGACTCAATGGGACTCCGGTTTACCGGCGACGATGATCCGAGGGGCCGTGGGGTCAGCGGGCAATATCTGGCTCAGCGCCGATGCGGGCGCAGCTACATGGATTCATGTTCCTTCTGGAACCAACGAGCAGCTTGAAGGGATGACATACGTTGATGACGGGATTACCACTCCATACTTCGTGATTGTGGGACATGACGGAACCGTGTTGACCAACTATCGATAACATCCCCTCGCTGAACAATAGGGGCAGAGTGCCGTGGGTGCTCTGCCCTTTTTTATTGCTGTATTTATCACCCATTGTTTTGGCTGGAAGTGATTCTTGACGGATTGTATGGCGCGTCGATCAAATCGGGAAAATAAGCCCTGTGCTCGCTGTCGCCATGGCATTGTAGAGATCACACAATTTATTCTATTAGAATTAGAAACAATTAATGATAGGAATAAAAAGTTTGATTTTCATTCGCGTATCGATTATCAATGACACCGCAGGAAGTTGAAAACCATCAATAGCCGGTGCCGATTACGGCTTGATAAGAAGGGCGCAAAGTACCCACGATTTATCCAAGCCGTCAGATAACAAAGAAAAAACGATTTCTCGGCCGACCGGTCGAGCGATGCTGTTTTCAGCTTCGTCTGCGTAAATCGGCGTTATTTGACGCCTTACAAGTTCCAACGGAGGACGAAAATGAAACGATGGAAGGGGAGAAGACTATCGGCGGCCATCGGGCTGATGATAGGTTTGCCCATGCTGGGAGTCTCGTCCGGCAGCTGGGCGATCGACAGATACCTGACCGATTTCAACAGTGTCTACGGCACCGGAAATACCGTGCTGGACAGCTGTCTGGTCTGTCATGTGACCACCAATGGCGGTGCCCGCAATGACTACGGCACTTCCTTTGAAACCGTCAAGGCAGCTGCCGGCGGGGATGTCTTGACAGCCCTGCTGGATATTGAGCCGATCGATTCCGATGGGGACACCCTGATCAATATCGATGAAATCAACGCCCTGACCTTTCCGGGCGACTGCACGGATCCCGATCCGACGGCCTGTGGTGGGGATGGCAATCCCGGCGATATTCCAGTCGGCACGGTCACCGAAGGGCCGACCATGCTGGCCTGTTACAAGTGGGACAAGTTCCCGGGCGAGCGCTTCGCGCTCAGTATCAAGCGTTACGGGGGGCTGGTTACCACCGAACCGCGCAACGACTTCATCGAGAGTCAGCTGCAGACCAACCATGGGGTGCATGGGAAGCATGTCGGGGCCTGTGGTCCGAGCACCATCGCTATGTCCGACGGCACCTTCCTGAAGGCGAAGGGAGTCGGTTCGCATCTCGGCATTCAGTCGCTGGCCAGCCGGGGTGATGGGGACCTGGGGGGTGACGAGTGGTGCCGCAGCATCGTGCTCGACTGCATCTCCGAGGAAGACGTGCAGGTGCCGAAGGAGTTCAAATGTCGCAGCCGCAACGAGTTCGATGTCTATCACGGTAAATCCGAGTTGAAACTGGTCGAGAATCCGGCAGCGGACCCTCTGTGTAATGCATTCGAAGACGCCGCTGGCACCAGCCGGCCAGGACAAATCAACGCCAGTGGTCTGAACATCAGCCGAGGAGGGAGAAACGATGACTAAGTACCACATCGCATCCCAACCGGCGGAGGCCGCCGGGATCAAGGCGCAGTCAGCGGAGGAGAAACGGATGAGCAAAGCAATCTCTCTTGGGGCCCTGGCCGGTGCGTTGATGCTGGTCGGGTGCATGGGCTTCAGCGGCCTGGCCAATGCCGACGGGGCGACCAACGATACCCTGGCCTGCTACGCCTGGAGCGCATTTCCCAAGGAACGCATCAACCTGAATATCCGCGGCGGCGGACCGCTGTCGGCGGCAACCGAAGCGGTCACCCAGCGCACCCGGGGCATACACGGCAAACATGTGGGGAGTTGCGGCCAGAGGCACCAACGCGGCCCTGGTCGGGGTGCTGACCGAGATCGACACGGTCGGTGGACACCTGGGTCTCTACTCCGCGCAGAGCAGGGGAGCGGAGCGGTTCGCCGGCGACGATCTTTGCCGTTCCGTGAGTATCGAGTGTTTCTCCGAGGAACAGACCCTTACTCCGACGGAATGGACCTGCCAGAGCCGCAATGAGTTCGATGTCTACCACGGCCATTCGAAGCTCACGTTGGTGGCGGTCGATACGGCGCCCGACGACCCGTTGTGCGGTGTGTTCGAGGATAAGGATACCTTCGAAGATTCCAACGAGGGTAGCTCCGGGGTGGCCAGCGGTATGCGGGCACCAGGTAATCGTAGAGACCGATGAACAACCCGGTCGAGTCGTGGCATCTTCCGGTCTGCAACTTAATGCAGGTCGATGAGCCGCGCTATTCAAACAGTTTCAGGAGGAACATGCGATGAAACGCAGCATCTACCACCGGCTTGCAATCGGCCTTGTCGTCACGACAGCCGTTGCCGGCCTACCCCTACATCAGTCTCTTGCCGACGCCAATGAGGAAGGCGCGGTGGCGTTGGTCTGCTATAAATGGCCAGACTCCAGCCCCTTTGCCAATGAACGGCTCCGCCTGAGTGTCAGGAAACCCGCACCGGTCACCGAGACCGATCCCGCCCAACAGACCTGGGGCGCCACCGGCCGTCATGTGAACGTCTGCGGGGCAGGGACCGCCTCTGTGGTCAGAGGGGTGATTGTCGCCGATGAAGTGGCAGGCAGTTCGCGTATGGCGCTTCAATCCATCGTGGTGAGGGGCGATGGCGACAGTGACCTGTGCCGCTCGGTCACCTGGGACTGCACCGCCACCGAGCCGGTCAGGACGCCGCTCGAATGGGCCTGCGAAGGCCGCAACGAGTTCGGCGAATCCCTGGGTTCGGCGCTGTTGGAGAAGCTGACCAACGACGTAATCGCGGCGGATCCGGCCTGCCAGTTCTATGAGCTCGGGATGAGCGTTTCAGATGGCGAACTAGCCACCGGCAGCTTCGGCAACTGACAGCCGTGTCTGAGAAGGCCTGATTCATCCAGTCAGGCCCTTTTTCCCATAACGATTCCTCGTGCCCCGGGAGGCTTGCCGACCGGGGCTTTTTTTATCTCCGGATCTTCTCTCGCGGTTTCCACCTGTTTCCGCGGCATCTCCAGCAGGTAATGTCTGACGGGTGAATGCTTTTCGGTAACCGGTTATAGAAGCGATCAGGTGATTCGGTGGGCATTGATACAGATCAAGTGGGGGCGGTTGAAATCCGTTGGGTGGTAAGCGAGTTCCTGTAAAATAAAAATCCCAATCACGATTGGAATTAGGATAAAATTCCCAATTCACCAAGGTCAACAAATTTTCCAGTCAGAGAGCTCTTGCGATGAAACACTTCAAATACTTTGCTATTTCTATCATGGTACCGCTGTTGCTTGCGGCCTGTGGCGGCGGCGGTGACGATAGCACGACGACCACCACCACTACGACCACGACACCCGACCTAACCGCCAGTCATCAGGTGCTGGCCTTCAATGACTTGGGCATGCACTGCGCCGATCTGGACTATTCGGTCTTCACGATCCTGCCGCCTTACAATGTGGTGCACGCCCAGGTGATCGAGCGGGGCGCCGAGCCCCGGATTCTCGATATCTCGGGCGTGGATGTCAGTTATCAGGGTGTTGCAGATGCGGCCGGTTCCATCAATACCACCAGTCAAAACCAGCCGGGTGGTGTCTGGAAGACCAATTTCTGGGAAACCAACCCGGATAGCGGAAACACCTATGCCTTTGACCTGTTCGGACTTGATCCTGCCCCTGATGAGGGGCTGGCGCTGGATCCTGCTGAGAAACAGGCCATGCCTGGTATCTCTAATCCGTATACCGCCAATGTACCTCAGCTATTCAAGGGATTCGATACGGCTCAGCAATGGTTCAAAGCGGCCGGAGTACCGATCATGCCCATCGACGATGCTGGCCAGACCAGTACCTATCCGTTGATGCGGATCAGCGCCACCGATAAGGCCACCAATACCCTCCTGGCAGATCTGGACGTGGTGCTGCCGGTCGCCGCCGAGGCGGATTGCCAGAACTGTCATGCCAGTGCCCAAGATCTCATTGACTATCCCGATCCCATTGATTTACTGAATGCGGCCAAACGCAATATCCTGGCGCTGCATGATAGCGAACATGGCACCAACTTAGCCGCCAGTACCCCCGTGCTTTGCGCCAGTTGTCACTACTCGGCAGCATTGGATCTTGCTGGTACGGGCCCCATCGGTGATCAGGTCGGTAATCCGACCATGTCCAATGTCATGCATGAACATCATGGTCTGTTGGTCGATACGGCAACCAACACACTGCTGTTCCCGTCTGACGGCACTGTGGAGGAGACCTGCTATCAATGCCATCCCGGCAAGGCGACTCAGTGCCTGCGTGGCGCCATGGGCAGCGCCGGTATCGAATGTAAGGATTGCCATGGCAGCATGCTGGCGGTGGGCAGCGAGACCCGTGATCCCTGGCTGGACGAACCGCGGTGTGAGTCCTGCCATACCGGTGATGCGGTGAACAATCTGACGACCGATATCCGTTTCTGGGTAGCCTATGATGGCGATGTCGACACCGCTACCCCTCGAGTAGCGGTCAACAAACGCTTTGCGGAAAATGCCGGCGCCCTCTATCGCAACAGTCTGGGTCATGGTGACGTGGCCTGCGAGGCCTGCCACGGCTCCACCCATGCCATCTGGCCGACCACCAAGGCCAACGACAACAAGGCGGCGATCGATCTGCAGGGCCATAGCGGCACCATCACCGAGTGCGGGGTCTGCCATACCAGTTTGCCGCTGAACCTTGAGGGTCCCCATGGGATGCACGTGGTCGACAATGATGCCTGGGACCTGGGGCATGAGAATTTGTACGAAAACAACCCCAATGCCTGCCGGGCCTGCCACGGTCTGAATCTGGAAGGTACGGTACTCTCCCGCGCGGCGACGGACCGGGTGTACACGCGAAACGACGACGGCGGCACCATTTCCGTGGCCAAAGGTACACCGGTCAGCTGCACCCTGTGCCACGGCTATCCTGACTGATCGGGTGATCCTGAATATCTGGCCCGCAGCCGTGGGCCAGATAGACCTTCCTCTAGTGAATGTGCACCGCCAGCCAGATACAGGTCGGCTGGTCGCTGGTGCGCAACACCCGATGGGGAGTGCCGGCTGGGATGAACAGGGCCTCGCCCGCCGCAAGCTCGATGACCTGTCCCGCCATTTCCAATTGCGCCTCGCCCTGCAGCAGGCAGACCCATTCGTCTTGTGGCTGATTGAATACTCCTGAACGGCTTCCCGGCGGGCTTTGGATGCGTTCAACCGTCACGTTCCTGCACTGCAGCAGGGTTTCGAATGATTCCTTTTCGCCGCTGAAGTGATGCGGTTTGAACAGATTGAGTGCTGGCATAATTATCCACCGGTTGGGTCAGTCGCTGCTCTTTCGCATCACCTCAAATGGCAGTTCCCACCGTCATCGCGGGCTGATCCCATGAGATTGGCGACTGTTGCAGTCGAGAGAAACGTTCCCACTCAGCGATGCTTTTTACCCAAATGTTCGATATGGTGCAGTACACCGCTGAACATCTTACCCAGGGAGCCGCTGCCGGAATTGCGGCCTCTGAAGGTGTGGAAGCATCCCGCATCATCATCCGTATGGGTCACCGTGCTGATATTGAGCAGGAAAAAGATCAGGGCGATTTCGACCAGCAGGGTGCCGAGCACGATCGGTGCGTTGATGAAGAAATCCCGAAACAACCAGCTCACGATGGGGGAATGATAGGCCAGGGTCGCATACAGGGAGCCGAACAGGATGGCCACGGCCAGCAATGCAAACAGGTCTGCCAGCCATTCGTGTTTGCGGGTGAAACCTTTGATATTTTTACATACAGACATGACGATCCCCTCCAACAGGATCAGAATTCATAATTTTGTTGGCGCCAAACATACTGGTTTTCGATAAAAAAAATCAAGGAAATATTGATATATATCAAGAAAAAAGGGACTATGCGCGGACGAAAATACTTGCAAAATAAGTAATGTTTTTATAGGCATATTATTGTTTCTAAGAAATTTCGGGAGGTTGCATGGAGTTGTTTACGGAGCTGATGAAAGGGCTCAACAGCCTGGTATGGGGTCCGTTCATGCTGGTGCTGATTCTGGGCACCGGCATCTTTCTCAATGCCGGCTTGCGCCTGATGCCCCTGGTCAGGCTGGGTTATGGATTTCGCATGCTCTGGCAGGGCCGCAAGGGTGTCGGGGAGGGCGAGATCAGCCCTTTCAATGCCCTGATGACCTCGCTCTCGGCCACCATCGGCACCGGCAATATCGCCGGGGTCGGCACTGCCATCGCCCTGGGCGGACCCGGCGCCCTGTTCTGGATGTGGTGCACTGCGCTGGTCGGTATGGCCACCAAATATGCCGAGGCGGTGCTGGCGGTGCGTTACCGTGAGGTGGATGAACAGGGCAACCATGTGGGCGGGCCCATGTACTACATCAAGAACGGCCTGGGCGGCCACTGGGCCTGGCTGGGCACCCTGTTTGCCATCTTCGGCGCCCTGGCGGGTTTCGGTATCGGCAACACCGTGCAGGCCAACTCGGTGGCCGATGTGCTGCAGACCAATTTCGCGATCAAGCCGGCCTATACCGGTCTGGTGATGGCGGTGCTGGCCTTTCTGGTGCTGGTCGGTGGTATCCGGCGCATCGCCGAGGTGGCCGGCGCCCTGGTGCCTTTCATGGCGATCGCCTATCGTGCTGGGCGGCCTGCTGGTGTTGCTGCTCAACATCCCGGCGATTCCGGGCGCCGTCGTGCATATCGTGCATGACGCCTTTACCCCGACTGCGGCCACCGGGGGATTTGCCGGGGCGGCGGTCTGGGCGGCGATCCGTTTCGGGGTGGCGCGGGGCATCTTTTCCAACGAGGCGGGTCTGGGCAGCGCCCCCATCGCCCATGCCGCGGCGGCTACCAACAGTCCGGTGCGGCAGGGCAGCATCGCCATGCTCGGCACCTTCATCGACACCCTGATCATCTGCTCCATCACCGGTCTGTCGATCGTGGTGACCGGCGCCTGGACCAGCGGCGAGACCGGCGCGGCCCTCTCCTCCATGGCCTTCGAGCGGGCCTTGCCCGGATTCGGCGGCTATGTGGTGACCTTCGGTCTGGCGATATTCGCCTTCACCACCCTGCTGGGGTGGAGTTTCTATGGCGAGAAGTGCACCGAGTATCTGTTCGGGGTGAAGGCGATCACCCCGTTCCGCATCCTCTGGGTACTGATGATCCCGGTGGGGGCGATGGCCCAGGAGCAGCTCAACTTCGTCTGGCTGGTGGCGGATACCCTGAATGCCCTGATGGCGTTGCCGAATCTGCTGGCCCTGTTGCTGTTGAGTCCGGTGGTGTTCAAGCTGACAAAAGCGTATTTTGCCGGGACAGTGATGTCGCATTTCGCTAGGGATGTCCCGGTGACGCCTGCTCGCCGCCGACTATTAAACGGCCATAATCGAGCGAAGCAAACCTTGCCGGAACATCGCGATTCTCCCGATACAATCACTCACCATGCAGCGCGCGCAACAGATTCTCAACACCACTTTCGGTTACGCCGCGTTCCGCCACAACCAGGCGGAGATCATCGCGGAGCTGCTGGCGGGACGGGATGTCATGACTCTGATGCCCACGGGCGGCGGCAAGTCCCTCTGTTACCAGATCCCCGCCTGATGCGGCCCGGGCGTGGGGGTGGTGATCTCGCCGCTGATCGCCCTGATGCAGGATCAGGTGGATGCCCTGACCCAGCTCGGCATTCGCGCCGCCTTTCTCAATTCGTCCCTGGATGCGCAGACGCAGTCCGGCCACCGAGCAGGCGCTGCAGGCGGGGGAGCTGGATCTGCTCTACATCGCCCCGGAGCGGCTGCTCACCGAGCGCAGCCTGAGTCTGCTGGAACAGGTTCCGATCGCCCTGTTCGCCATCGACGAGGCCCATTGCGTCTCCCAGTGGGGCCACGATTTCCGCAAGGACTACCAGCGTCTCTCGCTGCTGCAGGAGCGCTATCCCCAGGTGCCGCGGATCGCCCTGACCGCCACCGCCGATGTCCGCACCCGTCAGGAGATCATCCAGCAATTGGGGCTGCAGCAGGCCCGGGTGTTCATCAACAGCTTCGACCGGCCGAACATCCGCTACGCCCTGGCGGAGGGCCAGAATGCCCGGGATGAGCTGTGGCGTTTCCTGCAGCGGGAGCACCCCCAGGATGCCGGCATCGTCTATTGTCTGTCGCGTAAACGGGTCGAACAGATCGCCGCCTGGCTGTGCGACAAGGGCCGTGTCGCGTTGCCCTATCATGCGGGGCTGCCGGACGAATTGCGGCGACGGCACCAGGCCCGCTTCCTGCGGGAAGAGGGATTGATCATGGTCGCCACCATCGCCTTCGGTATGGGCATCGATAAGCCGGATGTGCGTTTCGTCGCCCACCTCAACCTGCCCAAGAGCATCGAGGCCTACTATCAGGAGACCGGCCGCGCCGGCCGGGATGGCCAGCCCGCGGACGCCTGGATGGCCTATGGTCTGCAGGATGTGATCACCCTGCGCCAGTTCACCCAGGCCTCGGACGCGGAGGAGCAGTTCAAGCGCATCGCCCACTACAAGCTGGAGGCGATGCTGGGGCTGTGTGAGCTCACCAGCTGTCGGCGTCAGACCCTGCTGGCCTACTTCGGCGAAACCCTGGCCAAGCCCTGCGGCAACTGCGACAACTGCCTGCAGCCCGCCACAGACCGAGGATGGTACGGAGCCGGCGCAGAAGGCCCTGTCCTGCGTCTATCGCACCGGCCAGCGCTTCGGCGTGAACTATGTGGTGGAGGTACTGCGCGGCAGTGCGGACGAGCGTATCCGGCGGTTCGGCCATGACCGGCTCTCCACCTTCGGCATCGGCGAGGAGCTCTCCACCGCCGAATGGCGCAGTCTGTTCCGGCAACTGATCGCCCAGGGCTTTCTGGAGATCGATCTGGCGGGGCACGGCGCACTGCGCCTGACCGAACAGAGCCGGCCACTGCTGCGGGGCGAGCAGGGCTTTACCCTGCGCAAGCTGCGCAAGCCGCAGAAGCCGAAACGGAGAAACCGAAGCGCAGCGACCGCTTGCAGGAGCTGCGCGCCTGCGACCAGCCCCTGTTCGAGTCCCTGCGCGCCCTGCGCCGGCAACTGGCGGAGGCGCAGGGCGTGCCGCCCTATGTGATCTTCCATGACGCCACCCTGAGTGAGATGGCCCGCCAGCGCCCCGCTACGCCGGCGGAGTTGGCCCGCATCAGCGGGGTGGGTGAGGGCAAGCTGGCCCGTTATGGCGAGCAGTTTCTGCTGTGCGTCAAGACGCATCCCCTGCCGGATCTGCTGCGCAACAGTCTCAGCGACACGGTCAATGAAACCCTCTGGCTGTATCGCTCCGGGCTCGATGCCGAGGCGATCGCCCGGCAGCGGGAACTCAAGCCCAGCACGATCTACAACCACTTTGCCGAGGCGATCGAAGCGGGCCTGGTGGAGCCCCGGGAGGTGTTGCCGCTGGACGAGATGGAGTATGCGCAGATCCGCACCCTCATGGAACAGCTGAAAGTCTGTGAAGAGGGTCGCCTGAAGCCGGTCTTCGAGGCACTGGAGGGTGCCTGGGATTACGGCGTTCTCCAGTGCATCCTGGCGGCTGAATGCGGCTGATCACTCCCAGGAGAAAAGCCGTTCCAGAAAACAAACGATCGCGGCGGATTGATTCTGCTACGCCGCGCCATCGTCATTTTCCACTCTCCCGATGCGCAGACAGGGCGTTTGATTCAGGCCGCCCTATGATTGTTTCGAGCCACCCAGGCATTCGGGGGATGCCGGGCTGGTGCCGCCCCGGTTGAACCACTCTTCCGGGGTCATGGTATGCAGCGCCAGGGCGTGAATGCCGCCCTGGAGCTCTTCCGCCAGCACCTGGTTGACGCGACGGTGCCGTTGAATCAGGGTTTCACCCTCGAACGTCTGGCTGACCAGCACCACCTTGAAGTGGGATTCGGAACCGGGCGGTACGTTATGGTTGTCGCTCTCGTTGATCACCTCGAGATTCAGCGGATGAAAGGCCGCATTGAGTTTCTGTTGAATCGTGCTCTGCATGGTCATGGTCGGTACCTGAAAACGGGGATTAAGTCACGTCAGGATTATACCTGTTACAAGCCGAGGACTTTCCGCACAAACGGTATGGTCAGACGGCGCTGGGCGACGAGTGACGCCTGATCCAGCCGCTCGACCACCTGGGTCAGCTGGTGAATGTCCCGGGGAATGCGCTGCAGCAGGAACCTGGCGGTGTCGCTGGAGAGTTCCAGACCGCGCTGCCTGCGCATGGCGGATCAGCAGCTCCAGTCGGCCGTCGTCATCCAGCGCGGTGAGATGATAGCAGGGTCCCCAGGTCAGACGGGAGGCGAGATCCCGCAATTTGATCGGCAGCTGGGCCGGCGGCAGATGCGCAGTGATCAGCAATTGCGCATGGCGTTCGCGCAACTGATTGAACAGATTGAACAGGGCCAGTTCCCAGGCGGCTGCCCCGGCCAGTTGTTCGAGGTCATCCAGACACACCAGGTCCATGCTCTCGAGTCCCTCCAGCATCGCCGGCTGCAATGCACCGATCTCCGCCAGGGGGATATAGGCGCAGTGGTTGCCCAGGCTGCTCTGCTGGCCGCAGACCGCCTGCAATAGGTGGCTCTTGCCGCAGCCCGGTTTGCCCCAGAGGTAGATGAACGGGTCCTGGTTGTTGCGTAGACGGGCTACCGCCTCGCCATTCCGGCCGAGGATGAAACTGCTGAAGTCCACGGCGGGTTTCAGCTCGATGCCGAGGGGCAGCTGGCTGGGCATCAAGCGTCTGGCAAGGAGCCGCTGAGCCGTCTCGGCGACCCGCCGACCCTGGGTGCGGCAGATCCGTTTCTCGTCTTCACTCAGGGGCAGTTTGCTCTCCGGACCCGCCAGATGACTGGCGCCATAGGGAGTGCCTCCGCTGGCGGTGTGCAGCAGGGTGGTTTCACTGTAGGGAACGCCCAGCAGCAGCATGCCATGGTGCAGCAGCGGCAGCATCATGGAGATCAGGGTGGTCTCCTGACCGCCATGCAGGCTGGAGGTGGAGGTGAAGACTGCGGCCGGTTTACCGATCAGGGCGCCAGTCATCCACAGCTGGCTGGTCTGATCCAGAAAATATTTCAAGGGCGCTGCCATGTTGCCGAAGCGGGTCGGGCTGCCCAGCGATCAGGCCGCTGCACTCCTGCAGGTCGGAGAGCGTCGCGTAGGGTGCGCCGCTTGCCGGGATCGTATCCTCGGTCGCTTCACAGACCGTGGAGACGGCCGGCACGGTGCGCAGTCGGGCGGTCATGTCCGGAACTTCTTCCACGCCGCGGGCGATCTGGTGCGCCATCTCGGCGGTGGCGCCATAGCGGCTGTAGTATAGGATCAGAATTTCGCGCATGTCAGATGATCTCCAGGACCTGTTCCGGCGGTCTGCCAAGCGCGGCCTTGCCGTTCTTGATCACGATCGGGCGTTCGATCAGTTTGGGGTGGGCGAGCATGGCGTCGATCAGCTGATCCCGGGTCAGGGCCGGATCGGCCAGGTTATTGCTCTTGTATTCCTGCTCTTTTTTCCGCATCAGATCGCGGGGCTCCATGCCCAGCATGTCGAGGATCCGCTCCAGGCTGGCCCGATCCGGCGGGGTCTTGAGGTATTCGATGACCTCCGGTTCCACACCATTGTCTTTGAGCAACTGCAGGGTCTGTCTGGATTTGCTGCAGCGGGGGTTGTGATAGATCTCCACGCGCATGATTTTCGTCTCCTGAGAAAACGCGGCTATTGTAACCACCTGGAGGGTCGTTGGACAAAACTGTGCTCGATGCACGCAGCATCATCCCAGTACAACCGGCCTGTTTGTGGCATACTCTGGTCGAGTTTGGCGATTTTGGATAACAGGTCATGGCGGCGAATGCCCGGTTCTACCTGCAGCGCGTGCTGCAGTTTTCAGGTCTGCTGCTGCATCGTTTCGCAAAGGATCGTGGAACCCAACATACCGCGGCGCTGACCTATACCAGCCTGTTGTCCCTGGTGCCGCTGATGACCGTCATGCTGGCGCTGTTTTCCGCCTTTCCCGCCTCGGAACAGCTGGCGGCCGAGATCGAAGGCTTCGTATTCGACAACTTCGTGCCGGCTGCCGGTGCGGTGGTGCATGAGCATCTGCGCAACTTCAGCCAGAAGGCGGCGCGTCTCAGCGGGGTGGGGTTCGTGTTCCTGCTGCTGGTGGCCTTGTTGCTGATGGCGAATATCGACAAGGCCTTCAATGACATCTGGCATGTGCGGCGCAAACGCAGTCCGCTGGCCACTTTTACGGTCTACTGGGCGATTCTCACGCTGGGACCGATCCTGATCGTGGCCAGCGTGGGGGTGACCTCCTATCTGGTTTCCATGCCTTTGTTCACCGATGGTGAGACCGTGCTGCAGGTGCGAACCCGGTTGTTGGGAACCATGCCGGTGCTGATCTCGGCGCTGGCCTTCACCCTGCTCTATGCCCTGGTGCCGAATCGGACGGTGCCGCTGCGCCATGCCCTGACCGGAGGTGTGTTGGCGGCCATGCTGTTCGAAGTGGCCAAACGGGGATTTGCCCTCTATGTCACCCATTTCCCGACTTACGAGGCCATCTATGGCGCCATGGCGGTGGTTCCGATCTTTCTGATCTGGGTCTATCTGTCCTGGCTGGTCACCCTGCTGGGGGCGGAATTCACCTATTGTCTGGGCATCTTTCGGGATGACTGGCATATTTCGCAGCAGCAGGGGGAAGTGACTTTTTGCTGTCGATCAGGTTGTTGCGGCATCTCCGGGAAGCGCAGCGGGAAGGGGTCGGACTCAGCACCCAGCAATTGGCGGATTGGGAGCCGGTATTCACCGAAGAACAGCTGGATGCGATGCTCGTGCATTGCAGCAGGCCAGGCTGGTGCTGCGCACCGAAGAGAAATCCTGGGTGCTGGCCAGGGATCTGCACGAGGTCAAACTGGTGGATCTCTATCTGGCGGCGCCTTTTGTGTTGCCGGACTGCAGTCAGGAATTGGAACTGGAGTCACCTCGATTGGTCGAGCTGTTGGGTGAGGTCGATGGGGAGATCCGCAAACTGATGAACGGGCCGATCGAAGAGTTGCTTTGAGATGTTGGGGACAATCAAATCCGCTTGACGCGAAATCGCTCGAAGGTAGCGGTTACCTCGGCCAGATGAACCGGGCTGACGCTCGGGGCGGGGATCATCTCTTCGATGCGGTACTCCCGATCCAACGCAAGGGTGTCTTTGGCGTGCAATCAGAGAACTGCGCTCGATCGTCCCCTGGTCGATATACAGTGCCGTTATGCTGGGTGGTGTCTGATCCGCCGGCATATCGAGCGGTTGCATGCTGAGAGGGACAATCCGGCCGTTGATGAATTGCACCCCAACCTCCAGGATCGTCGGATCTTTGAGTAGAACACGGCGCACGATGCCGATCTTTGCCTCGCCTCGGTTTCCGTCATCCGGCTTGGTGAGCAGGATCAGTTCGCCGACCTGCGGTATGCTTGCTTGCGGCAATGACAGCAGTACTGCAACTCCGGAGCGGCTCTGATTAAATCGCCAGCAATCGAGTGTGCGGAAAGTCGGCGGGGCCGAATGATTCAAGCCTCCTGTTTCGAGATTGAGTGCGATCTCCTCGGCGATGTCGCTGTCCAGTTCGGGGGGGCTCGCAGCACCCGTCAAAAAGTGATGTATCGACTGGATGCCCAGCGACAGTTTGGACCGGCCGGAGGTCGTGTGGCGTTCACTGTCCCGCGCCATCCGGATATGCCAGGATTTGAGCATTCGTCGCAGCAAGTTGGAGGCGGTCTTGGTTCCGAGATTTTGCAGGCCGGCAGGGTTTCCGCCGCCCTGTTTTTCAATGACGCGCAGATCCTGATGGAGTCGCTGGCTGATGGGCAGGATGTTGAACAGGCAGAAACGGGGGGTAGCCAGCCCGTCCAACCTGCTGGGATCGAACGGCTGGGGCGGCACCTCGCTCAATCTGTCGATGACATAGTGACCCGTGGTCTCGGTCTGGGATGTCAGTTCGATGAAGCGGGCGGAATCAGCGAATTCGTTCAGGTATTGATACACGATGCGTGGCTCGTCTTCCTGCAGATGGCAGGGATCGAGGAGAGACAACAGCAGGGCCAGCTTGGTCTGATGCGAGATCGTGGTCCTGGCATGCTCCGGGTCGTCCTTCGATTCGTGCTGGAGGTCAAGTTCCTCGGCCAGGGTGTGTAGGCGGACAAGCTCTTTCAGGGTAACGCTGCCGTGGCAGTCGTACATCAGACAGGCGTGCAGGTACTCCAGAGAGAGATATTTCACCGCGAAATAGATATAGGCCTGGAGCTGTTTGCGGCGTCTGGCGGACGGCCGCTCAGCGAGAGACTGATTGACCAGGTGCAGATAGCCATAGGCCATCTCGAGCATGACCTGGCGATTCAACCGTGCGGGCAGTGCAGACTTCCGCTCCAGGGCAATATGGTAGAGTCTGCTGCTGGGGGTCCGGTAGATCTCCATCAACTCTTCCCGTTTCTTGACCGGTGCGGGGTAGCGGTTCAGCCGAACCAGACTGATGATGACGGCCTCCGCGAGTTGTTCCGGGTTGGCGAATGGTAGGCCCGCCGCCCATTGACGCAACTGCCCGGGGTTGGTTTCCACCATCGGATTTTCGAACGGATCGGGTTGCGGCACGGAAAAGAGCCGTTGTTTGGTGGAGGCTTGGCGCTTGTTTAAAAAATATAGCATCGAACCGCTATTACACTTTATTTCGCTACTTTTCCAGTGTCGATTTACTCTGTCATCAAATAGCGTTCCGTGTCTCGGGTTCTTTAGGCAGCAAAATCCGGCTGCTGAAGTCACAAGGTTTATGCCTGTCGTGTGGGTGTTTCTGGGAATTGAACCCAGAGGAATTAAGCCAGAGAATGGGGGTCTCAAGAAGTGCTTGGATTTCCGGAGAACATTAATGATGTCTATGTCACGACCGCTGCGCTCCTTTTATCTGCTTTGTCTGACTGATGGGCAGCTTCAGTGCAGTGGCGGATCCGGTGGATTTCGAACTGCCGGGACTGGACGGTAAGACCTATCGTCTGGCCGATTTCAGGGGTAAATGGGTGTTGGTCAATTACTGGGCAACCTGGTGTCCTCCCTGCCGGGAAGAGTTGCCTGAACTGGAGATCTTCTATAACAATCATAAGGATGATGATGCCGTGGTGATTGGGGTGGCGATGGAGAGCATCAAGCTGGAACGTCTGCAAAAATTTGTCGACAAACAGTTTCTCAGTTTCCCGATCCTGATCGAGCGAGCCGGCAGCGCGGACGGAACTGGGCGGTATCCCGGGTCTGCCGACCTCGTTCCTGATTGATCCGACAGGTGAGGTGGTGGCGCGCCAGGTGGGGCCGGTGACCGCGCGAGGATGTCGAACAATTTATCGAAAATCACAAGAAATAAGGGTATGCCCATGAATCGTCTATCGCACCCTGTTTTTGTTGCTATCGTTGCTGTTCTTTTACTCGTTTGCCGGTTCCGCCACTCGTGATCCGGCCACACACTTTTTCGATCAGAGTCTGGGGGACTTTCGTGAGGAACTGCAAACCGCCCGGGACGAGGGCAAAAAAGGTGTGCTCATCATGTTCGAGATGGATGAATGCCCCTTCTGCCACCGCATGAAGAAAAATGTCCTGAATCAGGTCGAGGTACAGGACTATTTCAAAGCCAATTTCCTGAGCTTCAGCGGTGGATATCGAAGGGGATGTGATGATCACTGATTTCCAGGGAAATTCGCTGACCGAGAAGGACTTCGCCTTCAAACAGTACCGGGTGCGCGCCACCCCGGTGTTCGCGTTTTTCGATCTTGACGGCAATCTGGTGGCCCGTTATACCGGCGCCACCAGCGACGCCCGCGAGTTTCTCTGGCTGGGCGAGTTTGTGGTTGACGGTCACTACCGGAAGACCAATTTTTCCCGTTTCAAACGTGAGAAGAAACAGGAGCCCAGACCCTAGTGAATCGGCTCGCCGCGGCGGCCGGCCGGTTGGCTGGATTGACGCTACTGTCTGGGGAGCGTTGGACCCACTGCTCGTGGCCAACCCGCTATGACCCTTTACCCTCGCCGTTGACCCTGGAACAGGCTTTGACTCCTGGCGGATCAGTCCCATCCCGAGCGGGATCTGGCGGATGCCGCGCTGCAAAAGGCCCGAGCCGACCAGGCCGGCGTCGCGGCTGAGGACGATCCGCGCCTCGAACTCAGCGCTGCCCTGAGCGCCGTCGATCCCTCCCGACTGGCGGAGGACCAGTCGAACAACGACAGCTGGGCCAGGCTGCGGTTGAGTAAACTGTTGACTGATTTCGGCCGTACGGAGCGCTCCCTGGCGGCGGCGGATGCGGCATACCGGGGCCAGTCTTGGCGCCTGCTCGATGTGCGGCAGCAAAGGCGTCTCCAGGTGATGGCTCGATTCTTCGACGTGCTGCTGGCCGATCTCGAATATGCCCGGGACAACGAGGCGATGTCCATCGCGTATGTGAGAATGGATCGGGCGCGCAGCCGCAATGAGTTGGGACAGCTCTCGGATATCGAACTGCTGGAGCTGGAAAGCAGTTATCAGCAGGCGCGACTGCGGGTCAACGGCAGCCAGCAGAAACAGCGCATCAGCCGTTCCCTGTTGGCGCTGAGTCTCAATCGTCCGGATGATCTGCCGGCGGAACTGGTCTATCCGACAGCGGTTGAGTCACAGCCGCAGCAGGAGATCGAGGGCCTGACGCAGCGGGCATTGGCGGGCAATCCGGGACTGCTCGCCCTGCGTGCCGAGATGGATGCGGCGGAACATCGCCTGCGGGCGGCGGCGGCGCAGGACAATCCGGTACTCCGGGCGGAACTCGAAGCTGCAAGCTATCAGCGGGATCTGGGGGGGCGCAATCCATTGACCGCCTCACTGGTGCTTGAGGTCCCGCTCTTTACCGGTAACCGGGTGAATGCCCAACTGGCGCGACAGAAGGCGCATCTGCAGGAATATCGTGCTAGATTAGCGACCTATGAGCTTGATCTGCGACAGCAGTTGCTCGAACATTGGCTCGAACTGCAACGCCTGCAGATTCATCGGGAAGCATTGACGGTCACCGGTGATTATCGCGACCTCTACCTGGAACGCAGCCGTACCCTCTACGACCTGGAGGTCGCCAGGGACCTGGGGGATTCCATGGCGCAGATCGCCGATCTGCATTTCCAGCGGGCGCAAAACGAGTTTCAGATCCGCTTGCTGAGCGCCAAGCTCGAGGCCCTGGCCGGGACATTGCTGCCAGGAATTGCGGATATAAAAAACCCGATGATTGAGGAGAATTGAATCATGTTACGCATCCTGCTTTGTTGTGGATTGCTGTTCAGCGGAAGTCTGTCTGCCAAGGATATCCAGGCGCTGCTCGATTGGCAGCAGCGGGTGGAGTTGGGCACCCTGGTGGATGGCATGATAACCAAGGTCAATGTCATGGTCGGACAGCGGGTCAGCCGGGGCAGTCTGATGGTCGAATTGGATCAACGGGAGGTTCAGGCGCGCCTGGCTTGGGCGGAATCCCGGGTGGCCGTCACCAAACTGCAGCAGGACGAGGCCCGACGCGAACTGGATCGGTCCCTGGAACTGTATGACAGAACCCTGCTTTCCAATCACGAGCGCATCGTCGCGGAGATCGATGCCGCCAGGGCGGATGCACTCGCTCGACAGGCCGATGCAGAGTTGACCGAGATTCGCATCGAGCGTGAATACAGTCGTATTAAAGCGCCTTTCGATGGGGTTGTGATCAGCGTGGCGGCACAACCGGGACAGGTGTTGGTGAACCGCTTACAGTCCATTCCGTTGGTGACGCTGGTGGATATGAGTCAGATGAAGGCGGTGGCGCCGGTCGACGCGGACTACCGCGGCGGGCCTGAATATCGGCGATCCGGTCAAAGTGGGTGTCAGGGGTCAATGGCTCGAGGGTGAAATCAGTTCGGTTGGCCTGGAACCCACTGGGCAAGGCGCTGCGGAAGTGATGGAATATCCGTTGGAGGTGTTGGTCACACCCCCCGAAAACATGCAATTGCGGGCCGGTGAAGAGGCTGTGGTGAGAATCGATGACTAATGGAAAGCAGTTTCCCCATCCGGTCTGTTATCGCTGCCTGGTGGCGGGGCGGGTGCAGGGTGTGTTTTATCGCGCGACGACCCGCCATGAGGCCCAGCAGCGGGGTTTGACGGGGTATGTGCAGAACCTGCCGGATGGGCGGGTGGAGGTGGTCGTCTGTGGAGAGCCCGCGGCCGTGGAGAGTCTCTGTGAATGGCTGCGGGTGGGTCCGGCCAACGCCCAGGTCACCGGTGTTGCCTGTGAAGTCATGGATTATCAGGAGTATCCCTTCTTTACCGCCCGTTAAGGACCCTGTTTATATAACGCGCGTCTCACTCACTGAGAAGGCGGATTTTCGATACCCAGGTGCATGGGGCGGAAGACGGCCGGTTGGCCATTGACCAGCGGTGTTTCCTGTTCTGCGTAGGGTTTCGTCATTCTCGTCTCGCCTGTCTTTGCAGGTTCCTGAGGTTGCTGCTCGGCGGGTGCCGGCCCCGACCCAGATTCCGCATTTGGGTACTCCTTGGGACCCGATCCCAAGGGGGTCACTGGTCGGAAGTGGTAAGCTGGCTGTACGGTCTCAGGCATGCCTGATGGCCTGGCCTGGGTCCTCCCTGAGGCCGGTGGTGCCATCGTGCCGTAAGGGGCGACCGCGGCTGGTACCGGTTGCTTGCTGATGTCGCCTGATGACCGGGCTGACCCGGGTTCGGTGGCACGGCCTGCAGCGGAGGCTGGGGGGTGGTGCGGTATAATAGGGTGCCATCGGCGCCGGTGCTGGCAGCCCGTATCCCGGATAGCCATAACCCGGTACAACCCCGGGGGGGGGTGGGCGGCGCAGACGCTCATCCCGGCGCCGGTCCGAGGAATCGAACATGTTCATCGGGTTCGGCATCCCTTGCATTACATTCAGCGGATTGAATCCATCATCCCTGTCACGGTAGGAGTCGGCATGAGCCTGGGTCATACCTGTCAGGATGCAGCAGATTGGAAGCCACGACAGTCGCATGGTTCAAAGTCCCCCTCTTGATGAGTTTCTTAGGTAATATAGGCTGCTGGCCTGTTCCATGCAAAATTTCTCATCATGAAACTACCTCCATTGACGAATGGCATAATACTCAAACGCTATAAGCGATTTCTGGTGGATGTGGAATTCGAGGATGGGGTATGCGTAACCGCCCATTGTCCGAACACGGGCAGTATGCGTAGGTGTTGGAAGCCTGGCGCCCGGGTCCAGCTCAGCTACAGTGACAACCCTCGTCGAAAACTTGCCTGGACTCTGGAGCGGGTGGATATGGGGGCAGGCTGGATTGGGGTGCATACTGGTCGCAGCAATCCTGTGATCGGCGAGGGGCTGAGAGCGGGCGGCATCGATACGATGGCCGGCTATCGAAAATATTCGCAGTGAAGTGACCTGTCAGGTCGCGGGATTGCCCCGTTCCCGGTTCGATTTCTTTCTTTCGGAGGGGGAGGGGCCGGACGCTTGGGTTGAAGTGAAAAATGTGACCCTGTTCGAAAGGGGGCGTCTGCTGTTTCCCGATGCGGTCACGGAGCGCGGTCGTAAGCACCTGGAGGTGCTGGCTGAAGTCAGCCGTCAGGGGTAACCGGGCCGTCATGATCTATGCTCTCAATCGACCGGAAGGCGAGTGTTTTGCTCCCGCGGATGAAATCGATCCTGTTTATGGCGGACTCCTGCGGCAAGTGGTGCAAAAGGCGGGGGTCGAAGTATTGGCGTTACGTATTCGACATTTGGACCAGTCGCTGCAGGTTGGCGAAGCGGTTGCCGTGGCGTTCTAGTCGACGGTCCTGATACTGTCTAGTAGCCCATGGAGGCCAGATCAAGACCACTCGGCATCTCGGACAACAGTTCCACTCCACTGCGAATCTCGCCAGTTTGGCAACAGGGCGAGCCAACGGTAGCCGGGTGGGCAGTGATCGATGCCGAAATCGTCCTGTCCGGCGACAAACTGGATACAGGTCGATGGGGTGGCCATTAACTTGATGTGGTCGTGATTTGCTTCGAAATGCTGATGGACATGTCCGCATAGGATGCCTTTCACCTGGGGATGGCGATTGACGACGTTGAAGAGTTCGGCGGGATTATGCAGGCCGATGCTGTCTATCCATTGGCTGCCAACCGGTACCGGTTGATGGTGCAGACAGACCAGGGTATGCAGGGCGGGCTGGCTGGCTAGCGTCTGTTCCAATTCAGCCAGTTGGGTGGTGCTCAGATTCCCCCCGGTTTCATTGGGGATGGTGGAATCGAGGAAGATCAGCAACCAGTTATGGAAGTGAACACTCGGGATGCAGTGGACGTCGTCCTGATTGAGCAGCATGAGCATCTTACCGGGTACGTCATGGTTACCCGGCAGGCAGTAGGTGGGACAACCCAGTTGCGACAAGCGGGAGCGCAACCTTTTGTATCCTGCATCGGAGGCATCGTGCACCAGGTCGCCGGTCGCAAGCACCAAATCGGGCTTGCCCAGTTTTTGCTGGGCTTGCGCGAGCACCTGGTCAAGGGTGTTCAGGGTATTCAGCCCAAGCAGGCATTGCGTTGGATCGGCATAGAGGTGACTGTCTGTTATTTGCAACACCTTGACGCTGCCAGTTGGCAGGTCAGTAAAGGGACCGGTGGAGTGGGTGAGGCGGCTGCCTGTAAAGCGGTACATGATTCCTTGGTTTTCTGCGGCTGGCGAATAATGGCCAGGCATGCCTCCAGAATAAGAATTAATGTAAATTATAGTAGTTCAGTTCTTGCCGTAGGGGCAAATCGCTCAAGCTAGTTTGCTGATTTTTATCCTTAATTTTTGATTTATTGCACAATTTAGTGGATTGTAGGGAATTGTGGTGGGCGTTTATCGGCCCATAAATTATTGTATCTTAAAGGCTAAACTCTAGCGTATGACCCTGAATGAACTTCGTTATATCGTGGCGGTTGCCCGGGAACGCCATTTTGGACGCGCGGCTCAGGCCAGTTATGTGAGTCAGCCGACCCTCTCTGTGGCAGTTAAGAAACTGGAAGATGAGTTGGGGGTCGGTCTGTTCGAACGGGGCCAGGGCGAAGTCACTTTGACCCCAGCCGGCGGCCCCATCATCGCTCAGGCGCAACGGGTGCTGGAAGAGGTCGATGCCATCAAGCAGTTGGCTTCACAGAGCAAGGATCAACTGGTGGGTCCGCTCAGGGTAGGCGCCATCTATACGATCGGGCCCTATCTTTTTCCCTATCTGATCCCCGGCTTGAGCCGGCATACCCAGCTGATGCCGCTGATCATCCGGGAGAATTTTACTGCGGTCCTGAGCGAGCAGCTCAAGCAGGGAGACCTGGATGCCATTCTCATCTCATTGCCCTTTGAAGAACCGGGGATCGAGACCCGGGCACTGTATGACGAATCTTTCTCGGTGTTATTGCCGGCCGGGCATCGCTTGACCGGCGAACAAGCGATCTCCTCGACGCAACTGAAGGATGAAAATGTCCTGCTGTTGGGTGCAGGTCACTGTTTTCGGGATCAGGTGCTGCAGGTCTGTCCGGATTGTCTGCAACGCGGCCAAGGTCAGGAAAACCTGCAGCGCAATCTGGAGGGTTGCTCGCTGGAGACCATACGCTGCATGGTGGCAAGTGGTGTGGCGAATTACCATTTTACCGGATACGGCGGTCAATCGTCACACCCTGCCCCGGACTGCTGGTGTCACGGCCGCTTATCGGTACAACGCCCAAACGTCGGGTGGCGCTGGCCTGGCGTCGGAGTTTTCCCCGTCCGCAAGCCGTCGAACTGCTCTGGAAAATCATTCAGGGTTGTCCGATAGCGGGTGTGTCACTGGTTTGAGGGCGGCATCTGGCGGCGATTTTTTCAGTCGTGGTTAGCTTGCGTGCAAAACTGTGTTGGAACCTTCTGGCTAGTCTTCGATTCGACTCAGAAGTTATCGGTCGAGGTGAATAAGCCGACCCGCAGGTCCTTGGCGCTGTAGATCTCACGTCCATCCACCTTCATCACTCCGTCAGCCACACCGAGCACCAGTTTGCGGCTGATGACCCGTTTCATGTCGATATGGTAGGTGACTTTTTGTGCGGTGGGTAAGACTTGACCGGTGAACTTCACTTCGCCGACGCCGAGCGCCCGGCCATGTCCGGGATTACCGATCCAGGCCAGGAAAAAGCCCACCAGCTGCCACATGGCGTCGAGTCCGAGGCAGCCCGGCATCACCGGGTCGCCGGGAAAATGGCAGCCGAAAAACCAGAGATCCGGTTGGATATCCAACTCCGCGAGGATTTCGCCTTTGCCGAATCGCCCGCCTTGATCCGAGATATGGATGATGCGATCCATCATCAGCATATCGGGCGTGGGCAGCTGGGCGTTACCTGGACCAAACATGTTGCCATGCCCGCAACTCAGCAATTCATCACGGTTGAAGGAGTTCTGTCTGGTCATAGCGGAGTTGCCTCGAATTCTGCTCGGAAAGGGATAGATGGCTGCAAAAGGGCGGCTAGTTTCCTCGTTTAGAGGGGGGTGTGTCAAATTTAAGTATTTTATTGTATTGCGATCCGCTTCCTGATATGGGTCAGGATCTGGCTGCAAGGGTATGAAACTGTTTTCCCTGTCCTGGCGGCCCCGATACTCCACCTTGCCTTCATCCAGCGAGCGCTCGCCCACCACGATGCGGTGCGGAATGCCGATCAACTCCATGTCCGCGAACATGAAGCCCGGGCGCACATCCCGGTCGTCCAGCAAGACCTCGAGGCCGGCTGCCACGCAGTTCGCCGTGTAACCGCTCGACCGCCTCCCGCACCCGTTGGGACTTGGTCATCTTCATCGGACAGATGGCGACCTGGAAGGGGGCCAGGGCGTTCGGCCAGACGATGCCCTGATCATCGTGATGCTGTTCGATGGCGGCCGCCACCACCCGGGAGACGCCGATGCCGTAACAGCCCATGGTCATGGTGACCGTCTTGCCGTTTTCGTCCAGCACGCTGGCATTCATCGCCTCACTGTATTTCCGGCCCAGCTGGAAGATGTGCCCCACCTCGATGCCCCGGGCGATGGTGAGGCTGCCCTGGCCGTCCGGACTGGGATCGCCGTCGACCACGTTGCGCAGATCGGCCACCTCCGTCGGCTCCGGCAGATCGCGGCCCCAGTTGATGCCGAAGTAGTGTTTGCCGTCCTGATTGGCGCCGGCGCTGAAGTCCGCCAGCTTGGCCACGCTGCGATCCACGATGCAGGGAATCGACAGCTTGACCGGGCCCAGGGAACCGGGACCGGCGCCGATCACACGGCGGATCTCCTCGTCGCTGGCAAAGGTGCAGGGGAGCGGCGACCTGGGGCAGTTTTTCCGCCTTGAGCACATTGAGCTCATGATCGCCCCGCACCAGCAGGGCCACCAGGGACTCGCCGCTTTCTTCTGCGGCCTTGACGACCAGGGTTTTCACCGTCTGCTCAATGGGCTGCGTTGAACTGTTCCACCAACTCCTGAATGGTCCTGGCGTTGGGGGTGTCGACCAGTTCCAGGGCTTGCGGCCGGGTGCGGGGCGTGCGCCCGCAGGGGCTATGGCTTCGGCCAGTTCCACATTGGCGGCATAGTCACTGGCGCTGGAGAAGGCAATGGCGTCTTCGCCGGAGTCGGCCAGCACATGAAATTCGTGGGAGGCACTGCCACCGATACTGCCGGTATCCGCCGCCACCGGACGGAAATCGAGCCCGCAACGGCGGAAGATGCGGGAGTAGGTGGTATGCATCAGCTCATAGGTCTGCTGCAGGGATTCGTCGTCCAGGTGGAAGGAGTAGGCATCCTTCATGAGGAATTCCCGGGCCCGCATGACGCCGAAGCGGGGGCGGATCTCGTCGCGGAATTTGCTCTGGATCTGGTAGAAGTTGATCGGCAGTTGTTTGTAGCTGCGCAACTCATTGCGGGCCAGTTCGGTGATGATCTCTTCGTGGGTGGGACCATAGCAGAATTCACGCTGGTGGCGGTCGTGGAAACGCAGCAGTTCCGGGCCGTATTTCTCCCAGCGCCCGGATTCCTGCCAGAGCTCGCTGGGTTGTACGGTAGGCATCAGGACCTCCAGCGCACCGGCCCGGTTCATCTCCTCCCGCACGATGTTTTCCACCTTGCGCAGGACCCGCAGGCCCAGGGGCAGCCAGGTGTAGAGACCGGCGGCCAGTTTGCGGATCATGCCGCTGCGCAGCATCAGCTGATGGCTGACGGTTTCGGCGTCCGCTGGGGTTTCCTTGACGGTGTTCAGGGGGAATTGGGAGGTGCGCATGGCCGGGTTCCGCTCTCGTAAAAAGCTGGGATTCTAGCCCAGGCGTACCCTTTGGGTCACCTGTGGTTTCTAGCGTTACGCATCCAGACGACGATTTTGCTGATAAAACTGTCGGTAACGTCCCGCGTGCTCCAGTAGCGCCGAATGCGAACCGCGTTCACTGATGCGGCCGGACTCCAGTACCAGGATCTCGTGCATTGCCGCCAGGCCCTGTAAACGATGGGTGATGAGCAACAGGCTGCGATCACCCAGCCAGGCAAGAATATTATCCAGTACGCGTTGCGCGGTCTGCGGGTCGAGCCCTTCGGTGGGTTCGTCGAGCATCAGGATCGGCGCATCCTTGAGGATCGCGCGGGCGATGGCGACCCGGCGGAGCTGTCCGCCCGACAATCTGACACCGGTCTCGCCCACCTGGGTCGCATAACCTTCCGGTTGCGACTGAATGAAGTCGTGGATCTCAGCGATCCGGCAGGCTTGTTCGATGGCGTCCTGGCTGGCATCCGTTCTGGCCAACAGGAGGTTGTCGCGGATCGTGGTGTTGAATAGATGGCTCTGTTGCGGCACGACCGAGATCCGTTCCCGGATCGCTTCCCCCGAAATTTGCTTGAGCGACTGTCCGTCGATCAATATGTCGCCATGGCATTGGCGGATGGAATTTCAGCAGCAGATCGAGGATGGAGCTCTTGCCCGATCCGCTGGGTCCGACCAGGGCCAGGCGGTGGCCGGGCGGGAGTGTCAGGTCGATCTCATGCAAGACCTCCTTGGCCTGAGCCGGATAACGCAGCGAAACCCGCTGTAAGTGGATCGAGGGATGACTGGCCAGGCGGATCTGCTGCTGTGGTTCCTGCAGCAGTGGCGCTTGCTCCGCGATGTGACGAATCCGGCGAGCGGCGGTCAGGATGGCGTCGAGCGACTGGAAGGCTTGCGGGAGAGGCGCCACGGCCTCGAAACTGGCGAGCGTGAACAGCGCCAGCATGGCCAGTTGCACCGGCGGCAGCTCAGACGCGCTGATCAAGGGTATGGCGGCGACGGTAATCAACCACATGGCCAGGTTGGCGAACAGGCTGATGGCGCTCTGTGAGAGACCGGAGAGCCGCGCCATGTGGCGCTGCTCTGTGGCGATCGCTCGGCTCAATTGCACCAGCCGCTGGGCATGCCTTTCACCCGCGCCGTCGATGAGCAGTTCACTCATACCCTGCAGATCGCTGATCAGATGGGTGCGGAGTGTGGCTGAGCTCTCGGTAATGCGTTGACCCGCCGATGCCACTGCGCGTCCGCTCAGGTAAGGCAGTATGATCCCGGCCAGTGCCAGCATCAGACCCTCGATCAAGGCCAGTAGTGAATTGAACCAGGCGAGGAAGAGGATAAAGATCAGGGAGGCCAGCAGCGCCACGCCAATGGGCAATAGCAGGCGCAGATAAAAGCTGTCCAGGGTATCGATATCGGCGCGGATGCGGCTCAACAGGTCGCCGCTGTGGTACTCCGCCAGTTGGGTAGGGGCCAGGGGCTCCAGGCGGTTGTAGAACCAGCTCCGCAACTCGGAGAGCAGACGGAAGGTGGCCTGATGGGTCAGCAGACGTTCGCCATAGCGACCCGCGGTGCGCAGAATGGCGCAGGTGCGGATCACTGCCGCGGGGGTGAAGTAATTCATGCTGGCCCCGACCGTTCCCGCCACCGCCATGGCGGCGATGAACCAGCCGGACATGGCCATCAGCCCCACATTGGCCAGCAGGGTGAGCAGAGAGAGTAGGGTGCCGGCCAGCATCCAGCCGGCATAGGGTTTACTCAGGCGCAGTAGCCACAGCAGGTGCGGCATCAGGCAGCTCCATAGGCGGTTGCCAGGTTCGCATACAGGCCCTGGTTTCGCAGGAGATTGTAGTGACTCCCTTGTTCCACCAAACGGCCCTGATCCAACACCAGGATCCGCTGTACCTCTTTGACGGTGCTGAGCCGGTGAGCCACCATGATCAGGGTGCGGTTTTTGGCAAGCTCCTTCAGGCCTTGCTGAATCTGGATTTCGCTCTGCAGATCCAGATTCGCGGTGGCTTCATCCAGCAGGACCAGCGGAGCATCCTTCAGGAAGGCCCGGGCCAGGGCGATCCGCTGCGCCTCTCCGCCGGAGAGCCGGCGGCCGGTTTCACCCACCAGGGTCGCATAGCTCTGCGGCAGCTGTTCGATAAAAGCATCGGCCCGGGCCAGTCGCGCAGCCAGCTTGACGGCCTTTGGGCTGGCGGTCGGTTTGGCCAGCCGGATATTGTCCTCTATGCTCGCCGGGAACAGGGTGGGTCGTTGGGGGAGCAAGGCGATGCACTGACGCCAGCTGGCGGGATCGATCTCAGCCATGGACCTCCCTGCGATACGGATCATGCCTGCTTGCGGTTGCAGAAAGCCAAGCAGCAGGTTAAGGGTGGTGCTCTTTCCGGCCCCGCTGGGACCCACCAGGGCAAGGGTCTCGCCGGCATGCACCTGGAAGCTGAGATCCTGGACCCCAGTCCGGCCGTCCGGGTAGTTGAAACAGACCCGCTCGAGGCTGATCTCCATGAGTATTCGGGGTTTGAGCTTGATTCCCTTTGATTGCTCAGGTGCAGGAATCTGCAGAATCTCGACCATCCTTTGCGCCGCGCCGATGGCCTCCATGCGTGCATGGTAATGAGTCCCCATGTTGCGCAGGGGCAGATAAAACTCCGGTGCTAACAGCAGCACAAAGAAACCATGGAAGAAGTCCATCTCCCCCCAGTAGAGCCGGAAGCCCGTCAACACCGCAACGATGGCGATACTGATGGTGGAGAAGAACTCCAGGGCGAAGGATGAAAGGAAGGCGATACGCAACACCGACAGGGTGCTGCGGCGATACTCGTCAGAGATCCGGGCGATCATGCCGGCCTCCCGGCGGCTGGCATTGAACAGCTTGAGGCTGGTGAGACCCTGGATGACATCGAGAAAATGGGCGCTCATGCGCGCCAGTTGGCGCCACTGTTTCTGGTTGCGCCGCTCCGCCCCTCGGCCGATGAGGATCATGAACAGGGGGATCAGCGGTGCGGTGCCGAGCATCACCAACGCGGAGAGCCAATCCAGCGGGAACACGCACGCCAGGATCGACAGGGGTACCAGCGCCATCAGGGAGGTGGCGGGCAGATAACGGGCATAATAGGCCTCGAGGGCCTCGATACCCTCACTCAGGGTATTAACCAGCTCACCGCTGCGCTGGTCGCTGAGGTAGGCCGGACCGAGGCGCTGGACGTGTCGATAGAGCTGTTTCCGCAGGGCTAGCTTGACTTGGACTGCGGCGTGGAAGGCGGTCTGTTCCGCGACCCAGGCCAGCAGGGCGCGCAGCAGGAAGATGCCCAGCATGGCCCACAGCCAGGGCATGAGCTGATTGAGCCCATGCTGCAAGAAGATCACGCCATTGATGACTTCAGTCAGACACCAGGCTTGCAGGATCAGCAGAAATCCCGCCAGGGTGCCGATGCCGACCGCCATCGACAGATGGCGTCCGGCATGGTGTCTTTGGGAGTGGAGAAAGGCGCTTATGGACATAGATCGAACGAATAACCAAATGTGATCAGTCGCTTCATTCACACGGGGTTAAACGTCAAAGGTTCAAGGTCGAATGCCAATGAGTTCAGTTAGGTTAGTGCGTTACGACCCTGGCATGCCCTGCCAGGGTCTCGGCCGGTTATCACTCAGGCGCATCCGGCTTGTCTTCTATAGGTTCCTCGGCTTCATACCACATCACATTGATGATGCCGAGGGACAAGGCGAGCAGGACGCCCAAAATCCAGGTGAAATACCACATCGTATCAGTCCTCCTGTCTCAATAAGCGGAAAAACGTTCTTGCATCTCTTCGACCGACAGCTTGCCCCACATCTTGCGGTAGTTCCAGATGGTATAGGAGATGACGATCGGCAGAAAAATCACCACGGCCCAGAACATGACGGTCAGGGTGAGGTGGCTGGATGGGGCGTCCCACACCGTCAGACTGCTGGCCGGATTGGTGCTGGAGGGCATGATGAACGGGAACATGGAGACCCCGGCGGTCATGATCACACCGGTGATGGCCAGGGAACTGCTGACGAAGCCCCAGCCGGGACGGTTGGCTTTGGAAAGCAGGATAGTCAGGATGACCCCGGCAAAACCCAGGGCTGGGAAAACCAGGGTGAGCGGATAGGCGGCATAGTTGCTGAGCCAGGCCCCACTGCCGATCACGACGGACTTGGCGAGCGGATTGGGCAGGGCATCGATGGCGGGCTGGGCTGTGATGGCATAGCCGTCGACACCGGCAACCAACCAGATGCCAGCCAGGGCGAAAGCGGCCATGGCGGCGAGCCCCGTCCATTGAATGTAGGCCTTGACGCGTTCGGAGATCTCACCTGCGGTGCGCATCTGCAGCCAGATTCCGCCATGCATGGTGAGTAAGGAAAAGCTGACGATACCGGCCAACAGGGCGAAGGGATTGAGCAGTTCGAAGAATGAGCCGGTATAGTAGGCACGCAGCAGGTCATCCAGGTGGAAGGGCACGCCGAGCAGCAGGTTGCCGAAGGCTACACCGAATACCAGTGATGGGATGGCGCCACCGACAAACAGACCCCAATCCCAGGCCTTGCGCCAGCGTTCATCCCCCAGCTTACTGCGATAATCAAAGCCCACCGGTCTGAAAAACAGGGCAAACAGCACCAGCAGCATGGCGACATAGAAACCGGAGAAGGCGGCGGCGTAGACCGCCGGCCAGGCGGCGAAGATGGCCCCGCCGGCAGTGATCAGCCAGACTTGGTTGCCGTCCCAGTGGGGGCCGACGGTGTTGATCATCACGCGTCGTTCGTCATCGTTCTTGCCCAGGAAGGGGAGCAGGTTGCCCACGCCCATGTCCATGCCGTCGGTAATGGCGAATCCGATCAGCAGCACGCCGACAAACAGCCACCAGATGAATTTCAGGATTTCATAGTCAAGAATCATATCGGCCTCCCGTTATGCTCGCGCGGCTTCGAGTTGTTCAAAATGGTATTTTCCGGTGTGCAGAGAACTGGGTCCCTTGCGGGCGAAGTGGAACATCAGCCACATCTCGACGGCCAGCAGGAAGGTATAGAAACCGATGAAGCCCGCCATGCTGAAGATCAGGTCACCAGAGGTCAGCGACGAGGTGGCGAGAAAGGTCGGCAGGACCTCGCCGATGGCCCAGGGCTGGCGGCCGAACTCCGCAACGAACCAACCAGTTTCGATCGCGATCCAGGGCAAGGGGATGCCATACAGCGCCAGTCTGAGCAGCCATCGCTTCTTTTCTATGATCCGGCGTGCGTTGTAATAGAAGGCCAATACGAAGATCAACAGCATGGTGAAACCGGCGGCTACCATGATGCGAAAGCTCCAGAACAGGGGCGCTACCCGGGGGATGCTGGCCTTGACTGCCTGCTGGATCTGCTCGTCGGTGGCATCCGTCACGTTCGGGGTATAGGCCTTCAACAGGAGACCATAGCCCAGGTCGGCCTTGTGTTCCTCGAACATGGCTCGGTTGCCTTCCGTGTCTTCGCCTTTGCGCAGGCGCTGCAGATATTCATAGGCCACCATGCCGGAACGGATACGCCCCTCGTTGTGGTGCATGATATCTTTCAGGCCAGTGACCTCGGTATCCAGGGATCGGGTAGCGATCAGCCCCAGCGCCCAGGGAATCTTGATCGCACCGTGGGTCTCTTCCGCTGCCTGGTTCGGGAAGCCGATGAGGGTGAAGCCTGCAGGCGGTGCTTCGGTTTCCCACTCTGCTTCGATAGCGGAAAGTTTTGTCTTCTGGACGTCGCCGAGTTCATAACCTGACTCGTCACCCAGCACGATGACGGAGAGAATGGCTGCCATGCCGAAGCCGGCGGCCACTGAGAAGGACCGTTTGGCAAACGCCAGGTCGCGTCCCTGCAGAATGTAGTAGGCGGAGATCCCCAGCACAAACATGGATCCCGCGACATAACCGGCCGCCGCGGTATGAATGAACTTCACCTGGGCCACGGGATTGAGCATCAGTTCGGTGAAGCTGATCATTTCCATGCGCATGGTTTCGAAACTGAACTCGGAACCCACCGGATTCTGCATCCAGCCGTTGGCGATCAGGATCCACAAAGCCGAGAGATTGGTGCCCAGGGCAGTCAGGAAAGTGACCATCAGATGCTGGCGCTTGGTGAGACGCTCCCAGCCCAGGAAGAACATGCCGACGAAAGTGGATTCCAGAAAAAAGGCCATCAAACCCTCGATTGCCAGCGGTGCGCCAAATACATCCCCGACATAGTGTGAGTAGTAGGACCAGTTGGTGCCAAACTGGAACTCCATGGTCAGACCGGTGGTCACGCCCAGGGCGAAGTTGATGCCGAACAGCTTGCCCCAGAATTGGGTCATGTCTCGGTAGATCTGTTTGCCGGTCATGACATAGACCGATTCCATGATCACCAGAATCCAGGTCAGACCCAGGGTGAGCGGGACAAAAAGGAAGTGATAGAGTGCGGTGATCGCAAACTGCCATCGTGACAGTTCGATCATTGTCGGGTCTAGCATATGAAGCCTCCAGGGGATGATCGAGTAAAATTAGTCTGCAAACCAAGCAGATTCATGTGTCTGGTTGGTGATTCTTGACCCATAGGCTAGGGTTTTTAGGTTGATAAAGTCATTGATGTATCGCAACCCGATGTTGTCGTGAAACAGCTTACACCGGATGACTCAACGTGATGGGATTGCTAATCCTATCTGGCATACAAGGCATGCAATCTATTGCTCTTGCCGGATCAGAATTAACACATACGGATAGTAAAAAGCAGGGTAGAATTAAGGGAGCTTGGCTAGAAGGTTCCACCGCTCCAGCCCCACATGTGGCGCTCTGCATTTGAAAATTCAATGTAGATTCTGTCTGCGGTTATCGATAGTTTTTGGTTGATCAGGTTGCATAGGACTTCGGAGATTTCACTGGTCCGGTCAATGGGAAGCCCGATACTCTTTAGCTCGAGATAGGCTAACGGTGAGTTGTCGCCTGCAAAAAGCATTTGGGGGTTCGGTTCCATTATGACCATGACATAGCGTTCAGGTTTGCCAAGTACGGCGGCTACTTTAGTTGAAGCATCGCGCAGCAGATTTTTTTTGGCGTCCTCAGGAATTTCGACGTTAGTCTGGATTTTTAGTACGGGCATGGCATCACCTTTGGTAATTATCGGGAACAATTGGTCTCTATTTGATCATGGGCCGTCTGGATGCGTTGCTGGCGTTCGATCTCACTGAGACGTATGTACGTTCCGTCGGCTGTTTTTATCATGCGATTGCCTGAAGTCTGTAATTTCTCCAGGTTGGAGCGGGCCGCATCACAGTTCTTTCTTTTTATCTCTGACGCTTGCTGTGCTTTTCTCGCTGCGTCTTCCGCCAGTTTGCGGTCTTCCCTCTGATCCTCTAATTGTTGCCTGAGTCTAAGTAACTCGCTGTTAGATTCATCCCGCTTGCTTTGAGATGGTGACTCGATCATTTTTGTCTCGAGATCCGACGACTCTGGTGGTGTTTGGGAGTAACTGACAACGCCATTCCGGTCGACCCACTTATAGGCTTGCGCCAAGGCAATTATCGGGGAACAGAACAGGGTAACTAATAAGAGACGTGAAAAACGCATGACTGAATCACTCCCAATGATACATTCGATAAATTGTACGCTTAGGTGAAACTATTTTATCAACTCTTGGCAGCCTGGAGAGATGGTCCATCATCCTTTAAATTTCGTGTTTGCGTTACATGTTGGACTTGCCTGCAATGTTGGAAAATGGGCTTTCGTTTCCATTGATGTCATAGCTTGTTACGGCAAAATAATGATTACCACTGCTCAGGTTTGTCATAGTATAGCGGTTTATCGTATTGTCATTCAGATCGACGATCATGGCCAAGTTGTCTCTTGTATCTCCCATGTAGATTCGAAACCCACCGATTTCACTGAGTGAAAGTGGAGTGCCGTCTGTGCGGGTGGTTGGGGTCACCCAAGAGAGATCGGCTGAACCTGTGGCAACCGTAGCCTCATCCACCATGATCTTGATCGGTGCGAGGGATACGGTCGTGTAACCGTCAGATACGGAGATCACGATATCTTCGTACAAACCAATGTTGACGGCGGTTGGAGTTCCTGTGAGCGTCCCTGTGGACGGGGCGAAACTGGCCCAGGCGGGTTGATTAATAATGCTGAAAATCAGGGAGTCGCCTTCCGGATCAAAAGTGATGGGAGTGAAACTATAAATCTGACCTTCCGTTACTGTTGCGGCGGGATTGCCACTGATGCTGGGTGGTAGATTGGTGATGTTGGAGGTATTGTTATTATCTGCTGTGTAATTTGCAACTCTATAGTTAGTGAAATACCAATACCACCAGTTAAAATCTGCCTGCGAACGCGCTTGGGCGTAAGCTGTAATATAAAAAAACAGGCATAAAACCCAAATGAGTTGAGATGTTTTCATGGTAGATCCTCCCGGTACATCGCTTGCATTCCATCGGAATTAATATCCTTTTTTTATTAGATTTGAGCGGTCATCTTAGCAGAGAATCAAGATAAAATACTTCTTCAATATTGCTTCAAAACTTATTCGTTGAAGGATATTTTGATTGGATATCTGTTTAATTCAAGTTGCCGAGAAGCCATTACAGGGGTGTTACTTACTCGTGAGTACCGAGTTCGGCTAACCGGCCTTTCGAAAAAAGTCTGCTCTACTGCGGTCCTGCCGCTCTTCAATGAATTTCGCCATGATATTGCTGCCAGAGCAAACAAGCAAAAACTCTGACAGGGTATTACGAAGCGCCATCGTCACGACCATTTCCGACGGCGCAACCCCTTTGCGGATCGTACGCAACCACGAGCCGAACGAGCGCCATACTGCCTCGGCGTGGCACGATGACAAGTAGTGCATCAACCCTTGGGCAACGACGCCTGCGAATAGAAACATGTGGTAGGCCGAGATCTTTCTTCTGACCGCGTCGCGATAGGCGTCAGTTTCTCGATGCAGATGTTGGTTGCCATTGCGGCGCTTGAGCGGTTTCATATCCATCATCCAGAAGTGGTAGTCGAAAGTGCCGATCACCTGAGCGGCCTGCTTAAACCCCAGCTCGATCTTGAAGCGCAACCCATACAGACGGATGATCTCGACGGCCTCAAGCTTGAGATCCGTACACATCAGTATCAATCGCCCGCGGGTAGGGTGTTCGACCAGCACAAAGCGCACGAGCCGACCGGCCGGTCGCCACAACAGATCGCAGCAGCGCACTCGTATCATGCTGCCCTTTTCATCGTACACTGGGCTTGGGATCTCGGTGAACTTCAAGGCGTTGCGGAACAGGTTTGATAGTTTCAGTTTCTTGCCATAGCGCTTGGGTCTTCCGGGCACGCGCTTGCCGCGCGGAACGGGTGCGCGATGATACGCCACGCAATTGGACTTGGCGCGTGTGACCAGGTCATGACCCTGTGCCAGGGTGCCTTTCACCATCTTGCCACTGGCATAGTACGCATCGGCTATCAGGTAGCACGGTTCCTTGAGCGTCAGGTTGTTCACGAGGTTCAAGAGCTTGTCCAGTAGCGTTCGCTTGTCTCGATTGGAGAAGATCAGCCCCTCATGTATCTTGATATCCAGCGGGACCGCGAACAATGTACTTGCTGCCCGCGTCAATACCGATACTGCCTGAGTAGAATGTCCCATAATGAAAGAGGGTTTGGTGTTCGATTCACTCTCCTGATGGAGATGCTTGACCGCAGGCATTTTCTTGCCCGCCTTGGCGTTCTTTTTGCCGTCAGCCAACAGGACCGGGCGAGCATTGACGCGTTCGATATTCTCGCCGAACAGGCGCAACACGGTACGCGTCCATAGGGCGCTGAGCCGTGACAATTTGATGCCGGTGCTATGGTAACAATCGAGCAGGTTGTCATAGCATCGCGCATCAAGTGCCAGCGCTCGTACGATACTGCTGACGCCGAGGTTATCCGAGCGTACGCTCATGCCCGCGACGCAGGCGATGAACCATAAAAAGGTTTGTACGCGAGAGAAGGCCGGACGAAGCGCAACGATCGCCTGGTACCAGTGAATCCAGAGTGTGCTAGCCATTGGTTCTCCCGGTCAATGCGCTGAACCACGGCGAGTGTGCTCGTGGATCGCGTTGTGCAGGGTTTTGCCGTCAATCGCCAGGCTTTCGTCGAGCACGCCGTAGTGTGCGGACCACTGTTGCAGGGCGTGGTCGAGCGCCACCGGGTCGACCCGCATCAGCACATCGCGAATGATGCTCGCTGAAGGCCGTTGGTAGTGGCCGTCGCGATAGCGGCAGCGAAAGCGGGCGAGCGCTTGTGGGCTTAACGCCTTGGCCCAATCGGCGATGGCCTTGTAACCGCGCGCCCCGCACAGCACCGCGGCGGTGGCGATGGCCAACACGCTCGCCAGCGGGTGGCGCCGGCCTTGGGTACGGCGCGGGTCGGGAATCGATCGGAAGAAATCAGGCAATGCTTGCATGTGCTCGGCGCTGAGCTTCATGCGCACGCTGCCGCTGTGGTAACGGGCATTCAACAGCGGGCGAGAGAGCAAGGCGCGGGCATTGCGCTGCAGCGGCTGGACAAAGACCCGTTTCGGCCGAGCCGTCGGGCGGTATTCGCCCCTGCGGCAGCGTTGATAGCCACGGGTATCGCCCACGTACTGCCAGTTGCTCGCCTGGTAGATGGTGCCGACAAAGCGCTGGGGGTCGACAAAGGTCTCCAGCAGCAGCAGCGGAAAGCCAAAGCGCGCGATCCAATCCGATTGAATTCGGCGCCGGCATAACGATAATACCCGCGAGGCGAGGTTGTGATGATGGTGCTGCGGCAGGATCACAAAGCGCGACTGGTTGGCGATCAGGTGCAATCGGTCGTAGTGGTGACGAAGGTTCCAGCCAATCCAGCGATCGCGTACGCCACACTTTAAGGCCGCGGCCGAGAAGCTCATCAGCGCCAGCCACTGCGCATCGTAGGTGGCGACATACCACAGGGTATGACCGATCTTTGGGAGCGCCCCCAGGTAGTGATGCGCTTGCATCAGGGCCTGGAAACGGGCTTCTTCGGCCACGGCGACGGGGCGGACGATGAGCTCTGACAGCAACGACACTCTCGCGACAGGATGGTTGTGGTTATCTTGTACCGCATCAGCGCAGGGATGTCCACAACTAAACGGTAAGCGGTTGATATGGCCTCAAGCGTGGATCAGAACAAAATCACCCCGTAGCCAGAATCGTCGGCGATTGTTGTTAAGCACCATGGAATGTAGACTGGGGTTCACTCCTCTACACGGCAAGTCGCCATGAGCAACGAATCCAAATCACCTTCGTTTGTTGTTGGAAGCCGGGAATGGGTGGAGTCATTCCCTGATGGAATGTACGAGGCCGCCAGGGAGATCACTTTGCAAAGCGTTGAACACGTCGAACGCCTCGATCCGATCAACCAAAAAGTTATCTGGGACGATGGCAAGCAGCTATCGTTTGACGAATCGGTCCAACGAATAGGGGCAAGCTACCCGAAACGACTGGTCGAGTTGATCCGTTCACATCTTGTCGGTTGGCTCGAGATGGGCGAACTTCCCGGTGATATTCCCTCGGAACAAATGGATGAGATGGACGAACTGGTGACGGCGTGGGCTGACGAACTCAATGGCATTGGATAGGCTAGCTCAGAGTAGTCGAGAACTCGGTACTCTCAAGTTACTTAGCTTTGATAGGAATATTCCGAGAGTTGAACTGGGGTTTGTCATGGTCTCTGTTTAGAGTTTGTTACATCCATGACATGCGCATAATAAAGTGGTCAAAAAAATTCATTGGCCAGACAACTGTTACTCGACCATTAGCAAATGTATGAAATCGGCCAATGGGCGAGGATAGCCGGTTATCTTATTTACTAACCCGTCATTTTCTTACAGTTGTGTCTGGTTGTGTTAAAGAATGGTTTTTTCCGCAATGTTTGAAAACCTACTTTCGTTTCCTTCCGTGTCGTATGTAGTAACTGAAAAGTAATAGGTGCCAGTGGTCAACTCCGAAACGGAGTGAGTGTTGATGCTGCCATCATTCAGGTCGAGGATCATATTCAGTTCCCTGTTTGTCTGGCCCATGTAGATTCGATAGCCAGCAATTTCACTGAGAGCAAGAGGGCTGCCATCAGTACGCGTCTTTGGTATTTTCCAAGATAGATCAGCACTGCCCATGGCTATGGTATTCGAGGTTACCAAAATATTGATAGTTTCCATGGATACTCTAGCGATACCGTCCGAGACAGAGATAACGGTATCTTCGTAAAGTCCAGCATCCGCCGTATCAGGGGTATTGATTTCAAATGTAGTGCTTATGTCTTGGGCATTGTCAGTATTCACCTCAGTGGTGGTCTGAGGATTGGTTGGACTGTCAGGAACCGTGACGCTCGTGTCGAATGTTACGACGTCATCAATTCCATCAGGGTTTGTGCCGCCGGTAACTGCGTCGATGGATTCCACGGTCATCTTCGCGACCTGAGCAATAGTCCTGTCGATTGTGTTGCTGATGGAACGGTTGAGTTCAATTTGTTTCAAAGCGGCGCTAATCTCATCAGTGGTTGTATGTTCCCCTAAGTCAACAAGTTTCCGCATAATGTCGCGATAGGTGATATCCGGGTCGATTTGTTGAATGGTCGTTAAGGCGACCCGGGTTTGTTTTAGCATCGGCCATTTAATAATGTCACTGCGGAAAGATCTTGGTGGTTTGTGACTTGTTCCCAGGACGGTGGTAATTGCGTCCGTCAATTTCGTTTCGGCTGAAACTCCATTGACTTTTAGTTCCTGCAACATGGACTCAAGCAGTACCTGCAGACTGACTGTTTGCGCTACCGTCGTGTGTAAGGAATTTATATCTGGCGAACCTTTACCATCCAAAAGACCATCGATCAAATCGCTCGCAAGTGAATGCAATATTGCATCCTCGCTTACCTGGTTACCAAGCACAGCACTGGAGCGACGAATCATTTCAGCCAAGGCCTCACTGGCATAGGTGATAGCCGGCAGATTGCTACTGTCAATTTTTATGGTCATAGGGTCAGGGATCAGATCGATGTCAATTCCAAAATTGAGTTCTCCAATGATGGTTTTACGGGCCTGTTCCAGATTACTCTCGTTGATTCCACCACGCATCGAATTTGCAGTCATGACGAGTATGGAGGAGTAAGGATTCAGATTGGCATGGGTGATGGAGCGATTCGGTACGACGGATACCAAGGTGAAATCCGGTTTTTTATCAGTAACAAGATCGATCCCATTTGAGGCTTCCAGGAGGAGCGGAAAGTCGTCCGACTCAACGATCACTGATAGGGTATAGCCGGCCTGTTGATTGCTCGTAGTCGTCGCGAGTACAGATCCATTTCTACTTTTTAGGATTACTGTGGCGCCCTGGATTGGTCCATCACCTACACTGCCGGAAATGGTCATTTTATTACGACTATTCATGCTGGCATCGTTAATGGTGTCACTGCTACTACCGCCACCACAGGCCGACAAAAGGGCGGCAAGTGAGAGAGTAAATAAGTACTTTAGTAGGTATTTCATGATGCTCGCCATTAGAGTCAGCTTCTCGTCATAGAGGTTAACGGCCATCCCCCTACAGCCTGCATCATGCTGTTCACAGTACTCGAAAGACATTCATCACACTTTCTATAGGTATATGATTATTAAGCTTAATCCATGGAATTGTGTGACAAACAGGGAATATTTAATAAGGTATGATTCCAGCCTAACTTGTTTATATATGTCGGTATACGCTCGATTCCATACCGAGCGCCACATATGCCTGGAGTATTAACGGCTTGACCTAACAAGGGAGTGTTAGTATTTTGTGATGTTTCGATATCTATAATTCTGCCGATTATCTTCGGCGTAATGGGGAGGTTCCCGAACGTGGAATTGAGTGGTGGCGAGATCGTCGTTCAGTGCCTAAAAGACGAGGGTGTAGAGTTCCTGTTCGGCTATCCGGGTGGTGCTGTACTGCACATCTATGATGCCATCTTCAAACAGGAAGATTTGAAACATATTCTTGTGAGGCATGAGCAAGCGGCGGTACATGCAGCAGATGGCTATGCTCGGTCTACCGGCAAGCCGGGGGCTGTGCTTGTGACATCAGGACCGGGAGCCACCAATGCTGTGACCGGAATTGCTACTGCCTATATGGATTCCATTCCGATGGTCATACTCACCGGCCAGGTCCCGACTCCGGTGATTGGGAGTGATGCATTTCAGGAAGTGGATACGGTTGGTATTACCCGGCCCTGTGTGAAGCATAATTTCCTGGTCAAGCGGGTGGAAGACCTGGCAGAGACGATTAAAAAGGCATTTTATATAGCCACTACCGGAAGGCCGGGACCGGTGGTAGTCGATATACCGAAGGATGTTACAGATCCAGGGATCAAGATCCCCTACGAATATCCGAAGAAGATCAAGATGCGCTCCTATAATCCGATGATCAAAGGTCATTTGGGGCAAATCAAAAAAGCGGTTGATATCATGCTGGAGGCTGAGCGCCCGGTTTTCTATACTGGCGGTGGGGTGATACTTGATGATGCCACAAAGCCGTTGACCGATTTGGTAGAAGCAGTCAATTTTCCGATCACTCAGACACTGATGGGGCTGGGCGCCTATCCAGGCAGTGGTAAGCATTTTATTGGCATGTTGGGCATGCATGGCACATATGAGGCCAATATGGCGATGCATGAAACGGATGTGCTGATCGCTGTTGGGGCTCGTTTTGACGACCGGGTGACTGGACATGTCAAGCAGTTTTGCCCCAATGCCAGGATTATTCATATTGATATCGATCCATCCTCCATTTCAAAGAATGTAAGGGTGGATGTTCCCATCGTCGGTCCGGTGAAACAGGTTTTGAAAGATATGCTCAAAGTCGTTGAAGAGCATAAGAAAAAACCGGATTCGCGTGCACTGAAACAATGGTGGGAGCAGATCGAGAAGTGGCGTTCCATGGACTGCCTTAAATATGACCATAAGAGCCCACTGATTAAACCTCAGTATGCGGTAGAGTTGCTGCACAAAGTTACACAAGGCGATGCCTTTGTGACCTCGGATGTTGGACAGCATCAAATGTTTGCGGCCCAGTTCTATCAGTTTGACAAGCCCCGCCGATGGATCAACTCAGGTGGTTTGGGCACCATGGGCTTTGGCCTGCCAGCGGCGATGGGTGTGCAGATGGCGCATCCCAATGCAACGGTAGCCTGTGTCACAGGCGAATCGAGCATTCAAATGTGTATCCAGGAATTAGCGACCTGTGCTCAGTATAATCTGCCGATTAAGATCCTGCTGTTGAACAATGGTTACATGGGCATGGTGCGCCAGTGGCAGGAATTTTTCTACGAGAATCGCTATTCTCAATCCGGTATGAGCTTTATCCCTGACTTCGTCAAATTGATGGACGCCTATGGGCATGTCGGTATGCGGATCGAAAAGCCGGAAGATCTGGAGAGCGCCATGTATGAGGCCTTCGGCATGAAGGATCGGTTGGTTTTCTTGGATGTTGTGGTTGATCCGGCGGAAAACGTCTATCCGATGATTGCGGCGGGTAAAGGCCACCACGAGATGTACCTGTCACCTGAGAGCGAGTTGGTGTGATGCGTCATATAATTTCTATTCTGATGGAAAACGAATCCGGCGCGCTTGCCCGGGTTGCTGGTCTGTTTACCGCACGCGGTTACAACATCGAATCACTGACTGTGGCGCCGACTCAGGATATCAGTCTATCACGATTGACCTTGGTCACCCGGGGCAGCGATGAGATTGTCGAGCAGATCACCAAGCAGCTCAACAAACTGATCGATGTGGTGAAGTTGGTGGATCTCTCAGAAGGCTTACACGTCGAACGTGAAATGATGATGATCAAACTGAAAGCGGAACGTACCCAACGTGAGGAGATTAAAAGGCTGGTGGATATCTTCCGTGGCAAGATCATCGATGTCACTGATACCAGTTATATAGTCGAACTTACCGGTGCGGCCAGCAAGATCGACGCATTTATCCAGGCAGTAAGCGACGATCAAATCGTCGAGGTGGTCCGCACCGGACCCTCAGGTATAGCCCGTGGTCCTAAAGGCTTGGGTATCTGATCTATCCTATTGCGTTCTTTTGTTGCGTTGCGCTTGGAATCTCTGCCGCAACAGGCAATCACAAGGACTCATACTTTAACACTTCCGAAGGAATAGGCATGGCTATTAACGTTTATTACGACAAAGACTGTGACTTCTCTATCATCAAGGAGAAGACTGTCGCGATCATTGGATACGGCTCGCAAGGCCACGCGCATGCCAACAACTTGCAGGACTCGGGCGTCAATGTCATTGTCGGATTACGTGAAGGTTCTCCATCCGCCATCAAGGCTCAGAATGCTGATTTGAAGGTAAAAGCCATTGAACAGGCAGTACAGGAAGCGGATGTGGTGATGATTTTGGCGCCTGACGAGTTTCAATCTGAACTCTACCGGAATCAGATCCAACCCCATATCAAGAACGGTGCAGCACTGGCCTTCGCGCATGGATTTGCTATTCACTACAACCAGATCGTTCCACGCGAGGATCTGGATGTCATCATGATCGCTCCGAAAGCACCGGGTCATACTGTGCGCAGTGAGTTTGAAAGAGGGGGTGGTATCCCCGATTTGGTGGCGGTCTATCAAGATGCGACCGGCACCGCAATGGAAATCGCGCTCTCATACGCCTCCGCTATCGGTGGCGGACGTACAGGTATCATCGAGACAACTTTCAAGGATGAGACGGAAACTGATCTGTTCGGTGAGCAGGCTGTGTTGTGCGGTGGCGTTGTCGAGCTTGTCAAAGCGGGTTTCGAAACCCTTGTCGAGGCTGGCTATGCACCTGAAATGGCCTATTTCGAATGTCTACACGAGCTGAAGCTGATTGTCGACCTGATGTATGAGGGAGGTATCGCCAATATGAATTACTCAATCTCCAACAATGCGGAGTATGGTGAATACGTTACCGGCCCCAAGGTCATCAATACACAAAGCCGGGCGGCGATGAAAGAGGCGTTGCACAATATTCAGAGTGGGCAATATGCCAAAGAGTTCGTGATGGAAGGTAACCTCAACTACCCTTCCATGACCGCCCATCGCCGCTTGAATGCGGCACACCCCATCGAGCAAGTGGGTGAGCGTTTGCGTGGTATGATGCCGTGGATCAAAAAAATTGTGGATAAATCCAAGAACTGATTATTAGATTGATTTATCGGTAATTCGCCCGGCCCGAGTGGCCGGGTTTTCATTTGGAGAATCAAAGATGTCCAAAGATGGCGTTAAAAAAGTTGTATTGGCCTATTCAGGTGGTCTCGACACCTCAATCATCGTCAAATGGCTGCAGGACGAATATCAATGTGAGGTTGTGACCTTCACAGCAGATATAGGTCAAGGTGAAGAAGTTGAACCGGTACGAGCCAAAGCCAAGGCGTCAGGTGTTAAGGAAATTTATATCGAGGATCTTACTGAAGAATTTGTCAGAGACTACGTTTTTCCAATGTTTCGCGCTAATGCGATCTACGAAGGGGAATATCTGTTAGGTACCTCAATTGCCCGTCCGCTGATTGCCAAACGTCTGATCGAAATTGCCAACGAAACGGGGGCCGACGCTATTTCCCATGGCGCCACGGGTAAGGGGAATGACCAGGTACGTTTTGAACTGAGCGCCTATGCTCTGCGCCCAGATATCAGAATCATCGCCCCTTGGCGAGAGTGGAGTCTTACTTCACGTGAAAAGCTCCTGGCCTATGCGGAGACCCACGGCATATCCATCGAAATGAAAAGAGAGGGTAAAAAGTCGCCATACTCGATGGACGCGAACCTGTTGCATATCTCGTACGAAGGGTATGATCTGGAAGATCCCTGGTGCGAACCAAGCAATGAGATGTGGCGCTGGTCGCTGTCACCGGAGCAAGCGCCGGACAAGTCGACTTATATCGAACTATCTTTCAAAAATGGAGATGCAGTGGCGGTAGATGGAGAAGAGATGACTCCCGCTCAGCTATTGGCAAAGCTCAATAAATTAGGCGGAGAAAACGGTATTGGTCGCGCTGACATTGTTGAAAACCGCTATGTAGGTATGAAGTCCCGTGGATGCTACGAAACTCCAGGTGGCACCATTCTACTCAAGGCCCATCGGGCGATGGAATCTCTCACACTGGATCGGGAGGCCGCCCACCTGAAGGATGAACTGATGCCGCGTTATGCCAAGCTGGTTTATAACGGCTATTGGTTCGCTCCGGAAAGGGAGATGCTGCAGACAGCCATAGACAAAACCCAACAAGTGGTCAATGGGGTTGTTCGCTTGAAACTTTATAAAGGCAATGTCTATGTGGTAGGAAGAAAGTCGGAAACCAATAGTCTATTTGACGCGTCTATCGCCACTTTTGAAGACGACGCCGGCGCATATAATCAAAAAGATGCAGAAGGCTTCATCAAATTGAATGCCTTGCGTTTGAGGGTGGCGGCGTCACGGAAAGGTTAAAGGCCGCTCCTGCTGGACAGGTCTAAAAAAAGTCTGATGCCATATGGCATCAGGCTTTTTATGATTAATTGAAGATATAAAATTTGGATTTGGTCTAGGATCGCCAGAAGTGGCAATCTTTTTTATCGTTTATTGCTAGGCACAGTTGAACCCTAACTTTCCTAATCGATGTAAAAATCCTGTTTTAATTCTGCCTTATAAAAACGGGTTTCACCCTGGGGTTTAACCTGCAAATTGAAATTTAGGGTTTCCTGATCCGCAATCTTAAATTCACCGATAAAATAGATCGCGTCCCCCTCCGTGACTTTGCGCATGGGAATACTGATCAATTGGCCCCGTATATTTGTTGCATTGGCCATTACGACGGCATCCACCGATTTTCCCGTACTATTGGGGATCTCCTTGATTACGCTGACATTCAACATGCCGCGGTATTTACTACGCTGGATCCCGTATTGATTGGCAACTGCTGGGTCCAGGGATGCCGTGGGTATCGCGTTGTGGTGAATGGTGTAACCTGTAATAGTTGTGCTGTTCTCAGCCCAAACGGAGAATGAAAAGAGTAGCAGAACTAGCAGCAATAGAGGTGTTGCTTTGATGGTTTTCATAATGCCTCCTGGTGTGGCCGATCTGAGTGGGACCGATTCTTAGTCTAAGTTTGAGTTTAACCGATAGGCGGTTGTTGGTGAAGATGTAGTAGTGCTTTGTTTGATTTGGAAGATTTCGATCTCATGCATGAGTAAATTCGAGTATACGCTTAATCTAATATAACTTGTGACTGCAAGCTACGAGACATTCTGTTTGACTAGTTTGGGCTTTGGACGATCAATACTATTGAGAGGTTGGTTGACCGAGAGACGGTTTGCTATATTTCGGAGGGCGGTAAGTTGGCGGGCAACCTCAGTATACTGTTCTTGAAGTTCAAGGATTCGATATTGTAGGGTACTGCGTGACTGACCAATTTTCTGCAAATTAGATAGACGCTTTTCCATCATCTCCTTATGGTCACGGATTTGCAGCACCAGCGGTTCCAAGGTTGAGACGAGCCAAGCCTCGATTTCTGTGTCTGCGCGATCAAAAATTTCTCTGGCGCGTTGCACGAGAGCCGAGAAAAACCGCTTCACTACAAAGTTTTGTTCCAACATCGCTGTAACCGGACTGTTACGAAATACCTCCGCCTCTTGATGCAATAACTCCAGTTCCACCCGATACTTGACAATGGAAAACATTTTGGGTTGAACAACCGCAAAACCATGTTCATTCTGAAATTTCCGATATATTGAACGTATCAGCTTGCGTGTCTGTTCGCTCTGAGCTACCACACCTTGCATCTGGTGGCGAAGCTCATCGAAGAGATTTTTCATCGTGTTCTTCATGCCGCCGGTGGTCCATGAGTTACTCATTTCGCGCCGGCTGCGTTCGATGATTTGATCCAGGCTCTTCAGGTTTAGAATATGTTGCAGTTGTTCCGCCTGTTGCTTTAATTGTTTTCTGCTCTGCTGGAAACTCTCCACATCGCGCATATATTGTGACTGTTCACTGCGGGTTTTTTCCATCAAAGCGGTAATGACATCGTCACTCTTACCGCTCAATTCCTCTAACTCTTCCAGTTGGTGTTTCGTATTGGTGAGCTTGCCAGAGAGGACGCTGCGACTGTTGTCCAGCATTTGTCCAACATCTGTTCCTACGGTATCGAGAATAATTTGTTGCTTGATGTTTAAGACATCACGACCCAAATAGCTTTCCAGCTCCGCAAGGCCGCTTTTTTGCAATAGTGCCTGATCATTTTTTACCTTTGCCAATAAGCCTTTCTGCGCCGAGATTGGAAATACTGCATGCTGTTCAATACCCAACATTTGGGCCGTTGTGGCTTGTTGATTACGAATCGCATCTGATATGGCAGTGCTATCCCTTAGATCATCCCAGAGTGTGTCAATCTTATTGAGAACCACCATCAGGCCCCGTTGGCGCCCGCTTTGAAAACCTTTGATATGGTGTTGCCATATCTCCATGTCACTGCGAGTGACTCCTGTATCTGCACCCAGGACAAAGAGCACGGCCTGGGCGGATGGAAGCATGTTCAAGGTAAGTTCGGGTTCGGTGCCCAGGGCATTCAGACCGGGGGTATCTAAGATGCTCAATCCCTGTTTGAGAAGATGATGTGGAAAACTAATCAATGCATGACGCCACTTTGGAATCTGAATCATCTCAGGTGGCTGCTTTTGATGTGGGTGGAGGTCAGGGCTATACAGACCAAGATGCTTGGCCTCCTCAAGGGGCACGGTTTTAGTCTGAATGACCTCATTCAGGGCCGTCTGCATCTGATCCACTGACTTGGTTTCCAGTGGATAGTGTACCCATTGTCTGCTGTCGTCCCTGAGTTGCGTTAGGGTGATGTCCTGCAATCGGGTTTCGATGGGTAAGAGTCGAACATAGGACTCATTCCGCTCGCTGTCGTAGAAGATCTCGGTGGGGCACATGGTGGTACGCCCGGCATCGGATGGGAGAAGGCGGCGTCCGTAATCTGCAAAGAAGATAGCGTTGATTAATTCCGTTTTACCACGGGAGAATTCAGCGACGAATGCGATGGTAAGTTTATCGCCTTTAAGCGTTTTCAGGGTATGCTCAATGTTCTGTAGCATGTCAGGGGTGGACATGCCGTTCTCTTCCAGCCAGGGACCATACTCTTCGATGGTGCTGATGACATCCGCTTTCCACTGGTCATAGGCTTGTAGTTGTTGCTGAAAACGCAATTTATCCATTATAAGATCCCAAATATATTCAATGGGAGCAGGTTATTACTATCTCGATCCTGGCGCTGTAGTCAATAATAGGCCAGTCGGGAAGTTTTCTCGAGATTTGCTTTATTCTGCTCAAACTATTGATTCATCAAGAAGTATCGGCAACTTTCTTGGCGACTTTAGACGTAAGCGTTTGGAACGGGAAGATGCTCCCGCTTCGAGTATGATATTAGTGTGGGGTAGATCGAATTGCTTTGCGAGAAAGCTGATGAGGTAGGTGTTGGCTTTGCCATTTACCGGAGGCGCTGTGATCGCAACTTTATATTGATCTTCTCCATATGGGCCGATAAAGGCGTCTCGGGAGGCTTTAGGCTGTATGCGCAGACACAGCATAAGGTCCGGGCCGTCCCAATGATACCAACTCATAGGAAAGGACTCCCGGTGAGCGATCTTAAAGGAGGTAGCAACAACATTTTCAGCAGTACCAATCCGATCATCACCAACATTGGGGAAAGATCCAATCCAGAGATTGGCGGTAGGATATTACGTGCTGGACGCATTACCGGTTCTGTCAAACTGTTGATTACTGCCGAGGCGGGGTTGTAGGTGCCTGGGTTTATCCAACTGAGGATGACTTGAATCAGGACTGCGAATAGAAAGATGTTGATCACCAGTTCGATCAGGTCAGGGATGGCCCAGAACAGTGGGCCAAACAAATTGATAGTTGTGCCACTGATCAGGACGATCAATAGCAGTTCAATGTATTTCAGTACCCAGGCAAGAATGATGGCCGCCAAATCAATGCCGCCAACACCCGGTATGAAGCGCCGGAAGACTTTCAGTGGTGGTGTAGTGATTTTCACCAGAAATTGAGAAATGGGATTATAAAAATCCGCCCTTACCCACTGCAGTAAAAATCGTAGCAATACAGCCAATATATAGAGTCCAAAAAGGGTTTGAATCAGGAAAATTACCGGATTAGTTAGATAGTTGCTGCCCATAATGCGCGGAATCCAGAGTTATTTTGTGATGAAATTTATCGGTCTGATGCTGAGTGTTTGTTTACAAGTCTTTAGAAGCAGAATCAACCTTTGTTTAACTTTTTCTGATCACCAAGCATTTTCGAAAGTTCTTCGGAGCGATCACGCGCAGCTGTCAAGGCATTTTTGAACAGTTCACGCAGATTACCCTCTTCTAAGGTATCCAGGGCCTTTTCCGTCGTTCCACCCGGTGAAGTTACTTTTTCACGCAAGATCGCAGGTGAGTTATTACTCTCCAGAGCCATGCGGGCAGCACCCAGTGCAGTTTGTAGAGTGAGTAGGCGTGCAGTATCTTCGTCCAATCCCATATCGCGAGCTGCATCTTCCATCGCCTCCATCACCAGGAAAAAATAGGCCGGGCCACTGCCAGAGACAGCTGTTACGGCATCCATCAAGGATTCCTCGTCGACCCAGCAAGTGATGCCTACGGCTCGCAGAATACTCTCAGCCTGGTTTTTTTGTTCTTTGCTGACCCCTTTGCCTGCATGCAGGCCGGAGGCGCCGGCTTGGATCATCGCGGGTGTGTTTGGCATGCTACGGACCAGCGCGACGTTTTCCCCTAACCAGCGACGCAAGGTGTTCTCCTGGACGCCCGCGGCAATGGATATGACCAACGGTTGTTGTTTTTGAATTGCGGGAGCGAGCTCGGTTGCAACACCTTTCAGGATCTGGGGTTTTACCGCCAGCACCACAACATCGGCATTCGCCACCGCGTGTAGATTGTCGGCTGTTGGATGTATGCCAAAACGTGCCGCCAACTGGGCAAGCTTTTCACTATCCGGGTCACTGACAGTCAGACGCTTGGCATCGTAGCCATCAGCAATCAGTCCACTGATCAAGCTGGTGGCCATGTTGCCACCTCCAATGAAAGTAATATTGTTCGTTCTCATTGCTTTATAAACTAATCCAGGAGCAGGTTTGTCGGGTCAATTATTTTTATTATACTGCCGGGGACCAAAAAGTGCGGAACCGATACGCACCAGGTTGGCGCCTTCTGCAATGGCAGCCTCCAGATCCTTGGACATTCCCATGGAAAGGGTTTCCAATGGGAGGGTTTTGGTGCGTAGACGGTCGCGTAATTCGCGTAACAGCCGAAAAGGAAGATGCTGAGTCTCTAAATCTTTGGTTGGTGCTGGAATGGTCATCAATCCTTGAATTTTTACATTGGGTAACGCTGCATAGCTGTGTAAAAGCTCGGCGAGTTCACCGGGATGATGACCCCCCTTATTGCGTTCGCCGCTGGTGTTGACCTGGATACAGGCGTTCAGGGGTGGTAAGCCTTCCGGTCGCTGGTCATTGAGTCGCTGGGCGTGCTTCAGGTTATCGAGACTATGTACCCAGGCGAAATTCTCTGCGATGGATCTGGTCTTGTTGCTTTGCAGACGACCGATGAAATGCCATTCTAGACCCAATCCTTGCAGTTTGCCGATCTTGTCCAGGGCCTCCTGGAGATAACTTTCACCAAAAGCCCGCTGTCCAACTGCGGCAAGGTCCTGAATTTCCTCAACCTGTCGTGTCTTGCTGACCGCTAATAGACTGATTGTATTAGGGTTTCTGTTGCTGGCGTTGGCGGCGCTGCGGATACGATCCCAGACAAGGTTTAAGCGCTCTTCGAGAGTGTTCGGTTGGCTAATCACGGTTAATTGTGTCTTGAGTGCACAGGAAGAACTGGTTGATCTTTGCTTCATGATGGAACATCACACCAAGATTTGGGGGCTGTCTGTGTTTTTTTCAATCCTGAGGCCATTATAAGTCGGGCTGGACGACATTAAACTTCCTGCATCTATCGCCGATAAAATAAGCCAATGTTTGAGTTTCAATGATCCAATATAATCAGCATGAGGAAGCGTTGAAAACTGACGCGGGAGGAAAGAATGGATATCGCTGAGCTCTTGGCTTTTAGTGTCAAACACAATGCTTCTGACCTGCACCTCTCAGCAGGTCTACCTCCCATGATACGCGTAGATGGTGATATTCGCCGTATCAATGTCCCCGCGCTTGAACATAAGGTCGTACACAGCCTGGTGTATGACATCATGAATGACAAGCAGCGCAAGGATTTCGAAGAGTTTCTGGAGAATGACTTCTCATTCGAAATTCCAGGATTGGCCCGCTTCCGGGTGAATGCCTTCAACCAGGCTCGTGGTGCTGCCGCGGTATTTCGTACCATCCCGTCAAAGGTGCTGACCCTGGAGGATCTTGGTTGTCCTCAGACCTTCAGGGATATTGTCGATGTGCCCAGAGGATTGGTGCTGGTGACCGGGCCTACGGGTTCAGGTAAGTCCACCACCCTGGCGGCAATGATGGATTATAAGAACGACAATGACTATGCCCATATCCTGACCATCGAGGACCCTATCGAGTTTGTTCACACCAGCAAAAAATGCCTTGTCAATCAACGGGAAGTGCATCGTGATACCCTGGGTTTTGCCGAGGCTCTGAGGTCGGCCCTACGGGAAGACCCTGATATCATTCTGGTCGGCGAGCTGCGTGATCTGGAAACTATTCGGCTTGCCATGACGGCAGCAGAGACGGGACACTTGGTATTTGGCACCTTGCATACCAGTTCAGCGGCCAAGACCATCGATCGCATCATCGATGTGTTTCCGGCTGGAGAGAAGTCCATGGTGCGATCCATGCTATCCGAGTCGCTGAGGGCCGTTATCGCGCAGACTTTGTTGAAGAAGATCGGTGGTGGTCGGGCCGCGGCTTGGGAGATCATGATAGGCACCCCGGCAATTCGCAATCTAATCCGAGAAGATAAGGTGGCGCAGATGTATTCGGCGATACAAACTGGGCAGGCTGCCGGCATGCAGACGATGGATCAGGCGCTCAGGGAGCTGGTTGAGAAAGGCATCATAAGCCGCATTGACGCCAGAACGAAGGCGCAGAACAAAGATCAATTTTGATCATAAGTTTGTTGTGCTTGATACGAGGATGTTTAATTTCGAGATCCGGTTTGCGATCGGCGGATCGTAAGTTTGATCATAGGATAGATTGACGAGGATAGATGATGGAATTCAATTCGCTCTTGATCATGATGGTTAAACAAAAGGCATCTGATCTGTTCATTACGGCCGGGCGTGAGCCCTCCCTGAAGGTCGATGGCAGAATCCACCCAGTCAATAAGATCAAGATCACGCCAAGGCGGGCTCGGGAGTTGGCCATGAGCATCATGACCGATGCGCAACAGAGAGAGTTCGACCAGACAAAGGAGTGTAACTTTGCAATCAGTGCCAAAGGCATCGGCCGATTTCGGGTTAGTGCCTTCATCCAACGGGACGCAGTGGGTATGGTATTGCGTCGGATTGAGACGGAAATTCCCACCTTGGATCAATTACTCCTGCCGCCGATACTGAAGGACTTGGTCATGGCTAAACGTGGTATCGTCCTGTTTGTCGGCGCCACAGGCACAGGTAAATCCACCTCATTGGCGGCCATGATCGGCTTTCGGAATACCCGAGGATCGGGGCACATCGTAAGTATCGAGGATCCAATCGAATTCATTCATGACCATCAGAACTGCATTGTCACGCAACGAGAAGTGGGTTTAGACACGGAATCCTACCAAGTGGCCTTGAAGAACACCCTACGGCAGGCGCCGGATGTTATCCTGATCGGAGAAATTCGTAGCCGGGAAACCATGCAGCATGCCATCTCGTTTGCTGAAACTGGGCACCTCTGTTTATCTACCTTGCATGCAAATAACGCCAACCAGGCTTTGGATCGAGTGATTCATTTCTTTCCGGAGGAAGAGCGTGAACAGGTGCTCATGGATCTTTCACTGAATCTGAAGGCGGTAGTGGCTCAGCAGTTGATACCCAGGGCAGACGGGCGTGGACGTCGTGCCGCCGTAGAGGTCATGCTCAATACCCCATTGGCGGCAGAACTGATTCGCAAAGGTGAAGTCCCTAAACTGAAAGAATTGATGAAGCGCTCCAATGAGCATGGCATGATCACATTCGATCAGCACCTCTATCAACTCTATGAAGAGGGTCAAATCAGTTATGAAGACGCCCTAAGCCATGCGGATTCCGCCAATGAAGTGCGACTGATGATCAAGCTGGGGGCAAATAGAAGCAACGATACCTTAGTGCAGGGCTTGGACAGTGTCGGATTTCTGGATGGTAAGACCTGAATGGGTTTTCAGCTGAATCGCTGCTGGTCTGCTTCTGTTAAAACCTCTTTGAAAAAATCCATGGCAATTACGTATTGTCTGTTAGCTTCGTTGTCCACTTCACCTTCGTCCCGCAGAATCATCTCACAATTTCTCGCCATCCGAGCCTGCATGGCGGCCTTCCAGGCGATGTTTTCCTGCTGTGTGAATTGGTCTTCCGGGAGCAGGCAAGCAGCAATGGCCGCAGCGGTGAAATGCTCGGCCTGAGCCGACCAATCGGCGTCATGACCACAGGCTGTGTAGCTGTCAATCGCCAGTTTTTTTGTGCTCTTATAGGCGGTTTCTAGTTCAGCGGTCGAACGCTGCGAATTCTTAGCAACCTGTAAACCTTGTGTAATGATTGGATTGTCGCTGAGACGGCTTACACTAGCGACAAACCGGGCGCCAAGGTTACGTTGGGTTTCCAATGGAAGGCCGTTCAGTTTCTCGCGTAATTGTTGATCATTCATAATTTTTGACGACATACTCATGCCCTCGATAAACAGTGAATCAGCAAATAATAGATGCAATCAGGTTTGCTGCTCATGACCCAGATCATTTCCTGTTCTGATAAGACAGATGACAAGATGTCAAGTGATTATTTTGTTAGCGATCACTAACTGGAAGACTTCTCGAGCAGAGCAACAATAGCCTGATAGTTGCCTGAAGATGCCCAATCCTTGGCCGTCTTGCCCAGAAAATCCTTGTGACCAGATTCTGCCTGATTGTCTAACAGGATTTTTATAGTTTCCAGGTGGCCCTGTTTGGCTGCCCAGATGAGGGCCGTCCATCCACTGGTATTTTCGACCTGGTTCACATCAGCCCCGTGTTTTAGTAAAAGACCGACGATTTCAGCATGGTTATTCGAGGCGGCCAACATCATGGCGGAATAACCGCCTTTGTCCCCTAAGTTCACCGATGCACCGGCTTGTATAAGAGCTTTCGTGGCCTCCAGATGTCCGTTTAAAGCGGCCTTCATCAGAGGTGTCCACTGACAGCTGTCTCTGACATCGATTGTTTGACTCGACTTCAGGAGTTGCGGGAGATGTGTAAGATCACCGCTTTCTGCAGCTGATATCAAAGGAATATAAGCATCTGAAGCGAGCGGTTGTGGTTCTTGGCTACAGGCGCTGAAAAGCAAAAACACTAAAAATAGACTAGAGATTGAGATCTGCACTTGCGTACTCTTGATCGGGGAATTGATATATTTATTGCCTATTGCCCGATAGGCTCAATGAGGAATATCAATTCCTGATATTTCCCATAGATTTGGTCTGAGATAACTTAAGCTATCAGTATTTCAATGAGGTATGGCGTAGAGCGCAGTTGTGGATAACTGCTTCAATCCTTTGATTTGTTTGGATTCATATAGGGAAAAGGCGTTATATTCGAATTGCCAGCCAGTTCGGTAATCTTGCCTGGACCGTGTTTTTCAACTTCATCGATACGTATCACGGCATGTATCGGGATACGGGTACGGTGAACACCTGCAAACTCGTCCCTGAGTTTTTCCGCAGAGGGGTCAACGACCAGGGTGGCGCTTTGTTCAAATATCAGGTCTTCAACTTCGATGAAACCATACAGATCGCCTTGCTGTACACTCTTGGCGTAGATTTCAAAGACTTTACCTTGGTTAAAGAAGATGACTTTGAAGATACGCATGCTTAAGAAAGGGTTCTTTAAAATGGAGCCGATGGGCGGAATCGAACCGCCGACCTACTGATTACGAATCAGTTGCTCTACCGACTGAGCTACATCGGCCTGTAACCTGGGGATTATAGTCATGTATCCCTAGTCTGGTCTAGATGGGGAAGCGCTACTTTCGGGTGGCATCCAGGGTATAGGGTCCAATTGGAAGGATGGGATCTGCTCCCGTCACAACATTCGACATTAATCTTGCCGAAGCCGGTCCGAGCACAACGCCGTTTCGGAAGTGCCCTGCGTTGATATACAGTCCCTTGAGATCGGGGTGAGCCGCTATATAGGGGATACCGGCTGGAGAACCAGGCCGTAGACCGGCCCAGTGTTTGACCAATGGGTAATCTTTCAATACAGGGAATCGCTCGGTTGCAAGTGTATAAAGTTCTTTTCGAGCTATTCCTGTAGTCGTCTTGTTGAATCCTACTTCTTCCAAAGTGCTGCCAAACAATACGTGGCCATCCTTCCTTGGAATGGCATAATGGTTTTCTTCTAATACGATTCGGCTAATAACCCCTGGCTTCGTCTTGAACAGCAGCATTTGTCCGCGAACCGGACGAATCTCCGGAGTTGGTAAATAAGGCTTCAGAAGTTCAGCGGACCAGGCGCCCGCGCAGATGACCACGGCATCAGCTTCCAGTTCAGAGGATTTGGTCAAAATTCCCGCCACACGGCCATTGGAGTATTTCAGTCCTATAACTGGACGGTCCGTTAGTATGGAAACGCCGCGTTGTTCGATATCGACAGCCAGGGCTTTTGCCAATCGGGGATTTCTTACCTGTCCTACTGTAGGCATCCAGAGAGCTGACTGGGCAGGTTCGGCAAGTGAGGGTTCCAGTTGCGCCAAATGGGATTGTGAGATGTGCGCCAGTTGCTGTTGTTGTCGTTGCGCCCAGTTTTCGGCAGCCACATGATCGCCCGCTGCAATGATGAGCATGCCATTTCCTATGAGCTCTGGATCGATGCCGGTAGCCTGCATCAGAGATTGACACAGTTCCGGGTAGACAGCCTGGCTCCAGCCGGCGAGGGCGGTAACACTGTCAGGATAACGCCATGGGTAGAGTGGCGATAGGATGCCACCCCCAGCCCAGCTGGACTCTTGCGCCAGTTGCTCTCGTTCAATCAAGGTGACTTGGTAATTGTCTTGGATCAATTCTCGGGCCGTGAGCATGCCCAAGATTCCACCACCTACTACAATAATGTGCGTCATATAGAGAATTGATCCTATCTGCTTGCCGCCCATCGGAAAATACATACAGTCTATCATTTTGACAGCAACCCAACTCTCCTAATGTGTTAAATAGGTATTCATGATGAAAAAAGTGACAGGATTTACCCTCGTTGAATTGATGGTTACCCTTGTTGTGGCATCCATTCTATTGATGGTTGGCGTACCAAGTTTCATCGAGACGATCAGAAGAAACAGGACTGTCAGCCAGGCCAATGAATTGGTCACTGCCCTGAATCTGGCCCGTAGCGAGGCGGTGAAACGGGGCATGCAGGTGACCGTTCTGAGGACCGGGGCCGAGTGGGAAGACGGTTGGCAGGTATTCGTGGATGAGGACGGCGATGGCGTTGTGGATGCCGGGGACACCGTGCTTCAGGAATATGCCGCGCTCAGTGAAGGCTATACCTTGAGGACCGGTGGAAATTTTACCGAGTGGGTTGCCTACTTACCATCGGGCCTAAATGATGGCAGCGGCTCTTTAAACAATGATAGATTTCGGCTCTGTACCGATGAACAGGACACTGCCAAAGGGCGTGACATCGTAGTCAACGCTGTCGGACGAGTCGATGTGGAACAGGGGGCAACGTCATGTCCATGAAGTATCCAAGTGCCGGAGTGTCCGGTTTTTCTCTCATCGAAGTACTTATCGCAATTGTGATCCTAGCCGTAGGCCTGTTGGGCATAGCCGGCTTGCAGGTGATTGGATTGAAAAGCAATCATAGTTCTTACATGCGTTCACAGGCGACCTTGCAGATTGCATCAATCTTCGATCGCATGCGCGCTAATCGTACTCAGGCTCTGAATGATGCATATGACATCGATTTGGGCGCGACACCCAGCGGCACCAGCCTGGCCAACCAGGATCTGAGTGCTTGGAAAGATGAACTCGCGGTGCTCTTCCCGTCCGGGGATGGAGCCGTTGCATGTAATGCCGGGATCTGTACGGTGACAGTCCAGTGGACCGATCTGCAGGATGATGGCTCGCGTGCTGCCCAGCAGTTTGTCATGGTTAGTCAATTATGAAGCTGCATTACACTGAACGAAATCATCAGGGGCTCTCACTGGTCGAGTTGATGGTTGCGCTTGCCGTCGGTATGCTGCTGTTAGCGGGTGTTCTACAAATCTATCTCGGCAGCAGGCAGAGTTATCGGGTACAGGAATCCCTGTCACGACTGCAGGAAAACGGGCGTTTTGCCCTGATGTTCATGGAAAAAGACATCCGGATGGCCGGATACCGGGGTTGTGCTACCCGTTCAGCCGATGATGACTCTTTCATCAATATCCTCAACTCAAAAACTGACTACATGTGGGATTTCGGTACCGGTATCCAGGGTTATGAGGCAACCAGTAGTTCCTCATGGAATGATACGCCTGACAGCAGCATCGTTACTCCATTGGGAGGCAGGGATATCTTGACGGTACGGCGTGCGACCGGGGAGAGTCATACCGTCATTACCCATGCCGACTCCACTGATGATGTTATTCTGAATGCTGGTGTGCATTTCAATGAAGATGACATTGTGATGCTGGCGGATTGTCGGTCAGCGGTCGTGTTTCAGGTGACAAGTACTGATTCGGCCGCCGCATCGGGCACCCTGAAACACGAGACGGGAGGCAGCGATCCGGGTAATGCTTCAAATGATCTGGTAAGGACTTTTCAAGGCAGTGATGCCTTTCTAATCGATACAGTCACTTACTATATCCGTAATGGCACTACCGGAAGGCCCTCTCTCTACCGCAAGGTTGGAGATGACGATGCCCAAGAGTTGATCCAGGACGTGGAAGATATGCAAATCACCTATGGTGAAGATACCAATGTGGATGCGCTGGTAGATCGGTATGTGGCGGCAAGTGGCGTGGCGAACTGGAACGATGTGATCAGTGTGAATATCAATCTGTTGTTGACAACTCCTCAGGATTTTCTGACTCCTTCAGGAGAGCCGCAGCCATATGTTTTCAATAGCGTGACATATGACGGGGAATCGGGCAATGGCGATCTCCCCGCTGACAATCGTCTGCGTCGAGCCTTCTCATCCACAATCACTTTGCGCAATAGAACCTTATGACGATGGCTATTGGAAACAAACAACAAGGCGCGGTTTTGGTCGTCAGCCTCATTCTGCTCTTGGTAATGACCCTGCTTGCTGTATCCGCCATGCGCAGCACAATACTGGAAGAGCGAATGGGTGGCAACGCACGAAACCAGGAGACATCATTTCAGGCGGCGGAGGCGGTACTGCGTGAAGGAGAGTCGAGCTTGCTCGTCTATACATCAGAACCCATCCCCACATCGGATGGCTCGACCGATATCTGGGTGCTGGATGCGCCTGATCCTGATAGTACCAATTCAACTGCCTGGTGGCAGGAATCCGCCAGGGACGGCGCCTGGTGGGCCGATCATGCGGAAACCTACACGGGTACACTTGACGGTGTGGCTAGCGATCCGATGTACCTGTTAGAAGCGGCTGACTTTGTCCGAGATAGTTTGAATTTGGGACAGCAACAGGATGAAACCGGAAAAGTGTTTTATAGAGTAACTGCACGCGCGACCGGGGGTAATGATCTGGCGCGCACCCTGCTGCAGAGCACCTATGCGAGAAGGTATTAAGTCATGAATAAAAAATTGCTCATTTCTGCGCTGGTATGCGGTAGTTTGACAGGTATCTCTGCGACCGCTCCCGTGCGGGCTGCTGACTTGGCGCTGGCGGATTTACCGCTGTTCCTGGTTGCCATCAAGCCTTCCATCATGGTCATGCTGGACAATTCCGGCAGTATGAAGGACCCGATGTATGGTGGCGGATTCAATCCTTCAATTGAATATTATGGCATCTTTGAATTCGACAAGAATTATATCTATGACAGTACTATTGGGGTTAACAACAGTGCCTACGTGGTGACTGTAGATGCCAGCAAGACCGGTGCATTTATCGAATCGAACTGTACACCTTCTGCTGCGGATATCACTTGTTGGAGTGGGCGTTTTCTCAACTGGCTGACCACCCGCCGAATCGATGCCTCCCGCATGGTCATGGTAGGCGGTAAACTCGAAAGTACGGTTGGTTACAGTTATGGAGGTGGCTACCAATACAAGATTATTGGCAATAACGAGTATGCCGACCGCGATATGGACAAGAGCTACGCCAGCAGTTCCCAGTATTCACCGGTACCGGACGGTATGCCTATCAAGGTATATTCCCCCGCGGATGCCAGTAATGGTGCAATGCTGTCAAGTTACGACCCCTACGCCAAGATCAAAATTGGTGGGGGTGGTGGCTTTATCTACAATGCTGGGGGTACACCGATTGGAGAATTTGGAACTGCAGCCATCACCTCGAAGGTGGATGATGATGGAGACCTGTTGAGCAGCAGTTGGAAGAGCGTATCCTTGATGCATTCCTACACCAACCCGATCGTCATTGCGAAACCTCCAACGTTCAAAGGGGGTGACCCTGGAGTTGTCCGTATCGACAATGTCACCTCCACCGGCTTTGATATCACCTTCCAGGAATGGGAGTACAAGGATGGCAACCATACCAATGAGGATGTCTCCTATATCGTCATGGAGGCAGGCAGCCATGCCCTACCGAATGGCATCGATGTAAAGGCAGGCAGTGTTGAAATGGACAGTGAATATGCATACCGGGGTAGTGCCGGCTGTAATCCGGCTGAAACTATGACCAACTTCGAAACACAGAGCTTTTCCTCATCATTTTCATCCACGCCCGCGGTCATTTCGTCTGTTATGACTTTTAATGGGCCTGAAACGGTCGCCACCCGTGTCTGGGATATCAACAACAGTTCATTCAAACTTGCGCTGCAGGAGGAGGGGGACCCTGTCACCCTGACTCATGCCACTGAGACCGTTAGCTACATTGCATTTGAAAAGGGGAGCCTGATAGATGTCACAAATGAGTGGATGCTGGAGGTGGGATCCTTAACGGGAGTGACCCAATCAACCGCTAATATCAGTTTTTCGTCCACCTTTGATGCGACGCCGGCGTTTCTCGCGGCAATGCAGACCAAGAATGAGAATGATACCGCGGTCCTCAGATTGGATACCCTCAGTAACTCCAGCGCAACCTTGCACGTGGAGGAGGAAAAGTCTTGTGATAACGATGTGACTCACACAGCCGAGGGAGTCGGTTATGTTGCTTTGCGAGGTTCGGGAGAGCTGAACATTGCCTTGGCTGTGACAGATAAGCCTATTGGGCTCCTGCAAGATATTGCAGATGGCGTAAGACTGGGAGTTTCGTTCTACCGCTACGATCCCACTGCCAATGATATCTACAATCAGAACATTCAGGGCGGCACTCTACGTTTCAAGATCCCGAAGAATCCCTTTGTGAAAAAACCCAGCAATACCGCTCTGCCTGCCGCCGAGCAAGGTTACTGGGAATTGGATGGTTATATTGGTACTGATATCGCCGATATCGTGGATGCGGTAAACCGCTATCCATTGGTCTGGGGAACGACGCCTATCGCGGAAAACCTCTGGGAGGTGATCCAGTATTTCGAACAGGATTCCCCCTATTATCCCGATGTGGTTTCGGGTTTCCCCGATTTCGATTTGTGGAATGCCTCGAATCCGGAACGGGATCCCTTCTACTATCCTGATTACAACACAAAGTTGTACTGCGCCAGCCCCAGTGTATTGATCTTCACGGATGGCTATCCTTACAAGGACGCCAATGTTCCGGCATCGGTACAGGATTATGATGAAGATAATGATGCCGACGATGTAGTAAGCACGGATATTGATGCGCAGGGGAAGGACAATCTGGATGACGTCGCCCATTGGGCCTTTTGCGACAGAGACAAGAGCTCCTGCCCGGTCCCTGGTACTCCGGATGATGGGTCGAGAGACCTGCGCATAGATTTGAGTGGCAACCAGTACCTGACAATCTATACGGTGGGATTTGCAGATGGTAATATCCGGCCTGTATTGCAGGATGCCGCCGACAACGCGGGTGGCAAGGCCTATGCGGCGGAAGATGGTAAGGCCCTGAAGACCGCACTCAAGCAGGCCTTTACGGATGCGGTTTCCCGCTCCTCTTTCTCAGCCGTGGCAGTCAATACCGGGAGTATCACCGCGAGCAGCAAGCTCTACCAGGCGGTTTTCGATAGTATGGACTGGAGTGGCGATATCGAGGCCTATACGGTCAATACGGATGGCAGTGTCGCCACCACCCCCAGTTGGGTTGCCTCTGAGCAGCTACCAACCACTCGCCTTATCATCACCCATGACGGTAATACCGGCCAGCCATTCCAGTGGGCCAATATCTCCGCTACTCAGAAGACCTCACTTGGCGATAACGAAGATATTCTCGATTACCTGCGCGGCGATACCAGTAACGAAGAGGCTCAGGGAGGAACCTTCCGGGATCGCAACAAGTTGCTGGGTGATTTCATCAACTCGGCCCCGGTATGGGTGGGTAAACCGGCCATGCACTATCCTGATAGCTGGGGAGCAAGTGCGACGGAGACGGCCTATTCGGCATTCGTGAGCAGCAAAAGCACCCGCACACCAATTGTCTATGTAGGTTCGAACGACGGTATGCTGCATGCTTTCGATGCCGCTATGGGGGAGGAGATGTTCGCCTATATTCCGGCTGCGGTCTATCCCAACCTGGCCAGCCTTGCAGACCCCGGCTATGCCCATAAGTATTTTACGGATGGTTCACCCACTGTGGTCGATGCCTATTTCTCCGCAGCCTGGCACACGGTATTGGTGGCGGGGCTGAATGCCGGTGGTCAGGGTATCTATGCGCTGGATGTGACCGACCCTGCTAACATTACCACGGAGACGATCGGAGCAGGTAAGGTGCTTTGGGAATTCGATGACAGTGACGATGCGGATTTAGGTTACACCTTTAGTCAACCCAATATCGTGAGACTGCAGAATGGTGCCTGGGCCGCGGTATTCGGCAATGGGTATAACAATACCGTCAGTGATGCCAATTCCAGTACGACGGGTAATGCGGTGCTCTATCTCGTCAATATCTCAAATGGTACGCTGATCAAAAAGATCGATACGCTCGAGGGGACTGCCGATGATCCAACCGGGAACAGTCGCCCCAACGGACTTGCCAGCGTGGCGCCGGCGGATATTAATGGCGACAATATTGTTGATTATGTCTATGGCGGTGATCTGTTCGGAAATCTCTGGAAATTTAATCTGAACAGTTCCGATACGAATCAATGGGGTGTGGCCTATTCCAATCCAATCTTTACGGCCTGTCAGGGTAGTCTCTGTACGGCAGCCAACTCTCAACCGATTACCACACGCCCCCAGATAGGCCTGCATCCTAAGGGGAGTGGTTATATGGTCTATTTTGGCACCGGTAAATACTTCGAGAACAATGATGACACCAATGCCTCTCAGACAACCCAGAGTTTTTATGGGATCTGGGACAAAGACGGGGCGACACTGACGCCTTTTGATCGTGATGATCTGCTATCCCAGGAGATCCTGGAAGAGATCAATCTGGATGGAGACGCTGACGACGATTACCGGATTACCAGTGATAATCCGATCGATTGGAGCACCCAAATGGGCTGGTACATCGATCTGATCAATACCGAAGGTGGTAATACGGATAACAAGGGAGAGAGACAGATCAGCGCGTCGATCCTGCGTGATGACCGCATCATCTTCACCACCATGATGCCCGATGACAACCCCTGCTCGGCCGGTGGCACCGGCTGGCTCATGGAACTGGATGCCAGAGACGGGAGTCGACTTGCCTTCAGCCCCTTTGATGTGAACAACGATGGTATATTCGATGAGGATGATTACATCCAGGCAACTGTCGATGTGAATGGGGATGGCACGGTCGACGATAACGACAAGGTGCCACCCAGCGGGGTCAAATCCGAAGTAGGCATAATTCCGATGCCGGCCATCCTCACAGGTGACGGGGAGGAGTACAAATATACCCCTGGCACGACAGGGGACATCCAGACCACGAGGGAGAATCCCGGGCCTGGTGCAAGTGGTCGCCAATCGTGGCGCGAGTTGGACTTCTAATGAATATTTAGAATCGAGGGTCTGGCTATGAGTGGAGTGAAGATGTCGGAGCGTGGATTTACCTTGACCGAATTGATGATCGTTGTGGCGATCGTGGGGATTCTGGCCGCGATCGCCTATCCCTCCTATCAGGCGCAGGTGAGAGAGGCGCGCCGCAGTGATGCACAAGGTTCACTCATGACGCTTGCCCAGTTTATGGAGCGGTATTACACAGAGAATAATGCATATACGGGTGCTGATGCAGAGGGCGTTTTACCGTTCATTCAATCTCCAATCGATGGGCCGCCATTTTATTATGATCTCGATCTTCAGGCGGTCGGTGCAAACAACTTTACCCTGCGGGCGCAACCCATCCAGGATGATCCGGATTGCGATCCAATGACCTTGACAAATACCGGGGTCAGAGCCCCTGCCGGTTGTTGGTGAGATGATTCTATAATGCTTGATTGGGTCTCTAACAGCTAAAAGCGACACTGGATCAGTAACAGTAAGTTGCTTTGTTGATCAGGTGCCCATGGTACTGAGTCAATCCATCAAGTAGTCTCAGAAAACTGTCTTGAAGTCACTTGCGTAAATCAACGCTGGAGGCTTTTGGGCAGTGAAAAGGTGACTTTTTCCTCCCGTCCTTGCAGGGAATCGACCGTGTTTGCCCCGGCAGCCTTCAATCTTTCGATCACTTCTTCCACCAATATTTCTGGAGCCGAGGCGCCGGCGGTTACCCCGATAGTTTCGATCCCTGTCAACCATGCCGGATCAATATCATCCGCGCCGTCGATGAGATAGGCAGGGGTATTTTGTTTTTCCGCAATCTCCCGCAACCGATTGGAGTTGGAGCTGTTGGTGGAGCCCACCACCAGCACCAGATCGCTGCGGCTGGCAAGATCCTTGACCGCATCCTGGCGGTTTTGGGTTGCATAGCAAATGTCGTTTTTCTTTGGGCCGGTGATATTCGGGAATCGTTCCTGGAGCGCTTTGATGACTTGGGCTGTATCATCCATCGACAGAGTGGTTTGGGTGACGAAGGCAATCTTTTCCGGTTGGCCGATATTCAACTGACCCACGTCTTCCACGGTTTCCACCAGATGGATATGCGCTGCCCGGTCTTTGCGTACGCATTGTCCCATGGTGCCCTCGACTTCCGGGTGCCCGCGATGTCCGATCAGGACCACCCGACTGCCGTTGCGGCAATGTCGGGCTACCTCCAGGTGGACCTTGGTCACCAACGGGCAGGTAGCATCGAATACGCGTAACTTGCGGTTTTCGGCTTCCTTGCGGACGCTCTGAGAGACCCCGTGGGCGCTGAAGATGACCGTATTGTTGTCAGGGACATCTGACAGTTCATCGACGAAGATGGCGCCCCGCTTGATCAGGCTTTCCACCACAAAGCGGTTGTGTACCACCTCATGCCTTACATAAATGGGGGCGCCGAGCATCTCCAGAGCGCGTTCGACGATCTCGATGGCGCGGTCTACGCCCGCACAGAAACCTCTAGGATTGGCAAGCAGAATGTTTGGCATGTTAAATAGACACCTCGGCAGGTCAAATTGCTGTATTTGCCACATCCAAAATCTTCACCTTGAATGCAATCGTTTGCCCGGAGAGAGGATGGTTGAAATTGACCTGTACCTCGGTATCGGTCAACGTTTGGATGGTGCCGGCCACTTCTTCACCCCCTGGGGTATTGAAGGCTATCACCTGTCCCGGGGCAAGCCGCATGTCCGCTGGAAACTCATTTTTTGCTATACGTTGCATGCCCTCTGCGGAGGCGTGACCAAAGGTTTCATCTCCAGATAGGAGAAATAAATCTTCACTGCCTGCGGACAGTCCAAGCAGACATTGTTCGAGACCCTCTACCATCGTGCCATCGCCGATCGTGCAGGTGAGGGGGGCTTCATTGAAACTAGAAATCACCTCCGTTCCGTCCGCCAGGCTTATCGAGAAGTGCAGTGTGACCCGACTCTGGGTAGTGATCATGTTCTGTGCATGCTCCATCGTGTCATTATAGAGGAGAGACTGGCCCGCAGTTCACGCATCAGTGGCACCGCAAGATCTAAGCGGTCTGCATGAACACGTGCTCGGTTGAGTCGATCCGGCGTACGGCGGCCGATGCGCCGATGTGTTGGATTAACTTAAAAGCAGTGACCATGGCAGTGCTCAGTGCTTCGGAGTTCAGCATGCTATGGGTTAATGCCTGCTGGGTTTTTATGATATCTCCCGCAATGCTTCGGGCACGCTGCTGCTGAACCCAAAGTTCAGACTGCTTCCCTCCGCTACCCCAGCCGGCGATTTTGCTGGTTCGAATATTGAGTTTCTTGAGTGCCAGTTTAGGATCTGCTGGCTTTTTTGGCTCAGAGGACAGTCCCATCTGCCGGGTCATCGGATAAACCGGGTAGCCCAGGCGTAAGAATCTTCGATTAAATACCCCGCCCATTTCTCCTGTGCCAATTAATACTATTGGACTTAGCATGAGTTATCGAACATTGAAAAACAGCAGAAGGGAAGAATAATGGATTTGCAATATACGGATATAGGTCTATTATTTTTCCTATATATTACATTAATAGGGGGCTGTATGAGAATGATTATTGAGGAAAATAATGGTTTCATGCCGTTGCCCCTCTACGATGTCAAGGAAGTTACCGTGGAAGAGGCCTGGTGCTTGCTCAGTAACCAGCAAAAATATTCCGGTGAAACACTCTTCAGTCGTGCGGGTAATCGGTTAAGACTTCATTGTGATGCTGACAAATTACATCGTACAATTGAGACTTTTTTCAGCGTCTGAGGTCCCTTTTGTATGCATAGATGATAAGGTCAAGCCAGCACTTCCTGGGTAAAAAACAGAAAACCCAGAGAACCTACCACTACAAGAACCGCTGCGTATTGCAGTACGATGCATATACCCGGCAGGTCATTACAGAACTTGCTGAAGCGACAGAGTTTGCAGTTTTTCATTCACACCTCTAAGTTTACAACTGAGTTCGACAACCATTGACAACGCGGACATATGGCCAGCAGTTCATGGATATATTTCATAGTTCTAGCAGTGGCCTGAAGACTACATGTAAGGAGGCAAGGCTTCCATGAGGGTGCTCTTCAGGCACGTTCCACCCTAGGATAATCGCATATTTTTTTTTTCAGGAACAAGGGTTTTTTTCTATATAACCAGGTAGTTTTATGGGTTTTTCCTGGGAAAGACTATAACCCAGGTGAGGAACGTATTAACATAATTCCCGTGCGCCGTAAAAGTTTGGAGAGCAATGAGATGTTGATTCAAGGTCCCCTTAAAATTGGTGTGCTCGACCAGCCGGATCAGCCGGGTCGTGAACTCCATATTGATTTTACTTCGGAATTTCAAGTGCTTGAGATGCAAGGGCAGGTTCGGGCATTCAGTAATTATCTGATAGAATTGGAACAGGGAATTTCTACGCTGTCCGAGGACGACCCGAATCGGGCAGGGATGCTCATCATACAACAGTTCGCCGAGCAACTGGCTCCACATATCGCGAGCGGAGATCTTGAACTGGAAGAAACTATCATCGTCGAGATTGGGAGGGATTACTCCAGCGATTCCTTGATGAGCCTGCTAAACGCATGAGTGGTTCGCGTTTTATCCTGGAAGGAACTGCGCAGAATTTCGACCGACTGGTCATTGAAAATTCCCATAAAGGCTTGGTCTTGGTGGATTTTTGGGCGCCATGGGTAGGACCATCATTGAGACAACGAGAAATTCTCAGCGAACTGGCCCAGGCTCATGAGGGTCGCTTTCTGCTGGTATCGGTCAATACTGACGAACAGAAGCCTCTCGCACAGCGGTTTGGGGTGCGCAGCCTGCCAAACCTCAAACTCTTTCACTATGGAAAACTGCTGGCCGAATATCACGGGGTTCAACCCGAGGCCGACTATCCGCGTATCATCGATCGGTACGTGGCCAAATTACTCGACAGGGTGAGCCAACAAGCCGTTGCGGCCTGGCAGGCGGGCGAGGCGGAGCGGGCCTTGCAGATCCTGGCGGACGCGGCAATCGAGGAACCGCAGAATCTCGTTTACCCGGCGTTGATAAGTAAGATCCTCCTGCGCGAGGGACGAGAGAAGGATGCCTATGCTTTGCTCAGCGCCCTGCCTGAAGAGGCTCAGGCTGATGTAGAGATCAGTCGTTTACTGTCCCATCTGGACCTGCTTCTGGTGGCCCGTGAGGCCGCAGCACTCGACGTTCTGCAACAGCGGGTTACGGACAATTCGGATGATCCGGAGGCTCGATATCAGTTGGCGGCAACCCTGCTTGCCGAGGAACTACTCGAGCCCGCGCTGGAACATCTTCTGTATCTTTCACACAATCATGCCAAATTTCGCAATGGCATCGCCCGTAAGGGCATGAAAACCATACTCGACATGCTCGATCCGCAAAACGAGCAGGTCGCCCGCTATCGGCGGGCGCTATATCGTCTCAACTATTGATATCACGCATGACGGGTAGTGCACCTCACATCGGGTTCGTTAGCTTAGGATGCCCAAAGAATCTGGTCGATTCGGAGCGTATCCTCAGCCGACTCCGGGCCGAGGGCTATCAGCTTTCCGACACCTATGCGGGAGCCGACCTGGTGGTAGTGAATACCTGCGGTTTTATCGATACAGCCGTGGACGAGTCCCTGGACGCCATCGGCGAGGCCCTCCATGAGAACGGCCAGGTCATTGTCACCGGCTGCCTGGGCAAGGACGAGCCGCGTATTCGTGCCGCCCATCCCGAGGTATTGGCGGTGACCGGGCCCCACGCCTACGAAGAGGTCATGGCGGCTGTCCACGCCCAGATCCCCGCCCCTCACGACCCCTTGATTAGTCTATTGCCGCCAACCGGTATCAAGCTGACACCCCGGCATTACGCTTATCTGAAGATTTCTGAAGGCTGTAACCATGGTTGCACCTTCTGCATCATCCCCGATCTGCGCGGGCCACTGGAGAGTCGTCCCATCGGTGAGGTGATGCGTGAGGCGGAGCGGCTGGTGGAGTCCGGGGTGCGGGAACTGCTGGTGGTCTCCCAGGATACCAGCGCCTATGGGCTCGATCTCAAATACCGTCCGGACTTTTGGCAGGGCCGCCCGCTGCAGACCCGCATCCGCGAATTGGCTGCCGCCCTGGGCGAGCTGCCGGCCTGGGTGCGGCTGCACTATGTCTATCCCTACCCCCATGTGGACGACCTGATTCCACTGATGGCGGAGGGGCGCATTCTGCCCTATCTGGACATGCCCCTGCAGCATGCCAATGAACGGCTGCTCAAGACCATGCAGCGACCGGCCGCGTCGGCAAAGGTCCTCGAACGGATCGCCCGCTGGCGGCGTGAGTGCCCTGAACTGACCCTGCGCAGCACCTTCATCGTCGGTTTTCCGGGCGAGACCGAGGCCGAATTCAGGGAACTGTTGGATTTCCTCGGCGAGGCCCAACTCGATCGGGTCGGTTGTTTTGCTTATTCGCCAGTGGAGGGGGCCCAGGCCAATCGTTTGCCTAATCCATTGCCGGATGCCGTTCGGGAAGAACGCCGGGCCCGATTCATGCAGGTACAGGCTGAGATCAGTCGCACTCGCCTAGAGGCTCGGGTCGGTTCCGAGGCCGTGGTCCTGGTGGACGAGGTCAATGAGAAACAGGTGATTGCCCGCAGCTCAGCGGACGCCCCGGAAATCGACGGGCGCGTATTCATTCCGGGTGGTTGGGAACTGGAACCGGGGGACTTTATCAGGGTCAGGATAACCGGCGCCTCGGCCCACGATCTTAAGGCCGAACCGCTCGAGGTGGATGAAGGCTGAAGGGCCAACAAGGCTTGCCGGGATGCAATAGCAGCATCTGAAATGCGGGATAGCCTTATTGCGCTTCCTTGCGCTTCCTTGCGCTTCCCGCCAACCAACAGGTCGGAAAATCTTGTATGATCAAAATGCCGAACCGCTGGATTTGCCGAGTTTCTTCAGGATCATCGCCAGCGGGCAGAAACCGGTGAAGGCAGATTGCAGCAGATTCAGACCGACGAAGGCGGTGAAGAAGAGCCAGTAGCTGTGATGGAAGATCGGGCTGGCTTGGACGCCCAGCGCCAGACTCAGCAGGATGGCAAAGCCAGCGAATGCGAAAACGATGCGATCGATGTTCATGAGGTAGCCTCTAAAACGGTAATATTGAGTCCCAAGTCGCTATCGACAGCCAGCGACTGCTAGCAAATAAATCATATTAGCACTATCTAATATTTAGTCAAGGATAAACCATCGATATGGCGTTACAGCAGGAATTGGATCCGCAACAGCAGCTGCGTTTGGTCAGTGCCTTGCAGCGTGCGGCCGCCTTCAGTGGATCCGCAACCGATCTGCAGCACATCCAGACCCACATCTCCCATGTGATCCTGGCGGGAGATTACGCCTATAAGATCAAGAAGCCCCTGAATCTGGGGTTTCTCGATTTTTCCACCCTGGAGCGGCGGCGTCACTGCTGCGAGGAGGAGTTGCGCCTCAATCGACGCCTGGCGCCGGAGCTCTATCTGGATGTGGTACCGGTGACCGGCAGTCTGGACGAGGCCCGTTTTGGCGGCACGGGTTCCGTGCTCGAATACGCTGTCAGAATGCGCCGTTTCTCCCAGTCCGAACTGCTGAGCGTGCACCTGCCCGATCGGGAGATGCTCCAGCAGCTCGCCCGCCAGGTGGCCGAGTTTCACCGGCAGATCCCCCCGGCGGACCCCGCGACTCCCTACGGCACTCCCGAGCGGGTGCTCTATCCAATGGTAGAAAATTTCGCCCAGATCCGGGAGATCAGTCTGGCGGTCCTGGAGCTGCCGCGACTCGATCCCCTGGAGACCTGGACCCGCGCTCAGGCGCAACGCCTGGATGACCTGTTGTGGCAGCGCAAGCGGGATGGACACATCCGCGAATGCCATGGCGACATGCATCTGGGCAATATCGCCACCTATGAGGGCAAGTTGGAGATCTTCGACGGCATCGAATTCAATCCCAACCTGAGCTGGATCGATACCCTGAACGATGTGGGTTTTCTACTGATGGATCTAGAACATCGGGGCCTGCGCGAAGCGGCTGCAGACTTTCTCAATCGCTATCTGGAGCTGACCGGTGACTATCCGGCGCTACCCCTGCTGCGCTTCTATCAGACCTACCGGGCCATGGTGCGGGCCAAGGTGGCGGCGATCCGCCTGAGTCAGGCGGGCTTGTCAGACCGGGAGCGTCAGGATCTCACGCAAGAGTATCTAGGGTATATCAAGCTGGCGGAGGGTTACACCCGGACCACGCAACCCGTCCTGATGATCACCCATGGGTTGTCCGGTTCCGGCAAGAGCCTCTTCAGCGGTTGGCTGTTGGAGCGCCTGGAGGCGGTACGTTTGCGCTCCGATGTGGAACGCAAGCGGCTGTTTCCGGAAAGCGATCAACCCAAGGGTCTTGAACAGGGCGTCTACGGCAGACAGGCGTCCGAGACAACCTATGCGCATTTGAGAGCATGGGCTGCGCTGTTGCTGCGGGCGGGCTTCTCCGTGATCGTGGATGCCACCTTCCTCAAGGCGGCGCAGCGGGAAGCGTTTCAGCAATTGGCCGGCGACCTGGCGGTTGATTACTTGATCCTGGATTGCCAGGCGCCGGATCAGGTGCTGCGGGAGCGGGTCATACAGCGGCAACAACGGGGTGGGGATCCCTCCGAGGCGAACCTGGCGGTGCTGGATCTGCAGCTACGCAACCGGGAGCCTTTGAGCGACCGGGAACTGGACACCAGCATAGTCCTCGACACCCGGCATTTCCCGCCAGAGGGGCTGTTGGAACAGGTAAGGCAATATCTCGCGGAGACCTGAAAACGATGCGATTTCCGCAACTCCCGATCGGCCAGCGTTTCGGCTACAAAGGCAAGGCCTACACCAAAACCGGCCCGCTCACGGCTAGCGAGGAAGGGACCGGCAAGAGCCAGTTGATGATGAAGTCCGCGGAGGTTGTGCCGCTGGATTTGCAGGCACGGTCGAGCGAGGAAAAACAGCAGTATAACCGTCAAGAGGTGGTGGAGTTGTTTAGCCGCTACCGGACAGACCTGACGAAGAGGGTCGTGGTCCGGGCGGGACCACAGACCAGCCTGCTGTTGCAGGATGTGCTCGAAATCATTGCGACGCAAAGATCGCCGGTCGACTAACTGGTCGCTATCAACGCCACTCCGCCCAGCATCACAACGCCGGCCAGCAGATGGCCGACCAGGCCGGGCTCCTTGAACAGCAAGGCCCCATAGATCATGCCGAACAGCAGGCTGGTGCGTTTAACCGCGATCATATAGGCCACCTCGACCCGCTGCAGGGCGATGAAATGGGTGATCAGCATCAAACCCATCAGCATTGCGGTGCCGAGCACCGGCAGCGGCTTGCGCCAGATACGCTTGAGCTGGGCCGGCGTGCCCAGCCCCAGCAATGGCACCAGGGTGAGGCCGACGACGAGAAAATAGAAGGGTCCGAACAGCTCCGGCGCCATGTACTGCATCGCCCCCTTGCCGCCCACGGAGGTGAAGCTGTAGAGCAGGGCGACCCCCAGCATCATCAGTGAACCCGGGTGGCGGAAGACCTGGGTGAGCGGCAGCAGCCAACTGCGCCAGGCCCGCAGCAAGGCCTGGCGAAAGTTCAACAGCCAGGCGCCCGCCACCACCAGTAGGATCCCTAAGAGTCCTTGACCCGACACGGATTCTCCCAGCAGCAGATAGCCGGTTAGGGTGACGAACACCGGGGTGAAGGCCAGGTAGGGCAGGGTCTGGGACAGGGGATAGTCGCGAATCGCCCGGTTATAGAGCAACATGGCCAGAATCTCCACAGGTACGATCGACCCCACCCACAGCCAGAACGCCATGGGCAAGGCACTGAACGAGTGGCCTATGAGCAGCGGCGACACAAGCAGGCCGGTCAGGGTGAGACGCACGAAGGCCAGTTCACGGGCCGAATAATCCGCCAGCGCCGCTTTGATCAGGGCATCAGCCGAGGCCAGGCTGAAGGCGCAGAGCAGGGTTAACGGCAGCCAATCCACAACGTTTCAGCTTTGCTGTGGGGACCGGGGTTTTGAGTGCCTGCGTTTCGGCAATTTGAGTTTGATTTCAATCCACCGTCCGCCATGGCTGAAGGCCTGCCAGGCCCATCTGATCCAACCCAGCAGTGAAAAGGCGAGCCACAGGGCCCAGGCCAACATCAGTAGCCGATAAACCAGCAGGGGCACGGAATAGACCCCGGCCACCGGTAACTGTTGCTCGCTGCGATCCTGATACCAATTGAGCTGATAGGCGCTGGAACCGTTGCCGCCGATCTGCATCTGGGGCAATCCCAGCAAGCCCTGCTGCACGGCCCAGAACAGGGTCGCAAGGGTCAACAGGGCGAGCAGCACCAGGCCGATCTGTAACAGATTGAAGCTCCCCGCAAGCTGCCGGGGATCAACGCGGCGCCGGTAGCCGAAGGCGAAGAAGGTGGCAACCACCAGTAGGCTCGACCAGATGGACACCTGGCTCAGGCCAATCCCGAGCAACAGCCAGGAGACAGCGCCCAGGGGCGAGTAGTCCCGTAGGCGACCCAGGATCAATGCCAGCAGCAGAATGATCAGCAGTTCACCCCAGAACAGCACCGCCGGTCCGAGCTGTGGTCCGCTGGTGAACAACACCCAGCGATCCTGGCCCATCTGCACCTGGATATCGCTGTTCACACTGGCGATGCCCAGATCCACCACGGGCGTGCTCCAGGCGGCCTGCATGCCTTCGTCCAGTCGCCACATCAGCGCATAGATCTGCTCGCCGGGATGCACCGGCAGAGAGACACTCGCGCCTTCCTGACGAATTGGTTGCTCCTGGTTGTCGATTTGCACCGAAAGCAGTCGCGCCTGAGCCGGTAGGCTGATCTCATGGCGTCCGCCCTGACTGCCGCGCAGGCGGAACTCCAGACTGGCGTCTGTGGCCCGTTGACCCGGTGTCAGGAGCAGGCGGCTGCTGTCGATGGTGCGGATGACGCCTGGTATGCCCTGGGGACGGCTCAATTGCAGCTCGACCCGTTCGCCGGGCCAGGGCTTCCAGGTGGGCAGCCAGCGATGCTGATCCTGATGATGGACCGGTGCGATGCCTGTGACCCGGGCATGCCAGAGGGGACCGACGTCCAGTCGCCAGAGTTCGATCCACTGGGAGGTCTGGGGTGCGCTGAGGCGGATCTGCGCGCCGATGGGCAGGTGGGACAGCCAGACTGTCTGGTCCGTATTCGCCGCCATGCTCACCAGGGCCATACCTTCTTGCACCTGAATCTCTTCCGAGATGACCGATTCCCCCTGCAACAACGGTATATGCAGGACGATCGGGGTGCCAACCGGAGAGAGGCGTACCACCCGGGTCTCCACCGACCATTCCAGATCCAGGCGCAGCGTGCGTTCGACCCTGACGAACGACGGCAGGGTCTGGCTTGCAAAGGCATCCGACTCGTCGATATCTGTCCCTTGAGGCCGGTTGCGGGTGAGGTGCAGCTGCCGGTCGGGGACCTGGTTTTCGCGCAGCCCTTCCACCGTCCAGCTATCCGTCACCACCTCCACCCGATGGGGCGGTAGAGGCAGCGGCAACTGGAGCTGCTGTAACTTGGGGAGTCTGGCGGCAAGCTGGAGCTCGTGCTGCCCTGAGTCGACCTGGATCCACAGCAGCCCCTCTACATCCCGCGCCAGGGCGACCGTGGGTTCGCCGTCCAGCAAGATCTGAACCGGGGTCTGTTGCTGCATGTCGATGGGCAGAGGGATCGCCGTCCGTTCCAGGGCGTCGACCTGCAGGCGGGCCAGCAGGCGGGTTTCATCCAGTTCGAGGCGCAGGCGTTGGATGTCGGCGCACTGGGGCAGGCACTCCGGCGGCTCGGTCAGGCGTTGCTCCAATTGCTGCAACAGTTCCGGACTCGGGTATTCCGCCTGGGCCGGTTCGGGACCGCCCGCCAGGGTCAGGCTGAGCAGGATTAGGACAGAGGACGTAGTGCCCTTGCCCGGTCGCCAGCCACCCAGTTCGAGGAAACGCCAGACAAGCAGCAACAGCAGCAGGATGCCGGCCAGGTGCAAGACCAGATTGTCCCGGGGATTGGCCAGGAATAGTTGCATGCGCTGCTGCTGGGAAACCGGGCCGTTCCAGACCAGCGGGATGCGCTGCCACTGCCAGTCCGGCAGTCCCGGTCCGGTCTGAATCCGGGCCTCCGGATCGGCTTGCCAGGGTCTGGGCGCTGCGGATTTGGGCTTGGGCGGCAGCGCGGAACCAAGTGTGGCGATGCGTCCTTTCAACTCCTCCAGGTTGCGGCTTTCCCGTAGGGCGGTGGGGGCCTCATCCATGGCGGTCTGCAACCGCCTGTCCAGCTCCATGTCACCGAGTACCGATTGCGTGTGGCCGGAGCTGGCCAGTTGCGGATAGAGACCGGTGCGGGCCTGCTCCACCATGAACGGCAGGACGATTGCGATCAAAGTTGCCAGGCCGAGCAGGCGCATGACCTTGATGAGGGTATGCAAGCGTCCCATTGGAACCACCTGCTGCAGGGCGGTCAACACCAGCAGATAGAGCCAGATCTGGCGCGGGGCGCCGGGCTCCTGCCAGACCAGTGCGAGGGTGAGCAGGGTGGGCGGGGCCCAGCGCCAGCCCCACAATTTCCCCACCCCGGCGGCGATCACGAACACTAGAAACAGGTCATACAGGGTCCATTGCTTGAGCCAGGAGTGGTGTTCCGCGTCCATCCCGGTAGCCGCCAGCAGGCGCCAGCCGGGGGGCAGGTGCAGCAATGAGCCCACCCGCTGGAACTCCCGGTCCCAGCCAGTGGCCGGCAGATCGGTCAGCGGGCCTGCGAGGCGGCTTTCCGCCACCAGGTTCACCTGGCCCTGGCGCACCTCGAGGCCGGCTCGATTGTCTGGTGCGAGCTTGGTGATGAACTGGGGGTCTCCGTCCAGGGTCGCCCGGCCCAGCTCGAGCTCCGGATTGGCCGAGAGCCGCCAGCCGCTGGTCATGCGGCCCTCGATGCGGTCACGCAGGGTGTAGCCCTGGCCATCGAAGTCGAGCCAGAGATCCCGCTGCAGCTGCAGTGAGTCCGGTTCCGGCTGCGGATCGCCGCGCCGTACCACCTGCAGCCGCAGGGTCTGTCCGGCACTCAGCTGATAGGCCGGCAGGCTCTGCCAGTCAAGCGGCAGCCGGGTCTGGCGGGGATCCACCGGGACTGCCCCTGCAATTTCCACCAGGCGCAGGGCCGGTTCGGCTTCGAAGCTCCAGATCTCCTGATTGGGCCAGGGTGGCGGCTGTTCCGGCAGGCTCAGTTCGGTCAAATAGTCCGGGTGCAGGGCCTGCAGCTCCAGCTCCCACACACCGGGGCGGACCTGGACCCGCAGGCTCCCGTCAGGATCGAGGCGGGCCGGCAGCGGGCTTTGTATCTCCACGGCAATGAAACCCGTGAGCAAAGGCCGGCCCAGGATCAGCTCCCGCTGGCGCCCGGAGACCTCCAGGCGGAGCAGGCTGACCAGCCGCAGAGGGTGGCTATCGATCACCCGGCGGAACAGATCCAGGCTCAAGTGATCTTGCGGGGTTGTTATATTGTCTGTTGTTCCTTCCCGCAACCGGAGTTGGCCGTCCTTGAGTTCCGGTCGTTCCCGTTCCACGCCCTCGACCTGCAGCGAGACCAGGCCGGTAGCGCTCGGAACGGGCAGGGATTCAGGCAGCCGTTCCCACCGGAAACCACCCTCGATGCGATAATTACCGGGAGCAAGTTGCAGCTGCGGGGTCTGCTGGTGCGCGATGATGGCCGCCGGCAGGCCATTGACGGTGACTTCCAGCGGCCAAAATTTATCGTTGCCCGGCAGCTCGACGCGGGATGCCCGGTAAACGATGAAAGCTTGGGCGAATCGCCCCCCCTGTGCGGAGAGCTGCAGTTCCAGTTGTGACGGCCAGACGCAGCGATGAAGCGCAGCGTTGTAAAGTATCGGGCAGTCCCGCTCCTGATGCTCCCAGAGCACCCAGTCGATCCAGGGCTTGAGGGGCTCTGGCACCGCCTCCGGGGGGAGGGGGCGGGTTCCAGCAAGATTGGGCAACAGTAGAGCGAAGAAAACACCGCCGAGCAATAACCGTTCGAAACCTGTCATCAGCCATTCCTTGTCGTGCTTGCGATCGATGGACCCATCATTTCCGCTAAAGATAGTCGATCGTCGACCTGCCGGCTGTTATTGCGGGGGAAAGGTCTCTACCCGCCAGCCTTCCTCGCCGACATTCAGAAAGCTGGCCTGGTCGGCATGCCACTCGGCCAGCACGTAACGCCGGGCCTGTTGCCCGGCAAGCTCGAACTGGTGCAGGGCCGGGCGATGGGTATGGCCATGGATGAGTCGCCTGGCGTCGTATTCGAGCAGATAGTCTTCCACCGTCTGCTGATTCACATCCATGATCTCTTCCGCCTTCAGGGAGGTGGCCTCACCGCTTTTACCGCGCAACTCGGTCACCGTGGCGATACGTTGCGGAATCGGCAGGCTGAGAAAATGCCGGATGAAGGCAGGCTCGCGAATCTGCCGGCGAAAGGCCTGATAGTCCAGGTCGTCAGTGCACAGAGTGTCGCCGTGCATCAGCAAAGTCGGTATGCCCTGCAGGTCGATCAGGCTTGGGTCCGGCATCAATTTGCAACCGGTCTCGGCGCAAAAGCGCGCGCCGACCAGAAAGTCCCGATTGCCATGCATCAGGCGGATCTCAGTGCCGCTCTGGGAGAGGGCGTGCAGGGCTGCCTTGAGCTTGGGGATGGGAGGCAGCTCCAGATCGTCGCCGATCCAGGCATCGAACAGATCCCCCAGGATATACAAGGTGTCGGCCCGGGGAGCGCGCTGGTTGAGAAACTCGAGAAACAACTGCACCGTGTCCGGTCGTTCCGCAGACAGGTGCAGGTCTGAGATGAACAGTGTCTCGGACACTTAGTCGGAGACCTCGGCCTTTTCGATGATGATGTCCTCGACCGGCACGTCCTGATGCCCGGCGCGGCTGGTGGTATCGGTCCCCTTGATCTTGTTCACCACGTCCATGCCGCTGATGACCTTACCGAACACGCAGTAGCCCCAGCCATCCTGGCCCGGATGATCCAGAAAGCGGTTGTTGGACACATTGATGAAGAACTGGGCGGTGGCGGAGTGAGGCTCCATGGTGCGGGCCATGGCGATGGTGCCGATCTCGTTGGAGAGGGCGTTCTTGGCCTCGTTTTCGATCGGTTCCCGGGTCTGTTTCTGGATCATGCCGGGCAGAAACCCGCCGCCCTGGATCATGAAGTTGTCGATCACCCGATGGAAGATGGTGCCATCGAAGAAACCGTCCTTCACATACTGGATGAAATTCTCGCAGGTCTTGGGGGCATTCTCTTCGTCCAGTTCGATCACAATGGGGCCGAGGTTGGTGCTGAGTGTGATCATGGGGATACCTGTGGTGGTTGGTTTACTGGATGGCAGGTGAGGCGGTGGTTGTCGCATCATCAGACAGAATCGAGACCTTTTCGATGATAACCGGGACTACCGGTACATCGCGCATCCGATTCTTTACCCCGGTTGGCTGTTCGGCGATCTTGTCGACCACTTCCATGCCTTCGGTGACTTTACCGAACACCGCATAGCCCCATTTGTCCTGACCCGGATAGTCGAGGAAGGCATTGTCCTTGTGATTAATGAAGAACTGGGCGGTGGCGGTATGTGGGGGCGGTGTGCGGGCCATGGCAATGTTGCCGCGTTTGTTCTTCAGGCCGTTCTTGGCCTCATTCTGGATCGGATCATGGGTGGTTTTCTTCTTCATCTCAGGGGTAAAACCGCCACCCTGAATCATGAAGTCTTTGATGACCCGGTGAAAGATGGTGCCGTCATAGAATCCCTCGTTCACATAATTGACGAAATTTTCCACTGAGATGGGCGCCTTCTCCTTGTCCAGCGCGAGCTTGATGTCGCCCAGACTGGTCTGCATCAGCACATTGACCTTCTCCGCCAAGGCCTGGGTTGTTAGTGAGCCGGCCAATAAAAGTGTGATTAATGTCTTTCTGACTAACTGTTTCATGAGGGCTTGTTCCATCCGCACTGTTGCAAAAAGGAACAATGATATAGCTTATGGTGATGGGTAGAAAGGGTTGAGATCTTCTCAGTTGAGCGGTACACCCATCCGTGCCCCTTGCCAAGATATGCCTGTTGTTATCCTGCATGGGGGTTAGTCATGGGTAGCCGCCGAGAATACGGCCGACAGGGTTTGTGAAATCCGCTGCCCATGTTGTAGACAGCACCTTATTTTGTGGCGACAGCGTGTTTTCGTTAATATCCACGCGCAGAATGTCCATCCAACTGTATAGCTGATCCACACATGCTCAAAATCTACAACGACTTGACCAACCGTAAAGAGTCCTTTCAACCCCTGGAACAGGGGCGGGTACGCATGTATGTGTGCGGCATGACGGTTTATGACCTCTGTCATCTGGGGCATGCCCGGGTCATGGTCGTGTTCGACGTGGTCTTCCGTTATCTGCAGGTGCTGGGATACGACGTCACCTACATCCGCAACATCACCGATATCGACGACAAGATCATCAAACGGGCGAATGAGAACGGCGAGCCCTTTCTGGCGCTGACAGAGCGTTTTATCCAGGCCATGCATGAAGATTCCTCGGCCCTGGGGATTTTGCCGCCCACGGTCGAGCCCAAGGCCACGCAGCATATGGACGAGATCCTCAGCATGATTCGCAAGCTGATCGACAAGGGCCATGCCTACGTCGCAAAAAATGGGGATGTCTATTATGAGGTGCGCAGCTTCCCTGACTACGGCAGGTTGTCGGGCAAGTCGATCGACGATCTCGAGTCTGGCGCGCGGGTGGAGCCGGGCGAGGCCAAGCACGATCCGCTGGACTTCGCCCTGTGGAAGGCGGCCAAACCCGGCGAGCCCGCTTGGGATTCTCCCTGGGGCAAAGGTCGTCCGGGTTGGCATATCGAATGCTCCGCGATGTCCACGACGGCCCTGGGAGACACCTTCGACATCCACGGAGGCGGTGCGGATCTGACCTTTCCCCATCATGAGAACGAGATTGCCCAATCGGAGGGCGCCACCGGACATCCCTTCGTCAAGTACTGGATGCACAACGGCTTCGTGCGCATCAACGATGAAAAGATGTCGAAATCCCTGGGCAATTTCTTCACCGTGCGGGAGATTCTGAAACGCATGAGCCCCTTAGTTATGGGGCGGAAGATCGTGCGTTACTTCATCCTCACCAGTCAGTACCGCAGTCCGCTCAACTACGATGAGGATCATCTGGAGCAGGCGCGCGGCGCGCTGACTCGCTTCTACACTGCCCTGCGGGATCTGCCGGATGCCGAGCCTGCCGGTGGCGAGAGCTATCGCGAGCGCTTCCATGCCGCCATGCAGGATGACTTCAATACACCTGAGGCCCTCGCTGTGTTGTTCGATATGGCTCGGGAGATCAATCGCCTGCGGGAGAGCGATCAAGCGGCGGCCGCTGGCTTGGCTGCCGAGCTGAAAAGTCTGAGTGGTATCCTGGGCATTCTGCAGAATCATGCCAACGAGTGGCTGAAAAACGGCCGTGTCATTGCCGGGGGAGGGGATCTGCAGGCGGAGGCCGGCGTCACTGGTACAGGCACAGTAAGCTATCCAGAAGAGCGGATTGAGTCCTTGATTGCAGAGCGAACCCAGGCCAAGGCGGCGAAGAACTGGGCCGAGGCCGACCGGATTCGTGACGAACTGCAGGCCGCCGGCATAATCCTCGAGGACGGTCCGAGTGGTACCAACTGGCGTCGGGGGTGACTGTTCAAGTGGTAGCCCGGGCTAGCAACCTGCTGCAGTGTATGCGGCTAATTGGCGGCGCTATGTAACTCCGCCGCCTGCAGGGTATTCTCCAGCAGACTGGCGATGGTCATGGGGCCAACGCCACCGGGCACCGGGGTGATCCAGCTGGCGTGCTGACTGGCGCTGGCGAAATGCACGTCCCCCACCAGCTTGCCTGCCTCCGTACGGTTGATGCCCACATCGATCACGATGGCTCCTTCCTTCACCCAATCGCCGGGTACGAACTCAGGCCGGCCTACCGCCGCCACCAGGACGTCTGCATTGCGGGCCTTTCCAAGCAAGTCTTTGGTGCGGCTGTGGCACACCGTGATGGTGCAGCGGGCCGCCAGCAGTTCCATGGCCATGGGACGGCCTACGATGTTGGACTGGCCGATGATGACGGCGTCGAGACCTTCCAGCTTGTAGCCGGTATGCGTCAGCATGGTCATCACGCCCTTGGGGGTGCAGGGCCGCAGAATCGGCATACGCAACGAGAGCCTGCCCACGTTGTAGGGGTGGAAACCATCGACGTCTTTGGTGGGCAGGATGCCCTCAATTACCGCTTCTTCGTCGATCTGTCCCGGTAGCGGTAACTGCACCAGGATGCCGTCGATGGCGTCATCCCCGTTCAGTTTATCGATCAATGCCAGCAGTTCGGCCTGGCTGGTCTCGCCGGGAAGCGAGTGCATCTCGGAGTAAAAACCCACCTCTTCGCAGGCTCGCCGCTTGTTCCGCACATAGACCTGAGAGGCGGGATTATCGCCAACCAGCACCACCGCGAGCCCCGGTTGTCTGAATCCCTCGGCGCTACGCGCCGCGACTTTGCTCTTGATCTGCTGTTTCAGGTCGGCCGCAATGGTCTTGCCATCTAAAATCTGCGCACTCATGTGACGGTAATGCCTACAGGTCGGGAAGACCCAAAATGATACCCCGAAAACCAGTTGGTGTCAGCGGCACAGGAGGAAACGGCCACGTCGGAACGCCGCTAACCACCCAATCCCAATGAAAACATCAAGATACCCACAAACTGTGGACCAAACCTGTCGCTTGAGGTAAAAAGCAGGTGTTCAAATTCCCGAACGAGAGACAGCTTGCGCCATTCATCCCTCAATGTAGTACCTGTTCACCCCTCCCAAGAGCGTGATTTTCAAGCGCTGATGCAGGCGCATCATTATCTGGGCTCACTGCCCAAGATAGGAAACACGATCTGGTCTGTTGCCACCATGGAAGACCAATGGCTTGCCCTGTTGAGTTTTTCAGCCCCCGCACTCAAGTGTTCCGCACGCGACGAATGGATCGGTTGGGGCTACCGCCATCAGTATGACCGTCTCAATCTGGTAGCGAATAACTCACGTTTTCTGATCCTGCCAGCGCATCATCACAAGAACCTGGCCTCGCAGATCTTATCGCGCTGTAAACGTCGGATTCAGCAAGATTGGCAGGATCGTTTCGGGTATCCGCTCCTGCTGCTGGAAACCTTTGTGGACCCTGATCGCTTTCACGGCACGATCTACCGTGCCTCAAACTGGATACTGGTGGGCTCAACCAAAGGCTATCGGCGCACAAGGGAGGGTTATAGTGAACGGACGCAATCATCCAAACTGGTGTTTCTGCTGCCACTGCAACGCAATGCGCGTGCGCTGCTCTCTCGTCCGGTGCTCAACGACCGTTACCAGACAGGGAGACCGAGAATGAAGCTCACCGCCAAACAGATGCTATCCCTTTACGATTTTTTCAAAACTATTGACGACTCGCGCAGGGCGCAAGGCAAGAAGCATCAGCTGGCCACGGTTCTGTCACTGGCAGCGGCGGCCGTGCTTTGTGGGATGCGGGGCTACAAGGACATTTCCCTCTGGGTACAGTCGCTGGGCAACAATGCTCGCAGCCGTTTCAGGTGCAGGAAAAGAAAGGGAAAATATGAGGTACCCTGTCGTACGGTGATTCGTAATGTCTTGATCCAGGTTGACCCTGAGCAGTTAGATCGAGCGCTGAATGCCTGGAATGCACAATATGGCAGCCTGGATGAGAGTTTGGCCATTGAGGGTAAAACCATGTGCAATGCGATGGATGACAAGGGCAGGCAAACACACATCATGAGTGCCATTGGCCACGCAAGCGGCCAGTGCTACGCCCAAAAAAAGTGGGGACATTGCCCGTAAAAGGCTGTGATGAAGAAAAACAGACCAATGAGATCAAGACGGCGGCGCCCCTGCTCGATACCTTTGAGATTAAAGGCCGAACCATCACGGCGGATGCACTGCTCACGCAACGTGAGTTCGCGCGATACCTGGTGGAAGATCGAGAAGCAAACTACCACTTCACGGTAAAAGGGAATCAGCCCAACCTCCTCGAAGATCTCATGTTCTATTTCCAGAACTCGCCCAAAGCGGCGGACTTCACCCAGATCGGCAGCGGCGATCATGGACGGATTGAGACGCGGAAGATCTGGGTCACGACAGCACTGAATCAGCATCTCGACTTTCCCCATGTCCATCAGGCTTTTATGATCGAGAGAGAATCCATTATCAAAAAGACGGGCAAAACAAGTCAGGATGTCATCTATGGCATCACCAGCATACCCGCAGATCAAGCAAGCCCGGAACAGGTTCTTCGCGATAATCGGCGGCATTGGAGTGTAGAAAGCTGCCACTACATCATCGACTGGAATTATGACGAAGATCGTAGCCAGATCCGTACCGGCTTTGGGCCTGAAAACATCACCCGATTGCGGCGATTTGCCATCGGCTCTGCTCAAGAGCAAGAAACGCAACGAAACGATTCCGGAAATGATGAAGAAACTGCTGCTGAATACCCGGGCAGTCTTTGATTATCTGAAAATGACTCGGAACTCGAATGCTCTTTCAATGAGTTAGGCTCTAGCGTAGATTTGCCGTGAGGAAACGGCCATTGACCTGAGTCAGTTACGCCAGTATGATTTCGCTCCTCACGCTTCCGAGCGCTCAATGCAATTTGCATCGGATTTCGGGGTATAGCGCAGTCTGGTAGCGCGCCTGCTTTGGGAGCAGGATGTCGGGAGTTCGAATCTCTCTACCCCGACCAAAAGATCTGCGCCCGTAGCTCATTCGGATAGAGCATCGGCCTTCTAAGCCGAGGGTAGCAGGTTCGAATCCTGCCGGGCGTGCCAAATATGCTGAATGCTACTGCAGCATATGGCACCATCGGGACAGTGCGAACGATTTATGGTGGACGTAGCTCAGTTGGTAGAGCTCCGGATTGTGATTCCGGTGGTCGTGGGTTCGAGACCCATCGTCCACCCCAATTATCTATTGTTTCGGGCCATTAGCTCAGCTGGTAGAGCAGTGGACTCTTAATCCATTGGTCGTAGGTTCGAATCCTACATGGCCCACCAGTTTATCCATATAAAACAAAGAGATACTGGTTTATCTCTTCCTCTCTCAATGCCGTTGAGGGAACGCAGGTACACTGACGGTACAGTGCCATACGTTATCCTCAGTTCCCTTGTGTGCGCGTTTGTTTGGAAATAAGCACTTACAACAGGAAGTGCATAAGTATGTGTGTTCACATCAGTTTGTTGTTGTGAGGTTATGTGCTCCTGCAAAACACTGTCGCCGATGGATTTTAGGTACCTGTACATGAGTAGAAACTGAACGCACAACTAGGAATCCTTGAGCACAAAGTATCTTTACAATTGCGTCAAATTTTCAAGCGGCCAGTTTGGCTTCAACATTGAGTTGCTCCATCGCATAATCGAGTTGACGTATGGCGTTGGCGATAGGCCGGTTGGGTGCTTTCGGGCAACCATCCATCAGCTGCGAGAAACCGCGGCGGATGATACGCACATGGACCTTGGTCAAGAACAGGCAGATGCGGATTCCCTCATCGGTTACCTGATAGCGATGGGTGCCGGGGATCTTATGTATGATCCCGTGTAAACGTAACCGCCGTAGATCATAGGTCATGCGTCCGGGGGTATAGTCTTCAGGCGATTCACCCAGCAACTGCGCAACGTGGCTACGCAGGGTGGCATTGCGAAAGCCCTGAGGCAACCACAGGAACAGACACAAGACCTGAAACAGCGCCATGACCCGCGGATTGCCAAAGCCCAATGCCGAAGCACGCTGTCGATCCACAATTTGCGGTTGGTTGAGCTGATCGAACACCGCTTCGCCCAGTTGACAGTCCTGCGAAATTTTTTCGACGTCCAATAAACGTCGGTTGGCAGCAAAGCCGATCTCCCGCAGCGCGGGTAGATTCGGCAGGCGTCGACCGATGGCGAAGTCGCGAGTGTTGTTGATCGTGGTCTCGGTTCGCAGTGCACGATCCTCCTTGAAGTACTGCTTGATCTTGGTGGCCTTGTAGCTGACATGCAGCGAGGGCATGACCCCTTGGGTGAGCACCCGGGTGCAAAACCGCCCCGGTGTGCGTTTAGTAATACGCCGATCAAAGATCAAGCTGACTTTCTCCGGGCGTCCCAGGTCGATGTTTTCCCGGATCACTTCTTCGAACAGATGCCGGCCTGAGAGCGGGCGATCAAACACCTGGGTGCGGGCAAACTCCGCCTGCAGTATCGACAACTCATAGCGATACCCCGCGGCTCGATCGGCAGGACTGAACGGATGGGGTAGGCGAGCAAACCATTTACGGACCACCGCCTCGATCTTACGCTCATCCAGCTCATCGAGGATTTGCTGCAGGCGGGCCGGATCGGCACAGCTGCGAATCCCGTTATCCAGTGCCTCATAGGCAATCCCCGCTTTATCCAGCTGGCGTTTGGCATACTCATGGCCATTGAGACAGATCCGGGCGGTGTAGGGAAAGTAGGAGGAGAATTTGATAAACAGCGGGCCGAAGTCCGCGTCCACCACGTAAAAATAGTACTGGTTACACATCACCGTGGAACGGTACAGCCAGGGAAAGGTCGTCCCGGTGCGTTCGCTGACCCGCTTCCTCACCCGAAAGCCGGCAAACTTCTCTTGGGCAATACCGATATAGAGCACGCCTTCGGTCTCATGGAAGTCTTTCAAGCGGGCCGTGGTCACCTCGTCTTTGCGTTGCCCCTTGGTGAAATGCACCAACTCCAGCTCATGCTGTTTGGCAAAGGTATGAATCTGCTTGACAAAGTCTTGGCTCATCGGCGCCATCAGGGTAGTCGAGGCGACCTGCGCACCGCGGTGCTCGCGGAAAAAACCCACCACACCACCGCCGGTCTGTAGGCGGGGCTGATACGCGTTGAGGTACAGACGATCAATGCCCTCGATATCCAATGTCACCTTGTCCTCTAACAATTCCCTCAATGTTTGTTCTATCATGGTTACAGGCCCCGATTGACTCTTGGACTGATCGTCCTCCCGCCGCCTAGTGGTTATAGCAGAAGTCTATACGCTTCTGCATGCTCAATCGGGGCCACTTCATGTCTGGTGGGTCTGAGGCAAAGCCTCGCTAGGCTTTCTTAACAAGCATTGGGACCAAATTTCGCGGATTACAGGATCAGGGAATAATAGACCGACTTGCTTATACTCAAAGGCTAAAGTTTGGAACCAACCTCTCTGCCTCTGTCCGGTCAACTTGACCTGTTCGAGTTCAATGATGGGATCCCTCTAAGATCTTTTTTCTTTCTCAGGTTTGTTCCGGGAACAGACCGGGCATCCAGCGCTGAGCCAGTTTGGCTGGAAAGGCGAGGCGCAGCGGCGCACGTGTGCTTGCGGAGACGACCACGCCGCGTTCGATCAGAGCAGACACGACCCGGCGGGCATGGCGATCGCTCGTACCCAGAAGTGGCGGAACTTCGCCACGGGGCAACTCACCTCGATACAGAATGGCTTCGAGAACGCGACCGGCTTGTTGCGGCAGCGCAGCGGCGCGCACTTCTTCCTCGGCCCAGAGGAGGATGCGATTGCGCAGGCGGTCCGGTTGCACCAGTTCCTCTATGAACTTCACCTGGTCGAGACAGGTTTCAAGGAAGAAACGGGTAAAGGCGGCCAGTCCTTCCTCGCTGAGATTGCCGCGTCCGTCGAGATCATTACGGCGCGGAAGATCGCACTGCGTCAGATGACTCTTGTATGAACGGACATTGCGCGCTAGTCCACGGGAAATCGACCATATGCCACCGGTATCGAGCGTCTCAAGCAGCATGGCGTGAGACATCAGGCGTACTACACGGCCATTGCCGTCCAGAAACGGATGTATCCAGAGCAGACGATGGTGGGCTGCCGCCGCTGCGATAATGGTTTCCGCTTTTCCAAGATTACTATAAGAGCGCTCGAACTGATCCAGAAAGCGAGGCAGGGCTCCGGGACTGATTGCGATATGCTGGCCCAACTTGACATCGCGCTGGCGCAGTTCGCCAGGGATCACCTGTAAACGATCACCCGTGTCGGGATCTTCCACCCAAAGCAGTTCGTCCGGTAGCAGTGCCCCGAACCGTTGATGGATTTCGCAAATGCTCTCCAGACTGAGGGCGCGGCTATTTTGCAGTCCGCCATCGTCGATCCATTGCTGAACCGCGATGTGCGCCTTGGCTTCGAGTTGGAGGTTCCGTTTGTCGATGTTGGCGCTGTAGTCGTTTTTCAGGGCGCGCTCGATATCAACCGGATGGGTATCGTGGCCCTCGATCAAATTGCTGTAGTAGCAGTTCATGGCCCGGACCAGATCGGCCAGCGCTGTCATAACTCCTTCAGGAAGACTGCGGCGAAACCCTGCCGCATGGGCCGCCAAGTCGACCGCGAGATCGGCCATGGATGCGCGTTGGCATGAGTTCTCCTGAATTCTCATCGGCTCCATGAGCGAGACGCTCTCACCCCGGTCTATCGGCTCCCGTTTGTCTGCTTGCATGGCCGCTTCTATTTTCGCATCTGAAATCTTTAATTATTAACAATATCATCGAGATGTGTATTTACAAAGGTTTAAATGCGACCTTTTTGTGTCCGCTTTCATGGCCGTTTTGTGAGCCGCTTTCTATCTCGGCCTATTTCTCCCGTCAGTGGCACGGTGTGGTCTCCCAGCGATGCGACTTGGTCATGGTCTGTCCTGTCTCCTGATGGCAGTGTTTCTCATTGAGCTACACGGTTCTAGCTGGGATCGTTGGGCAGACAACGGACTGACTTCTCTATTCACAGCAGAGAGAAAAGCCCCGGATCTTCATGTCTAAGCTGAGGCTTCAGTGGCGTTTAAGAAAAACTCGGCGTCCGCCGCCAACTCCCGAACCATCGCTTCGGGTAGTTCGCCGCCACTTTGCAGCAATGTCAGGCCGCGGCTCAACAGGGTCGCTTGGTGGGTGTCGATCGTACCTTTCGGCATCAGTTCACCGTACAGCCAGACCCCGGCCCGTTGCGGGTCGGGCGGGTTCTCGTCTCCTGCCAGATGGGCTGCGATAGCGAGCAGGGCGTTGCACAGCAGTTCCACGGCGGGACCGAGGCACTCCTGCTCGATCAGCAGTTGACCGGCGTGGATCTTCTCACGTGCCTGTTGCAGCAACAGGGGTTTGTTGGCGATGGACGGTGGCGCTTCGAACAGGATGTCCGATTCGGCCACTGGTGAGGCTGCGCCGAGACGATTCAGGCTTTTCAGCGTGCGAGGGTCAACAAGGGCCACCGGGACCCTGTCGGAGAGCTCTGCGGCAGTCTGTTCGTCCTGATCGTCGATCCGCTCGAGCACTGCCATCAGACCGCCTCCCGCACCAAGAATCCGCTCGATGCGAGTGCCGAAGGCACGTTGGAGTGCGACGATGGCATCGCGCACCTTGTTTGCTGTTTCTTCATTCCAACGTTCGGCGATCTTGCTGGCGTCGATCGATATACTGCTGGATTCGGTTTGTTCAAGCTCATCGATTACGGACTGCCTAACCTCTTCGCCCGTCCGGCTCACTTCCGCCTGGGGGAGAACTGCTTCGTCACTCTCTTTGTTGAGATCGGTCAGCAATACCTCCATCAGTTTCTTCGAGACCCCCACCACATCCTCGTTGGCATCGCTCTCGACCACGTTATCGAACAGGTTGCGCTTACTCTCCACCATATTGAGCACCGACGCCTCGTAGGCCCCGGCGGCGACCATCAGCACGATCTGAACCTTGTTTTTTTGCCCCAACCGGTGGATCCGAGCGTTGCGCTGCTCCAATATCGCCGGGTTCCAGGGGATGTCCAGATGGATCAGGACGGAGGCCACTTGTAGGTTCAGGCCAGTGGCCCCCGCATCGGTAGAGATAAAGACCTGGATCGAATCATCGCTGCGGAAGTGATCCAGCAGTTCGCCACGCTTGGCGGTGGGAACACTCCCATGTAGTCTGACGCAGCCCAGCCCGAGGGAACGTACCCGTTGCTCCACCATCTGGGTCATGCGCTCCCACTGAGAGAATATCACCGCCTTCAGGCCCGATTGGACGCACAGCTCGTCAATCAGGTTGGCCAGTTCGTCCAGCTTTGGCGAGCCCTCGGTCTCTTTGTCAACCAGTCCGGCAGCGTCGCAGGCCATGCGCGCCGCTTGCAGCGCTGCCATCAGCCGATTGCTCTCGCTCGGGGTCAGGCTGCGCCGTTTGGCGATATTGGCGATGGCGCCCGCAGCCGTCATCGCAGAGTTATGCAGCTCCCACTGTTTTTCCGTCAACTCCACGTCGATTCGTTGGCTGATCCGGTCGGGTAGTTGGTCGCGCACCAGTCGACGGTCACGGCGCAACATCACCTTATTCAACCGACGGCGCAGTTCCGACAGATTGCGATAACCCAGTACCTTGCCTCTGTCATCCGTGACATGGAAATCGACCCTGTATCGCCATAGCGGGCCCAGTACATGGGGATTGACCACCTGCATCAGGCTGTAGAGGTCCTCCAGCCGGTTCTCCAGCGGGGTGCCGCTCAACACGAAGGCGTAGCGTGACGGGATGAGCTTTACCGCCGAGGCAATCTTGGTGCGCCAGTTTTTAATCCGTTGTGCCTCGTCAAGGATCATCAGATCGGGACGCAGGATCTCGTTGATCACGCTGACATCGCGTAAAATCAGTTCGTAGTTGGCGATATAGAAACCCGCCCCGCGCCGGTACTGCACACTCCGTTCTTCCGCTCTTCCCTGAATAATCTGCACCGGTGCATTGCTGAAGCGTTCAATTTCTCGCGCCCACTGGTGCTTCAGCGAGGCAGGACAGATAATCAGGGTACGCTCTGCAGCGGCGTTTTCACCTAGCCATATCGATGCCGCGATGGCCTGCAGGGTTTTACCGAGCCCCATGTCGTCTGCCAACAGTGCGCGACCCTTGGCGGCGAGAAAGGCAATGCCCTCGATCTGATAGGGATAGAGCCGGGCGCGTACCCCTGGTATGCGTCCGCCCCCCGTAGTTATCTGGGTGCGGATCTGTTCGGCGCGCAGTTCATGGGCCGCTTGCTCGGCGAGACGCCGGGCATGGCTCAAGGCGTCTTCACCGATGTCGATTTCCTCTGTGTCACTCAATAGATCAGCGAGGCGTAGAAAATCCTCCGGTATCTGGAGGCGAAAGTTGCCCAAGTCGTCGAAATAATTGTTGAGCAGGTTGGCCAGTTCGATATGGTTATATCCGGCGGGGCGATGGAGTCTTATGCCAGGTGCCTGTTCGGCTTCCCAATCGAGATAGATGTAAGGGTAAGGCGCTGCACTGCGTTGCAATGCCTCGTAGTCCGGGCGTTTTTTCAATCCGTGCAGCACGGCCTCTATATGCTTGCAGGTACCCAGTTGATTGACTGCGAAGTCGGGGCAGCTACAGTAGTTGGCGCGTCGGGTTAGCGAGCGGATATGGACATGGTAACGGCGCGGAAAATGGGTGGTACTGGTCAGCGACCAGGCGCGCCATGCACCGAAGACCGGCTCGCCGGAGAGGTGCTCGGTGCGCACCTCGGCGCGGGCACTCTGCATCCGCTCCTCGATGGCGCTCTCACCCGCGCTCAACAGCTCCTTGGGTGAGCCGATCCGCGTCGAATAGGCGAACAGGGCCGCCACGCCGTGGCGGCACAATTCGTCCTTGTTTTGCCCGCATACACAATCGGCAAGCAGGTTGCCGTCGCCGTCGTAACGCACCTCTAACCCCAGTGCATCCTCGGTTCCACTGTCCTCTACCGTGGCACTCAGCAGATTGCCCTCCACCTCGACCCAGGTAACGCAATTGTTCTTGAAATCGCTCAATCCATCGCGCACTGTTTGCTCGGAGGCGAGGGCATGGAGCTGTTCGATATCGAATACGAAGGGATCTTGGTCGAAAGTTGCGGTCTCGGTCATCGGGTTGTCACAGGCTGATAGAGGAGGGGCAAGGTGGGTATTGTAGGGCGATCACCCAGTCACAGCAAAATCGGCTAATATAGACTATCTGATCGGAATTGAGGTGACTGAAAATGCCGGCCAAGCAAAAAAGATCTTCCAAATTAAGGTCGAACTGATGGATATACATCCGCCCATCTGGCGCGGTCTGCTGGTGATAAATGACATCAAACTCGATAGCCTGCACTCGGTATTGCAGGATGCCATGGGGTGGTTCAATTGCCATCTCCACCAGTTCGAGCAAGGAGGGGTGTTCTACGGCATGGTCTCACAACAGGAGGATCCGTTTGGTCTTGAGGAAGAGATAGAGAGTGAGGGTAAATACCGTCTGTCCGATTTGCTACAGCTTGAAAAAGATTCGTTGATGTTACGAATACGATTTCGGCGATAGTTGGCGCCACGAGATTCAGCTCGAGAAGATCCTTCCGTTCGATAAGGGGGCCCCGTCGGCGATTTGCATCCAAGGTGAGCGCGCCTGTCCGCCGGAAGACTGTGGTGGCCCCTGGGGTTATCAATCACTATTACAGACCCTGGCTGACCCCTCCAGCGATGAATATGAAGAGATGCGCGAATGGGTCGGCGAGGAATTTGATCCGGAGGCCTTCGATCTGGTGAAGACGAACCGCTTTATCGAGCGACGCCATGCTATGGATCCCGACTCCATTCTGCAATGAGAAACGGCGTTATATATACAACCCGAAGGACCAGCATGCCTTGTAGCACTGTGGGCCATGCGTGTCCTTTACTAAAACTCATATCACGCAGTGTTGTGAAGTATTATTTGTGCTGTGTTATGTAGGCAATAGTGACTGGAGCTCGCCATGGATTCATTCGCTGTCTTCACCGCCAGAGGTCTCCGCAACAGATCCGGAGAACTCTTGGAGGATGCTGAGGCGGGTCGGGTTTCGTTGATCACAAATAGTGGGAAGCCTGCCATCCTGGCCATTCCCTTCGACGATTGGATATTGGATCACAGTGTTCACCGGGCCATGGCCTTGAATCTGTTTTCATCCCACCAGCTCACGCTGGCGCAATCTGCCAAAGTGGCGGCTCTATCAATGGAGGCCTTCATCGAACTCCTGGGTAAGGTGGGTGTCCCTGCGGTCGATTATCCCCCGGAAGTACTCGACGATGAGTTGACTCTTGCATTGTGACAGGGGTTAAGGAAAGGTCGAGAGAATGCCAAACGCAGAGGCTTACCCGTGGCCGGCCTGGCGGGTGTCTTGTTGGCGGTAAAGAAAGGCGGTTTCATTGATGAGGTCATGCCTTTCGTGAAAAGTCTGGGAGAGATCGGTTATCGGATGTCTCAATCCCTGATGATAGAAATTGCCAGGTTGGCAAGGGAAACCAAAGTTAAAGTTGCGAATATAGGGATATTCGCGATGCCCCTGATGCTGTTGTCATTATATGTAGTACGTACTACAATCATTGAGCATTAGTTTTTCTTGGAGACTTTGAACATGCAACGGCAAGTTCCCATCCGAGAGGTGAATCAACATCTCTCCCGTTATATCGAGATCGTTGAACAGGGCGAAGAGATCATCATTACAAGACGTGGACGGCCTGTCGCTCGCCTGTCTGCTGTAAAAACAGAGCGCGAGTTGAGTGAAGCGCAAAAGGATGCGCTTGCACGTACCCTCTCCAGGATGAGGGAGGGGTACGATCTAGGTGAGTGGGCCTTTGACCGGGACGAACTGCATGAGCGGTGAGAAATACACCCTCGATACCAATATTCTTATCTACAGCATCGACCGAAATGCTGGTGAGCGGCATAAAAAGTCCATTGAACTGATTGAACAGATGTCACGATGCGACTGCATCCTCACACTTCAAGCTCTTTCCGAGTTCTACAGTGCAGTCACCCGAAAAGGAAAAATGCCCCACAGAGATGCGCAAGCCCAAGTCAACGATTGGATGATCCTTTTTTCTGTCGTCACTGCCGCTCCAGCGGTACTTCAACGGACCATGCAGGCGGTTGATGAACATCAGTTATCATTCTGGGATGCGATGTTGCTGGAGACAGCCGTGCAAGCCAATGTGACTCGATTTCTCTCGGAAGACATGCAACATGGTCGTCTATGGAAAGGGATGAGTATCGAGAATCCGTTTGAGTCGGTGTAATCGCGTTCTAACCATTGGAGCTAATCAGTAATGTTGGCAGGCGAGTGTTAGTGATGGTCTGAGATGATTTAATAAGAAATACAGAACAACTACAACCACAGCTTGCTCAGGTACACTCAAGGTACACCGCGAAACACCTCTCTAGTTCGCCAATGTGAAATAGAGTGCGCTAACTTGCTGTTTGGTGGGGTAAATCGCTGTTCGCTCAAGTTACGTGTAGTTCGCTTAATAACGCAAGAATATCAATAAGTTACTGTTTTATTTTGACACTCTTAATCCATTGGTCGTAGGTTCGAATCCTACATGGCCCACCAGTATCAAAGGGTTTGCGCGTGAGTAACCGCTAACCCTTTTTTCTTTTGCGTGAATTTTGCGTGAGCTAGCCGATGTTCAGTCGACGCAAAACCACCAACTCCGGTTTTCCTTCACCGCGATCACACACAGTTTCTGTTGCTTCGATGAGCTTCGTCAGCTCTGCCGCCGAGTAGTGTCAGATGACCTGATTTCGAGGAATTTACCCCGAGCCCAATTTCAGCACGAGACGTAGATTTGTACGCGGAAAAACCGTCTCGGTTGCGTTGAGCTCCTCGCAGAGTTTCTCAATCACCTGATTGGTCGCGGCGTTCGCGCCGTGGTGCAGACGTACCGTCAAAGTGCCCGCTTCGGTGTCCGGCAACAGATCGGCCTCGGTGGTGTAGAGGGCGCGCAAGAGTCGGCGTGCCTCATCGGGTCGTTTGAGATGCTCGCGCAAGCTGTTGGTCATCGCCGTCTCGGCCCGGTAAGCGATCATCTTGAGGGTGTCGATCAGGTGCTTGGACTGAGTGCTGAGCCGGCGGAAACGTGCCTCCTCGGGTAGCTCATCGACGCTGACATGATGAGGTGTTTCCTTGCGCTTGGCCTTGAGCGCCTCGAGCTCGCGCTGCAGGTTCTCGATCGCCTCTTGCAAGACAGCTTTGCGCTGTAGGAACGGCTCGACATGCTTGGGTTCAATGGGCTCATCGAGGCTCATGGCGGCGAACTTGGCCAAGCGGCGGGTGAGCTTGCCGGTGAGCGAGCGGACTTTCCCATCGAGGTGGCGATAGTCGGGGTTGACCACCCGCAGGGGGTCGGAAATCACCTCGGTTCGATAGTCCGTCAAGCGGTCTAAGGCGAAGTGTTCACGGGCGTACTTGAAGAAATTTTCCTGCGACCAGCGAGCAAACATCGCCATGGCCAAGGGCGCCACCTCGCCGCGATAGTCGGTGCACAGGATGGCGGTTTGGTGACCCCGGTCGGTCAGCTTGCGCAGCTCTCGAACCCATAATCGGTTACTCAGGCAAGTTCCCCGTTCGGCCAGGTTCATGGTGACGACCTCGCCACTGGGCAGGCAAAACTGGCTTGGGGTAAACGCCTGTTCAGGCCAATCCTCGCCGGGGAATTTGTGATAGGTCAGACAGGCGATGCGCTGCGCCTTCATGCGCTGCAGAAAGTCCGGGGAATAGCCCTCGCGGTCGAACACCAGCGTGAAACGATGGCGCAGCGGATCGTTGTCGAGTAGCTCGGGGTCCACTGGCACCGGTAGGTGTTGGTCCAGTCGCGGGACAATTTCCTGCTCGATGACCTGAATCAGTCCGGGATCGACCGCCTGGTTGACGACGAAAAAGGGCTGACCGTCCATGGCGTTGACCCAGTAGTCAGTGGTGGCACGCAAGCACAACCGCTGGCGAGCCACGTAGTGACGTGGCAGCTTCGTCTGGTGGCCGTTGTAGACGCGCACATGTCCGTCGACATAGAGCACACCACTGTGCTCGGGGGCAGCGGCCATCCAGCGCTCACACAGCGCGGCGCTCCATTGTTGCGGTGCATCCTCTTGGGCCAGCCGCTGGATCTTGGCACGCAGGGTGCGCACTTCCGGCACCCGATCCAGGCCCAGCAGGTTGCCCCACTCGCCCGGGGCCTTGTAGCGTAAGGCCTCGATCGAGTCGAGCCGTGCCAGTGCCATGAAGGCCAGCAGCAACAACAGGCTGTCCAGGCCATAGTAGCCTTTGGGCAGTTGCAAGTAGCGCTCTACCCCTTCGAGCAGGCCAACGGCGAGCAAAGCCGGCAGCGCACAGAGCAGACCCCCATTGGGTACGTCCAGCGCCGGGGTAAAGTCCGGGACCACCGCATCGAGTTCGCCGACGCTGGCGGCCAAACGTCCCTCGACATCGGTCGCTGCCACGCCCATCGAGGCAACCCGATCGGTGGCCGAGCGTTCGCTCTTGCTCGTCAGTTCGATAGCGTTTTTTTTACCGCTTTGTGCAAACGCCCTGCACCGACTGCTTTGCGCAGGGTGTCACGCTTGATGCCCAGTCGATCGGCGACTTCCGGGGTCTCCAGGCCGTCATCGAGCAATTGCTGGGCCTCAGCCAGTACCGCCGGGGTCAACACCGCCGGTCCGCGCCGCTGACGCGGCACGTAAAACCCTTTCGGTCCCTCCTCGCGGTAGCGCTTCACCGCCCGCTTCAGGCTGATCTTCGTCACCCCAAAGGCGCGCACGATGTCCGCCTGTTTGGCATTGCCGGTGACGCAGAACTGGGCAGTGATCATGCGAAACGAGGCCATGTCCTGCTCATCATGAACGAACACAGGCAGAGTGCCGTTGAAGTAGGTCACCCGCCCATCTTGCTTACTGAACACCAGCACCGAGGTGATGTGGGTCACTCCGGCGGGAAAAATCGGAAGTTGCATCTGTGCCATCGGTTTGGAGCCCACCAGTAGGGGAAATCGCAAAGGTACGCGCACCAGCGCGCGCCGGAATCGGTATCATCGCAAAATATCAGCCCCTGCCAAAGGTGGCTCAGTACCTATCGCGGTACTTGGCTTGTTTTCTATTGAATTCTATAAGGATTTTTGCCAGGGCCTTACAAGAAAGCTGGAGGGCGAGATCAGGTCCTCTGAGTGTGTCGTCATCCTTCCCGAGCGATGCCCGAGCAGATCCTGCCTGTCCTCGAAGCTCACACCCGCCGCCCTCAAACGGCGACCATATGTGTGTTTCAGGTCATGGACCCGTACCTGTGGCAATCCAACTCGCACCCTGGCCCGCTTCCATGCGCTGGTGAGCATATGGCTGACCGGTTTACCCCGGTAGTGAAACACATGCGTAGGATGAGTCCCGCGTTGTGCTTTCACCACGGATCGGGCAATCCGGTTCAGGATCACCAGCCGCTCGTCTCCGTTTTTGACCATCTCGCCGGGAACGATAAAAACCGAGGTGTTCAATTGCGGAATTTTCATCTCCCAGTCCCAACGCAGAGCACACACTTCAGCATCCCTGCAACCCGTATTGACCGTAAACAGTGCCATCTGGGCGAGGTGGTCGGGCAGTTCCCGGAACAGGGCCGTCTGCTCTTCCCAGTTCAGCGGATAGGGTTTCCGCTTGTGGGTGTCGGGCAGTAGCTTGATCTTCGGAGCCGCCTGCAGCCAGGTCATGCCGTGCTCATCCATCCATTCCGATGCCGCGAGGTTCAGGATGTGTCGGACAACCTTTAAACCGTGGTTTATGGTGCCCACGGTAACACCTTCATTTCTGCGATGTTCGATATAGGGCTGAAGGGTCCCGATATGCAGTTTGCTGAGCGGTATGTCGCCAATCCAGGGCATCAGTTGTTTCAGCCTTCCGATGTCCTGTTCAATGCTGCGCTTGTGCTGGTTTTCCAGCACGAACTTGGCGGCTGCCTGCTCAAAAGACCGCTCGGGTCTTACGCCATAGATCGTCGCTTGCCGGGATGCCTCAGTCAGTCGGGCGAGGTAGCGTTCGGCTTCTTCGAGCTTATCTGAGCCAGTGCTTTGGCAAACACGCCGTCCGTTGATGTACTTGTCGACGTGCCAGACACCCGCTCGCTTTTTGAGCCCCGGTGTTTTTTTGCGTCCCATTGTGGATCTCCTTTTGATCGACCGGGACGCCCGTTGCGGGATTTATACTGCTCCACCCAGGCGTCCAATTCAAGCCTGTCGAAGGCGATGCCCTGTTCGCCGATCGGGATCTGTGTGAGGTAGGGGCGGACTTCTGCATTGAAGCGATTTCTGTCCATGCCCAGATAGAAAGGGGCATCCCGCAACCGGATCAGCCGTGGGATGAGTTGGGAAAGGCTTTTATCGTTCAGACACATCAGCAAAACTCACACAGGTACATGAACACCATATGTTTCGTTCAACATGGATAACCAAAGGATCATCGCGTTGATACATGCTAACGGACTGCCACGGTTTATTTATGAAGGAAAGCAGGCCTATAGACAGGGGTCTTTCGCGCTTGATTTTATCGAAGTCTGAAATTTATCCCGTTCTTCAACTCGACTGGAACTTCCTCAATAGCCTGATGTATCGAGCAGAATCGTGGGGGTTTACCAGTGATCAGTGGATTTGCCTTTGTTCAGAATGTACAAAGCCAAATAAGTAGTGGATCGTTAGCGACTTGGCGAGACTCGAAATGGATTTTTCGCCTCTACTGTCGAGTTTCTGGGTGATACCCATGAGGCAGATCCCGTGGATCCCGGCCCAGAGAGAGCGAGCCGCTTGTGCGACTTCGCGGCTGCTTCGACTGGGCGCCAAGGGCTCCAGGGACGCTTCGATGATCGAAAAAATCTCTTTGTTTTTAGCCATATACCACTTCGGCAGCGTCATCTCTCTGGGGAAGTGGTGGGTAAAGACAAGTTCCCAGCGGTGTCGCTCGGTGTAGGCAAAGTGGATGTAGATCTGGCTGAGTCGGACCAGGCGGTCTTTGTCGGACAGCTTCTGGATTGGGGTGTCAGTCATGCGTCGATAGAGCCGGTCCAGGGTGCGGGCATTGAGATGTAGGATCAGATCATCGAGGTTCTCGAAGATCAGATACAGGGTCCCCACGGCATAACCGATGTCGCGCATGACCTTGCGCGCCGTCAGTCCTTCATGGCCCTGTTCCAAAACGATTTTCTCTGCCGCGTCGAGGGCCATCGTGCGGATCTCTTCACGGCTGTGATCATAACGACGGGCCATGGCTCGGACCTCTGGACTGAATGCAATCCCCTCCGGTTCTTGATCGCCAACAGATCAATACCTTGGGAATTTAAGTCTAAATGAACCCTGTTCAGGTATCAATGAACCTTTGATCAGGAATTAATCGCGCAAGTTCCTGGGTTCAAATGAACAACGTTCATATAGAGGGGTCATAACTCTTCGGTTGGCATCAATCAAGGAGGAAAGCAGGGACATTTGGGGTAGCCTTTCCGACAAGTTCTTGGCTGTCGCAGTCGCTACCATAGGCGCGGAGGAGAATGCAATAAGGAGAAAAACCAATGAACATCGATTTTTCCGAGGTCAACCTGCAGTACCTGATCCATGTGCGAGACATCGCACGAGAAGATCCTAAGCTGGCAGCCCCCCTGTTGGGGCTCTCAACCGACCTGGCCAGTCTGCTGGCGGAGGCCCCCAGCGAGTATCTGAGCAAGATCGCCCAGGTCAAGGTCCCCTTGCTCACCGCCCGAGGTGATACCGTGTGGTGGTGTCGACTCTTCAAGGCCCTGGTCGAAGAAAATCCCGCGGAGGTCGAATCAGTACTCCAGGCTGCCAGCCTGACCGTACTGTCCTGAGCCGAGTGGATCGCTCCCATGCACATCGGCAACATCGAGCGACTGCTGGCGCGGGTCACCCGGCTGGAAAGGGAAAGCCCCGTCCTCGCCGAGATTGAGGTGGTCAGTCAGGCCCACGCCATCCTGGAGGCCGTGCGCTTGGTCCAGCTGGGGGCTCGCGCAGCTCTGGTGAGCCAACTCACCGGTATTTCCAAGCCGGTCGTCAGCGACCTGTATCGCCCGTTGACGGGGGCCGCCTCCCCACCTGGCCAAGTGCCGTTCACCGATACCTGGTACCTGAGAAACACGCAACGCATGATGCACGCCAACCTGGTTTGGCAGCTGTATCACAAGCTTGAGCAAATCGGCCGCAGTGCCGCCAGCGTGCTGATCCATGTCTACGAAGCCTATCTGGCGATCACGGACAAACCGCTGTTGACCTTGACGCGGGCCTTCTTCGTTCCCCGTCTGGTGAGCATTCAGGCCTGGTACCCGCAGAGCTGTGACCATTGCACAAAGTCATTCATCGGCCCCTTGGCGTCAGAGGGATCGATCTGCCCGGTCTGTATCGACTATTTTCATCATCGCTGCCGGCACTGCGGCATTGCAATCACCTGTCGTCCGAGCGGCAGGTGGAAGACAGCTTGTGCCGCTTGTCAGGTGCAGCAACACCGTCACAACGACATCGGAGACGGGCCATGACGACTCGGGATGCTGAGGCTGACATGTTATCTGGGACATCAGGTGAGACCGGTATCTTGTGGTTGGAAATTTCGCGGATCAAGCCCTATGAGCACAACCCGCGTCATGTCACCAATCCGGAATATGACCGGATCAAGGCCTCCATTCGAGATCAAGGGCTCGACCAACCCCTGATCATCACCCGGCGACCCGGGAGCGAGGACTATATCGTGCATTCCGGCGGAAATACCCGGCTGCACATCCTCAAGGCCTTGTATGCCGAAACCGCTGATGAGCGATTTTCCAAGATCCCCTGTTTGTTCAAGCCCTGGAGCCGGGAATCGGAGGTGCTGCTGGCCCATCTGCGAGAGAACGACCTGCGTGGCAGTCTTACCTTCATCGACAAGGCGCGCGCGGTGCTCGAGACCAGGCAGTTGCTCGAGCAGGAACTGGGTTTGGATGCGATCTCCCTGCGAGGGCTCGAAGCCGAGTTGAGAAACGCCGGTTACCGCATCAGCAATTCTGCGATCTGTCTCATGGCCTATGCCGCCGAGACCCTGTGGGGCTTGATCCCGCTGGCCCTGGAAGCCGGCATGGGCAAACATCAAGTGGGGCGGATTCGGGCCCTGGAGCGGGCAGCCAGGAACCTCTGGCAAGGCTACGAGGCCGGTGATGAGACGAGTTTCAATGAGGTGTTTGCCACCTTGTGCCGACGTTACGACGGACCGGATTGGGACACCGACAGCCTGCAGAGCGCCCTCGAGACCGAGATCGCCGAAACGGCGGAGGCCAGTATACAGACCATACGGGTGGCATTCGATGCCGAGTTCCAGGGCCGGGAACTGGAGATCCCCGAGTTTGTTCCTCTCAAAGAACCCCCGAAACCAGTACCGCGTGACAATGCGGCCGAAGATCCAATGTCAGCTCCAGTACGTGAATCACATGAAGCGGATGAAAGCCCATTTGGCCAGACAACGGATCCCCTCGAAAACCCTTTCACCAGCGATATAGCTTCTCCGGAAGAAGTTGATCATTCGACCAGTGATGCGGTTGCTTCACCGATGACCGAGAACCTGACCCGGCCGACGGATATTAAATCCCTGCGGGGCAGAGCCTGGACACTGGCCACCCGCCTGGCGCAACGCCATGGCTTGGGCGATCTGATCATGCCCTTGCCCAGTCTAGGACTGGGCTTTGTGTTGCGAGACATACCCGATCCCGGCCTAGCGGATCAACTCGACGAGGATACCCTGGCCCGGCTCTGCATGCTCTGGTGGCAACTGGCGGCCTGTGCGGAAATGACCTTCGCACCCCTCGAAGCCATCTTGCCGATCCTGCCGGCCGATTCGCTCCTGCGACGCGCGCTGGACGAACAGGATGGTGAACTGCTGTTCAGGAGTATCTGGACCCTGGATCCGGGACACACCGGTTACCGGGTGTGGCAGGCCCTGCCGGAGCGGGACTGGCGTGATCTGATCGAGCTGATGGAGACCTATCGGCAGTTGCGTCACCGGTCGGTCGAAACGGGTGAACCCATCTGGGCGTAGCAGCGATGGAAGGGACCAAAGAGGCCGATCTGATCACCGCGGTACTCATGTATGCCATGCGGTGTCTTGCCGAAGGTGATCAGACCGCCTTGCGTGACATGAACTTCGGCGTAAAAGAGATCGAGGCCCTGCGAGCGCTGCGGGTGGCCGATCTCTATCGGGTAGAGTCACTGCGCTCCCATTGTCTGGAGATCGCGTTGAATCGTCAGGTCTACTGGCCCATGATCCAGCATTTGAGTGACCAGCGTAGCCAGGAAGATGCCATTCAGGCCATGATCCAAGCCGATGCACCCCAGGAGATGATGCAGGTTCTGTTTGGCTTGAATCAGCGGGACTATACCCGGCTGCGCCGCACCCTGTTGGTCGATCCCAGCATCGGCCGTCCACCCGAACTGGACGAGGCCGACTCACATCGACTCTGGGAAGCCTGGTCGACCCGTTTCGAGGACGAACCACTGGGTCTGTTGAAACCCGAGCAGTATCTGGCGATGCATCAGGAGACCGGTCTGTCGCTGCGGCCCATCTGGAACCTGACCCAGCGCTGGGCCCAGTACGGCAACCTGAACAGCAACCAACAATCACCGCCTGTTCAGGCAGGAAGCCATGAATGAATACCCGATCCCACCGAAGACAGAAACACAGACCCTCGATGCCCTGATCCAGGAGGTCGTCAACCAGGCCCAGGCGACCGCCGACAAAGATGCGGTCGATACCCTGGTGTTTCTCGGCAACCGCCACCAGGCGTTTCCTACGGCGGTGGTCCAGGATCCGGTGCTCGAGCCGGTGGACAAACTGGTGTGGATGGTCATCATGCTCTCGGTGCATGAGACGGGCGGCAACACAGCCTTCCCGGGTTATGAAGCCATCGCCAGGCTGGCCAATGTCTCATCCCGTTCCACCATCGCCCGTGCGATTGCCATCCTGCGCGCCACCCGCTGGCTGACCCTCTGTACCCGACTGCGCAAACCCAGCGGCCGGTTTCATCGCAATATCTACACCCTGCATGACGAACCCCTGCCACTGGCCGATGCGCTCCATCTCGATCGCAACTACATGCGATTTCTCGACCAGGCCGTACGACACGGTCATGCCCGTGTACGAGCGGTGGCGCAAGGCGTACTCGATTCGATCGATGAGGATATCCAGGCCGGTGAGGCCATCGCTGCGCAACCCCATCCGATCGAGCGGCGACTGCAGAGCCACGTGCCCGATTCAGGACAAGCGCCACAGCGATTCTTCTCCTTTACCCGCAATGCCGTCAAACGCATACGCAACGATGCGACATACGCAAAGTCAGGCGCCAAGCACCAGGTACAAAATTCGAACCCCGCACATGACCGAGTTCGAATTTCGAACGACCAAAATTCGAACTCACTACGTAGTAGTAGTTATATAAAAACAACTACTACAACAAAGACAGGACACCTGTCGAAATTTGACATGACCGGAGAAGACGGTCATCCACTGGTCTACCCGAAGCGGTTGTCAGAGAATCATCGTGACATCGTTGCGCATTACCTGAACGTATTGGCACCCACTCAGCGCCAACCCATCCTGGATGAACTGGAAGGCCGGATTCGTGCCGAGGCAAAGGGCATGCGGCCAGTGTATGACGAACTGAGTTTTCTGCATGCACTTTGCCAGCTGACAAGACAAGGCAAGTTTCAACCCAACCTGGGCATCAAGGTTCGTGAGGAACGGACAAGGCAAAGCACATCCAATCCCATCGCACGGGTAACACGATCGTCCGCTCGAGAAAAGGAGAGCGAAACCCAATATCGCAAAAGGATGGCAGAGGGTAAAGCGGGTATCCAGAGCCTCCGGCAGCAATTGGGGTCGAAACCGGCAACCAGGAATCAACCGCTTACGGATGAAACTTGAAGCAAACTGAGTGCTACCCGGGGTAGCACCTCGCATTACCGTCCAGCGTGTCGAATATCGACACTCCTGCAAATACGGTTCTGTTCAAAAAATATCGGGTCAGCGATTCGATCTGATCATCCGCCAGTCTCTTCAGAAACTACAACATTGCAAGGAAGGATTGTTGCTTGGTCTTGAAGACAGGATAGGGGCTCAATAGCGTCATGCACGATGACAATCCCATTCCCCCGTCACAGGGTCAAACCATGGTGAAACAAGCCAATCGGCTGGAGATGCCTGCAGCCCTTCAGGGCCGGGTCTGGCTGAGCGTGCAGACTCACCAGGCGAGGCAACTTATCCACGGTCGTAAGGGTAACGCCGGCAAGGCTACAATCATCGGGCTGGTGGGTTTTGCCGATCGGTTACGGCTGATCTGGCAGGCGTCGCGGGATGATGATCCCTATGCCGACTGGTGGCTCATCAAGGTCCACAAGGCGATCGAGACTGCCAGGGCTGAGATCGACAACCGACAAGTCGGATTGACCGAGCAACTGGCACAGTTGCCTGCCATGGAAATCAGCATTGCGGCATCCCAGCAGCCCTATCGGATATCGTTAAATTTCGTCAATCCCTATGCCTATCGGGCCGCTCAGCTGTTGGGGGCATTTGACAGCCTGATGTGCACCGCGCTGACTGCCCGACATATCGGTTTGCTGGTCGAGGCGAATTATCAGCAAGTTGTCCAGGACAGTGCCCGCCAACTCCGAGCACTTTTCCTGATTCCGCAAGGTTATCGGTATCTCAAGATCGATCGTATTGCTGTGCAACAGGCATCAGCACGGAGTCTAGAGGCTAAGCAAGCGATGGGAGAGGTACCGGCCGCGATCCTGAGCGGTGAACAACGTCCACCGCTTGCCCCCCGAAAGCTGTTGTTTCCAACCGGAATGAGGGGCCAGATTAACCTGCAGCCAGGCTCAGTCATACCGCATGACAAACAACATGATGAAGCAAACATCGACAGTTAGCGATTGGATATTCACTGGTGGGGCTTCATGCATCCTCATAATCTGCCGGTAACGCTTGGCGTATTTGAGTGATAAGTCAGTGGTTAACACGATAACTGGAACAAGGATTTCTATCCAACTCGATCCACGGGTGGCATTGGAGGCGATCCTGTTGAGTCGCATGCAACGTCTGCCTTCAAGGCGGCGGCAGGAATGGTTACGTGGTCTGCTGTTACAGGCGTTTTGTGTGGAGTGTCAGGTGCTAAGTGGGAGTTCGCAGGGCAAGGGTGTATCGACTGTCATGAGCTTCATACCCCGCTTGCACAGTCGGATGAATCATATGCAGCCGATACAGGAGGAATCTCCAAAGAAGCTGCCTTCTGTTACCCCACCTACCAACAAGCCCTTTGCCGCCTTGGGCAAAGTCATCGGCTAAACAATTGCAGGAAAAAAAGAGAGAGTGAGCATGACCGATACAGCGCCCAGTGAACCCATCCCCGTCGGCATCGATGACGGTTATGCCTTCACCAAGCTGGCCTTGCCGGATGGTCGGCTGGTCAGCATTCCTTCCCGTGCCCGGGTCGGTCGGGCTGGGGTGACCTGGATCCATCCCAAGCAGCAGCGGATCTTCGAGTATGAGACCGAAGGGACGATCTATGCGGTGGGTGCAGTGGACGGGGAGGCGACCCATTTCGAAGGCTATCCGTTTTCCGGGATGAACCGAGCCATCGTACAGCATGCCCTGCAGCAGGCCGGTCTGGCCGGCAAGACTCTGCATGTGGTTTCAGGGCTCCCGGTCAGTGCCTTCTATCTGCGTGATGGCAGTCAACGTCATAAGACCCTGGCGCAGAAACGCGACAGTCTCAAACAGGCAGTACAGCCCATCGATGGCCGCATGGCCGTGGGCATTGCCTTTCATGAAGTGATCCCCGAGGCCCTGGCGGCCTGGTACGACACGGTGATCCTCGAACGCGAGGATCAGGCAGTGATCGATGAGACGCGGCTTGCCGTACCAACTGCCATCGTCGATATCGGCGGTCGCACCACCGATTTCGTGGTGGTGAAAGACCAGGCCATTATCCACGGCTCCTCCGGCTCCCTGGCCTGCGGCATGCTGGATGTGAAACAGCTGGTGGCCATCGGTATCCAGGAACGCTTCGACCTGGAGACCCTGGGGGAACAACTGATCTCCCAGGCCGTCGAGAAACAGGTCGTGCGGCTGCACGGCAAGGACTATGACATCGCCTCATTGGTGAAGTCGGCCAAGCAACAGGTGGTGGAACGCATCCAGGCCGAGACCCGCCGCCAGCTGGGACTGGGGGTCGAGTTGGATCGAATCCTGTTCGTCGGAGGCGGCACAGTGGCCTTGGCAGAGGCGATCGCCAACTGGTTTCCCAACCAGGCCATTGCCGAACACCCGGCCTTCGCCAATGCCCGGGGCATGTTGAAGTACCTGCGCTATGTCTGCGAGGCCTCCGATGCGGCCTGATCGTCTATCACGCATTTATCCGTGGTCACTGCGGACTCAGTGGCAACCCGACACCTTAGGACCGGATCACCGGTGTCACGACACATGTCGTCGGTCCCTCTTTCAAACCAAGGCAACCGCTTTACCTTTCACTCACCCTGCCGGGCAAGCCTTCCCGACAGGGATGGACTGGCTCCGGTGCAATCCCAACTGATGGAGCAAGTACGATGTCAACTACCGAAAACCCAAAGTATTTCGATCTTTACACATCCGGTATCGGTTATCTCAACCAGATCCGGGAGGTGACACCCAAAGAAGGCAAGCCTTTTCTGAGTGTCACCCTGGCGGCCCTGCGCGGCAGTGTCGATGACGTCCAGTACACCCACTTCGAGTGCCGGGTCTCCGGCAAGCAGGCCAATCAGGTCGTGCGCAGACTCAGGTCGGTGGTCGAGGACGAAGCGAAGGTCCTCATCGGTTTCACCCTGAGTGATCTGTATGGGGAGGCCTTCACCTTCAAGAACGGTGACAAGGCCGGGGAAACCGGTATCAGCCTCAAGGCCCGACTGTTGCGCGTGTCCTGGGCCAAGGTCGACGGTCAACCGTTCTATCAAGCGCAGGAGACTGCGGCTTAACTTTTTCAGCGCCGGATAAAACACTATCCGGCACCTTTCCACCCACGGGGGATCACTCCCCCGGGGACTGATCTCCCCGATCCTTCGAGGAGATCAGTCATGAAGAATACGAGCGAAACTCAGACGGAACAGGACCGTTTCGGCGGTCTTTCCCCGTCCCAACTCAACCCAGTGGAGCAGCAATCCCTGATGACCCTGGCATTGACGCTATTGGAGGAAAAACACCGACCCGGTGAAGCCCTGACCAGCCCGGAGGATACCCGACGGTATCTGCGGCTGCGTTTGGCGGATTACCAGAACGAGGTGTTCGGTTGCGTGTTCTTATCGAACAGACATCAAGTGATCGAGGTGGCCGAGTTGTTCCAGGGCACCATCGATGGGGCCTCGGTGTATCCGCGGGTCGTTGTGCAGAAGGCCCTGGCGTGCAATGCCGCGGCTCTGGTACTTTACCATAATCACCCTTTATGTTGATTTCTCAGTGTCAACACGGCCCATCTGTCACCATGTGAACGGTCAGTTCCGGATGGGCACCAGGTTGGGTTTGATGTTGCGGCGCAGTTCGGCGAGCTCACGTTCCCGGCGCTCCAGCAGTGTCTGCGTTTCCTTCCAGGCCGCAAAATAGTGATCGACCAGCGCAGCAAGCATGGCTGTCTGGTGCCGTAGGTCTTCGTTCTCGTCTCGAAGTTGTTGCAACTTCTGTTTCGCTGGACCTGGATCATGGTGCCGTTGTTGCTGGATTTTATGCAGTTCCTCAAGTACGTCAGAGTGGTAACGGTAGAGTGCATTGCGCGAGATCCCGGCGAGTTCACATAGTGCCGTAGCTGTCGGGGCTTGGGACGTACTACCCGATGTCTGCTGCCGGACCAGTTCCGCCAGTGCCTCTCGGAGTCGCTGCCCCGGCGACTTACAGTTAGGGTCAACGGTTGGGGTGGTTGCCATGTTTGTTCTCCTTGTTCGCGTCCGCATCGATCACGCGGATCAATGAACGCGCCTCGTTGAGGCGTTCGCGCACGATGCGTAGTGTCTGGATGGGCAGCGCCGGTTCGTTGAGCAGTGCCTCGTGACGACGGACCTGCTCGACCCAATAAGACCGATGCTGCGCCGACACAGCGAAGTTTTTGCAGGACCTGCAGGTCGAGGGCTCTCGACGTGCCGGATTGGGGCCGACGGCATTGCCCAGGCAAGCGCTGTGCTCTTCCCTGTAGACGCAGAACCCCCAGTCGCACACGCCGAGCACGAGGCCGGCGTCCACCAGCAACCGTGCATAGCTCTTGATGTCTTGCTTGAGCCGTGCGCCTCTGAACCGAGGCCGCCTGGCCATGATCTCGGCGCCTGCGCGCCCACCCAGGCCGGGTGCAGCGAGCATGTGTTCCCAAGCCGCGGCCGACTGTTCCAGGATCCCGGACTCGATCTCCTGATTGAGGCGATAGTCCGATCCGGCATAGCCAGAGTCGGTGACGGCACGTTCGTGGTGGCCAAGGTGTTGGGCCAGTGCGAACAGGGCAGAGCTGTCGCGCAGTGCCGCGAACCGGGCGAAGGTCTTGCGCCCTTGGTGCGTCGAAAGCCGCCATACCCGGCCCTGATAGTCAGGTACGCCAAGCCAGGCAGCAAAACGGCACAGCAGGACACGCATCCGCGTCGTCGATATGGTCTGCAACTGACCGGGGCACACTTGTTGCCACTCGGTCGCACCGACGGTACGGCAACGGCGCAACCACAGCTCGCTGCGACCCGTCTGGGCACGATGCCCGGCGGACAGCGCTTCGAGAACGGAGATGGCCTGTACGGCAGGCGGCGGTGCCACCCACTCGTGCGGCCGGCCGTGATACTCGACTTGCCTTTTAAAGATGGCGCCAACGATCACGGTGATTGCGTCCTCGCCGCGATGCTGAACGCAACCAGCCTGCAGATGCAGAATCTCGCTTGCCCTCGGCCCCACGAGGTACGAGATGACGACAAAGCAGGCGGCATACAGCATGTCGATCATGTGCGCGAGGTTACCGACTGTATGAATCGGGTGCGCACCCTCGGGTTGGTCGAAAGCTGCCTGCTGCAGTGCTCGCGTCGCCGCGTTGGTGCAGGCGTCGATGCCGCAACCGCGCTGTCTGGCCAAGGCCATCGCCTTGGTGTAGACCTGCCGCGCCTGCAGGATACTGGTCGCACCGTTGGTGACGAGGTCGATGGCCCCTTGGACCAAGGCGATGGCGACACCATCCGGGGTATGTGGCCAGCGTCGGGTGTCAGCCTCGCGCACGCCGGCGACCTCGCCGTGGCTGCGTCCCGGAAAGGGATCGAACTGCAGCCCGTCACTGAGGTGATTGCGAAAGCGGTGGAGGTACGTGAACAGGTAGAGGTACTTCTGCACGGTCGCCGGGGCCAGCGCGGCCCGCGCGACACCGGGCCGCTCCATGAGCGAGCGCTGGAACTGTAGCAGCGCCGCGGCGTCGAGATCGGCAAAGCGCACAAAACCCGCCTGATCCATCCAACGCACCAGTTCGCGCAGGTACTGAAAGTAGCCGGCAACGGTAGTTGCGCGCAGCGGCAGCCCGGTACTCAGCGAGCGACCGCGGATGAGCGCGACAAGCTGCCGGCTGTACTCCAACAGCGGCGCATACCGGTCGTCGGTGAAACATCCCCCGCTGGGGAGTGTGAAGTTCCAGCGCAGTCGAACGGGTCTGGACTCTTCGAGCGCGTTGGTCGGCTTGAAGAGCCAGACCGGGTCCTGCCAAGTTGAGTCGACCAGGAACCCTGTTCGATCATTCGACAGGTGGGCACCAGATTGGGCTTCCAGGGTCGGGTTGGGGGATCGAGAAGAGCGCATGGGTGCGGCTTATCGCAGATCCGGCAATGGCGGCAGTTGTACCACCAACGACTGCGCAGCCGCCAGTTCGCTTGCGGCAAAACGCGGGAGAATGTCCTCCTCCAGGATGCGCAGCTGTGGGCGGTAAACGGCCTCCCAGCGAGCAGGGTGCAGCACCGCGGCAGCCGCGCGCAGGTGATCGCGAGCCTGCAGTAGCCGAGCCAGCGTTGCAGGGTCTGACGCGATAACCGCGTTGGGACAGGTGAAACAGCCCATGAAGTGGGTGCACAGCTCGCCGCGATGTGTGCCGGGAGCTGTTCCGGCGAAGGGATCTGTGCAGCCGAAGCCGAACATCGATACCACCTCACCGGCGGGAGGCGCCACGCTGGGCCTGGGCGAAGCAAACAACTCGGCGGCGTCCGTGACCCGACGTTGCTCGATATGCCCGATGAAGGCGCTCTGCAAGCTCGCGATGCGGGCGCGGTGCTGCGCTTGTACCTGTGGCGTGTCGACGTAGCGCACCGTCGTGGCCAGGCTGGCGTGGTTGGCCACCGCTGCGGTTCGACGTAAATCGCCGGATACTCGGTAAAAGCTCGAGAGCACGCCAGGCCGAATGCTCGCGAGCGAGAACCTTGGCAGGTCATGGCGCTCGCAGAATGCCTTGAGCAGAGACTTGACGGTGCCGGTCGACAGCGCATTCACACCCTGTCGGCCCTTGAACAGGAATAACCGATCGTGCAGCTGCGCCGGCACCAGTGATCGAAGCCGCTTGTTCCAGTGAAGGATCTCCCCCACCAGCGCGGGAGGCTCGAAGCGGTCCGTGGTGCTGAACGTGCGTCGCTGGATGCTGTTGGCACGCGGCTTGAACCACACGAGCGCCTGTCGGTCATCCAGTAGCGGTAAGAGCTGAAGGCAGTCGCACCGGAGCTCCGCGATGGGATCGGGGTTGCCGGCCGCATGGATCAGGATCGCCAGATAGTAAGGAAGCAGCGACTCGGCGTGTGGGTACAGGTAGGGTTCGACCTGCTTCATGCCCCCAAATTGGGCCAAGGCCAACCTGACCGGGTGCTGGCCTGCGCGCGACAGTTCGCGCGCGGTGGGGACGATGCCGCCGAAGTGCCGATCGATGTGTTGCAGCAGCCCTCCCAAGGTACCCAGCGTGTCGTCGGCCGCGGACTGCCGCGTGGTGATCGTCTCGCGCATGGCGCGCAGCTGCGCGATGTCTGCCTCGCACGCCTTCAGGAGAGCGCACAGCTCGCGTGCCGGAATCGGGCTGCGCGGCTGGCTGTAGCGGTTGCGCCATGGAAACGGGTTGAACGGATACTCGATACTGGCGATGAGGCCAGGACGGCAACGTTCGATCCACTGAAGCAACGTGCGCAGTGTGGTATAGGTGCGCGCCCTGCCAGACTGGGTCCAGGGTCGACCGTCGGGTCTGCACTGCCGGTTCAGCCACTCGATATACCGCACGAGCAGGTCGCGATGGACGTCGGCCAGTCTGCAGAGCGCCCCCGACTCATGAGCGAACCGGTCGAAGGTCTTGATGTCGAACCAAAGCGAGACGATGCTGGGCTCGCTCCGAATACCGATGTGGCCCCAGAACGCCTCGGCCAGCGCCAGTCGTACGTCCTCGGGCAGGCCCAACGAGCTGAAATCGATGGTGGTGCGACGCACCCGCCGCGGCGCATCGTGCCGTGGAGGCTGCATGCCTTTACGGGTAGCGACCACGGTACGGCCCGGCAGCACCCGAGGCATCGGTTGACGCCGCGCGCCCATCGTCATTGCGTTCCGGACAGCAGCGTGCTCCAGAATCTCCTTGAGCATGCAGGCGTCGACGGCGATGGCGCGTGCCGATACCGGTCGGTGGTTCGATGCGTTCGTGACCCATCAGCACCTTGACCACGAGCAGCGGGTTGATCGAGACTCCCTGGCTGACGAGCTGTTCGAGGCGAGCCACAGCATGCAGGCGAAGGTGGCGCGCAGCTGATGGGTCGTCGCCTTAAATCCGCAGGCATGGCCAGTTCGGCTGATAACGCGCTGATAGGCATTCTTGGTTACCGGCGCACCACGGGTGTTTATGAACAACGCTGTGTGTTCGCCGGTGCGACCCTTCGCCGGGCACGCTGCAGCCAGGCGTAGCGGTGACCGGACAGGTATCCCCTTGTCTCGTCGAGTAGA
>CAVQUR010000002.1:0-300785 GCA_963716875.1 uncultured Gammaproteobacteria bacterium
TCCTGAATCCATTGTCCCGCGTCCGCCGGCGTGGGCCAGATCTCGCGATGGGTTCCTGTGCCGCCGCGCCGAGTGGACGTGAGACGGTGGAGACATCCCCGGTGCGTCCGATCAGGATGTTGTAACCCGCGATGGCCAGGTCCCGGTTGATCTGGATCGGGTTACAGTGGTACCGTACTCATGACCGCCCAGCCAGCGGATCGGACCGGCGGGGTTTTTCTTGACTCTCTGCATGCACATCGACGCCCAGTTCACCGTTCTGTGCGCCCAAGGTCCACTTGTCTGCGATCGAGGCCTACAGAAGAGCCCTGATAGGGGTTGGCGCCGGGGTTTTTGCGTCTCGGTTTCCAACGTGCTGACGTCGTGTCTTGTGGAGCTGAAGCAACTTGAACGCCTCGTGCAGGGTGCGTGATCACGGGCTGAACAGTGAGGGGTTGTATGTTCATCGCCAGATGGCTCGGGCTGACCCAGTTCCGCCGGACCGCCGTCTGCAGTTGACCCGGGTCTCGCGAATCCGATTCTTCCCACTGATACCGATGACCTGGAGATGTTCTGGTGGAAATCGGACTGACCCGCGAGGTCCGCCGAACCCCGCCGTGAAGCGGGAGCGGATGGCGAAGGTGGTCAAGGCCCCGGCGCCCGGGGGCAGCAGCACCTTGCCGCCGCCGAGTCGGTGGGGATCGAGTGCCGCCCACGGGTGGCGGACATGGGCGGTTCGCCGCCGGCGCCAGCTCGCTGGCCAGGCCAGCAACAACGGCGGCAGAGATGATCAGGTAGAGTATTGCGCATCGTCAGGATTCCTTGATAGGCCCCTCAAGGCGGTTCCAGGCAAAGCCGACCGCCGTCCACCTCGGAGGTCTCGTCCCCGTGTGTTGGCACGACATTCGTAACGTGGTCGACGTTCCAGCGTAACTGCCCTCTTCGTTCGTTTGCATGAAATCCATGCCCCCGTCATTCGGATGGTGCGGACTCGGTGGTGCAGCTGCGCTCCACCGGATGGATCATCTGCCACGCTTGCAGACTCGCTCTCGTAACCGTCCGGCGCAGAGGGCACGCCGGACCCGGCCCTTGCCGGCGTCGGTCTCGTAGCGTCGTCGCCACGCCAGGCCACCACCGAGGCCACCTTGGCGTCATGGTTGTTGTTGACCGTGCCCTCGCGGGGATACAGATGCCCCCACACCTCCAGGCCATTGCCCAGGGTGTCGGTGCTGAGCGGATTGAGGATGGACAGGGAGTGATCCGCGCCGCTGATCGGACCGTCCGTGATGGGAAGGCCGGTGCGCCAGAACAGGGCATCCGCGTAGGGAGAAGTGGGCTGGAAACGGCTTGACATTGGATGGACAGAAGAGTCGCGGGGCTTGAAAACGCGGGTTGACCAGGTTAGCGTAGATAGTGCTTCGGGTGGTCGCCTCAAGCAGGGTCATGACGGTGTTAAAGAACTTCAACAGCTGCTTGAAGGTATCGAACATCGCAGTGATGCGATCGATCATAGCCAGGATATCGACGGTCTTGAGGAACGCGATCAGGCTGTTCGAATCACCTGCATCGTCCGCGTCAGCGCCCTATTCAGCATGCCGCTCAAGTTGAATTCGCTGTTGGGCTTGGTGTCGACGGCGACGGCATCGGCGGGCTTGGGTAAAAAACTGGCCGTGGGCACGCGATAGCCCGTCGAGCAAGGCAGTGCGCCTGATGCTGCCGTCTAATCTGAAAATCCTGGGAATGAGCGAGGCGGGATGCCCGACTATGCCACCTCTTTGAAACTTACGCTCTGATGCTCGTCCTGGCGTTTGTGATCGGCACGCCCACCCTGCAACCCATCGGGGGTGCCCAGCACCGTGGCGATCAGACTGCGGTTGATCACGCTCACGGAACGACCGAAGCTCTGTTCCATTCATCCCGGGCTCATTGCCCGGATGGGTGCAGGCGGAAGACCACCATGTCCGGCACCGCATGGCGGAGCTTGGGCGAGATGATGGTGTAATACTCGATGCCACTCAGGGAGATCTTGATCACCAGATGGGCGCAGGCGCCAACGATGCAGTAACCGCCGCAGTCGGGATTGAACATGCCCTTGATGCCCGTCTTGAGGAGGGTATCGATGCCAAAACCGGCGACGGCGGGTCTCACGACCAGTGTGTTGACCAGCAGGGCCGGGATACCAGGCAGAGCACCACCAGTTTTCGCCAGGTCCTTGTCATCGCCTCATCCTGTGGTATCTGCCCGCGCTTGAGGGCCACCGTTACATCGGTCAGGCCGTAGATCACCGCCTGGCCGTCCTCGAACACGAAGGCGGGGGCCTTGCGGATGTCCCACTGCAGGGCCAGCGCAATGCCGCGAAACGCATTCTGCAGTTCCTCGCCATCCAGGGCCGCCAAGCGTTCGTTGGCGATCCGTTCCGCCTCCTCCAGGTTCGGCGGCAGGTCCTCGGAGAGCCGCCGCTCCAGGTTGCGATGCCCGTCCAGGTTGTATGCCATCAGGCGCACCCCGTAGGCGGCCGCCTGGTCCGCATTGCGGACTGGATAATCATTGGTGCCGAGATACACCACCAGCGGCAATTCGGAGGGATCCTGCGGGTCCGTTGCCTGGGCGTTGGCCAGGGCAATCACCAGGCCCGACAGGCACAGCAGGAGTAACAGCCAGGGATGGATGCGCTTCATTGCGCCATCCTCTGCTGCTTGATCTGCTCGGCGATCCGATGCACCGCCTCAATTTCGGAGATTCTGTGCTGTTCCATGAGCTGCCGGCGGGCCGCCTTTTCATCGTCGTCCGTGCCGGCCAGCGCCAGGGGCAGTGCCGGCATCACGACCCGGAACAGGGAGGTCACCCGGTCGGACAGGATCACCCCTTCGGTGTAGGCCCCTTTCTGCTTGCGGGCCGACAGCAGCATCTCCTGTTCCTCCTCGCTCAGGCGGCGAAAGCGGGTGAGGTCCTTCACCTCCTTGGTATCCATGGTCAGGCAGTACCACCACTCGGCCAGGGACAGCATGTTGCTGGCCTCGTCCGGATAGTCACCCAGATTCTGGGTGGCCTGGTCGAGCCGGATGTTGAGCTTGCGCCAGGTCTTGGCGCCGAACACCAGGGGTTTGACCAGGGTGGGATTGGTGGTGACGGCCAGCATGTCCTTGTAGTTCTCGGCGGTGAGTATGCCCATGTCCAGGATGGTCATGTCACATTCGGGCCAGGTCCGGCCCGGGCGGTTGAAGAACTTGCCGTGCAGACCCTCGGTCCAGTAGGCCAGGGCGTCGGCCATCTCCAGCACCCGCTCACGGCGCCCTGCCGAGGAGGTCTCCTCCGCCATCTGCCGCAGCATCTCCACCACGTTGGAGGGGGTCACGTCGTCGAGCCCCGCCGCGCGTTGCCGGCGGGTCGCCTCCAGGATGGCGTGACGCACCACCTGTTTGTCCGGCGGCTGAAACTGCTCCTCCTTCTTGTGGTCCGCGCCGGTGATCATCATGCGCGTGATCAGCTCCATCTCACCCAGGTAGTCGCGCATCTCGTCATCTTCATCGTGAGCGACCAGATTGCCCTGGGCGTCGAACTGATCATCCGCGCTCATGTTCAAGGCGCGTTGCATGGCCCGTTCGTTCTCCTCGGCCTGCGCCAGGGCCTCGAAGGCCTTGGCGTAGGGCGGCAGCGAGATATCGGTGCTGGGGGTGAACTTGATGGGTTCACGCTCAGGCCGGTGGCGGCAAAGTCTTGGGCCAGCAGATCGAGAGCTGCCGCCCTTCTCGATGATGAACACACGCGGCCGGTAGATGGCCATGTGGTGCCTCACCATGTAGTTGATGGTGGCCGACTTGCCCGAACCGGTGGGACCGAACAACAGGCCGTGGGCCACGCGGGTGCGGTCGCGGACCGGATCGAACAGCGGCGGCCGCCGACCCGGTTGAAGAACACCCGGCCCGGGTTGCCCGTGCCATAGCCACGACCGTACAGCGGGAGCATCCGCGCCAGGTGATCGATGAAGGTCAGGCGCGTGAAACTGGCCTTGTTCGCCTTGCGGTCATGTTCGAAGGAATAGGCCATGGGCAGGAAGCGCAGGTAGTTGTCCATGGCGGTCGGATCGAAACGCGGCAGCACCGGATTGAACTGGAAGCTGGTCAACACGTTCAGCGCCCGTTGGGTGTTGCGCGCCAGCTCCTCCTCATCGAGACCGCGCACATACAGACCGGAGAAGGCCGGATAGAGATAGCGCCCGGCGGCGATGCTGTCCTTGGCGGCATGGGCCTGGGCCGAGGACTGGGTGGCTTCGGAGGAGCCCTGCCCTGCCGCCTCGATGATGTTGTCGCAATGTGTTTTTATCTGCGACTGGGCCTGGGCCACGAGGGTGGTCACGAAGATCGAACCCTTGGGCAGCCGGTCCCACAGGGAGGCGGTCTTGCCGTGGGCAGTATCCTGTTCGGCGGTCAGCACCCCGGTGATCGGCGGGGTATCGATGGCCTGCAGGGAGATCAACCGATGGGGCGCCCCGGTGAACTCCCAGCAGCCGTCCTTGCGGGATTCCGGATAGCCCAGGGTCACCATCTCGCCCAGATCGCAGGCATCCCCAAGGCAGGCCTCGTCCGTGGCGAAATCCCGTTGACGCAGGTACTCCCAGGCGTCCTTGAAGCCCTCCGGGCAGGGCGAGAACCAGGGCAGCAGCCAGCGGAAAAGCTCGCGCCCGGTGTAACGGGTGACCCGGATACCGATCTGCTCCAACTGTCCGATAAAACCGTTGGCGACCTCGTTGAGTTCTTCGGAGGGGCGTCCCCGGCCCGGTATCGGCTTGCCGGTTTTGCTCAGCCACTCCGAGCGCTGGCTGCGCCGATAGAGCACCAGGCGCACCTTGCGGTGCTGGCCGTTCCAGTGGGTCTGGGAGGCGGTGTCGAAAAACAGCCCGCCCGGCTTGGCCAGGTGCGTCTCGATGTGTTCAGCCAGTTCCTCCATCCAGATGCGGTGGTGTTCAGTCTGCCGGGCCTCGGGGCTGGCGTATTCCCGCAGGCTGTCCATCAGGCCGGCGAGCGGATCGTCCTGCAGATAGAACTGCAGAATCCAGGGGCTGTCGTGATGGCCCGGAATGCCCTGCAGGGCCTTGCGGATGCCCTTCTCGATCTTTTTCAGGAACTCGGCGGAACGGCCCTCCACGTCCACCGCCTGCAGCTCGAACACCGCGCCCACCGAACAGCCGTCCTCGAACAGGAACACGCCGCTGTTCGGGTCGTACTCCTTGAACGGCAGGAACTGGGTGAAGGACGGATGATCCCGCCAGATCCGCGCCTGTTCGCTCTGGGTGAGCGGCTTACATCCGTTCAAGGGGCTGACGCCGAGCAGGCGCATCAGCCATTCATAGGACAGGCGGGTGACACTTTGCAGCTGTTCGGTATCCAGTAGCGGCTTCATGGCGCGATCTCCCCCGGCAGGGCGTACTCATCCTTCTCATACATCAGAAAGCTGGTGGTGTAGCCCGGTACCGGCCGGCCCTTGGGTGTCAGGTGCGGGAACACATAGAGCACCAGCTCCGGATTGGGCAGACGCGGAAACAGTTGCTGGATTTCGTTGGCGGCGTCACGGGTGTAGGCCGCCAGGTCCCGTTTATCGCTGTGGATCGGCCGGTACATCCGGGGTTGGCTGCCGGACTCGGCGATGTGGTTGCGATACACGGACAGGGTATCCGGCCCGGTATCGGGGATCAGATTGGGGGACGTGCTGCTGCAGCCCGCCAGACTAATCCAGCTGATAAGACAAGCGATCGGTCGTGCTAACCTGATTGCCATGGTCCAGTCTCCTCCCTTGCGGGTCGTAATCGATTTCGATCTGCGTTTCTACATGCACCACCACGTCCTGACCTGATTCAACGAACACCAGGTCGATGGCCTGGGCCTGGCGTTCGCGCAGGTAATCGGTCAGCTCGGTCAAGGAGCCGGCCAGGGTACGACTGGCGACGTAATCGCCGCTGTTGCCCGAGAAATACTGAGTGAGGGTGCCGTCGGTGGCGCGTTGCGTGGTGGTCTGGGTATCGGAAAAACCGTCCGCCGCCGCCGCCACGCCGGAGGCCCACATCCGATCCATCAGATAGTCCTGGGCGTTGGTGATCAGCCGCCCGGGCAGACAGGGGTTGCCCTTCTGGGTCGAGATATAGCCCAACAGGTTGCCGCCCAGCTTGCTCTTGCCGCTGTCGGCCTGGGAGTTGACCGTGCGGATGGTGCCGTCCTCGAAGGTGAAGGTCACCGAGTGCAGCTCGCCGCGCACACAACTCATCTCCCGGTTGCCGATGGCAATACCCGACCAGACGATGTTTTTCACCCCCGGCGGCAGGTACAGGCCGTTGGTGGCCAGGTTGGTGTTGCCGGTGATGAGCTTGAAGCGGATCGGGTCGACCACGCTGCCCTGCAGGTTCGGCACGATCCCCACCAGGGCGGTGAGGGTGTCGTTAGAGAACAGGGTCAGAAGACCTGATCTCGCCCTCCAGCTTTCTTGTAAGGCCCTGGCAAAAATCCTTATAGAATTCAATAGAAAACAAGCCGAGTACCGCAATAGGTACTGAGCCACCTTTGGCAGGGACTGGTATTTTGCGATGATACCGATTCCGGCGCGCGCTGGTGCGCGTACCTTTGCGATTTCCCCTACTGGTGGGCTCCAAACCGATGGCACAGATGCAACTTCCGATTTTTCCCGCCGGAGTGACCCACATCACCTCGGTGCTGGTGTTCAGTAAGCAAGATGGGCGGGTGACCTACTTCAACGGCACTCTGCCTGTGTTCGTTCATGATGAGCAGGACATGGCCTCGTTTCGCATGATCACTGCCCAGTTCTGCGTCACCGGCAATGCCAAACAGGCGGACATCGTGCGCGCCTTTGGGGTGACGAAGATCAGCCTGAAGCGGGCGGTGAAGCGCTACCGCGAGGAGGGACCGAAAGGGTTTTACGTGCCGCGTCAGCGGCGCGGACCGGCGGTGTTGACCCCGGCGGTACTGGCTGAGGCCCAGCAATTGCTCGATGACGGCCTGGAGACCCCGGAAGTCGCCGATCGACTGGGCATCAAGCGTGACACCCTGCGCAAAGCAGTCGGTGCAGGGCGTTTGCACAAAGCGGTAAAAAAAACGCTATCGAACTGACGAGCAAGAGCGAACGCTCGGCCACCGATCGGGTTGCCTCGATGGGCGTGGCAGCGACCGATGTCGAGGGACGTTTGGCCGCCAGCGTCGGCGAACTCGATGCGGTGGTCCCGGACTTTACCCCGGCGCTGGACGTACCCAATGGGGGTCTGCTCTGTGCGCTGCCGGCTTTGCTCGCCGTTGGCCTGCTCGAAGGGGTAGAGCGCTACTTGCAACTGCCCAAAGGCTACTATGGCCTGGACAGCCTGTTGTTGCTGCTGGCCTTCATGGCACTGGCACGGCTCGACTCGATCGAGGCCTTACGCTACAAGGCCCCGGGCGAGTGGGGCAACCTGCTGGGCCTGGATCGGGTGCCGGAAGTGCGCACCCTGCGTGCCAAGATCCAGCGGCTGGCCCAAGAGGATGCACCGCAACAATGGAGCGCCGCGCTGTGTGAGCGCTGGATGGCCGCTGCCCCCGAGCACAGTGGTGTGCTCTATGTCGACGGACATGTGCGCGTCTACAACGGCCACCAGACGAAGCTGCCACGTCACTACGTGGCTCGCCAGCGGTTGTGCTTGCGTGCCACCACTGACTACTGGGTCAACGCCATGGACGGTCAGCCCTTTTTCGTCGTCAACCAGGCGGTCGATCCTGGACTGATTCAGGTCATCGAGCAGGAAATTGTCCCGCGACTGGACCAACACCTACCGGTGCCAGTGGACCCCGAGCTACTCGACAACGATCCGCTGCGTCATCGTTTCACGCTGGTGTTCGACCGCGAGGGCTATTCCCCGGACTTTCTGCAGCGCATGAAGGCGCAGCGCATCGCCTGTCTGACCTATCACAAATTCCCCGGCGAGGATTGGCCTGAACAGGCGTTTACCCCAAGCCAGTTTTGCCTGCCCAGTGGCGAGGTCGTCACCATGAACCTGGCCGAACGGGGAACTTGCCTGAGTAACCGATTATGGGTTCGAGAGCTGCGCAAGCTGACCGACCGGGGTCACCAAACCGCCATCCTGTGCACCGACTATCGCGGCGAGGTGGCGCCCTTGGCCATGGCGATGTTTGCTCGCTGGTCGCAGGAAAATTTCTTCAAGTACGCCCGTGAACACTTCGCCTTAGACCGCTTGACGGACTATCGAACCGAGGTGATTTCCGACCCCCTACGGGTGGTCAACCCCGACTATCGCCACCTCGATGGGAAAGTCCGCTCGCTCACCGGCAAGCTCACCCGCCGCTTGGCCAAGTTCGCCGCCATGAGCCTCGATGAGCCCATTGAACCCAAGCATGTCGAGCCGTTCCTACAGCGCAAAGCTGTCTTGCAAGAGGCGATCGAGAACCTGCAGCGCGAGCTCGAGGCGCTCAAGGCCAAGCGCAAGGAAACACCTCATCATGTCAGCGTCGATGAGCTACCCGAGGAGGCACGTTTCCGCCGGCTCAGCACTCAGTCCAAGCACCTGATCGACACCCTCAAGATGATCGCTTATCGGGCCGAGACGGCGATGGCCAACAGCTTGCGCGAGCATCTCAAACGACCCGATGAGGCACGCCGACTCTTGCGCGCCCTCTACACCACCGAGGCCGATCTGTTGCCGGACACCGAAGCGGGCACTTTGACGGTACGTCTGCACCACGGCGCGAACGTCGCGACCAATCAGGTGATTGAGAAACTCTGCGAGGAGCTCAACGCAACCGAGACGGTTTTTCCGCGTACAAATCTACGTCTCGTGCTGAAATTGGGATCGGGGTAAATTCCTCGAAATCAGGTCATCTGATCATAGGGGACAATGCGATCTTGCTGCGGTCCTGTAAAGGACGTAAGGACTATACCGGTGGCATGAATCATTTCGCTCCGATATCGGCCCTGCAGAACCTGGAGCTATTCGCTCTCTACGCAGAGTGTGTGGCCAGCAATATGGCCTGTGGGATGTATTGGGATCTTGAACAGGTCCGTTACGATGTAGCCCATTACCGGGCAAATCGCGTCATCAGTCCGGAGCTTGAACGTGTCAGAGACCGTTTCGAGGATGGGGAGTTGCCGATCGAGGTATTCGAGCAAGCCATTACGATGGCGGAACGGACCCGAGCGGCGGCTTGATATCATCAACCATGAACCCACTGGGATGTTTGCTATCCCAGTGGGGGCAAGCGTTTCTGTGGATTTCTCAACCTGGGACAGACACGAGGAAAAACGCCATGAATAGACCCCATCGATGCAAGAGATGGATTTATGCCATGAGATATGAAGCAAATCACTGCTGTCCGGTTAAAAATGACAGGATATGCGCTCAACTCATTGATTTTTGGTGTCGTCAAATTTGAATCGAATAAAATTCTTATTTTTATTTATTGTTTATATTCAAAAAGATAGAGTCGTTTTTACGCGGTTATTAAAAAGTTAACCGGACAGCAGTGAAAATCAGTCAAGCCAATAATCTCAGGAGGCCTATTGGAAAGACCAGGATGCGGGAGTGCTCGAAAAAAGCGGGTAGCGGGCTTATTACTTACCAGCAGGTTTGTTGCCAACCCCTACCTCAATCGCGGGTTCTAGCGGGCTATCCATGCTCGCCTCAAAAACATGCGGGGGTGTATGCTTGAAAGCTACAGCGCCCCCAGGAAGACCTCGTGAACGATATCCGAAAGCTTCTCCACTACTGTATTGTGGATGTCTAGCCGCTGATCCAAATAAAGCGATTCTGTCAGCCCGTCAAATTAAGTCATAACCTATATCCCTACAGACATTCCTCAAGGGTTCGATGAGCAAGGGATCATCTAAAGCGCGATGGAAACGGGGTGCCGGAGGGAAAGGTTCTAAGGCCAGTGCGCGCTCGTACAGGGCAATCACCGGGCGATTGGTCAACGATGAAGGATAATAGAGGCCGTGAATCCCTGCGTAACATGCATAAAAAGCGCGGGACCAGTTCTGTGCATAGCGTGTCGGACCGCTTACGAGCTTCATCGAACCCCCTGCCCTCACACAGTAGGTGTCTGTGAGATTGAGCAGCGTCACCTCACAGGACAGGCGCAGGGAGACCAACCAAGGCCGGTCCGTCACCCGATTGACCGTGCGCTTTTCTTGAAAGGCCTCCGCCAAGGCGGTGGGGATATCGAGCGCCAGGTAGAGCATGCCGCGGTTCTGTTCAAAGGCATTGCCTGCCTCGTCACGCTCCTGGTGGTCGAAACGGGAGGCCGTCGGTCCAAAATAGCGAAATGCATTCCAGAGTGTGGGGTGTGCCCCACCGCGTCGATAGAGGCGATGCACTGTGGTTCCTGCCGGCAGGGAAAACAGCTCAGGCGTCAAACCACAAAGCCGTTCCCGATCGGGCGTGATGGGAAGTTTCGCCACCAGAACCTACAAACGAGCAGCCAACCGCACCACGACCTCGACGCCCTGCCCTCCCTTGAGCCACTCGAGCGGACTGACGCTGGCCTCGATATCTTGATTCAGGAACAGGTCGACATGGGGTTGGTGGTACCAGTTATAGACCTCGACCGGGTGCAGCCGCGGATTCAGTGCTTTATTGACCTGGGCGATATTGGGTATCAATCGATCATCCGCACCAAACTGAAATACCGGAATGTAGCGATTGCCATCGATCAGAAAGCTGTAAAGGGAACGATCCGCGATCATCTGCCGTACCCGACTCGGCGTCAGTCCCAGCCGCAGGCTCACCTCGCGGGTAGAAAGACTGCGCGTGAGAATGGCGGCATACTTGACGGCGGTGTCGGCCAGCGGGTCAGACCCCGGCAGAGGTTCCAAGGTCAAACCACCCTCCTTGAGCACCGCTTGCTCCTCTGGCGTTAGCCCCGAGGCGGCATCACCGTATGCCATGGGCTCCATCTTCTCGAGCACCCGGCGCAATGCCTCATTCAAGGCCTCAGGTGAGGTCTCCTTAATGCCTCGAGAGGTTAGATAGGTTGCTGAGGGCATAGCCAGACTGCTCCAGGATACTTGCGCACACGAGCACTGTTAATTATGGTTAGTATAGCATGAAAACGCATTCGACCCACGCGGCTTCCTCCAATGACCCAGGACGGCTGCTCGGGAGCCTATCCTGCATCTGCGTGAGGGCCGCGACTCCCCTCCCCCGCCGTGATATTCTTTTTCAGCGAATTTCCATGTAAACGGACAAACCTACCGTCCGATACCACGCCCCAATTCAGGTTCCTGGCATTGCCTAACCCCTTTATCGGCATTGTGGCTCAGGTCATTGGTGTTACTATGTTGAAATTTCAATATGGAATAATTTTATAAACGACAATGAATATTTGTAGTATCAGGCGAATCGCAGTTTAACTGCATGCATGAAAAGACTAACAATGCAATATCGTACTTGAGTAGAAAATTGATCAAGGATTTGGCTTTGATTGGTCGAGTTAAAAATATAGCTTGTGTAGGTGCTAATTGACTACGCATTTTGTATTTTATGATAAAAAAATTAAACGGCGGACACTACGCCGGTACTATTTAAGATGTACTTATAAAATACTAAAAAAATACTATTTATTACTAGAAGAATCACATCATCAGAAATTTGACTGTACTTCATGTAGTTAACAAAACCAACACAGTGCCTCGATGGAAAAACATGCGGCGCCAAATTGGTTAAAGGTGCGGTAGTCAATGGAAGAAAGTGCGGTTGTAGATGGTTAATGATACGGTGCTGAGCGTTAAAAGTGCGGTGTTGTACGATAAAAGTGCGGAGGATTGTGGATAAATATCCCGATATTACTCACAGTTCATACCTTATGACCGATCCTTAGGGTTATTCGAAGATAAACGTAAAATAGACGCTGTGTACCATGGAGAGCGAAGAAGTAGTTACGTGATAACAGGTTGACCCAAGGCAGAACTGAGTACTCGTCTTGCGCACTGAGCCAGAGAATGGAGTCAAGCTAGCCTAAGAATGCTGGATAAATAAAAAGACAAAAAAAATAAGAAATCAATTTCAAAGAGTAATCAAAAAGTCATCCAGATGGAAATAAGTGCGGTCTCTACGCCCTGCCCTTCTATATTTAATCAGTTTGTCTTGTTCAATCCGATGGAAAAAAGTGCGGTTAATACTGCTCTCCTCAGCCACTTCTGGCTATGAAGAGAAACGGTGAAGACCCATAGGCTTTAGAGGAGACCAGACTCTACTGACGTCACGACGTGTATACCGTGAGAGGACCCCGGCAAAGGGCTCTTCGGAGGTGATGCCATGTCATCTTAAACGCGACCCAGCTCGCTCTGCGGCCGCAATTAAGAAAGTAACGAAAACAAACAATTACGTTTAAATTTATTCAAGAGAGATGGTTAGGAAGATTGCCGTAATCAAATAGTTACTGATGTGTATTTCGCTAGATCTGGACGGTCAAGACACAATAGCTTGTTGATGCTGGAACGGAATCCGATGGAAAAGAGTGCGGTATGTGGAGAGACCTCAGTAACCCTCCCAAGTGAGTCATTGATCTCATGAAACCAAACAGGACATCCAAGTCGGCCTCACTCTCCAGTATTGACACTCTATTGTGGACCGACTGGTGGTGTAACGGAATCTGATGGAAAAAAGTGCGGATCATGGATCAACAAACATAAAACACCAAAAAACAGTAACTTAACGCTATTTATCAATCAATTTACGAACAATCTGATGGAAAAGAGTGCGGTATGTGGAGAGACCTCAGTAACCCTCCCAAGTGAGTCATTGATCTCATGAAACCAAACAGGACATCCAAGTCGGCCTCACTCTCCAGTATTGACACTCTATTGTGGACCGACTGGTGGTGTAACGGAATCTGATGGAAAAAAGTGCGGATCATGGATCAACAAACATAAAACACCAAAAAACAGTAACTTAACGCTATTTATCAATCAATTTACGAACAATCTGATGGAAAAGAGTGCGGTATGTGGAGAGACCTCAGTAACCCTCCTAAGTGAGTCATTGATCTCATGAAACCAAACAGGACATCCAAGTCGGCCTCACTCTCCAGTATTGACACTCTATTGTGGACCGACTGGTGGTGTAACGGAATCTGATGGAAAAAAGTGCGGACTTGCTACTTAAATCTAACTGAAAGCTGGTAAGGATCTTTGCGGCCGTTGCCAGCGAAAAAAAATTCTTTGATAAAGTCCAGTACGATCAACTTCTTTAACTGGCCAACTGCATGGCGTTTTGCTTCACCGATCCTGCCTTCGTACCCCATGGCTTCCAGTAAAACTTCAAAATCGACGTTATATGTCGTGTTTGAAGTTTGGCTGGAAAGAAAACGATGAAGGGCTTTTCCAAAAGGTGTCAACTCTCTACGGATATCAAGATTGATATACGAACGATAGTCTTCGAGCCATTTAACAATCGCTGGGTGAAACTGGACGTAGTAACATGCGTTGTCTTTGGATCCGACCCAGTCCAATTCGATTATGGGGATTATTTTTCCCCTATACATGTCGAGTCCCTTCGGTTGTTCGAATCGTAGGTTAGTTGCTGCCAAGCGCTCGATTGATTCACGACGTCGTTTGATAACTGTACCGCTCCACCCTTTTTTCGGAGGTTCTCGCCCTTTGATCAGGGTCTCGAGTTCAGAAACAATGCAATAGACAGCGTGAACGACTACATTCTTTCCGACGCTGAGCACCATTTCATTTTTTCCGCCCATTTTCTTACTGGGCATTAACAGTTCGTTCCCAGAGAAGCCAATGCTCCGTAGCTGAAGTAGTCCTGCTAATGTGTCTTCATCTACGACTGTGAGGGCGGGGCCGCTACGATATACGCCACCTTTGTCCCAGCGTGATTTTAATCGTACGAAATCAGATTTTTTCGTTGCAAGCGCTTGTTGCTCTCGCGCCCTACTCCGCTGCATGGGTGGGAAAAGTGGGAGGCGAGTAAAAAGTGTTGGATACTCTTTGCCTGGGAATAGATCGAACTGTTCGATACCAACCTCCTCTGCAAATCTCCTCAAAGTCACTTCGGCGTCACGTTTGATAGATCGAGCTGATTTGCCGGTTTTGCGGGCTGGTTGGATGTTCGTTTCTTCTGCCTGTTGTTCTATGTCGGATTTCTGTTCCGGAAACTTCATCCTGTCTGTAGCTTGCTGAGTTAGTCGTGCGAGCTTTTTTTCTATGGTTTCAGACATTACCGTCCCTCTGAGCTACGGCAACTTAGGTCTGTACTGCTTAAGGCAGTATTTTGGAATCAGGAATCGTACTGCGATGATGAACATAGGTTTATTAATGTTTATGTTTTCGAAATCCTAATATAGTATTTAATACTTTGCAAGTATTGAGTATTATTGCTTATATATCGCAAATTGTGCGAATTATATCAAATATGCGAAATTGAGGTGCTATATGCAAGCAATGCAGGAAGAACATAATCGCAATAATGATTTAATTATAGGTCCAAACGATGAAATTCGCCTGGATCGTATTAGGGACATAGAAAGTATGTCCTATAAGGTGATTGATGGACTCAGGAAGAAGATTTTTTCCCCTGAGAAAGAAAAAATCCTAAATATTCGATTTACAATATCCCAGGCAGCGGAAATGGTTGGCCGTACGACTACTACCATACGAGAAGCAGAAACGAAAGGGAGGCAAGGGCTAGAGCCACCGACCATGGTAAAGGGTCGCCGAGTTGGCTACACACTTGAACAGATCAATAAGATGCGTGGGGTCTTCGGTACTCTTCCCTACAGGAACGAAGAAACTGACGAACCCGTCATCATGGCAATTCAATCATTCAAGGGCGGGGTTGGCAAATCGACACTTACTAGCCACATTGCGCAATCGTTAGCACTCGATGGTTTTCGGGTCTGCGTCATCGATTGTGATCCCCAAGGGTCAACTACGAGCTTGTTCGGCATAAATCCTGACTACGACTTGAATGAAGGTGACACGCTTTACAGTTACCTTGCATCCGAGCAGCCTAGCATCAAGTACGCCGTCAGGGATACCTATTGGGACCAGCTGAAACTCGTTCCCGCTAACTTAAGTCTCTACGATATTGAATACCAGTTGGCTGCCAGACTCCCTAGTAATCCGAGGATGCTTGATCGTTTGCGAACCGGAATTGCCGAGTTAGCGAAAGATTTCGATATTGTCCTCATCGATCCTCCTCCTGCACTTGGAATGATTTCTCTGAGTGTACTTCGTGCTGCGAATGCACTCATTGTTCCTGTTCGTCCTGCTACGATTGATTTTGGGTCTACCGCACACTTCTTTACCATGTTGTGCGAAGCAATGAAGACCCTTGAGGAAAAAGGGATGCCTTCTTCCTATAAGTTTCTAAAGGTCGTGGCTAATGATATGGACGATAACAAGTCGGCTCATGTTGAGATCACTAGTATGATGCGAAGTGTATTTGGTCCAGAAATGTTGAATACAGTAATGAAGGACAGCGCTGAGATTGATAATGCAGGGGCACGACTCATGACAGTGTTTGAACTCGATAAGCCGATAACATCGAAGAAGACCCATGATCGGTGCATGGTGTACTTACGGGCGCTAAATAAGGAAATACGAACCTTGGTTAGAAGTACGTGGCCAAGCCAGAGAGAAGCTTTGCGTCAAGAAGGCGCAGTATGAGGAGGGTAGGGTGATGTCAAACAAAGGTTTATTTGGTCCTATTCACGATGATAACGAAGAAAATGCTCGTGTAGAAACGCCTGTCAGAGAGAGAAAGATCAGCCACATTGATCATCGTGGAAATGCACTCAATGATTTAGTAACTGGCAATGTAGAAGACAAGGCGTTGCTATGGATCGATCCGGCGGAGTGTAGGATGTGGGGGCGTCATAATCGTCGATATGATTTGCTCACAATTGAGAATTGCCGTGATCTGGTCGAAGGTATCAAGTCGCAAGGGCGTCAAGAGATACCGGCGGTTGTTCGCGCTGTGAAAGATGACCCCGGTCATAAGTATGAGATCATCGCGGGTGCTCGTAGGCATTGGGCGATTTCATGGCTGCGCGAGCACAACTATCCAAATTTTAAATATCTTGTCGATGTACGAGATCTCACCGATGAACAGGCCTTCCGCCTCAGTGACATGGAAAACCGTGATAGGGAGGATATCTCAGATTATGAGCGCGCGCTGGACTATAAGAACGCTATAGATCTTTACTACAACGGAAACGCATCAGACATGGCCGCACGCATCGGTTATACGAATGCGAACCTGAGCTATTTATTAAAACTGGCGGATTTACCGGTGGAAGTATTGGCCGCCTTTTCGGATGTAACTCAGATCACAATCAACAATGGAAGGACCTTGGCGCCACTTCTAAAGGACCCAAAAATAAAGAAAAAGGTACTTACCAAAGCCACAGAAATTTCGCGTGTACAAAAGGAGCGGATTGGAGCAGGGGAGAAATTGATACCGGCAAGAGAGGTGATAAGCCTACTTAAATCCGTGTCAAACGAAAAGGTCCTCAAGGGACCGATGAAGAGATATGCAACTTCCACTGGGAAAACCGCTATGGATATTGTCAAAGCCTCAAAAAGTGAGCTGCAGCTAATCGTATATCGCGACAAGAATCTAACCAAGGAGCAGCTCTTGGAAGCATTTAGTGAGATGCTCGGAGAGTATTTATAGGCCATTTTTAACAACTGTTAAAAATAACTATAACCATTTGATATTACTAATATTATTATGATTAATTCGCAGAATATTGTAGCAAATGATGTGGCTGGTGGGTAATAGTCAATATATGCCTAGACAACGCGTAAGGTTCTACGTGGAACCTCCCGATAGGTGGCGTTAGGTGGACTCGATATCAACTAACTATCCTCACCGCCATATTGATCTTGACCAGCTAAAGCGGGGGCGGTGGCAACCGCGATGCCAGTTCGATCAAGAAAAATTACAGGAACTGGCCGATAGTATCGAAGAGGTAGGTATTATCGAACCATTGGTCGTTCGTTATGACAAGCAAGATGGTAAGTACGAGATTGTTGCTGGTGAACGTAGGTGGCGAGCGGCTCAGGTAGCGATGCTCTCCAAGGTCCCTGTGATTATCAGGAACGACCTCGACGATCAGAAAGCCAGATTGATGGCGTTGATAGAGAACGTCCAAAGAGAAGATCTGAATCCCATCGAAGAAGCTGAAGGTCTTCATGATCTTGTTGAGCAATGCAATCTCACGCATAGAGAAGCGGGTCAGCGGACAGGCAAATCACGCCCTTATATCTCGAATACCCTGAGACTCCTGGAGCTAGAAGAGTCGGTTAAGCAATATCTCCGTGAAGGTAAGCTGGAAACAGGGCATGCCAAGCATCTTTTGACGCTGGCGCCGAGAATTCAGGCTGACTTGGCAAGGATGGCTGTCCGGTTTAGGTGGAGCGTACGGCAGATAGGAAAACGTGCTGAAGAGATGAAGGAACTGACCTCTGGAACTGTGCCAGATCCGAAAAAGGGTAGAGATCCAAACCTTGTGCGCCTTGAGCGTATCATCCGTGAGAAGTATGGGATGTCAGTTAGAATTGATTATGACGAGCGGGTATTAAAGGGGAGGGTGGTAATCGATTGGTATTCTCTTGACGAGTTGCAAGGTTTGCTTGAAGCCTGGAGTTTATCTATCGATTAAACAATCGCTTGTGTACCTCAGGTGCCACGCTATATCGGTAGGATCGAGGGCTGGCGCGGTAAACACGAGGCGAGCCGTTGTCTGTATTCGGAGTTTCCTTCTTTATGTCCGGGTAAGTTTCACCGTAATCCCGTTTCCAGTCCCTGCTACATCGCACGCAGTATGCGGATTTACCTCACTACCCGCTCTAGCACACACCTCATCTAAAGGTTTATGAGACCTATCATGCTGGAATGACTTTCGACCTTGGCCGTGCCCCGTAGCTTGAGTCACCCTGGTGGAGGTAACGAAGCGGGTGAAGCTAATTGACAAAGTCATTGTCAGGATGGTGACTGAGTCACCTGGCCGTAACACAAGTGAATCCCTGGGTGGCCCTGATAAATTTATTGCTGGAGGCCGACACCGCCCTGAAACTCGCCAAGCAATGGCAGAGCCTGCCCTCGTCCGTGTACCTCGCGGAGGAGGGCAAGGTGGTCTTCCCCTTCGGGGAGACCCTGCATGTCATCACCTGCGCGCCGCTGCGCCAGTGTGACATCCAGCTCCAGGCCGGCGAGAAGGTCAACAACGTGAAACTCGGCGACAAGGTGCGCTGGCTGGTCGAGGGCGCGCGCTCCGGCCCCGAAGGGTCCGAGATCGTGCATCTGGTGGTCAAGCCCACCCAGGCTGACCTGGACACCTCCCTGGTCATCACCACCGACCGGCGCGCCTATCACCTGCGCCTCACATCCCACGCCACCCAGTGGATGCCGGTGATCGCCTTCTCCTACCCGGAGGAGACCGACGCCCGCCTGGCCGTGTTCCTGGCGGAGGACAAGTGAGTCTTCGATCTCGTGATGCGAAACAGGACATCCTCGTGTCGAGTTAAATTCAGATCCTTGGGATCGGAAAGGAGTTTGTGAAACTGGATAATGCTACCCAGTGGGTGAGGGCAGGAGACTGCCCAATTCCCACCAGAGAAGGTTAGCCGCCGAAACTGTAGTGAACCTGCATGCATATCCGTGAGGGTGTGTATGAAGCCAGGTGTAGCGAGTGTGTAGGCCGCGTGACTGAGCTCCGAAAAGTTATGTTGTGGTCCGAAAGGATAACCCGGCGCAGAGTCGGGGAAAGCCGACGTTCTGGATGAGACGGAAGGCAGCAGTCCTGGAGACGCAATGGCGAGTCGAGAGGACACCACCGGGGTCGACGAGCGGGGCATGTACACACAGGGGTAGTCTGGGAACTCGAGAGAACCGCCATCTCCTTGCGGAGAGCACCGGGACAGGCAAACCGGAATACAAAAACGGCCAGGCGCTGACGGGTGATCTCCTCCTCCCGGAAAGCGACACGAACGAAAGCGGGAGAACGCAAGGTATCGGGGATCGAGCGAAATGCGAAGAGAACCGAGACGGAGAAGCGGTAGTCTTAGCGGATCATAGTACCGATGGCCGAGCAGTAGGAAGGCCGGGAAGGTGGGGAACCGAGACCCAAGGGACCCACTGGAGGGAAGGTGAAGCCGGGCATAACGTATTGTCGGAGGGAAAGATGAGCGATACCAAGAGATCAGAACTCATATCAACGCAACTTCGGCAAATTGCAGAGCAAGCGATCGAACATCCGGATCGGGTCTTTACGACCCTGATCCACCGTATGGACGTGGACTTTCTTCGAGAAGCCTACTACCGACTGCGCCGAGGACGGCGCACCGGGCCTGAGCGGAGTGACCGTGAAGGACTATGGCAGGGACCTGGAAGCCAACCTGACCGACCTCCATGAACGCCTGAAAGACGCAGCGCTATGTCGCGCCGCCGATCAAGCGGGTGTGGATCGACAAGGACGGCGGAAAGAAACGTCCGATCGGGACTATCGGAAATCGAAGACAAGATTGTCCAGAAAGCGGTATCGATGCTGATGGGAGCGGTGTACGAGCAGGACTTTCTATCCGTTCTCCTATGGATTTCGGGAAGAGCATAGTGCTCACCAGGCGATCGGAGAGATCCGAGAGCAGTGCATGAAGCACGGCATCCGATGGATTTACGATGCGGACATCAGTGGATTTTTCGACAACATTGACCGGGGCTGGCTACGGAGATTCATCCAGCAACGGATCAATGATGGTGGACTACTTCGCCTGATCGGGAAGTGGTTGAATGCGGGTGTGATGGAAGGAGATCAGATCACCTACAGTGACAAAGGTACACCCCAGGGCGGATTATGGAAAGCTTTCCATAACGACCCTTATGCATAGTAACTCGTTATGGAAAGTAACCCTAGAAAAACCCAATGGTTACTAGAGGATGGACCTGATTCACTTTGCATAACGCACTGTAAAATCTGATTGAAAATAGCAGGTGTCTCTCTACTTCCGGAGGAATACCTGATGACAACACTACCTTTTCAAGCACTCACCGAACGTCTCGAAAAAGAGCTCTACCGACTGCACTACACCGAAGCCTCTGTCATGCAATATCGCAGGATGTGGCGGCGTATTGCCACCTTTCTCGAGCATGAAGGTCTCGATCACTTCACCGAAGAAGCAGGGATGCGTTTTCTGAATGAACAATACAATTTTTTTGCACTGGAGAAAGCCGGCGAACTGACCCAATCGATCATCAATGTTTTCCGCATCGTCAGAATGTTGGGGGATTTTCAACAGCATGGCAGCATTCTACGGCGATACTACAAACACAAGGAATTGCTGCAACTCGATGAATTCAAGGAAGTATTACAAGGCTATCTGAATCACTGTCAAGACAAATCATACGCCAAGGTCACGCAAAACCACTATCGCAAAATCGCCGAGAAATTTCTGAGTTTTCTGGAATCACAAGGCATTCGCCACACCACAGACATTACCGCCAGACACACATCTGACTATATCAACACCTTAATGGGCTACAGCTACAAGACGGTAGAACTGCAGCTGTGTGGGTTACGCTCATTCTTGCACTATTTGACCGAGAATGGCCTGCATCCACAGGAACTATCTCAATCCATACCGGCGCTCAAGGCCAGGAAACAAAACCGGATTCCTTCGGTGTGGACCCAGGAAAACGTGAGCAAACTCCTCGAGGCCATTGATCGGGGCAACCCCGCCGGCAAAAGAGATTACGCCATCATCCTGATGGTCACGAGACTGGGCCTGCGTACCATCGACATCAAACGGCTGAAGTTGAGCGATCTTCACTGGCGAGGTAACCGCATCGAGCTCACCCAATCGAAAACGGCCACACCACTCACGCTTCCTCTGCTACCGGATGTGGGTTGGGCCATTATCGATTACCTGAAAAACGGGCGTCCGAAGGTTGATTCACCCTATGTATTTTTACGCCAACTGGCGCCCCTGGTGCCTTTTTCAGACGAAGACAGGTTGCATCAGATTGTCGTGAAATACATGCGGTTGGCAAAAATTCCCCTCTCGCCGCACAAAAAGAAAGGGATGCATTCGCTGCGCCACACCCTGGCCAGCAGATTACTGGCCGAGCATACCCCGCTACCCCTCATTTCAGACATCTTGGGGCACGTCAGCACCGATTCCACGGCCGTTTACCTCAAGGTGGATATCAACCGGTTGCGTGAATGCGCCCTGAATCCTGAAGCGGGGTGGCCTCATGAATGAATTCCACTATCAGAGTCCATTAAAGGCCTTCATCGAAGGCATGATCCGTGAGAAACGCTCGTTGGGCTATAAATACATCAGCAGCGCACGGATACTCTACCGCTTCGATCAGTTCTGTCTGACCTATGGCGGCGACGATGCGCTCATCACGCAGCCTCTGGCCCATGCCTGGATCCAGAAGGCCCCCAATGAGGCACCGGCGACCTTGCACAACAGGGCCTGTGTACTGCGCCAACTGGCGCTGTATATGACCCGGCTTGGCATCCCATCGTATGTATTGCCCAAAAAAGCCCTGCCAAAGGTCCCTGGCTATACGCCTTACATTTTTAGCGATCAGGAAATCGCGGCGTTGCTGCAGCAAGCAGATGCCTGCCATTATTGTGCTGAAGTGCCGTTAAGGCATCACATCATGCCACTGCTGTTCCGTCTGCTGTTCGGCTGTGGGTTGCGGATTTCGGAGGCGCTCAACCTCAGACTACAAGATGTGGATTTACCCACGGGCGTACTCACCATCATGGATGGGAAATTCAACAAGGACAGGCTGGTTCCCATGTCCCCTGAAACTACCCAACGTTGTTGCGACTACGTGCAAGTGGTGCATTTATTTTCAGGCCCGGGTGACTATTTCTTCCCCGCACCGGGTGGGCAAACGCTCACCAAAGGCAATGTGTACAAGAATTTTAGACGCTTCCTGTGGCAGGCCCGGATATCACACGGCGGCTGGGGAAAAGGGCCACGGCTGCATGACGCTCGCCATACCTTTGCCGTCAACTGCCTGAGGCGATGGGTGTTGCAAGGCAAGGACCTGGCGGCCTATTTGCCGATTTTGAAAGCCTACCTGGGTCACGATTCGTTTCGTGACACGGCCCGTTATCTGAGACTGACGGCAGAATTGTATCCTGATATCACGGCAAAAATGGAACAGGCCTTTGGTGATGTCGTCCCCCCAACTGGAGGCGATCGCCATGGCACCGACTGATTTTGCCAAAGCACTCTCGCATTATCTGGGCGTGTATCTACCAGGACAGCGCAACCTCAGCACCAATACGCTCAAATCTTACCGGGATACCTTCAAGCTGTTTCTTCACTACTGCAAACAGGACTGTCATCTCGCCATTGAAAAACTCTGCCTAAGACACATCGACAAGCAGTTGATTCTGGGTTTTCTACAGTGGCTCGAGCAAGACAGGCATAACGGGGTGTCGACCAGAAACCAGCGGCTCGCCTGTCTCCATGGATTTTACCAGTATCTGCAGCTCGAAGAGCCGGCCGAACTGTTGGCCTGTCAGAAAATCTTGTCGATTCCGATGAAGAAAGCGCCAGCGCCGACCATCAATTACCTGACGCCTGAAGCCTTAAAGCTGATCTTGGCCCAGCCAGACGCATCGAAAGCTCATGGGCGTCGTGACCTAACCTTGCTGTGTGTACTCTACGATACGGGCGCGCGCGTCCAGGAGGTGGCGGATCTCTGTATTGAGGATGTGCGACTGGATCCGCCACCCCTGCTGACGCTGACAGGCAAAGGCCGTAAAAAGCGGCAGGTTCCGCTCATGTCGAACCCGCACGCTCTGCTCAAACAATACATGGATGAAGTCTTTTCCGGCCATGAGAACATGCCGGGTCATCCGCTGTTTTTTAATCGACGGCACGGGAAAATGACACGGGCGGGAATTGCTTACATCCTGGCCAAGTATGTGTCTCAAGCCAGAGAACAATCATCCATCATTCCAGATAAGGTAAGCCCGCATGTGGTCCGGCACACCAAGGCAATGGAGTGGCTTCAGGCCGGTGTCAGTCTGGTCCATATCCGCGATTTGTTGGGGCATGTGGATATTGCAACGACTGAAACTTATGCGAGAGCCGATACTGAAATGAAACGAAAAGCCCTGGAAAATGCCTATCCAGAGATGGTTACCACTCATCTGCCCCATTGGGAAAAGGATGAAGCCTTACTCACTTGGTTATCGAGTCTGTAGCGATCTGCTTCACCGTGTTATGTAAAGTAATTTCGGGGATAGCTCAGAGAAACTGCGGAATAACCCGATTTACTTTGCATAACGAGTTACTATGCATAAGGCGGAGTTATTTCGCCCGTGTTAGCGAATGTGTTCCTCCACCATGTACTGGATGAGTGGTTCGTACGAGAAGTGAAGCCAAGGATGCGCGCCCATTGTTTTATCGTTCGGTTTGCCGACGACTTCGTCATAGGCTTTCAGCACGAAGACGATGCCAGAAGGGTCATGGAGGTACTGTCCAAGCGCTTCGCAAAGTACGGTCTTGAAATACATCCGGAGAAAAGCCGTTTACTCTCGTTCGGGAAACCGGCCTCTCGCAAAGAGGTCACCCGTGGGGACAACACATTCGATTTTCTCGGATTTACCCACTACTGGGCGAGATCACGGCAAGGCTATTGGGTTATTAAGCGCAAGACGGCGCGAAAGAAGGTCAGGAAGACAGCCCAGTCCCTTTGGGAATGGTGCAAAAAGAATCGGCATATGGACCTGCGGAAGCAACACAGGATACTGTGTTCCAAACTCCGAGGTCACTATCAGTACTTTGGCGTGCGCTGCAATATGCGAGCGATGGAAGTCGTACTCCACCATGCCGAGCGTGGATGGAGATATTGGCTCAATCGACGCAGCAGCAAGAAAGCATTGGACTGGGAGAAATTCCGTACTTTGCGGGAAAGCATGCCATTGCCGACACCCAAGGTTATCCATAATGTCTAATTGCTTGCGGGGTAGCAAAGTATGCGTCAGAGCGGTGTTGATACTCTGACTACCGAAGAACCGTATGACCGAATTGGTCACGTACGGATCTGTGGGGGGGATGGCCAGTAATGGCTGTCTCTACCCGGAGAGCAACCCTTTCGCACTCGATCATCGATGGCCTGTTGTGCCCCGGCCGTCCCGGTCGCTGGCACTGCGCCACCGCATCGCTTCGCTGGCTGCAGGCTGCGTTGCCAGCTCCCGAGATGACTGGACGCCACCTTCGGATGCGATCTTTGCTTCCCCTCTGGCGCAAGGCACGGCGGGTAATCAGTATCGCCTGATGGCTCCCGGGGACTACCGGCCTTCGCATTCGCTCTCCTTGGCTGGCAGCGAAGGAAGACCGTGCACTACGCACCGAAACCACGATCAACAACACCCGCGATTTCGCCATTGGCCGACGATTGCAAAATCTACCCGCGCTGCGGGAGATTGGCTTTGCCGCCAACTGACGCTTATTGGACGTCGAGAAAATCAGCCAGGACTGCCAACTCGGTGAAGCGATTTTTGATCAGGTCAACCGCCCACAGGTAGTCGATGGTCAGCGTGCCTCGGCACTGGGCTTCGGTGATCCACGGGTCATGGCCTTGTTTCAGGCCTTGTGTTTGTTCATGTTATTACCGCAGGGCTTTCGCAATGCCACGCTACGCTCCCATGTCGCACCACTGATGGGTGAGTCCCCTGAAGACTATACGCCGGGACGCATGACGTATGACTTGCGGCGATTGCGTCTACACGGCGTCATCATCAAGATCCCCGGCACGCATCGGTATGAGGTGACCAACGAGGGAATACGCATCTGCCTGTTCCTGACCAAGGTACATGTGCGCATCATCCGGCCCGGCTTCTCTCAGCTGATGGACGGTTGCCCGAAAGCACCCAACCGGGCTATTGCCAACGCGATGCGCCAACTCGACCATTCTATGGAGCAGCTCATTGATCAAGCGAAACTGGCTGCTTGAGAATTTGACGCATTAGTAAAGATCTCGTGAGTACCGAGTTCGGCTAACCGGCCTTTCGAAAAAAGTCTGCTCTACTGCGGTCCTGCCGCTCTTCAATGAATTTCGCCATGATATTGCTGCCAGAGCAAACAAGCAAAAACTCTGACAGGGTATTACGAAGCGCCATCGTCACGACCATTTCCGACGGCGCAACCCCTTTGCGGATCGTACGCAACCACGAGCCGAACGAGCGCCATACTGCCTCGGCGTGGCACGATGACAAGTAGTGCATCAACCCTTGGGCAACGACGCCTGCGAATAGAAACATGTGGTAGGCCGAGATCTTTCTTCTGACCGCGTCGCGATAGGCGTCAGTTTCTCGATGCAGATGTTGGTTGCCATTGCGGCGCTTGAGCGGTTTCATATCCATCATCCAGAAGTGGTAGTCGAAAGTGCCGATCACCTGAGCGGCCTGCTTAAACCCCAGCTCGATCTTGAAGCGCAACCCATACAGACGGATGATCTCGACGGCCTCAAGCTTGAGATCCGTACACATCAGTATCAATCGCCCGCGGGTAGGGTGTTCGACCAGCACAAAGCGCACGAGCCGACCGGCCGGTCGCCACAACAGATCGCAGCAGCGCACTCGTATCATGATGCCCTTTTCATCGTACACTGGGCTTGGGATCTCGGTGAACTTCAAGGCGTTGCGGAACAGGTTTGATAGTTTCAGTTTCTTGCCATAGCGCTTGGGTCTTCCGGGCACGCGCTTGCCGCGCGGAACGGGTGCGCGATGATACGCCACGCAATTGGACTTGGCGCGTGTGACCAGGTCATGACCCTGTGCCAGGGTGCCTTTCACCATCTTGCCACTGGCATAGTACGCATCGGCTATCAGGTAGCACGGTTCCTTGAGCGTCAGGTTGTTCACGAGGTTCAAGAGCTTGTCCAGTAGCGTTCGCTTGTCTCGATTGGAGAAGATCAGCCCCTCATGTATCTTGATATCCAGCGGGACCGCGAACAATGTACTTGCTGCCCGCGCCAATACCGATACCGCCTGAGTAGAATGTCCCATAATGAAAGAGGGTTTGGTGTTCGATTCACTCTCCTGATGGAGATGCTTGACCGCAGGCATTTTCTTGCCCGCCTTGGCGTTCTTTTTGCCGTCAGCCAACAGGACCGGGCGAGCATTGACGCGTTCGATATTCTCGCCGAACAGGCGCAACACGGTACGCGTCCATAGGGCGCTGAGCCGTGACAATTTGATGCCGGTGCTATGGTAACAATCGAGCAGGTTGTCATAGCATCGCGCATCAAGTGCCAGCGCTCGTACGATACTGCTGACGCCGAGGTTATCCGAGCGTACGCTCATGCCCGCGACGCAGGCGATGAACCATAAAAAGGTTTGTACGCGAGAGAAGGCCGGACGAAGCGCAACGATCGCCTGGTACCAGTGAATCCAGAGTGTGCTAGCCATTGGTTCTCCCGGTCAATGCGCTGAACCACGGCGAGTGTGCTCGTGGATCGCGTTGTGCAGGGTTTTGCCGTCAATCGCCAGGCTTTCGTCGAGCACGCCGTAGTGTGCGGACCACTGTTGCAGGGCGTGGTCGAGCGCCACCGGGTCGACCCGCATCAGCACATCGCGAATGATGCTCGCTGAAGGCCGTTGGTAGTGGCCGTCGCGATAGCGGCAGCGAAAGCGGGCGAGCGCTTGTGGGCTTAACGCCTTGGCCCAATCGGCGATGGCCTTGTAACCGCGCGCCCCGCACAGCACCGCGGCGGTGGCGATGGCCAACACGCTCGCCAGCGGGTGGCGCCGGCCTTGGGTACGGCGCGGGTCGGGAATCGATCGGAAGAAATCAGGCAATGCTTGCATGTGCTCGGCGCTGAGCTTCATGCGCACGCTGCCGCTGTGGTAACGGGCATTCAACAGCGGGCGAGAGAGCAAGGCGCGGGCATTGCGCTGCAGCGGCTGGACAAAGACCCGTTTCGGCCGAGCCGTCGGGCGGTATTCGCCCCTGCGGCAGCGTTGATAGCCACGGGTATCGCCCACGTACTGCCAGTTGCTCGCCTGGTAGATGGTGCCGACAAAGCGCTGGGGGTCGACAAAGGTCTCCAGCAGCAGCAGCGGAAAGCCAAAGCGCGCGATCCAATCCGATTGAATTCGGCGCCGGCATAACGATAATACCCGCGAGGCGAGGTTGTGATGATGGTGCTGCGGCAGGATCACAAAGCGCGACTGGTTGGCGATCAGGTGCAATCGGTCGTAGTGGTGACGAAGGTTCCAGCCAATCCAGCGATCGCGTACGCCACACTTTAAGGCCGCGGCCGAGAAGCTCATCAGCGCCAGCCACTGCGCATCGTAGGTGGCGACATACCACAGGGTATGACCGATCTTTGGGAGCGCCCCCAGGTAGTGATGCGCTTGCATCAGGGCCTGGAAACGGGCTTCTTCGGCCACGGCGACGGGGCGGACGATGAGCTCTGACAGCAACGACACTCTCGCGACAGGATGGTTGTGGTTATCTTGTACCGCATCAGCGCAGGGATGTCCACAACTAAACGGTAAGCGGTTGATATGGCCTCAAGCGTGGATCAGAACAAAATCACCCCGTAGCCAGAATCGTCGGCGATTGTTGTTAAGCACCATGGAATGTAGACTGGGGTTCACTCCTCTACACGGCAAGTCGCCATGAGCAACGAATCCAAATCACCTTCGTTTGTTGTTGGAAGCCGGGAATGGGTGGAGTCATTCCCTGATGGAATGTACGAGGCCGCCAGGGAGATCACTTTGCAAAGCGTTGAACACGTCGAACGCCTCGATCCGATCAACCGAAAAGTTATCTGGGACGATGGCAAGCAGCTATCGTTTGACGAATCGGTCCAACGAATAGGGGCAAGCTACCCGAAACGACTGGTCGAGTTGATCCGTTCACATCTTGTCGGTTGGCTCGAGATGGGCGAACTTCCCGGTGATATTCCCTCGGAACAAATGGATGAGATGGACGAACTGGTGACGGCGTGGGCTGACGAACTCAATGGCATTGGATAGGCTAGCTCAGAGTAGTCGAGAACTCGGTACTCTCAAGTAACTCAGTGGAGGAGCTGATATCGTGGCGCAAGTCTTTCCAATCACCTTACTGATATTGTTCTATACCACGGCTGTTGCAGGCGAGCAGGCACCTTTTGTAGAAACGGAACAGGAATTTGAACGGGCGCTGAAGCTTGATACAAAGCCTAAGCGTCACACGACCCGATCAATCCGTGGACCATCCAGGATTGTTGATGATCCTGGCGCTGAATTTGCCGCGGTTGAAGAAGCACCTAACGATAACGCTCGCGCCCGTGTCGTGGTGAACTTTGATTCGGGTTCAGCGCGGATCATGCCCAACTCACATGCCACGCTGGATAATCTAGGGCGGGTGTTACAGCGAACTGATGCAAAGATCCTTGTGGAAGGGCATACCGATAGTGTGGGGAATGAGTATTACAATCAACGACTCTCAGAAGACCGTGCTCAGTCCATTATAGATTATCTGACCCGAGTACATGGGATTGAAACAGACCGGCTGAGTATGCAAGCCTTTGGTGAAAGCCGGCCGCTCGAAAGCAATGCGTCCGAAGCGGGCAGGGCTAAGAATCGACGCGTTGAATTTGTTAGGGTTAGGTAGGTTGGTCAATCAGCCAATCACCACAATCGCCCAGAGTATGAGTAAATGGAGTGATGTATAACAAAGCAGTCCAAGTGAGCAAAATACAATACCAAGAAGTGGACTATAAAACACGCTACACAACCAGGTTACTGCTTATTTAGCCTGATATGCGGTCATCCGAATCCGTCGGTGTCTAGCGTAATACCCGAGGAGAATGCACCAAATGAGGACGCAGTATAGGGGTTGCGATGGTCGAATCAGGGTAATTCTGTTATCGATCGTATTTATTTTTGTTGGTGCAAAAGAAATCTACGCAGAATCACCACCACCGAGGATTCCCACAACGGCAGAGCCCCATCGTGAGTCTCTACCCGTCGAACCGATAAAGCCCAAGCCCGGGCCAGAAGTCGAGACCCGCTCGAGTACCCAGATGATACCTCAGCGTGCCCGTAAGATCGAGATCGATCCATTTCGTGGTGTGCGATTGGTGGGAGGCAGTGTCTATTCCGAACAGGACCTCGAACCTTACTACCGGGAACTTATTGGCACTAAGATCAACCTGGCGCGCGTCTATGATATCGCAAGCGACATCCAGGACAGATACCGGGATGATGGCTATTTGCTGACGCGTGTCGTCATCCCGAAACAGACGGTCACGGACAATATCTTCGAATTACGCATCATCGAAGGTTACATCAAGAATGTCCGTGTCGAGGGGGATGCTGGTGGCATACAGGACCACATCGACTCCCTAATGATCAAGATTACCCAACACAAACCGGTCAATCGGCGTGAACTGGAACGTTATCTGTTACTGGTAAATGACTTACCAGGCATTGAAGCGCGAGGGGTCCTGCGACCGACAGTCGGAGAACCCGGTGCTTCTGAATTGGTTCTGAGGCTCGAACGCAAGCCATTTGAAGGTTTGGCGGTGATCAACAATCGAAGTTCGGAATTTACCGGCCCATGGCGCGGTATGCTGCTGAATCGGACCAACTCGTTGCTGGGTTTTGGAGAGCGACTGGAACTGTTGCTGTTGGCAACGCCTGAGGATGAACAACAGTATGCCAGCCTGTCCTACGCACAGCCCTTCGGCAGTGAAGGCAAGGTCTTTGATCTGGTCATGAGCTATGGACCCTCTGAGCCAGGTTATACCCTAGAGCCCCTTGAAATGGAAACCAAGGTGGTCTTTTTTGGGGTGTCGGTCATGTACCCCTGGTTACGCTCGAGAAACCGCAACCTGAACAGCCAATTTGGTTTCGATGTCATAAATAGCGATGTTGAATACCTCGGCGGCGAAGAAGGATACCAAGACAGATTGCGGGTCCTCCATGCGGGTATCGGCTACGATTTCATCGACCGACGGGGAGGCCTAAACAAGTTCAGTTTATCCGTCCGGCATGGGCTGACCGTCTTTGGCGCCTCCAAGGATGAAGACAACACATCACGCCTGGAAGGGAAAAGCGACTTCACATCCCTACGACTGTTTGCCTCCAGTCACCAGGAACTGTTTGGCGATACCGCATTTTACCTCGCCGCCAAGGGACAATACGCCTTCGATATTCTGTTGTCTGATGAAGAGTTTCGCCTGGGTGGTGAACAGTTCGGGCGGGGTTACGATCCATCTGAACTGGCCGGTGAAAGCGGCTTGGCGCTGTCGACGGAGCTGCAACACAATGTCCGGACCACCCACGACGCCGTCTCTGAATACCAACTCTACGGCTTCTATGATGTTGGCGTGGTGTGGAATGAAGACATAGGCATGGAACCCCGTGAGTCACTGGCTTCGATTGGTACGGGCATCCGCGCCCGGGTTTTCGATCACTTCACGATCGGGTTGGAAATAGCAAAACCCTTGACGCGCGAAGTGTCGGCTGAAGGAGACAAGGATCCACGGATTTACTTACAGGTCGCTGCTCACTATTGATTCAGTGACTCTCACGGAGGTGTGTATGAACGTGAAGGATGGAAAAACAGGTACTGCTTGCATGGGGATCTCAAGTTTGAGGTGCCTTGCTTCTGAGTTATTGTACTCGATTTATGCCGCCTGTCTGATCCTGAGTGCACAACCATCGCTGGCAAACCCCAATGGGGGACAGGTCGTTGCCGGTGATGTCGCTATCAGCCGCAACGGCAGCCGTATGGATGTCGTGCAACGCACTGAGAAAGGGATCGTCGACTGGCGGGGATTCAGCATCGACGCGGGCGAACACACCAATTTCAACCAGCCTTCGTCATCATCAGTCACCTTGAACCGTGTTCGAGGCAGCGATTTATCGCACATAGACGGCAATCTGACCGCCAATGGTCGGATCTTTCTGATCAATCCCAACGGGGTGCTGTTCGGTTCGAATTCACGGGTCTCCGTCGGCGGGCTGGTAGCAACGACCAGTGACTTGCCGAATGACAAATTTCTTGCCGGTCGTTACAACTTCGATCAACCCTCGGCCAATCCCAATGCATCGGTGGTCAATCAGGGGGAAATCCAGGTCCATGACGGCGGCGCGGTCGTGCTGGCGGCGCCCAGGGTGAGAAATGAAGGCAGCATCCATGCCCGCTTGGGGAGAGTGGAACTCGCCGGTACGGAAACCTTTACCGTGGATTTTGACGGTGATGGCCTGCTCTCCTTCCAACTGGGCGAGCCGGTCAAACGAACACCGGAGGCGGCAGAGGGCGAGACAACCGCCTTGGTCACCAACAAAGGTGAAATCTTTGCCGACGGTGGGATAGTGACCCTGTCTGCGCATGCAGCGGATGCCGTGATCGATCAGGCCATCAACATGGAAGGCGTGGTGCAGGCTCAAACGGTTGAGCAACAGGGCGGCGTGATCATTCTTTCCGGTGGTGACGAGGGGATCGTGAGTGTCTCAGGCTCACTCGATGCCTCCGGACCCAATCCGGGCCAATCCGGAGGAACGGTCAAGGTGCTGGGTGAGAAGGTCGGCTTGTTTGCCGATGCCAAGGTCGATGTATCAGGCCATACCGGTGGCGGTGAAGTGCTGATCGGCGGTAACTTCCAGGGCAAAGGACCAGAACCAAACGCGGCCCGCACTTATGTCGACGCCAAGGCGGAGATCAAGGCCGATGCCATGACCGAGGGCAATGGTGGAGAGGTCATCGTCTGGGCGGATGAGGCCACCCGGTTCCGCGGCGATATCAGCGCCCGGGGTGGGGCGCAGGGCGGCGATGGCGGTTACGTCGAGGTGTCCGGCAAGCAGCAGTTGGAGTTTCTCGGCAGCGCAGCAGTGGATGCTCCACAAGGGCAGGATGGGAAAGTGTTGCTCGATCCGTTGAATATTGTGATCGACGATACGGGGACAGATGATGCTGTCTTGGAGGCCAATAATGGTGATATTGCCTTCGATCAGGATCCTGGCGCCACCCTCGTGTTCAGCGACGAGGCTCTGGAGAGTATTACGGGCAATATTGTGCTCCAGGCGACCGACAATATCGAGATACGTAACAACGTCCAGCTGACGCTAAACAATCAGACCGAGGGCGAGTCGGTTGTCTTCCAGGCAGGTAACGATATTTTGCTAGGGCAATTCCTGGGGGTGGATGTTGGTATAACCCTGTCAACGAATGGCGCCGACGTGATCTTCGAGGCTGACTCCCCCAGCCTTTTACTGAACGACGGCCTGGGCTTGCTGCAACTCGCTCAGGGGGTGAGCCTGGATACCGCGGGTGGCTCAGTGACGATGATCGCCGCGGATTTTGGGGTTTCCGGTGCGGTAGTGATGACGGGCACTGGCGACATCAATATCGCGCCAACCTTCAGCCCGATTACCATGAGTGCTGAGGTCTGGGGAGATAGTCTGGGTTATCTTAACAATATGCACACCGATGGTAGTGTGATCTTAGGCCAAGCGACCACAGCAGGTGCACAGCTCATTACAGCTACAGACGTATTTTCCGATCTCAGCCTGCAAAGTATTGCGCAGACGACAGTCATGCTGGCCTAAAATACTATATCACTGGGGCTGGACACCAGCGTAAACCCGGATGGGGATTTCATCCTCAGGGCCGGTAACGACATCTCTATAGGCGGCGGCAGTGGCTTCGGGGACATCTTACTAGGTCAGGGTAGTCTGGAGGTCGAAGCGGACTCCAGCCTGTTTCCAGCGAGCGGAGGAGATGGTATTGGTGATGTCTTCGTAAACGGAATTACGATAACTGGGGCAGGTAGAGTAAGTCTAGCGGGTAACACGCTTTCGATTGATTCGGGTATCTCGACGAATGGGGGTGCAGTGAGTCTGGTCGGCAATTCTGTTTTTGTCGACAGCGCGATTACGACGAATGGTGGATCAGTGAACATCACTGGTAATGGGGTTTCTGTGCAAAGAGGTTTTCTCAGTTCCGGAATCACGACCAATGGCGGTTCTGTGAGCCTGACTGGCGATAGTATCTTGCTGGGTTCTGCGATTTCGTCAGGTGGGGGAGCAGTGAGTCTGGATGGCGTGTCTGTCGAGATAGAGTACTCAATCATTAATGGTGTGGTCGATACTGACGGTAGTATCGATGCAGGTATGGGTGACATATCCATCACTACCGATAGTTTGTCTATTTTCTCTAACTCTATTACTACTGGTACCACTACCACTCCTATAATTGAGCCGATTGATCCACTAACCAGGATCAGCACTCAAGGTGACCTCACCATACAACCAAGAGACCCGGCCAGAGGCATAGCCTTGGCGCCCACCAATGCGGGTTTGGATAGATTGGAACTGGATCGAGCGATCTTCGATCTGGTATTGGTGGATGGATTCAACTCAATAACCATTGGCCGTGCAGACGGCTCCCATCCTGTCGAGGTCAGGAGCGTCACCTTCAGCGACCCGGTGGTGCTACGAGCGCCAAATGGCGGCTCGATCACGCTTACAGGGCCTGTGATTTTCTCCGATCCGCTCGATCCATTGGATCCACTCACGTTGACCTTGGATACGGGGGGACTTGGCGATATTACGGCTGTCAATCCACTCAACGATTTTGTGACCATCAACAGCAATGCGTACAATTTAACATTGGTCGAAGCGAATTCCCTTCAGCTGGGAACGTCCATTATCAATGGCGACCTCAACCTAGCTGTGTCCGGGGACATTGCCAGTGCCGGCGACATGACGGTTTCCGGCAACGCCGACCTTGTTGCTGGAGGACAGATCAGCATCGACGGTCCGGTGTCGATGGGCGGAGACGGCCGCTTTAACGCTGCAGGCAGCATTGCAATGACCCATCCGGGTAATGATTTCGTGGGCGCCATCAGTCTCAACAACAGCGGAAATAACGATGTCGCAATCACGGATAGCAATCTCCTGACGTTTGGCGCCTCGAACCTGGGTATCGGTGTGTTCGATGTCCTGGCGAACGGGATCACCCAGACCGGCCCCATCACGCAGGAGGCGAATGCCGGCGCCACCACATTCGATGCCGGTGCGGGTCCTCTTGTTCTCGACCTGGCTAATGATTTTACCGGGCCGATGAACCTCGTTAATACCGGAAACAACGACGTCCGGATCAACGATATCAACAGGATCGATTTTGGCTCCCTGGGTGTGGGTATCGGCAGCCTGACCGTGAGTGCACCGGACGGGATAAGCGTAGGTAGCTTTATACAGGAACCGAACGCGGGGCTTGCCACTTTCAGTACCGACCAGGGCCCTATCGATCTGAGTGGGCCGGGTAATGGTTTCACCGGGCCGGTTGCCCTGTTCACCCTGGGTGCGGGCGCTGTGACGCTGTTCAATAGTGGTGGAGTGGTGCTGGCCTCGTCGAATCTGGGTACCGGGGTATTGAGCGTGACCGGCAGCGGAATCTCACAGACAGGCCCTGTGGTGGCTGCGGGACTGGCCACGTTTGATGCAGGCGCAGGCCCCGTCGCGCTGGATTTGGCGAATGATTTCACTGGGCTGGTGGATATCACCAATAGCGGCAACAACGAGGTATTGGTGCATGATATCAATACGCTCGAGGTTGGATTTCTGAATCTGGGCAGCGGCAGCCTGACCGTGAGTGCACCGGGCGGGATCAGCATAGGTAGCTTTATTCAGGAACCGAACGCGGGGCTTGCCACTTTCAGTACCGACCAGGGCCCGATCGATCTGAGTGGGCCGGGTAATAATGCTTTCACCGGGCCGGTTGCCCTGTTCACCCTGGGTGCGGGCGCTGTGACGCTGTTCAATAGTGGCGAAGTGGTGCTGGCCTCGTCGAGTCTGGGTACCGGGGCATTGAGCGTGACCGGCAGCGGAATCTCACAGACAAGTCCTGTAGTGGCTGCGGGACCGGCCCTATTCGACGCCGGCATGGGTCCTATCACCCTGGACCTTGAGAATGATTTCATGAGCGCCATCAGTCTCGTCAACAACGGCAACTATGATGTTGTCGTCTCAGATGTGAATCAGCTAACGATTGATACCACGAATCTGGGTAGCGGTGCGTTCAGTGTCCTGGCGAACGGGATCGCCCAGACCGGCCCCATCACGCAGGAGGCGAATGCCGGCGCCACATCGTTCGATGCCGGTGCGGGTCCTGTTGACCTGGGCCTGGCTAACGATTTTACCGGACTGGTGAACCTCGTTAATACCGGAAACAACGACGTCCGGATCAACGATATCAACAGAATCGATTTTGGCTCCTTGGGTGTGGGCAGTGGCAGCCTGACCGTGAGTGCACCGGATGGGATCAGCGCAGGCGCCATCATTCAGGAACCGAGCCTAGCAATCGCCACTTTCAGTACCGACCAGGGTCCGATCGATCTGAGTGGTCCGGGTAATGCTTTCACCGGGCCGGTCGCCCTGTTCACCCTGGGTGCGGGCGCTGTGACGCTGTTCAATAGTAGCGAAGTGGTGCTGGCCTCGTCGAGTCTGGGTACCGGGGCATTGAGCGTGACCGGCAGCGGAATCTCACAGACAGGCCCTGTGATGGTTGCGGGACCCGCCGTATTCGATGCCGGCATGGGACCGATCATTTTGACAGACCCGAATAACCGTTTCTCCGATCATGTCAGTCTCTCCAGCATCGGCTTCAGCGATGTCCAGATTACGACCGCCTATCCGTTGCTACTGGATGCCTCTGCCTTGGGCTCTGGTCAATCGATATTCCAGGCGAGTGATCTGAACATGATGGGCCTGCTTACAGGCGCTAGTGGCATCATCCTGCAACCTTTCAGTGCCGATCAAGCCATTGGCCTGGGTGACGGGACAGGGAGTTTCATCCTGTCGAACGCAGACATCGCATATCTGGCAGATGGTTTTGCGTCGATTCAGATTGGAGCGAGCGGAGCTACAGGCCAAGTGACGATAGAAAATGCCCGCTTTACCGACCCCCTTGTGATCCAGGCGGATGGCCCGGGCGCCGGTATCCTGATCAACGCTAGCCTGTTCGGAGCGGATAACGCCAATATTACTCTGAATGGCTCGGGCGCTACCACCCAATTGAATGGTGACATCATCACCCAGGGTAACAACATCACGATCAACGATGCAGTGCTTCTTACCACAGACGCTTTACTCGACACGACCGCAGGGGGAAGCTTCACCGGAGGCGATATCACATTAAACGGTCCTTTGACCGGTTCCAACAGGTTGACCGTGCGCGGTGGGTTCTTGCGGAATCGAGTGGATGCACCGCTCAGCGTGGGTGGCCTGAGCGTGATTCCCACCGGTAATCCAGGTAATGGGGCGCGAGTCTTTGGCGAAGTACAAGGGATGGGAGATCGTCTCGCCGCCCAGTTCGTGGAAGTCGCAGGTGGAGGAATCAATCCGGAGTTCACGATCAATGGTTGTGTGATGGGGATCTCCTGTCAAGGATTTGAAGAGCGAACTTATGTCGATGTGCCGCTGAATACCGAGATTCCGGTGCTGGCAAAAATCGAACTGATATCAGTCTGGTTCAAACGCAAAACTATGGAAGACCCAAGGGATTCACGCTATTCGAACCTGGGCAATGAGGAGCTTTGGCGGGTAAAACAGGAATCGAAAGCCAGCGAAGATCAGTAAGTATAATCTTTGTTGCAGGTCGATATTCCAATGGAGCCTGGATCGGACACAACCGACTTTAGAGAGCAAAAGGATGAAAACCAAGTCATTCAAGATAGTCTTGATAGCGACTTTGCTGATACTGGCGGGTTGTCATGCCAACTCAAATTTTCGCTCCGGCGCCAGTGTTGGTTTCACTAAAATGGCGCTGGGGCCAAATCTCGTGGGTGAAGAATGTCGGGCGGAAACCGGGTCGATTGCGTACGAATTGGTCGATGCGGCGGAACGTGTTTTCAATATTTATTGTGGCGATTGGGAATGGCCCAGCGCCCGTATGTTCGAAGTCACAACGGATTCAACCAACAAGCTGGAGACATGGTTAGGCGATAAGGCATGGCGCTATAACCTCGACGTGCGCATGCGATGCTTGGGTCATGAACGCACGGCTATTCTCGATGGAATCGATGCAATCCTGTTGAATTGCAAACTGAACAATGGGGGATGGCCTTACCTGGCGCTGGTAACCAGTATCGGCGGTAAGACGTATTTGGCCGATGGTATTCCTGCGGCTCTGATGTCCATCGAGAAAGTCATTGCAGCTATCGGTAATGTTCCGAATAAAACCGAAGTGGCTGACTCATCAGCCGCCGTCAATTATATCAAAAAGCAGCTAAAGGATAAGCTCTACCGTGCAGAAGACCTGCAGGGCTATTACTGGGCGATGATCATGGGTCAATATTACAATGGTGTGAAGTCTTTCGCCAAGGCCGAGAAACAATACTGGGATGCCCTTTCCATTCATGAAAAGGTTATGGGAGTCGACAACTCGGACACATCGGATGTACTGATGCATATTGCGCTGGAACTCAGTAACCAGGAACAGTTTGAACGAGCGGAGGGTCTATTTCGGAAAGTTGCAGACAAGATCGATATCTCCACTGATCAAGGTGACTACGCGCGTTTCAAGAGCTATTCCGCACTTCATGCGGCGAATCAGGGCCTTTTTTCACAGGCCAGTGAGCTTGCGCAGGAAGCCACCAGGATTAGAAGCACCCTGATCGGAACCAAGGATTTGAGTTGGAACATGGTGACTGGACCACTGGCTGGTGCATCAATGTCAGATGGCAGACTGATCCTCGAGGAGGAGTTGCCGAAATCGGTTGAACTCGCCCACAGTCTCTACATCGAAGCGGCTACGCGGGAACGTCTGGGAGAAATCATCGATAGTGACTTGGCGCTGGACAAGGCGCAGTTCATTGTTTCGTCGGCAGGCGATGCTCCACCACTCTGGGAGCCACAATTAGAGAGTTTGGAGGGGGTGGTCAAGAACTCAAGAAATGAGCTTGATCAAGCCGAAAAGGCTAATTTTGCCGCATTGACGATGTTTGAAATACGTGCACCACAAGAGCGCCCGACGGTCATTTCTTATCTCGACCTGGGCAACACATTGCATAAAAAAGATCGCTTGGCTGAGGCCTTGGATAATTTCCGAGCGGCGGTCAATCTGGTCAGGAAGAGGGGGCAAAGCCTTAGGATAGAACAGATAAGGCCATACTTTAATACTCTCCTGGAGATGGCGGAACGACAACCAGACGACCAGGACAGACTGTTTCGGGAGATGTTTGAGGCGGCACAATTTGTTCGGAGTGGGATGACTTCACTGGATATAGCCAGGACGGTCGCGCGTTTTTCCGCGCGTAAGGATGAGGTTGGACAGCTTATCGGTGAGTTCCAGCAACAGGAACGGGAACGGATCAAAAAACGCCAGGAATATCAGGATCAACTGGGGAATATTCTCGACCCGGATTACGTTAAACACCTTGAAAGAATCAACTGGGAAATGGATACCCTCGACAATAATATGGAATCGATAAACCAACAGGTGCAGGAGGTATCGCCCCGGTATCGGCAACTCATCAATTCCCCGGTAGATGCGGCAGGCGTATTTTCGGTTTTACGGGCAGATGAAGCGTTGTTGCAGTTACTGGTAGGCAAAACGCAGAGTTTTGTGTTTTTATTGTCCGGTAATCGCGTGAAGGCCTATTCGGTAGACATCTCAGAAGCCGAGATGGTGGTGATGATCAATCAAATCCGTGATGGTATCATCCAGGAAGCGGGCGAGATTATTCCTGTAACGGGCCATCGGCTCTACACCAAATTGCTGGGTCCGGTCTCCGCTCAGATCAAACAGGTGTCGCATCTGATTACCGTGCCATCCGGTCCCTTACTCAGCCTGCCCTTTGGCCTGATGGTGACAGAGCAGCCCCATACCGCAATTTCAGCTACACCCTCCAAAGCAGATCCTTTCCGTGTTGCCTGGCTTGCCCGCCAGATCGCCATCAGCGTGGTCCCGTCCGCACAATCATTCGTCTATCTAAGAAGCCTAGCCAGAGAATCTGAAGCGCCCAAGACTCTACTCGCGTTTGGAGGCTTTGTCGCAGAAATCGAACAACAGCAAAAGCCGGCGAGTAAATCACTGAATATTTGCAATGCAGATGACAAGGACTTTATCTATCTTTTTGAAGGTCTGGACCTGCCGGGTACCGAGAGAGAAATACGCAAGGTGGCTGAGCTTTTTCCCTCGAATCTTAGGGATATATTTTTGGGGCTCGATTTCAATGAAACTGCGGTAAAGGCACAGAAGCTCAGTGATTATCGGATCCTCTATTTCGCAACCCATGCCTTGCTTCCGGATGAGCTAGAATGTAAGTCGGAACCCTCTCTGGCCACCTCCTTGAAGACTCCCGGAGGCGGAGCTGAAGATGGCTTGCTAACGTCTGAAGAAATCCTGGATTTTGAACTGAATGCAGACCTTGTCGTCCTCTCCGCCTGCAACACGGGTGGCGCCGATAAGTCAGGTGGTGAAAGTCTGTCGGGACTTGCCCGGGCATTTTTCTTCGCCGGCTCACGTTCCTTGCTGGTTTCCCATTGGAGTGTAAGCGATGAAGCGACAGAAGAACTTATCGTTAGATTTTTTAAAGAGTTGAAAAGTGGGTCGACCACAACCCTTGCGCAGGCCTTGCGAAAAGCCCAAACTGATCTGATGGATGATCCCAGGCATCCTGCATGGTCACAACCTTTCTATTGGGGCGCATTCACTGTGGTCGGGGATGGCTCCCGTGCGGTAGCGGGGCTTTAGCCTCCTTACACTACCCGTGGCTGGTAAAATATCCAGCGGTGGTCTACTTTTCAGTTAGGCATATAGAATAAAAAGAGTAATTGCTCAAGGAGGCGACAGCATGGCGCGAGAAATAAACGGCGGCGATGGCTACCGTGAACGGCTACTCAAGTTGATTCCATCTGAGGTTCTCGGCACCTACTTAGGTGTGAATGCGGTCATCATATCCATGGAACCGACCACGTTATCAACGGTGCTTCTGTGGGGAGTGTTCGCAATTTGTCTGCTGCTGACGCCACTATGGCTCTGGTTTGGTCAAGGAGTCAAGAAACCGCTGCAACTCGTGGTGACGAGTATCGCCTTCATCATTTGGGCAATGACCATCACCGGCCCCTTTACGACCATTCCAGATTACAAACCGTTTATAGGTACGGTATTTCTGGTTTTGTTTTCAGGGGTCATTGCCCCTTTGATTGGTATGATAGTAGCCAAGCAATCACAGTGATATAGACTGTTCAGCTGAAAAACCGGATACATAAGGGTGCTGGAATTTGGTATAGCATAACGACTAGAAGCATAATTCAGAATAAATGAACAACTCGGCAGAAAACCGCTAACGACAGAGCGATGTTTGTTTATGTTTCTCCAATAGCTTGAACAGCATTCCACCACAATGATAGGAGTCAAAAGAAGAATGGAGTGGGGAAGTGATCGAAAACGCTGATCAGTATCTGAAGGACTGGATAGGATCTGTCATATCGGATGCTGACATCTCGTTATCGCTTCCGGTTGAGCAAAGCAACCGACCTATGGTCAGTTTATATCTACTGGATCTTCATCCTTCACCTCCTGCCAAGGGCCCCAGAAGAACCCCGCTACAAATCGTTTTTCGATATCTGGTAACCAGTTGGGCGCAACGCGCGGAAGAAGCCCATGCCTTGCTATCCGAACTGGTATTTGCGGCGATGGAGCATACAGAATTGGAAGTTGACCTGGAACCTGTGCCTGCCTCTTTGTGGCAGGCATTCGGTATTCTACCTGGCCCAGCGTTCATGCTGCGGGTTCCGATTCGCCGCGAGCGTCCTGCAACGGATGTCATGCTCGTGAATTCTGGCATCGAAATGAAGCATTCACCCATGGCAAGCCTGGAGGGTCTGCTGATGGGTCCCGATGATATCCCTATTGCCAATGCAATAGTCGATCTGCCGGCATATCATTTGGCCACGCGAACGGATTCCAATGGCCGTTTCTGGTTCAGTGGCGTGCCTGCCAAACCTGCTGTGAAACGCTTCCGGATTCAAGCCCGGGGACGTCATTTCGCCGTTGAGGCGGAGCCCAAGGCTGAAGGCCAAGGACCAATAATCATCAATTTCAACTTAGGGGAAGTCTGATATGGCGACAAGTTACATGACACCCGGAATCTACATCGAAGAAGTTTCTACAGGCGAGAAACCGATCGCCGCCGCGAGTACGAGTACTGCAGCATTGATCGGTGTTGCCCCAGATGCCGGCAAACACTTGAACGTGCCGGTGGCTGTGAACAACTGGTCACAGTTTATCAAGGAGTTTGTAGGTAAAGACAGCCCCAGCACCCCGCTTGCGCAGGCCGTTTTCGGGTTTTTCAACAATGGCGGCAGTCGCTGTTACATTGTCAATGTAGGACCGGGTAATCCTATTGCGGGGGACGAGCGTCAGCATACCGGTATCAGCAGTCTGGAACAGATCGATGAGGTCGCCATCGTGGCCGCCCCTGGCTATACCGATCTCCTGTCGTACGAGGCGGTGCTTTCGCATTGTGAAAAACTCGGTGATCGGATTGCCATACTCGACGCCCCGGAACAGGTCGACAACATCGATCTTTTGAAACAGGTCGCCACTGCAGAGGCGACTCCCAGCAGCGGTGCAGGCGAGACAGGAGAAGATGCGACATCCCGTCGCAAACCTGACAAACCACCGTCAGGGTTGCGTCCCCGTAACAGTGATGGCGGTTTCGGTGCTTTTTATTTTCCCTGGATCACTGTTCGTGATCCCTTATCCACTGGCGCGATCGTCAATGTGCCGCCATCCGGCCACCTGGCTGGGATCTATGCCCAGACCGACGCCACGCGCGGTGTGCATAAAGCGCCCGCGAACGTAGGTATCCGTGGCGCACTGGGTTTGACCTATCAAACCACCAAGGCGGAGCAGGGCGAACTGAACAAAAAAGGGGTGAACTGTATCCGTTTCTTCCCCGATAGCGGTATTCGAGTCTGGGGTGCGCGTACCCTCGCGGACGAAGCCAGTGAGTGGCGATATATCAACGTACGGCGGCTATTCAACATGATCGAGGAATCCATCGGTGGGGGGACGCGCTGGACGGTGTTCGAACCCAATGACGAGCGCACCTGGAAATCGGTGGAGCGGGATATTCGGGCGTTTCTCACCCTGCTCTGGCGTGATGGCGCCCTCAAGGGCCAGACTCCCGAACAGGCCTTTTTCGTCAAGTGTGATGCAGAGACCAATCCTCCGGATGTCATCAATGCCGGACGGCTGGTGACTGAGATTGGCGTTGCACCGGTGAAGCCGGCCGAATTCATCATCTTCAGAATCGGTCAATGGTCAGGTGGAACCGAGTCTGACGAAGGGGCGGAAACTGAAGAAAGTTAAGAGACATTAAGGAGTCAAATCATGCCAGAGGCTGAAATCTACCGTGCATACAATTTCGTGCTCGATATCCAGGGTGTTCAATCGGGCTATTTCACAGAGGTCAGCGGACTCAGTGTCTCTGTTGAGAGCATTGAGTATCGTGAGGGCGGTGGCGCCCCCGCAGTTCGCAAGTTGCCGAGCCGGGTCAAATACGGAGACGTGACGTTGAAGTGGGGTATGAGCGAATCGAGGGAACTCTGGGACTGGCTGATGGCTACCGCGCAGGGTACCTTCGAACGAAAGGATGTATCGGTCGTCCTGCTCAAGCCGGATGGTCAGCAGGAAGAGGCGCGCTGGAACCTCTTCAATACCTACCCCTCAGAGTGGCGAGGCGCACCGCTGGACGCCATGAGTGACCAGGTTGCCATAGAAACGCTTGCCCTGGCTGTCGAGCGCCTCGAGCGCGCGTGATTCTCATGCTGAGAGGGCGTACGCGCAGGCTGATCCTAAAACTGATCCGCACACTGTATAGCGGATTAGGACGGGTGTTGACACGCCTCGATGAGATAGAGCCTCCGACGGCGAAAACCGTTTTGCCAGAGCATGGGCGGGTGGAAGATGCGCCTCAGGTCCCTGCAAGCGACGAGCACCCTGCTGCTGACGGGCCGCCCGCGCACTGGCTTGAACTGGTGCGTACTCGGGCGCCGCAACTCTTGGAGCCAGCGTCTCCCGCAGCCAATGCACCTCCGTCGTCAACAACCCCAATTACTCGATCTCCCAGGCCAGATCGGGCGGCCGTTCAACAGGGCATCGATATGCGGCAGGTCAAGGCCAACAGGCTAACCGGCATGTCTGCTTCTCGCGAACCCCAATTGCGCGAATCCCATGACAATGCCGCCAGCCCTCAACCCATGGTGCGCGAGACCGCCGGGCTTCCGGCTTCGCAGACATCGCGGCCCAACCGGCGCAAGCGCGTCGTCACGGTCAAACAAATGATCACCGAAAAAGGCGCAGCTCGCAGGCAACCCGCTGCCGGCGTGGGATCAGTCATACGTCCTCACCGCCCCACAACCCGGCTGCAAATCAAACCTCAGGAAATGAAAGATTTACAGGGAAAACCAACCAGAAAAGGAACTGTTGTGGATATTCCGACGCCAACGAATCCAACCATGGCGACTTCCCAGCCGCAGAGCCCAGCCATAACCTCAGCCGTCGAAATGCGGCAATCCGGAGCAAGTCCATCAGGATTGGCTCCGCCTGCCCGGATTGCGGCGCAGAGCAATGCCGGGCATACGACAGGCCGGGATGATCCGGTGCAAAGCGCAGATCGCAAGGAGAAGGGGTCTCGGACCCAGATGCAGAACACATCACCGCGGCAAGTGCAATTGATTCGATCGACAGCTGATACTGCAGCCCAGGTTACCGGATCGGAAAAGCTGGCGCCGGCGTCAGCCAGGCACAAGGTGCATTCACCAAGGACAATGGAAGCAACGCGAAGGCTCATGCCCCGATCCATCATCACTGCAACAACCGGTCAGTCAGAATTCGACGCTCGAACCTGTGTGGCCACGCCTGGCGGACGAGTTGTCTGTTCGAGCAGAAGCGCCGAATGCAAGCCAGAATCGGTGGCCTGAGCTGCCTGAGGATCCTTGGTCTGAACAGGCGACCCTATCCCTGAAACAAGCTCGGCAGATGGCGCATGAGAGGCGACTGAATGCTCTGCATCTGCAGCGGCTGAACATCGAACAACGGGGTGAGCCATGGAACGGGTAACCTTTCTGCTCGAAGACAGCGGAACGCGGCTCGGTTGTCTGTTGAATCCCGAGAGCCTGGTCTTGCGACGCCAGGCGGGTGTGCAGCCAAGGCAGTCAGCGGGCGGGCTGGTAACCGGCATGGAACTGTCCGATGACCAGCTGCTCTTCTCAGGAGGGGGACGTACCGAACTCATCCTGGACCTGTTATTCGATACTTCACTGGTCGGATCGTCGATCAATACGCAAGATGTGCGGGATTTGACCCGTCCGTTATGGGATCTGAGTGAGAATACGCAACGCGGCGGTTATGGCAGGCCTGCCCTGTGCCGTTTCGTCTGGGGTAAGAGCTGGAATATACCTGGCATCATCGCGGCCGTTGCCGAACGTCTCGAGTCATTCACATCAGAGGGCGTGCCACGCCGTTCTTGGCTAAGGCTGCGGATGCTGCGGACGCTCGAGCCGGCCATCCCGCAACACCGGCCAGGGATGTCAACGGTCACCGCGCAAGGACAACCCGCAACGCTTTTGCAGCAGGCAGGAGACCAGGTTGAGATGCATGAACTCCTGGGAGGCGGACCCTCTGAGGGTGGCGAAAGACTGGATCAGCTTGCTCAGCAATATTGCGGTGATGCGAGTTTCTGGAAAGACCTGGCGACAATCAACAACATCGACGATCCCTTGCATCTACCGACCGGACTACTGCTGGAGATCCCTCATTGCAGCAGCGGGGATGCGTGACATGAGTTCAGTCATCAGTCTCCCCGGAATCACTGTTGAGGTGGATGGAGCACCACTCGCGCCGGAAGATGCCATTACCCTGGGTTGTGTAAGAATCCAGCAGCGCCTGTCGCTGCCAACCCAGTGTGAACTGACATTTTTCGATTCCGAGGGACCATTGGCCGGAGCCGCCTCGATCATGCCCGGCTCGATGCTGCGGGTGACCGTTACGGGTCATCGCGAACATCTGTTCACGGGGCAGGTGACCGCGGTCGATTTCGAATACGGTGCCTCCCAGGGAAGGCAGGTTCATGTGCGTGGCTACGATCTGCTGCATCAACTGCGCAAGCGGCAACCGGTAGGCTCCCATATCCAAGTGACGCTGAAAGAGCTGGCCCAGGCGTTGGTCGTGGATCTGGGCCTGCGGGTAGAAGCCGGCGCAGCGGGACCGGTCCGACAGCAGTTGCTGCAGTACCGCCAGTCCGATTTCGAACTGTTGAGCGAAATGGCCCAACGCTGCGGGCTTTATTTCACCTTGCGCGATCAGGTTCTGCATATCCTGACCTTGGAGGGCATCGGCAGTCCCCTGGAACTGGAACTGGGGTACTCTCTCCTCGAGGCACGCATCGATGTCAATGCCGATAGCGCCTGCAAGCGGGTCGAAACCACCGGCTGGGATCCATGGCGAGCGGAGACTCATCATGGGCATGCGGACCAGGCCCGAGTGGGGCGACGCGTTCAGGTTTTGGTGCGGCCCGAAAGCGTCGGTGGTTCGGGTCGGCGTACGCTGGTCGATGCGGCCGTGCAGGGTGACTTGCAGGCAGAGGGCATTGCCCAGGCCGAGTTGGATCGTCGGGTGGCGGCTGAGATCACACTCTGCGGGGTGGCAAATGGCGATCCCCAACTTCGTCCCGGGACTCCCATCCAGCTGGCGGGGGTCAGCGCAGCACTGACAGGCCGCTATGTGCTGACTTCCGTGACGCATATCATCGATCGCCAAAAGGGCTATGTGGCGGAGATCGACACCACCCCACCGCAAGTTAAGACAGCTCCCAGTACGACCAGCGCGACGCTGGGAGTGGTAACCCAGATTGAAGACCCGGAGGGTCTTGGCCGGGTGCGGGTCCTGCTGTCCAATTATGGGGAGGTCGAGACCGACTGGCTTGGGGTGGTGATACCCGGCGCAGGAAAAGACAAGGGTGTTATCGCCCTGCCTGACGTGGATGACCGGGTGCTTGTCCTGTTCGTCAACGGGGACCCTGCCCAAGCCCTGGTGATTGGGGGGTTGTATGGTGTTCAGAAGCCACCCGATACCGGTGTGGAGGGCGGCGCTGTGCGCCGTTACAACCTAATAACCCCGGGTGGCCAGAGAGTACAGTTGGATGACGCTGAAAACAGGGTATGGATCGAGAGCAGTGACGGGAATTTTCTGCGACTTGCACCCGGCGAGGTGCGCGTGGGGGACAGTAAGGGCAGCTTTCTCGAGCTGACTTCGAAGGTCTGCCGGATACATGCGGAAACCGATCTTGAGATAGAGGCGCCGGGGCGTTCAGTAACAATCAGTGGCCAGTCGATCGACTTCGAGAGGGCATGATGCGACTTCTGACCCAGGATGCCATACTGAATTGCGACCATGAGCTGGGACTCGTGGGGATCATAGCGACCCAGGGTCTAGTCACGATTGCGAAACGACGGGTTCTGGTCGCAACCGATCCGGAGCAGCGCCCGATCGCCGGTTGTCCCATGTATGGTCCTGGAGTCAAACCCTGTGTTACGACCCTGAAGGTGACAGCGGGCTATTCGGACCTGCTGCGCATCAATGGCAAGCCCGTGTGCCTCGACACGGTTACCGGATTGACCGACGGCACCCCTCCGGGAACGGTCAAATACACCGTGCGCACGCCGGGCCAGAGTCTGGTCAAGGAGGCCTGATGAATCTGCCGCTCTACCGCGCCTGGCGATTCGTGCATCCGGATTTCGACAGGACGCAAGCTACTGTCGCCGGGCTGCAAGTTTCGCGATACCGGTGGCATCGATATGATCGAGGGGAATGCATCGGTACGCCAGGCGATCCTGTTACTGATGACCACGATACCCGGTGAGCGGGTCATGCGACCCGACTACGGTTGTGACTTGCATCGCCTGGTGTTTTCACCGAATGACGCCACCACCCACGGTCTGGCTATTCATTACGTGCGTCAGGCGCTAAGGCGCTGGGAACCGCGCGTCGACATCCTTGATCTCGATGCATTTTGCAACCGGGAGGATCCCGGGCGCATGGACATCGTACTCGAATATCGCGTACGCCGAACCCTGCAGCGTGATGCGCTGGCGTTGACTGTCAATCTCACAGGGGAGGAGCCCTGATGCCGCTTCGTCCACCTAATCTTGATGACCGCAGCTTTGAGCAACTCGTCGATGGGGCCCGCCGGCTCATCAAACAGTACTGTCCTGAATGGACCGACCTGTCTCCCGGCGATCCGGGCATGACCCTGCTTGAAGTGTTTGCACACATCACCGAGACCATGATCTACCGGTTGAATCGGTTGCCGGAAAAGGCCTATGTCGAGTTTCTGCGTCTCATCGGAGTTCAATTACAGCCACCCGCGGCCGCTGCCGTGAAACTGAGTTTTACCCTGAGCCGCCCGCAGAATCGTCCGGTTGAGATTCCCCGTGGTACCCGTGTCACCACGGGACGCAGTGATGCCGGTGAGCCGCCTGTGTTCTGCACTCAAGAGACGGTCATCATCCCTTCAATTCAGACTCAGATCGAGGTGCTTGCCCGCCACTGTGAACTGATTGACGCCGAACTGCTAGGCGTAGGCAGCGGCGCGCCGGGATTGACATTGAGTGTGGCGCGTCCGCCGATCATTGCGCCTACCGGCGATGAGCTGGATCTGGTAGTCGGCATCGAGACGGATACCGCCACCATGGACAGCTCGATGCCTGCCGTGCAACATGCCGGCAAGGCCTATCGAATCTGGCGGGAAGTGGAGAATTTTTCCAACCTTGGCTCAAACCGGGCCGTGTATGTTGCCGATCGCTTGAGCGGCACGATCAGCTTTGCCCCCGCCGCACGTCTGTTCACGTCGGAAGGCGTTCTCTCCGAGACGCCCCGGGCGCTCGCGGAAATACCCCCCGCCGAACGCCAGATCCGAGTCTGGTACCGCCGCGGTGGGGGGGCTGAGGGTAATGTCAACGCGAATATGTTGACCACATTGAAGGACCCGATACCCGGTATGGAGGTGGTCAATCCGAAACCGGCCACGGGCGGCACCTCCGCCGAGACTGTGGAGAATGCCTTACTGCGCGGGCCGCAGGACCTGCATTCCCTGCATCGGGCAGTCACCGCCCGGGATTTCGAGTTATTGGCAATCCATAGCTCGGGTGCGGTGGAACGGGCCACGGCCTTTACCAAGGCCATGTTGTGGGTGCACGCACCACCCGGCACCGTTGAGGTGTTGCTGGTTCCACACGTTCCGGATGCGCAGCGCAGTGAGGGCAGGGTCACGGTAGATCTGTTGGAAAGCCACCAAACAGAGTTGGTCCGCGAGCAGATTCAGCAGGCGCTGGATGAACGAAAACCCCTTGGGACCTCCTGTCTGGTGAACTGGGCGCGCTACAAGACTGTACAGGTGAAGGCTGCGGTGATGGTGCATCGCGAGGAGGACCCGGGGGCTGTCAAGCAACGTGTCATGCGGCGTTTGTGTCAGACCATAAATCCCCTGGCGTCAGCGCCCGATACCCAGGGTTGGCCCTTTGGACAGGCGCTCACCGCCTGGGACATTTACAAGATCGTGAGTGAGGAGCCTGGCGTCAGTTCCATCAGTAAGGTGCGGCTGATGGTGGCTGAGGTCCCCGGTACCAATGTCATGGCGTTATGCGCCGACGGGTTTCAGGCGCATACCTGGTACACGGGCAGTGGCGAAACGGTTTTTCGTTCCATGGACGACGCTGAGGGATGGGAGCCGATCGGACGTTTTCCCGGTGAAGTGGTGAAACTGGTCAAGGCATTTCCCAGGGAGGCCAGTATGCATACCCGACAAGCCGGACTTGTTGCGGTCGCCACCGAGTTGCAAGGGAATGGGTCGCGACTGCATATTTCCCGTGACTGTGGTGAGACCTGGGAGGTCGGACTGCAGACCACCTTTCAGGTTGAAGACATGGCCTGGTTAGAGCGTGATGGCGTGTCACTGCTGCTGCTGGCCACCGAGAAGGGCCTCTATGAACTCAAGGCGGACGCGGGTGCGGATCCACACCAGATACTGGTGGATGGGGCAGATCCTTCATTGGGCTTTTATGCAGTCTGCGTTTCCACCGATGTGTGGGGGGGGACAAGCGTCGCTGTGGCGGCGCGCAGCGACAAAGGAGTCTATCTGTCGAATAGGGGAGCGCAACCCGAATCCTTCAAGTCCATTGGTCTGCAGAAAGAGTTGGTGCGGGTGCTGGCTATTCAGCATTATGGGGCGCACCGTTACCTTTGGGCCGGAGTCGCCGCTATCGGTACGGACCCTGGCAAGGGTTGTTTTCGCTGGTTGTTGACCGGTGAAGAGGAAAACCCGGAAGGCTGGCGAGCCTATCGGGGTGGCTGGGAAGCCGGCGGTTGTCGCGGACTCGCGTTCCAAGGATCGATGGTGTTCGCAGGTTCGTTACGCCTTGGTGTGCTGCGCCTCGACATTGCCGAGCGCGAGCCGGTCTGGGAGGCGCCCGATATCAATTGCAAACTGCCTTTAAGGGACCGCAACAGACTGCATCCCGTGAATGTCGTTGCGACCAATACCGCGGGAAATCTGCTGTTGGCGGCGGGTATTGAGGGTGTCTATCGCAGCGCTGATCAGGGTAAGCGTTACGAACATGTCTCGAGCAGCGAATTCCTGGAACAAGTATCGATTCCTAATAACTGGCTGTTTTGTTCCGCCGAACACGAGATAACCGTGGCGAGCGAAGATGAAACGAAATGAAATAGAGAGATTGTTGCCCAGGGTCTATCAGGACGTAGTGCGTCCTGCAACGCCGTTGTGGGCGCTGTTGCAGGTAATGCAATCATTGCATGAACCGGCAGAAGAAATACTTGCCCAGGTGGAAACCACCTTCAGCCCTTATCGAATGCCGGAACGCTTCGTACCCTATGTGGCGCGATGGTTGGACCTGGATCGCTTTTTCCCGGCTACCAAGCGTGCTGAATCCGGCACAGAACCGGGCACGGACATGATCTCCTCGGGAAACGGTCAATTACGGGAATTGATTGCAGCCGCGGCCTACCTGTCGCAATGGCGAGGGACGGCACAGGGATTGCGTCTGTTCCTGGAGATCGCAACCGGTAGTGCCGGCTTCGAGTTGGACGAGCAGGTCAAAGCTGAAGATGGCGCGCCGCGGCCCTACCACATCGGTGTCAGTGCGCCCCTGGCATGTGTCCGGCACAGGGCGCTGATAGAAAGGATTATCGAACTGGAAAAGCCGGCCTATGTGACCTATGAACTGGTATTCGTATAGACATTCCAGCATGATAGATCAAGTTAGAGATGCATGCAGTACAAGTGAGATAGTTGTTGAATCATTAGCCTCGAGAGGAGTAAACCAGTGGCTACGAATATCGTAACAATAGAGACGCCTGATTCGATAGTGAGTTGCAGCGCTGAGGGCGCGACACAGCAAGTGCTCAATGTGAAGAACACCTGTGGCCGCTCGATGCGAGTGGGGATGAAAGTGGTGGTGGATGCGCCTGCCCAGGAGGATTGGTTACAGATCGAGGGGCCGTCTGAACAGGAGCTGGATGACAAGGCGCTGAACCAGGTCAAGGTCAAGATTCAGGTACCACCGGATTGTCCCCCCGGACGCTACAGCTATCGGTTGCTGGTGTTCTCTACGCGAAATCCCGGCGAGGAGTTTACCCAGGGAGAGCCGGTGGCCTTTGAAGTCCCCGAACGGAAGGTGGAACCCAAACCCGAGCCCAAGCCAGGTTGTTCCTGGTGCATCCCTGCGGCGATAATCGCGGGTGTTTTGCTGATTGGCGGTCTGCTGACCTGGATCCTCTGGCCTGCAGCCGAACCGGAGCCTGAACCGCAACCCGTGGCTGAGGTGACGGTTCCCAAATTGAAAGGCAAGAGCCTGGATGTCGCGCTACCGATAATCATCAAGGAGGGTTTCGTTTTCAAGGCCGAGAATCTTAAACAAATAGTCGCGAATGACAGTGTGGGCAAGGTGGTCGACCAAAAGCCGGCCGATGGCACCAAGGCACCGAAGGGATCGGAGATCATGCTCATGGTCGGTAAATCCCAAAGCGGTATCGTGTTTACCCAAGCTATGATAAAGCAGATCCAAATCACCCAGCCAAGCGTACTTAAAGAACTAATAAGGCTAAATCCACGCAGTGTCGAACCGGCGGATGAGTAAGAGAGATTGCGATGAGACAATCTGATGGATAAAAAGGCAAAGATCGTTATTGTCGTGCTGGTGGTGATCGGGCTCTTGTTCGCGTTTGGCCTGGTCACCAACCTGGCGCCCAAGAAGGGTGAAAAACAAGGACCTGCCAATTATGACACGAGTGGTTGGGTCAGTTCCGTGGACAGTCTGATGTCCTACTTCAGCCCAAAGCTGGATAAGAAAAGATTACAAATGGACGCTGCCTGTAAAGTGGCTGGTACGGGTTACACGTTCATTAACGACAATAAGTGCACCATCAACATCAAAAAGCTACCGGACGATGCTGATGATGATATTCAGACGGCAACCCTGAAGCTGGAGAAGGGCGTGAACGTAAAGGTTCCCTGTGCGGAGGATGAAAAGCCCATAATTGTCCCGGGTACAATCGGACCGACATTCATGGTTAGCTATACGCCCAGGGGTGAAAATAGATCCGCACCCGGGTGTGCGGGGAAAGATGAAGTCCGCCTGGTCGTGCAAAAAGAGGGCGGAACACTCGAGCTGCAGTGTCAAGGTTGTAATACACAACGTACACTGCAGGTAACTCTCAAGTAGAGCAGGCTCCAGGGTATGATGAACAGACCGCTGCCGATCCATGGCAGAGGGCGATCGAATCACAGCGCTTTGATGATCGCCGGGATCGACCCGATCAGATAGACCAGAGCCCAGATGGCCGCCAGAATGGCCACCACGATGGCGCCGATATCATCGGTAATGCTGACCAGGAAGCCCGGCACCAGGCCGTGCAGAAAGCTGAGGATGATTGTGGCGATGAACGAAGTGAGGACGATCAGTATCAAACCCTTGTTTTGCAGGAAACGCTGATGGGAAAAGACCAGGAAACCGGCGAATCCCAGCTTCAGACTCATGATCAGGCTCAAGGTGGCGGCGGCTGCCCCCGTGTCGAAGTCTGCAAACTTCGCCAGATAGATGAAGGTGCCAAAGGGCACCGCCATTACCAGGGATACCATCAGCACGAGTAGGCCGATCGCGATCATGATCATGGCAATCGAGCCGATCAGCATCAACAGGGAGAAAATGAATGTGATGACGCCCTGAATGCGGCCAACGATGCGTGCCGGTATGATCAGGGGCGCAGTGATGATGCCGACGGTAAACAACACCAGACCATCCAGTATCGCAAGGTAGGGTATGCCGAATCCCGGGCTTGGCACGTCAGCGTATTTCGCCGCTTGCGTACCTTCCGCATCAATCAGGAAACCGGAGCCGAGTTCAATGAGAACGACGAGGGTCAGCAGGATAACTGAAATGATAAATAGCGGTTTGCGCAGAGAGTCCATCATTGTTGTTCACCCTTGGTTTGAGATGTGAAATGCGTCTATTCCGTTTGGGTATGTATTAATTGCTAACGATGCATGTGTGAGTAACACAGTCTAGATGATTTCGATGATCGAATTTGAAAGATAGCATAATCGATAACACAGGAGTGCGCTTCAAATGTCACCAATCACTCGACTAAAGCAATGGAATCTCCCGGCGATTGCCTGCATCCTGGCGTTTTGCCTGGTCGGTTGCGATAACAGCGAGACGGCAAGCAGCACGCCCTTGGATACCGGCGCCAAGCAGGCTGACCGGTGTTCCATCGGTGAGGCCGTCGAGACTGAGGGGCATCGACGTCTGGCTCTTATCGTCGGTGTTGGCCAGTACAAGAAGGAGGGTGTGCCCGATCTTATCGGCCCACCCAAAGACGCAGAGCGTTTCTTCGAGCTGCTGACTGGAAAGAACGGTTATGGTTTTCCCGAAGAAAATGTCTGTCTGTTGTTGAATGAAGAGGCCAGTACCGGGCGCTTCCGGAAGGCGTTCGACGAGGCGCTGGTGAATCGGGCGCGTCCCCAGGACATTGCGGTGGTTTTCTATGCCGGGCATGGATCGATGAAGCGCGACAAGAATAATGACGAGCCCGACGAGATGGATGAAACCTTTATGTTACACGACGCGCGTACGGGCGGTGTGGGCGACCTGGTGGATGATGAGTTCAATCAGATGCTGGCAAGACTGCACGCAAAGACTAACAACATCACGGTGGTGTTGGACTCCTGTAACTCGGGAACCGCCACCCGGGGAGATGCGAACACCTATGTTGCGCGCTTCTTCGAACCCGCGGAGGAAGATCTCAGCCTGCCGGCAGTCGACACCGCCGCGACTGGCGACGGTGGCGCCGGCTGGGCGCCGGAGGCGATGCCGGGACTGGTGGTCTTGACGGCGGCCAGTGATGGGACACCCGCCCTGGAGATGGATGGCCGGGGTATCTTTACCGATGCAGTCATCCAGGCCCTTTCACAGGCCAGTGACAAGCCTCTCACCTATGCGCAGATTGCCCGGAAGGTGCCGCCACTGGTCGCTGCCCGTAGCTACCAGATCCCCTATTTTCACGGAGACCTGAACACCACGGTATTCGGCAACCAGGGCAGAACCCGGCCTGTGGCCTGGGAGATCTCCAAGCTGGGCCCCCCCATTGAACTCAGCGGGCCACCACTGCCGGGAATTGGCCAAGGGGCCGAGCTGCGTATCTATGACGGCGCCCTGAGTGGTGCAGAAACACGCGATCCGGGAATGGCGAAAGCGACGGTGGTCATCGACAATATGACCGGCCTGAATGCAAGCGCGCGGATCTCTGCCAAGAGACCGGGAGCACCGCAGCTGGCTGCGGGCGATCTTGCGGTTCTAGCACGCCCGGCTGATCAATACCTGTTGATCCGTGTGCGCTTGCGGCCTGACACAGAAGCCAACGGCATCCCCCAGGAACGGGCGGCGAAACTGCGGGCAGCCATCGAGGCCAACCCGGAAACCCGCTTGCTGGTGCAACTCAGCGACAAGGCCGGGGGCTTCGAGCTGAGCCTGGATGCCAAGCAGCGGTTGGTGCTCAGGGGGCCCGAAAACCGGATTCGTAATGTCTACACGAATGATGACGCCGTCGCGGACAACCTTTGGCAACATGCCCGTCAGCAGGCCTTGCTGCAACTGCAGGGCGAGGGGGGCACAGATTTCACCGACAACCAGACCCTGCAGGTGCAACTGGTGCCGGCAACACGCCAGACCTCCTGTGCGGACGGCGTGTGGGAACAAGCGCCGCCCAACAGCGAGCAGGTGATCCCCCTCTGTCATGCCTGGCACGTGAAGGTCAAACTGTCGGAAGATGCGCCTACATCATTGCTGGTGGGGGGGGTTATCTTTTCAACCGACGGCAACACCTTTGGTTTTCCCGCAGACGGCCGCAAGGTTGCGCTCAAACCTGGTAAGGAGGTGATCTTCAATAGCCGGCAAGAGACGTTTATCGGCACACCACCGCTCGATGTCCAGGATCATGTCATGGTGTTCGGCACTCAGGAAAGCAATCCGGTTCAATGGCATCTGCTGACCAAGACCGGGGCCACGCGGTCTGTGGGACCGCCCATGAGCGGTCTGTACCGAGCGCTCGACCGTTACCTGCAACCGGGCACCCGGGGCACAGGCCGTCTGGAGGACGCCGTGGAGGACACCACCTGGACCTTGAGCTCACTCACCACCCGCGTGGAAGCCAACCAGCGCTTTCTCACGGCGCAAGCCGGTTCCACCCAACCGCCATCGAAACGGGAGTATACTATTGCCGGTTTCGATATCCGACCCTATTTGCCGGATGCCCCGGATACCGCCCTGCATCGGGTCTTACGGCAGGCGGATGGGTTGGCGCATGCCTCGGTTACCGACGGCTACAGTTACAAACAACATGACTGGTCCCTGCCCACGGATCAGCAGAATCTGCAACGGGGGATCGATTGTTCACGCGCGATCTGGTATGCCTTTACCCGTGCGGGACTGCCCTACAACAGCAGCGATCGTTACCTCTCCACGGCAATGATGGTGGGTGAGGATTCGCCGATGGCCGAGCAGTTCGAAAATTGTTCCAATGACATCCCGCAGCTGGGTGATATTCTGGTCTATCGCGATGACGGCCGTGGCGACGGGCATGTGGTGATGGTCATCGATCCGGAAAAACGCATCGGTTGGGGTTCCCACGGGTGGGACGGCAATGCCAAGGCCCTGAAGGTCGAGCCTGATACCGGCGTCGAATATCAGTTGATCAAGTACAAGCAGGACTGGCAGCGGTGGGACCGCAGCACCATGCAACGCAAGGCCTGCTGGCGTTACCGCACATTCATCGAACAGGCTAAAACCCAGCGGGGTCAACCCGGGGTCGGTGCACTGGCCAATATTTGCGATCCACGCAAGCGTTGTGGAAGCTAGGTTCGAGTTCCAGGGCTATGCCGATAACGTCCAATCCCTATCGCCTGATAGGGATCACCCTCAGCAAACAACCGGCAGACTAAGAGAGAGGAAATATGGAAGGCTTCATCAGTTCTAAAGCGATGCTGACACCGGGTATCGCAGGTGCAACCACCACCATGATTACCGGTACGCTGGCAAGCCAGTTTGGAATTCCAGGCACCTACACCAGTATCCTTGTCAGTTTCCTGCTCGGTCTTGTCGTTTTTTCTGATACGGTCGTACCCTTGCTGCAACGTCTGGTGCTCTATCTGATCAATTCGATGATCATCTATACCGTAGCGATTGGCTTGAACACAGCTGGAGCTGCTGCCGTGAGATAGCGATCAGATGATCGAAATCACGGGATGTCGCACCTGTTGAATCGACTGACAATAGGCCTTTCTTTCAACCCTGGTTCTAACTCATCAGATGGGATTTCACTGCCAGGACTCGAGGCTGTGGACGCCCATCAGGGCCATGGTTATGGGCGGGTTGCTTGCATGCTGGACGCCAGCGTCGCCCACACAGGCAGTGGAGGCGCCGGAAGCCTCTCTGCGAAGCGTGCCGCGTGGCCTCGATGATCTGCGCGGGGTCTATCTGCAGCAGGGTGACACCGGGAGCGGCGATGCCAGGGTCGGTCGTCTCACCTTACAACACCTCGTCGGAGGTGTGGCCCGCGAAGTCAGCCGCCATCACCGGTTTCGTTCCGGCGATCGGTTCCGGTTCCTGATTTCGGCCAATCGCGCAGGTTGGCTCTATGTCCAACACCGCTCCGACGAGGGTCCCGCCAGCGTCCTCTGGCCACCGCCACCCGGTTCAGCCGGCGACCCGGGTCCCGGGGCCAACCGGTTACTGCCCCGCTTACCCGCCCAGGTGCCGCCACCGCCGGCGGTCTTCGTCTTCGATCAGGACGTTGGCATTGAACACTTTTACGTCACTATCGTGCCCGAGCCCCAGCCCCCCAGCCTCAGGGTTATCACCAAAGCCCCAGTGCGTCCCGCGGCAGTGCTGAAAACCCAGCCGTATGCGCCAGCCAAACCGCGACCCCAGATGGCCGTGGCAGCGGATCTCCCGCCACAGTCGGGGCCCAGGATCGTCCAGTTCAGCGTCCGTTCTATTGATGGTGGCATGGGCAGCCCCAGCCGCGGGGTGGTGCTTGACCCAAATCCCAAAGACGCCGACCCGGCCACCTATTTCACATCCTTACCGGAAGACAGCGGCGAGACCCTGGTGTTCGAATTCCAGTTGTACCATGAGGGATAGATTCCGCTTGCGAACGATACATTTGGTGGGTCGTACAACAATCAGATAAAGTGGCTTCACCTTGGTGAAACTCGAATACCACCCCAATGGATGTCTGCTTGTAACTATTCAGCCGCGGTAAGGGGCGCATAGTCATTCTAGGTAACCCTTGCCGTAACACAGAAGCTGGGCAACAAGGCAAGCAAGATGGGATGATTTATTTTTTCCGAGGCCCTGATATAAAGATGCGGTGGACCGGATAGCGGCTTCGGCCAGTATCTTGCTGAATTTATCACCGCCGTTAAATACGGCATGATCCTTACCCACCTCCTGTTTGAATGCAACGCGAGAATTTCAATGAGCAAACCCAACATTGCGGATAGAAAACCGGTTCCAGTCAAGCTTGATGAGGGTGAAGAATACTACTGGTGCGCCTGCGGTCGTTCACGGAATCAGCCCTATTGTGATGGATCTCATCGGGGTACTGCCTTCACGCCGGTGGGTTTCAAGGCGGACAAGACCGGAGAAGCCTGGCTGTGCATGTGCAAACACACGGCCAATCCCCCCTACTGCGACGGCACCCATACGAAGCTCCCATCAGATTCCAATGCGGGTTCGGTGATCGAGCCTGGGCTTCAACCGACCGTCGAGGAGCCCACACTCAAGCGCATCCATGAGATGGCGCGACATGGTCTGAAAAACACCGGTCATCATGGCGAGATGACCGCCATGGGGGTACCGCGCACGGAATTACCCCAGTGGGACGAGATTCAGATTCTCACCGCCCAGTTCGCCACCAGGCCCTTGATGGAGGATATCCCGGTGGGCACGGAACTGGTGATCGGCCCGAATGCGAAAAAACCGCTGGTGCTGGACATCCCCCTATTGGTTTCCGACATGAGTTTCGGGGCACTCTCGGAGGAGGCCAAGATCGCCCTGGCTCGGGGTGCAGAGCTGGCCGGCACCGGTATTTGCTCCGGTGAAGGGGGAATGCTGCCCGAGGAGCAACAGAACAACAGCCGGTATCTTTACGAATTGGCTTCCGCCATGTTTGGTTACAGTGAGGAGCTGCTCAGCAAGGTGCAGGCTTTCCATTTCAAGGGTGGGCAGGGCGCGAAGACAGGTACGGGTGGACACTTGCCGGGCGCCAAGGTGACCGAGAAGATCGCTCAAGTGCGCGGGCTTGAAAAGGGTCAGGATGCCATTTCACCCCCTAGGTTCGCCAAGCTGGCGACACCGGACGATTTCCTGCGCTTTGCAGAGCGAGTACGGGGAATCACCGGAGGCATACCCATTGGATTCAAGATGTCGGCCAACCATATTGAAGCGGACATCGATTTTGCCCTGGCGGCAGGGGCTGACTATATCATTCTGGACGGCCGTGGAGGCGGAACAGGCGCTGCACCGCGGATATTCCGTGATCATATCTCCGTACCCACGATCCCGGCTCTGGCGCGGGCGCGCCGCCACCTGGACAAACGTGGTCGTCAAGATGTCACGCTCATCATCACCGGTGGTTTGCGGGTTCCGGAGGATTTCATCAAGGCCATGGCCCTGGGTGCCGATGGTATCGCCCTGGCCAATAGTGCATTGCAATCGATCGGTTGTGTCGCGGCACGCATGTGCAACACAAACAACTGCCCCTCCGGCGTCGCCACCCAGAAACCCGAATTACGGGAGAAACTGGATATCGTTGAGGCTTCGACTCGGCTTAGCCGGTTTTTTATCGCGTCGGTGGAGTTGATGAAGGTCATGGCCAGGGCCTGTGGCCATGACCACTTGAAGCAATTCAATCCAAATGACATTGCAACCTGGAACAAACAGATGGCTGAGCTTTCGGATATTACCTTTGTCGGATATCGGAACAGTAAAATCTAGGCCCGGAGAAGAGATACACTATTTGCACCTGATAGTTTCGACGCGTAGAGCGTCGCTGCTTTCGTTCGTCATGGCTGACTTCAGTGGATGAGGTGGCCTGTCATTGGTAAAGTCTTGTTGTTTTTCCGGATTTCGACAACCAGCGGCGGATCGTGAAAATGGTGCTGGTGGGCTGGAGTCGCGTCTTGTGATGTTGGTACTGAAGTGCCACAACCCATCAGCGGTGAATCATCATAAAAAGTTTACCCTGCATTGCATAAGGCAGCCTGAAACAGCCGGACACACACTGTCTGACTTGGGAAACACCGGAGCAATATCTCCCGCATAGAATAACTCCCGTAGGACATGCGACAGGTTGTTTTCTCTTCGCTACAAGAGAACCGCAGCCGGCTCTAGCTCCCCTCTCAACTGAGGTTTTCGAGCTGCAGCGGCCCAACGACCAGCGCATGATTGTCTGCTTTCAACCTGGAGATACAAGATGAAAACACTGACTTCCATGATTACGATAGGTTTGTTGATCGGTTCCAGCTTAGTCTATGCGGGTCAAGGACCGGGCGCCGGTAGTGCAGCTAGCGTCGCACCGATGCCTCAGCTCATGCAGCAGAACATGATTGGTCGGCCCGATATCGCCGCGGACGGCATCAACAATGCCAGCCAGGTCGATGATCCTACCGATATCGGCCGAAGTGATTCGGTGCCGTCGGATGCCCCGGACCCCTTACTGGTGGAAGGTAGCGCTGGGGTACAAGTAACCAAATAACAGTCAGCGCCGTTGTAGGCCGTTCCGTCAACCAGGGGCAGTGTTGCTGCCCCTGGTTGACGGGTCCCTAAGACCCTTGAATTCGATCCAGGTCTCGGATCTCCCGCTCCAGGCAATCGCTTTCGTCACCCGGCAACCTGGGATTTTTCCATTCGATCGATCGTATACCCGTTCGTCTTTTCCGTTCACAACGCGGCTGTGAAGAGTGAGGCCCAGTTGCGGGTTTCTCATCCCAGCTTGGCTTTCATGGCCGCCAGCGCCAATGCCTTGATGACGGTCCGCTGCGGCTTGGCGGCAATCTGGATCGGCTCACCCGTGACTGGATTACGCCCCATGCGGGCCTTGGTCCGTGGCTTGACGACTTTGCGCACCTTCAAACCGATATCCGGAATGGTGAACTCGCCCGAACCTCGTTTCATCATGTGGCGGGCAATCAGTCCGTCCATGGAAGTGAAGACCGCCGCTACTTGCTGGCGCGTCAGTCCGGTCTCTTCGGCTATCGCCAGCAGGATCTGGGATTTGGTCTGCTTGGTCGGGATGGCTCTGACTTTGGCTCCTGTCGTGGCGGCGGTTTTCTTGCTGGTCACCTTTTTTTTCACCGTCGTACCGCCTTTGACCTCCGCCTTTTTCGAGGATGTCTTCTTCGTGGTTGAAACTTTCTTTTTCAATGCCATGAAATTTCCTTTCTTGTAGCTGAGTGATCCTAGTTAAAGGTAGCTCTATGTCATTCAAAAGCAAGCCTTGTTGTAACTATTCAGCTCGCTCTGCAATGCCTCTGCCTTTACGCTGAAAAACATCGTTGTAGGAGCTGCCCGCGGCTGCGACAAAATGCGAGCGGCCGGTTCGGCCTCTCGACACAAAGCGACTAGCGTCGCTATTCGCAGCCACGGGCAGCTCCTACGGCTGCCTTTTACCCATAAACAGGTACGTGGTAACTATGCCCATCACCCGTCATCTATCAGTGAATACCCAGCACTCATATACTGAAACGCCGTATAACCCAACCACAATATTTGATGTCCTGGGGGTGGATCTTTTTTCCGATCCAGATAGCCCCCTATTGAAGCGACCAGCCGTACTGCGTCACCCAGTTGTGTAGGCGGCTTCAATTCTTTTTTTTAGCGTAAGCCCGCAGGGTGCGTATTTCAATGTCAGAGAAGAGTATCTCGGCAGGCAGCCCCGGCGTTTCTCTACCCAGCAGTGTCATCAACATGATTCGCCAGCCAATGACCAGATTGATCGCGATGGCCCGACGCAGACGTTCTGCGCTCTCATGGGCGAGCTTGTCGATAGAGCAACCTGATTTCAGTACCCGGTGCCAGTCTTCTATACGCCAGCGTAATGTATACCAACGCAGACATTGCTCGATATCTGCCGCAGAGTCGATAGTAACCGTCGTCAGCAGGAACCATTCCACGGCCTCGGTGTTCGCTGGTGGGTTTTCCTCCACCGCATGAATCAATTCGACCGTGACCGGTGGTCTATCGACATAATACTCGGGCGCAGGCAGTTGGATCTGCAGGTGACGCAGCGCCAGCTCCGCCAATCGTTTTGGCCGGGCTGCACGGGCTTTTTGCTTACTTTTCTTGGTTCGGGCACTTTGCTTTGGGATCGGAACCTGGATTCGGCCTTGTATGGGGGCCTGACGAACGGCGGCGAATAACTTGAAGGGCTCTTCCTTGAGATTGCGATCATGCTGGGCCCGGATCAGGATATCAACGCGGGGATTTTTACGTTGCTCATCGAAGAACTCGAAAAAATCGGCTTCCCGATCACACACGTCAACGATCTTCGTCTGTGGCATAGTACCGGCCAACTCCACCAGATCACGATGATGCTCGATCCAGACAAAGGTCTTTTTTTCCTCGACCGGGATTTGTGATGGTTTGCGTTTGTCAGTGGCTGGTTTGATCTTCGGGGCAAGGCACTGCGCTTTTACAACCCCCAGAGGAAGACCGTTAGTAGCCACTGCGAACGTTGAATGCAAATTCAGTCCCCTCATCTTAGCGCCCGTCTGATTGGCTTTGAGTTCGCCCAGGCCGGTACAGCTATCCAGGTTGGTGTAATTCAGTTCGCTGCCATCTTGCAAACACAGCACCGTGTTTTGTCCCATCATCCGTCGCGCGGTGCGCTGACGGTGAGGCGCCAGGATATTGGCCATGGTGACCGCCGAGGTTTCCGGTTGGTCGATCATCCGATAGTAGGCTTTCGTGGCCGCCCAATCGCCCTTGGCGACACCACTAAAGGCGCGGGTTGGCACCTCAGCTTTGGCCTTGGCCACACTGACCAGTCTTTTACTCAATCGCTTATCGCCCAGTCGTGCATCGCCAAACTCGTGTTCAGCCCAATGCGGCGCATCTAATCCTTCCGCTACGTCTAATGCGGCCGCTCCTGCGTTGGGCGATAGCCCCAACTGTTTCCTGAACCCGCTTTCCAACGGGTAGACATAAATGGCCTTGCGGCTGAGTGCCGATTTGGAAAACTGATCTTGTCTGCCACGCCCTTTTGTTTGCCCAATCTCGATCCAGTTAGCCGCCCGATAACAGGCACCTGAGTAGTGTTGCGTATCCACAAAGCTCTCCAGCAGATAGGGGCGGTATTGATAGCGCTGTTCGAAATCAATCGCCAGCTGCACCACGCTCATGCTCAACACCTTCGACGCCAGATTGCGGCACTCCACACTCGGTCGAATCAAAAAACGACTCATTGCGATCACTCGATGCAAGTGGGCTTGCTGTTGCTCTTTATCCCATCCAATCCACCTGTCCCGGTCCGCCAGTTGCAAGGCTGCCGCAGCAAATCCAAAACCACCCAGCCAGCCATGTCGGGAATTGATCAAGTAGCGTAATTGCCGCCCGACCAGTGGACCCTCACCTAATGGATGCTCGCTGAGCATCAGCTCATTCCATATGCGCTTCTCTTCATCGGTACACACCAGCACCAACCTCAGATCCTCAACACCACCGACCTCACGCGGAACATCAACAGGCAGCGGTACAGGTTCGGGTAAACGGCGAGACTGCTTCCTGGCCCGTTTGCGTCGGATACCAGGCAATGCAATATGTCCTGCCTGCTCCAACTGCCGCAACGCCTTCGCGCAACTGCTGGTTTGAATCTGGCCACGCGCATCATAAAATTTAAAATGCTTACAGGCTCGCGTCGCTAAATCCGTTCGATGGGGAATAGCTTCGTGCTCCAGCAGGTGCTTGATATATTCTATGTTCGCGGGCGTCGACAGCGTCCGCTTGATTTGGTTTTGTGTGATCATGCGGCAAGCATGCACTACTTAAGCCAATATGTCCAGCTTATCAATGAGGGTAAGAGGCAGTCCTACGGGGGGCTGAATAACTAGCCTTGTTGACCCTACCTGAGCGTTCATGTCGAAAGTGCTTGCAGGCAGGGACCCTGCGGGCGTTGGCGGGAGGACAAGGGTCATTTCTGACAAACTGATTGCATTCCTCCCTCCCTTGAGGTCAGAAGCCCGTCGTTTAATCGGCAGGGAAGGAACTACAGCGTGTCGCGATGCTCTGCACGCAATTACTGATGCAACAATTGATGGCTAAGCCCAGTGATGTGCTTTTTTTAATTAACACAATAATCGTTGAGCAGGATAAGGGTTGTCGGGAGACAAGTCAGCAGCATCGTTTGTCCAGAGACAATGACGTAGTTTGCAGAGGAGATGGCGCAGTGTAAAAACCGGAAAATAATAGTCAGCGTATTTATCGGAGCAATCAGTTTCCTGCTTGCCAACTCAGCCTATGCGTTCGATATGGGTGATGATGAATCCATCCAAGTGGATGGGCGGCAAAAGAGATAACGACCGTTACGATGAGAATTATGGCGGACCCGGCTACGGCTATCCAGGAGGTCCCGGCTATGGTGGAGCGCCCGGCTATGGCGGCGCTCCCGCCTACGGTGCACCGGGAACCGAATCCAATTAAGCGGAAATCATGCGCTTGAAAGAACGTATCAGGCAACTCGAAGGCGGCATACGGTAGCCTGCTACTCCCTCACACCCAAAAAGGCGGTCGGTGGTAAATGCAAGTGCAGAATACCACCGACAATTTCAAACCCCTACCCCGGCATCTACCCGACCTAAGGGAAGACTGACGCATAGACGGGTATATGAGTAGAGAGACAGACCAGGTAAAAAGCGCCATGGAGTGATTATGAAGCACTGCAACTGGCGAGGTGGATCCCCTATGTCATTTCAGTAGATTCACATCATTGCAGTTGAATAGTGACTGCAATTTTTACAATACCCCGATTCAATGCCACAATCATGGCAAGACAGTTCGGGTGAGTGTTGCAGATGATCGCGAAAAAGAAATCCTTCGCCAAAAAACGCAGGCTATCCCCAACGCTATCCAAAACGGAAGCGAATGACGCCGCTGCACCCGGCAAGGCTGGCGGATTTCCCATCGTCGCCATCGGTGCATCGGCCGGTGGTCTGGAGGCCATCGAGCAGTTCCTGAAAAAGATGCCGACCGATACCGGTATGGCCTTCGTGTTGATTCAGCATCTGGATCCTACCCATAAGAGCATACTCACCGATCTGATCAAACGCGCGACTCCCCTCAAGGTGTCCGAGGTCACCGACGGTGTGAAGGTGGAGCCGAACAATGCCTATGTCATCCCGCCAAACCGGGATATGGCCATCCTGCACGGCTCACTACAGCTCATCGAACCCTTGGCGCCACGTGGCTTACGCCTGCCTATCGACTATTTTTTCCGTTCCCTCGCGCAGGACCAGCAGGAGAATGCGATCTGCATCATCCTTTCCGGCACCGGCACCGGCACTGACGGCACTCTGGGACTGAAAGCCATCAAGGAGGAAGGCGGTATGGTCATGGTGCAGAATCCGGTAACGGCCAAGTATGACGGCATGCCGAGGAGCGCTATCGCCACCGAACTGGCGGACTTCGTGTTAGCCCCCGAAAAGATGGCTGAAAATCTCATCAGCTATGCAACACACAGCTTCGGCTCAGATAGGAAAAGGGTCCCATCAGCTATCCCGCAACGCAAAGAAGACCTCAATAAGATCTACCTGCTGCTGCGCAACCAGACCGGGCATGATTTCACCTACTACAAACCCAACACCATCCTGCGGCGTATCGAGCGGCGCATGACGGTGAATCAGTTTGAACGGTTGCGTGACTATGTTCGCTATCTCCAGCAATACCCGCTGGAAGTGGAGACCCTGTTCAAGGAATTGTTGATCGGTGTCTCCAATTTCTTCCGCGACCCGGAAGCGTTCGAGACCCTGAAGGAGCGGGTTATCCCCGCGCTGTTCCACGACAAACCGGTAGACCAACCGGTGCGGATCTGGGTGCCGGGCTGCTCCACGGGTGAGGAGGCCTATTCCCTCGCCATCCTGTTACGCGAGACGCTGGAAGACCTGAAACAGGAGTACAAGTTGCAGGTGTTCGCCACCGACATCGACAGTAATGCCATCGAGTTCGCCCGCAGCGGAATCTACCCGGAAGGCATTTCGGTGGATGTTTCACCGGAACGGCTACGCCGTTTCTTCATCAAACAGGCAAACGGCTACCAGGTCACCAAGACAGTCCGGGATACCCTGGTGTTCGCTGAACAGAACGTCATCAAGGATCCACCCTTCTCGCGTCTGGACCTGGTCAGCTGCCGCAACCTGCTGATCTACATGGAAGCTGAACTGCAGAAGCGCCTGTTACCCCTGTTCCACTATGCCCTGCGCAAGGGCGGCTATCTGTTTCTGGGCAGTTCGGAGACTATCGGTGAGGCCACCGATCTGTTCTCGGTGGAGGACCGCAAATGGAAGATCTTCCGGCGTAAGGGGTCTGTATTGCCTCAGGGCTCGGGAATGGAACTGACGGTGGCCCCTTTTCCCCTGGTCGTTGGCGAGGCGGGGCGGACCAGAGAGGCGATACCGGCGCGGGCCCAGAATGCCCGGGAGATCACAGAGAGCATGTTACTGGACGATTACGCGCCTGCCTGTGTGCTGGTCAGCGAAAAGGGTGAAGGGCTCTACTTCCAGGGTGACACGGGTAGATACCTCAAACCACCAAAGGGGGTTGCGAGTTGGAATATCCTGGGCCTGGCCCGTGAGGGTTTGCGCCTCGATCTCAGCACTGCTCTGCGCAAGGTTGCTACGCACAAGAAATCGATCCGCTTTGAGAACGTCAAGGTAAAGACCAACGGCGACACTCAGCTGATCAATCTGACCGTCAAGCCGGCATCCGAGCAACCCGGTCAGGGCGCGGCCATGTTGGTGGTGTTCGAGGATATCGAACCCGCCGCGGAGGCCGAGTCCGGGATGCTTCCATCTGAACTCTCCGTGGCGGCGGACCGCCGGGTGTTGGATTTAGAGCGGGAACTACGCTCCAACCGGGAATATCTCCAGACCACCATCGAAGAGCTGGAAACCTCCAACGAGGAACTCAAATCCACCAATGAAGAGCTGCAGTCCTCCAACGAGGAGCTGCAGAGCACCAATGAGGAACTGGAGACCTCCAAGGAAGAGCTGCAGTCGGTCAATGAAGAACTGGTGACAGTCAACTCAGAGCACGAGGTGAAGCTCGACGAGCTGTCAAAGACCTATAACGATATGGCGAACCTGCTGGCGAGCACCGAGATCGGCACCATTTTTCTTGATAATAAATTACGTGTTCAGCGCTTTACCCCCGCAGCGACCCGACTCGTAAAACTGATACCCAGCGATGTCGGCCGCCCGTTGAGCGATATCGCCACCCATATCACCGACGATAACCTGGTAGCCGAGGTGGAGCAGGTGCTGGACGATCTGTCGCCCAGGGAAAGGGAGGTGCAGACCAGGAAGGGGCAGTGGTATCTGGTGCGTATGCGCCCCTATCGCACCACGGAAAATATTATCGACGGGGCGGTGATCACCTTCAGCGACATCAGCGACCAGAAACGGGTCCAGCAACAACTCCAGAGTTTGACGCAGGTAATGGAACAAACACCGAACTCGGTGATCATGACCGATACCCAGGGTCATATCGAGTTTATCAATCCTCATTTCGTCGACAAGTCGGGCTTCAGCGTGAGTGAGGCGGTGGGTCGTGATTTGAGCAGCATCATCAACCCGGGAAACCTACCGAAAATCCTCTTACAGGAGATGTGGCAGACCTTGAGGCAGGGCAACACCTGGAGCGGGAACCTCAAAAGCCAGCGCAAGGACGGAACACTCTATACTGACCGGGTGATCATCTACCCGATGCTGGATCAGCTTGGCCAGATCGCTCATTATATAGCCATCCAGACCGAGTTTCCGGACCTCAATCCACTTGACTAGCCGGCGCCTGCGGATAGAAAAGCGATTATTTCTATCCTGTTGCAATCACAATGACCGGATCGGCTAAAGTCCAACGGAAATCCGGAAATTACATCTGAAGAGAGCCACGAGCCACATGGGAGATCGCGATAAGCAAAAGACCGAAATGCGCCGCCAGGCAGAAAGGCGGCTGCAGATTCGCCATGGAGATTCGTTGAAGCTCCCGCCTGAGCGTTTACCCAGCCTGATCCATGAACTCGAAGTCCACCAGATTGAGCTAGAGATGCAGAATGAGGAGTTGCAACGCAGTTCCCTCGAGGCGGAAGCCGCACGCGACCGTTATGCCGATCTTTTTGACCTGGCCCCGGTGGGTTATTTGATCCTCGATATCTCAGGCCATATTCGGCAGGTCAATCTCGCCGGTGCCGAGATGCTGGGACTGCGAGGGGCGCAATTGCTCAATTTTGAGTTTTTCAAATTTGTCGCCAGGGAGTATCAAGACACCCTTTACCAGCATCTACGTCAGGTATTCAAGAATCAAACTCGACAAAGTTGTGAGGTGGGTTTGGAGCTGTTTGACGGGTCCGGTTTGTTCGTGAAACTGGACAGTGTTGTCCACCCGGAAGTTGCCGGAGACATCCCTCGGTGCCTTACCCTGGTCAGTGATATCAGTGCGCTGAAGAAAGCGCAGACCGTCAGCCGGCAAGCCAGGGAAGCCGCTGAACAGGCCAATCGGGCCAAGTCCCATTTTCTTGCAGCAGCCAGCCATGATCTCCGCCAGCCACTGCAGGTCATGACCACTATCGTCGATCTATTGAAAATAAAACTCAATGATGAGACGGCGCTCGAACTGGTCGATATGCTGTCCAAATCCTTGTTCAACTTGAATGAGTTGCTCAATACCCTGCTCAATCTCAGCCAACTGGAATCCGGCTCGATTACAGCCAAATCAAAAGAATTTCCAGTGGATGATCTGTTGCAGCGGCTTGATGCCACATACCGACCGCTTGCAGAAAATAAGGGGTTAAGTCTGCGTGTCGCTCGGTCTTCCGCAATCATCCGCAGTGATCCGGTGTTGCTGGGACAGATCCTCGATAACCTGGTTTCGAATGCCATCCGCTACACCGAGGCTGGCAAGGTGCTGCTGGGTTGCCGCCACCATGGTGCGATGCTGCGTTTGGAGGTGTGGGATACCGGCATTGGCGTGCCGGAGGGCATGCATAGAACGATTTTCAAAGATTATTATCAACTCGACAACCCGGCGAGGGACCAGAATAATGGCTCGGGTCTGGGACTGGCCATCGCTGCCCGAAGCGCACATCTGCTAGGACAGCAGATTGAGTTGAAGTCCTGGCCCAACGGGTCAATGTTCTCGGTGGAAGTGCCTTTGGCGGTCTGCAAGCGTGGCAATGAGAAAACCCTGGCCAGCGATGCCAGCATGAGCATCACCACCCCGGCCACTTCCCTGTTGGTGGTTGACGACAACAAAATCGTTCTCTTATCACTAACCCATCTACTGGAGAGCTATGGCTACAAAGTGACGGGGGTGACAAACGGCCAGGAGGCCTTGTCAAGGATAAAAGGAGCAGAAAGGTTCGATTTGATCATTACCGACTACCGCCTGCCGAAAGGCGAGACCGGTTTTGAACTCATCAAGACCATCCGTCAGGCTTCAGGAATGGATATACCGGCTCTGATCATCACCGGTGATCCGGAGGTGGCGACCACCCATGAGATTGTGTCATCAGGTATCAGAGTGCTGGAGAAACCGGCATACGCCGAGCTGATGAATAAGCATATTCAGGAGATGCTGAGCTGATATCAATAGACTTCGCTCGTTCGTTCAGCCCATCAACAACACTGCAATACCTGATGTTTTCCCCTTGCTTCCCTGATTCGCCGAGTAGGTAGATGATGACTTCACGCACCCCTGCCAAACCTTGAGAAGAGGGATTCTTGGAATTGCAGTTCGCTGAACATCGTGTACGCCTGCCTACGAATCCTTGAGAATTCGTTGTCCATAATTGCATAAAGAGAATGGAATCAGAAGGGTGCGACTAGATCCGCGGGCCCAAAGATTCCCTGCACTACCGACCTGTTGCTGACGGATCGAATCTCAGTAGATAATCAGAATAATTTATGCTATTGTTTTTCAATATTATAAGGTGTGATCCGGTCAACGTTTCAAGTCTCGCGGTTGTTTTTCTTTTTATCAGCTCACCCTCGAACAATACCTTCTCCGTCGATACCGGCCCGTTAGCCAGGGCAGGTCTTAACCTAGGATTATTTATGTCATTTGAAAATCTCGGCCTGCGGGCTGAATTGCTGCGCGCCGTCGGCGCACAGGGCTACACACAGCCTACGCCCATCCAGGCAAAGGCAATCCCCGTGATTCTGCAGGGCCGCGATGTACTCGCCGGCGCCCAGACAGGCACAGGCAAGACCGCCGCCTTCACACTCCCCCTGCTGCAGCTGTTAAACCGCAACAAAAGGCAGGGGCCTCAGCCACGGGCCCTGGTATTGACCCCGACGCGCGAACTGGCAGCCCAGGTTGGAGAGAGCGTTACGACCTATGGCAAGCATCTGCCTCTGCGTTCTAGCGTGATCTTTGGTGGGGTGGGGATCAATCCCCAGAAAGATCAGTTGCGCCGTGGCGTGGACATCCTGGTGGCCACACCGGGACGTCTGCTGGATCACGTCGGGCAGGGCACGCTGGATCTCTCCCGGATCGAAATTCTGGTACTGGACGAGGCGGACCGGATGCTGGACATGGGCTTCATCCACGATATTCGCAAGGTGTTGAAACTGCTGCCGCAGAAACGCCAGAATCTGTTGTTTTCGGCCACCTATTCCAATGAGATCAGACAATTGGCCGACGGCCTGCTGTATAGACCGGAACTGATCGAGGTGGCCCAGCGTAATTCAGCTGTACAAACGGTGAGCCAGTCGGTACACCTGGTGGATCGCGAGGACAAGCGCAAACTGCTGTCCCATCTGATTCATGCAGGTGGCTGGCATCAGGTGCTGGTATTCACCCGTACCAAGCACGGCGCGAATCGTCTCTCCGAACAGTTGAACCGCGATGGCATAACTTCGGCCGCCATCCATGGCAATAAAAGTCAGACTGCACGAACCCGCGCCCTGCAGGAGTTCAAGAGTAACGAGGTACGGGTGCTGGTGGCGACGGACATCGCTGCACGCGGCCTGGATATCAACCGTCTGCCCCACGTGGTGAATTTCGAACTGCCTAACGTACCGGAAGACTATGTCCACCGTATCGGGCGTACCGGGCGGGCGGGATCCAACGGCGCCGCACTATCCCTGGTATGCGCCGAGGAGCATAAATTGCTCGAGGATATTCAGAAGGTGTTGAAGCAACGGGTGCCCGTCGCTGCCGTAGCGGGTTTTGAACCTCGTGCGGACATAACCCAACCAGCCCTGCGGAAGAATCAGCCGCCCAGAACACAGAACAGGCGTCGGACCAGTCACGGCAGGGCGCGAGCCGACAATTGATCATCGCAAGCCATGGACAATCTTTTGCCAGCAATGGCAAATCACTACCGGATAAATTGTGTGTTTGATTATACGGCGGTGTTTCCTGTGACAACACACAATCGATAGACGAGTCATTATGAATATTTATGTTGGAAATCTTGCGTACACCGTAAGTGAAGAGGATCTGAAAGATGCCTTCAGCACATTTGGTAATGTTACCAGCGTCAAGCTGATCACGGATAAGTTTTCCGGTCACTCAAAAGGCTTCGGTTTCGTGGAGATGGCGAATAACTCTGAGGCGGACACCGCGATCAAGAAACTCAACGGTACGGCGCTCAAAGACCGTAACATAACGGTCAACCAAGCCAAACCGCGGGGTGAAAGTTCATCGCATGGATCCAGGTACTGACACCAGGCCAGCGGATAACAACCTGGCCGGGAGCGGTAATATCGAATCCGTACCCGGCCAACCTGGATGCCTAGGGATTGCTTGTTTGTGGTTGCTGCTCTGCGAAGTCGTGAGGCGGGCCCGGTGATCAAGCATGCTGAATTAGCCAAGATCAGGTAAGCCAATGATCCACTTAGCGATAGAAAATCTTTCCAACGAAGCCAATGAACAGGAAATAGAAAGGCTGTTCTCAGGGCATGGGAAAATCAGATCAATAAAATTGCAGCTCAGCGCACCGCACAGCAGATATCCGGGCTCTGGATTGATTGAGCTGCAGGGCAATGATGCAACAGGCATAATTTCAGCATTGGATGGGAGTCTGTTCATGGGTATGGTCCTGCGGATAACAGTAGCGCGCGGGGTAGATCAAATCAATAAAACGCCTCCTTCTGCTGATTTGAGTGAGACAACCAAACCCTCCACTGCTGATTCGAACGACTATCTCCATCAGCCCTTTCGTGTAGTATCTGTAAAGCCAGTCACCGATGAAGAGATGGGACCAGCGCAGGATTGGTTCCGCTACACCCTGCAGAGCGGTAAGTCATGCATCACGGGGCTGCGGCGGGGAACCCTGGTCGAGGTTACGGGATTTGCTGAAGAATGTGCGGAAGCCTTCAATCAGCGCAACCGCTCCAAGGGAAGAAGGTCGATCACCTGGTCATCCCGAACCAAGAAATGATCTATTGTGTATTGTGGGGACACAATACTTAATTGTGCTATCCTTGTATCCATGGCCAGATTAGCAAGAGTCGTGTTGCCCGGTTATCCCCATCATATTACCCAGCGCGGTAACCGCCGGCAGGACGTGTTTTTTCAAGAGGGAGATTATGCGTACTACCTTGAACTCTTGGTGGCGTGGTGTGCTCATGAACACATAGAAATCTGGGCCTATTGCTTAATGACCAACCATGTCCATCTCATCGTGAAGCCGGCAAAGAAATCCAATCTTGGCAAAGCGATAGGCGAAGTGCATCGTCGCTATACACGGATGGTCAATCGCAGGGAGAACTGGACAGGCTATCTCTGGCAAGGGAGATTTGCTTCTTACCCGATGCACAAAAGCTGGCTATTAAAAGCGGCAGCCTATGTTGAACTGAATCCTGTCAAGGCTGGAATTGTGAAACATGCCTGGGACTATCGTTGGAGCAGCGTACATGCCCATTTGGCGGGCAAAGACCAGGATGGCATTATTAAACCTGAGAAACTGCTTGCATTGGCGGGTGATTGGAGAGCTTATTTGAAAGCAGCCCGGGCATATTCAGATAATGAATTCGAACAACATGAACGGACAGGAAGGCCACTGGGAGATGAAAGATTCATTGCAAATGCAGGGCGGCTATTAAACAGGGATTTGCTCAAGAAGAAACCGGGTCCCAAGGGGCAAGCTGCTGAAAATCAATAGTATTGTGTCTAAAAAAATGAAACAAACCTTACCCGTCCTACCCGTCCTACCCGTCCTACCCGTCGATTCGGGTTCTTTAAAAGGCCCAAAAAAGACCCGCAAGGGTAATTGTCATTGGGTGGATCAAACTTAAAATGGCTGGACTGATGCTGGTACGCAGTCTAAGGCATTCCAGTTTCCAGAAAAGATGTATAATTCCTTTTCCTTAATCTATCGCTTCTATCGAGTCTGCCGGCGGCGTGCCTACATTCTCTTGAGCGGTCATTGAACCTTTAGGAGGTATCATGGGCAAGAAACTTTATGTCGGTAATTTGCCGTACTCGGCTAACCAAAAGACACTGGAGGAAGCATTTAGCCAGTGTGGAACCGTAGAGTCGGTCAATGTCATCACGGATCGCGACACGGGTCAGAGCAAAGGCTTCGCCTTCGTCGAGATGTCGAGCGACACCGAGGCGCAGAAGGCGATCAAGGAACTGAATGGGTTGAGTCTCGATGGCCGCGATATCAAAGTCAATGAAGCCAAGCCGAAGGCGCCACGGGACAACCGCGGTGGTGGTGGTGGCGGCGGTGGCTACGGCCGTGGTGGCGGTGGCGGCAATCGCTGGTAAAGGCCTGGGTGCCGGTACGGGTCGGCCGAGACGCAAACCTTCCCAAATCCGATTCTCACTAGAGGCTGTGAGCCCCGGCCTTGTGCCGGGTCTTTCACGGAAGCTGAAAGACGTTGGCGGATAGGGTCATCCGTAAAACCGTTGCAAGGAATCTGCAATGCATCTGAGGTTATTATTTTCATACTGCTTGCATCCTGTCAATGCCAAGGGTCAGCGCAGGGATTCAGATTGAGTACAGACCTCAACAAACGCCAACGCGATCAGAGATTACTCATGCGACAGGTCCAGCCGGGTGTCGATATCACGGAGAATACCCGGATCATCCACTTCCAGCCTTATCAGTGCCTGGGGCGCATCGGCGAGGATTGTGCGGGCGCCCGTATCACCGTCCAGGCTCAGCAGCGGTTCCCGGTAGATTGCATTGAATCCCACCGGATGGCCGCGTCGGCCCTGGTAACAGGGGGCGGCGATAGCCGCGCCTTGCTGGATGACCTGCACTACTCGGCGAACGGTGCTGCTGCGAATATAGGGCATGTCGGCCGGCAGGATGCACCAGCCATCGCCGGCGTAGCTGGCCCTGACGCCGCAGGCCAGAGAGCTGCCCATGCCCCGGGACGCCTGAGGATTGATTATCGTCTCGATGCCGGCGGTCTGCAGGCACAGTTGGAGTAGGGCGTCATCTGAGCGCACGATGGCCAGGAGGCGGTGACAGTCCCGCAGACACTCCGCCGCGTGCAGGATCATCGGTTTGCCCTGAATCGCTGTCAGCAGTTTGTGGCTGCCGAAGCGGCGGCTCGAACCTGCGGCCAACAGCAGCCCTGTGATCTCAGGCATTGACCGTTTGATTCTCGCTGGCTGCTTGCACCGTCCTGTTGCGCTCCCGGATCAGGGCGGCTGCGATGGCCACCGCGATCTCCGCCGGGGTGCGGCTGCCGATGGCCAGTCCCACCGGGCCGTGCAGGCGTGCGAGCTGCTGGGCCGTGATGCCGAGTCGCTGCAGACGTTTACAGCGGGCCTGCTGGCTGTTCTGCGAGCCCAGGGCGCCTACATAAAAGGCGTCGCTTGCGAGGGCGGCGGCCAGCGCGGAGTCATCCAGGGCCGGGGTATGGGAGAGGGCCAGCACCGCGCTGCGCTCATCGGCTTGCAGCTCGGCTACCGCCTGGGCCGGAGGGTGCGTGACAAAGGCCGTGCCTGCGACCTGCCAGGCTTGACCGGCCTGGGGGGCATACTCGGGCCGGGGATCGCAGATCGTCACGGTGAAATCCAGGGTCAGGGCGAACTGGGCGACGCGCCGGGTCAGTTCGCCCGCGCCGATCAGCAACAGACGCCAGCGCGGGCCGAAGGTCCGGATCAGGTTGTGATCATCGAATTGCAGGTCCTGATCGCCCGGCAGGGCCGGGTGCAGGCTCACCTCGCCGGTCTCGAGACAGACCCGCCGGGCGATCCGCGCATGGGCATCCAGATGTTGCAGGATCTTGCGCAACGGTAGCGGCGAATCGAGCGACTCCAGCAGCAGCGCCAGACTGCCGCCACAGGGCAGGCCGACTCGTTGCGCCTGTTCCGCCCGTACCCCGTAGGTCTCTAGTCGTGGCAGATCGCCATCGAAATCGCCGCGCATGACCCGCTGGGCCAGATCGTCCTCCACGCAACCACCGGACACCGAACCGCTGAAGCGGCCGTCCGGATGGATCGCCATCAGCGAACCGGGGCGGCGTGGGGAAGAGCCCCAGGTCTGCGCCACGGTCACCAGGATCACCGGATCACCGGCCTCCAGCCAGACCAACGCCGCCTGCAGGACCTCCCGGTCGCCACTTCGATCCAAAGCGCTCAAGCCAGGCGTATCGGGATCGAGCGCACCGGTTTACCGGTCAGCTTGTATACCGCGTTGGCCACCGCCGGGGCCGCCGGGGGCACGCCAGGCTCACCGATGCCGCCGGGGCTTTCGCTGCTCGGCAGGATATGCACGTCCACCTCCGGCATCTCGTCGAAGCGCAGCAATTGAAAGTCATCGAAGTTGCGCTGCACGGTATGACCGTCCTGAATGGTGATCTCACTCTTCAGGGCCGCGGTCAGGCCGAACACGATGGCGCCCTCCATCTGGGCCCGGATCGAATCCGGGTTGACGATCATGCCACAGTCCACCACACAGGTGACGCGGTGCACCCGCACCCGGCCCCGTTCCAGGGAGACCTCCGCCACCTGAGCCACGAAGCTGCCGAAGGACTCGGCCACCGCGATGCCATGGGCATGGCCGGCGGGCAGGGGCTTGGCATACCCGGCCCGCTCGGCGGCCAGCTTCAACACGCCCGCATGGCGCGGATGCCCGTCCATCAGCTCCAGCCTGGCCTGCAGCGGGTCCTTGCCCGCCAGGGCAGCCAGCTCGTCGAAGAAACATTCGGTGATGTAGGCGTTCTGGGAGCTGCCCACGGAGCGCCAGTAGCCGACCGGAATGCCCGGGTTGTACATGACGTAGCTGACGAACTGGTTGGAAATGGCGTAGGGGATGTTCTTCGCCCCTTCGGTGTTCGACCAATCGCTCTTGCCCTTGACCAGTCCCCGCTGCTGCTGCCCCTGGATAGAGGCGCCGGCGATGCGGTGTTCCCATGCGACGATCTTACCATCAGCGGACACGCCCCCGCGCAGCCGATTGTAGGTGGCCGGGCGGAACTGGTCATGGAGCATGTCGTCTTCCCGGGTCCATATGACCTTCACCGGTTTGCCAACGGCCTTTGAGCATTCCACCGCGTCCACCACGAAATCCGTATTTCCCCGGCGACCGAAACCGCCGCCCAGGTAGGTGGTGTGCACCTTGACCCGCTCCCGCGGCAGGCCAGTGAGCTTCATGGCGGCGTCCTGGGCACCGGTCTGGCCCTGGGTCGGCGCATAGACGTCACAACCATCGGCGCGCACATCCGCAGTGGCATTCATCGGCTCCATGCAGGCATGGGCCTGGTAGGGTACGCTGTAGACCGCCTCGACCGTCTTGGCCGCCTGCTTCAGCGCCTCTGCGATATTGCCGTCATTGCGCTCCACTACCCCGTCGGCGTCGGCCGCCTTGGCGAACTCGGCGCTGATGGCCTGACTGTCCAGCCCGTGGTTGGGGCCGGCGTCCCACTCGATCTGCAGGGCATCGCGGCCCTGCTTGGCCGCCCAGAAGTGCTCGGCGATGACCGCCACGCCGGCGGAGATCTGCTTGACCGCTTTGACCCCCGCGACCGCCAGGGCCGCCTTGGCGTCGAAGGACTTTAACTTCCCGCCGATGGTAGGACAGCGTGCGACCGAGGCACTGAGCAGGCCGGGCAGCTTGACATCCATGCCGAATATCGCCGAGCCGTCCACCTTGGTCGGGGTGTCCAGGCGTGGCAGGGCTTTACCGAGCAGCACGAATTCATCCGGTTCCTTGAGGAACGCTGTGTCCGGCACCGGCAGTTTGGCGGCGGTCGCCGCCAGGGCGCCGTAACTCAATTTGTTGCCGCTGGTGTCATGCATCACTTCGCCATTGCGGGCATGACAATCGCCCGGTTCGACCCGCCACTGCTGCGCCGCCGCCTGCAGCAGCAGTTCTCTGGCCGTGGCCCCGGCGGTGCGAAGTGGGGTCCAGTATGCCCTTGTTGCGGTACTGCCGCCGGTTGCCTGACGACCGAACATGGGGTTGAAGTAGGCCGGGTCAGCGGGGGCGAACTCGGCCCGTACCCGCGACCAGTCCGCGTCCAGCTCCTCGGCCAGGATCATGGCGATGCCGGTCATGATGCCCTGGCCCATCTCCGAACTGGCCACCTGCAGGGTCACCTGACCGTCAGGATCGATCCGGATCCAGGCGTTCGGGACTGAAACTTTCGACCTCCGGCGCCATGCCGGTCTGCGCCGGGCTATTCAGACTGAAGCCCAACAACAGTCCGCCACCCGCAGCGGCGGAGATCTTGAGGAAGTCGCGTCGTGTCAGTTTGATCGGTACCATGTCAACCCTCCTGTCGCTTCGCCGCCGTTAGCTGAGCGGCCAGCTTGATCGCCTTGCGGATGCGCGGGTAGGTGCCGCAGCGGCACAGGATGCCCTGCATCGCCATCGTCGATGTCGGCGTCACTGGGTTGCGGGTGTTGCTGCAGCAGGGCGCTGGCCGCCAGGATCTGGCCGGACTGGCAGTAACCGCATTGAGGTACTTCCTCTTCGATCCAGGCCTGTTGCACCGGATGGGATCGATCCTGTGACAGGCCTTCGATGGTGGTGACCTGTTTGTTCACCACGGCGGAAAGGGGCGTGATGCAGCTGTGCACCGGCTTGCCGTCCACCAGCACCAGGCAGGCGCCGCATACCGCGATGCCGCAGCTGTATTTGGTGCCGGTCAATTGCAGGCCGTCGCGTAGCGCCCAGAGCAGGGGGGTGGCGGGATCCATGTCAAGTTCCCGGTTTTCACCGTTAATACTGAGTCGCATCATATCGATCCTCCGATCTTATGTTTGTGGTCATGCCTGAACTATATACCTGTGATTGGTATGCCTAGCAAGCAATGAAAATGGCTGCATGGACTTGTAGACGGGACTGATGAGCTGGGAAAAATTCCTCGGCGGTGCGCGGAACGAATGGTGAGGAGTATGCTAATTCACTCATTTGATGGTAGTTTATGGGCTTGTTAATTTGCCGGTCGAAGATATACTCGGTTGATATGGGGCAAGTAGCTGGCGACAATTTCCATAGCACAGGCGGCAAGACCGGGCGACTGGTCTGGTCGCTCGCCTTGCTATTGTCTTTATCACCCTTCAACGAACCGTTGAAGGCCTCCGCCGGCCTGCCGGCTGAGACGCCCTGTCATCAGCAGATGCCGGCCGCGCAGCAGCACGGGGATGCTTGCCAGCATGAACTCGGCGATGCGGGCTGTCACTGTTGCCAATGGCATGCGTCGGCGAGCATCGTCATCGAACATCGCGTAAGTCTCTCCCTGGCATTACTGGTTTCCATCGAACCGCCCCATTTTTCGGCCGGCTTTCCGGCTCCTCCTCAGACCCCGCTCTATCGACCGCCGATCCAGACTGCTTCCTGAACATCCATCCGTCGTGACCTGGCGGTCGCGGTTCTTGTTTTTATGGGAGTGATCTGCCGTGAAAGTTATATTTTCCCCCGTTGTAATGGTGCTGTCCGCCCTGTTGCTGAGTTCGTTGCTCGGCGCCTGCGTCGACACACTGGCTCCGACCCCGTCCGAGTCGTTCGAAAAGGCCCTGGACGACAGTCTCCAGGAGCATGCCCGCAAACATCTGGACCCTAACTATGTCTGTCCCATGCATCCTCAGATCCAGCGGGACGAGCCGGGCAAGTGCCCGATCTGCGGTATGGAGTTGGTGCTCAAGCAGCTTGAATCGAAAGCCGCCACCCACCCCGCGGTCGAAGTCAGCCATGCCATGGTGCAGAACCTGGGAGTACGCACGGATAAGGTCAAGCGGGATACCCTGTGGAAATACGTCCGCACGGTTGGCCGGGTCGAATACGACGAGACGCGCCTGGTGCATATGCATCCCCGCACCGAGGGTTGGCTCGAGAAGCTCTATCTGCGCGCCGAGGGCGATCCGGTCAAGCAGGGCCAGTTGCTGGGTCAGCTCTACTCCCCGGAGATCCTCGCCGCCCAGGTCGATTTTTTGATCTCGCTGGATCAACAAGGGGGCAAAAAAAACCTCAATAATGCCCGCAACCGCCTGCGCCTGCTCGGGGTGGATGAAGCCACCATCAGTCGCATCCAGCAACGCCGCGAAACCCAGAATACCACTCCGCTGTATGCCCCGGAAAAAGGCATCATGGCGAAGTTGCAGGCGCGGGAAGGGATGTACGTGAAGCCGGAAATGGAGATCTTTACCTTCGTCGATCCCGCTCAAATGTGGGTCATGGTGGATGTGTTCGAGTATCAGATCGACTGGTTGCAACCGGGTCTGCGTACCGAAATGCGGGTGCCCGCCTATCCGGGGCGGGTCTGGGAGGGGCAGGTGGATTATATCTATCCCGACCTCGACCCGGTGACACGTACCCTGCGGGTACGCCTGGCCTTCGATAATACGGAGGGTCTGCTCAAGGCCAATATGTTCGCCGAGGTGGTGATTTACGGCGGGCCGAAACGGGATGCCCTGCTGATTCCCGCCACTGCCCTGATCGAGACCGGGGAGCGCAGCAGCGTGATCAAGGCCCTGGGTAAGGGGCGTTTCCAGCCGGTGGATGTGGTGATCGGCGCGGCCCGCGCCGGCCGGGTGGAGATCCTCAGCGGGCTCGAGGTGGGTGATGAGGTGGTGATCTCCGGACAGTTCCTGATCGACTCGGAGTCGAGCCTGCAGGCCAGCTATCTGCGCATGGAGGAGTAGACCATGCTGAAGAAGCTCATTGTCTGGTCGGTACACAATCGCTTTCTGGTGTTGATCGCCACCCTGGTCATCACCGGTTGGGGCTGGATCTCCATGCAGCAGACCCCGCTCGATGCGATCCCCGATCTCTCCGACGTGCAGGTGATCATCCGCACCCCCTTTGCGGGCCAGTCACCGCGGGTGGTGGAGGAGCAGGTGACCTACCCAATCACCACCACCATGCTGTCGGTGCCGGGGGCTCAGGTGGTGCGGGGTTACTCCTTCTTCGGCGACTCCTTCGTCTATGTGATCTTCAAGGACGGCACCGATCTCTACTGGGCGCGCGCCCGGGTGCTGGAATATCTCAACCAGGCGGCGGCCGACCTGCCGGAAGGTGTCAGGCCTAACCTGGGCCCGGACGCCACCGGGGTCGGCTGGGTCTACAGCTATGTGCTGGTGGATCGCACCGGACAACATGATCTGGCCCAGTTACGCAGCCTGCAGGACTGGTTCCTCAAATTCGAACTGCAGACGGTGTCGGGGGTATCGGAGGTGGCAACGGTCGGTGGCATGGTGCGCCAGTATCAGGTAGTGGTGGACCCGGAAAAATTGCGCGCCTACGGCATCTCGCTTCAGCGGGTCTCTAACGCCATTCGCAATGCCAATCAGGAGGTGGGTGGCTCGGTGATCGAGCTGGCTGAGGCCGAATACATGCTGCGGACGCGGGGATATCTGCATGGCCTGGAAGACCTGGAGAACATCACCCTGGATGTGACCCGGCAGGGCACCCCGGTGTTGTTACGGGACATCGCGCGCATCCAGATCGGCCCGGAGATGCGCCGGGTAGTGGCGGAACTGGATGGCGAGGGCGAGGTCGCCGGCGGTATCGTGGTGATGCGTTATGGGGAGAACGCGCAGGCCACCATCCAGCGGGTCAAGGCCAAGATCGAGTCCCTCAAGCAGGGTCTGCCGGCCGGAGTGGAACTCGTCGAGACCTATGACCGTTCGGCCCTGATCGAGCGGGCGGTGGCCAATCTGCAGGAGAAGTTGATCGAGGAGTTTATTGTCGTGGCCCTGGTCTGCTTGGTGTTTCTGTTTCATCTGCGCTCTTCCTTGGTCGCCGTCGTAACCCTGCCGCTCGGGATCTTTGTCGCCTTCATCGTGATGCAAAAACAGGGCATCAACGCTAACATCATGTCCCTGGGGGGGATTGCGATCGCCATCGGCGCCATGGTGGATGCGGCCATCGTGATGATCGAGAACGCGCACAAACATCTCGAACGCTATCGCCAGGCCTACGGCCATCCCCCAGCGGGCGAGGAGCACTGGAACCTGGTGACCCAGGCGGCGGGCGAGGTGGGACCGGCCCTGTTCTACTCTTTGCTGATCATCACCCTGAGTTTTCTGCCGGTGTTCACCCTGGAGGCCCAGGAGGGCCGTCTGTTCGCGCCGCTGGCCTTCACCAAGACCTATGCCATGGCCGCGTCGGCGGGCCTGGCGGTGACCCTGGTGCCGGTCCTGATGGGTTACTTCATCCGTGGCCGCATCCCGGCGGAACAGAGCAACCCTCTGAACCGGCTGTTGATCTGGCTCTATCGGCCCTTGCTCAAGGGAGTCATGCGCAGGCCCCGTTTCACCCTGGTCAGCTCCCTGCTGCTGGTGCTGAGCCTGGCCATCCCGCTGGCCGGGGTTGGCGGTCTCCTGGCCCCCTTGAAGTGGCCCTGGCAACTCATTGCGGCGGTAACCGGCGAGGAGCAACCCATGGTGCAGCGGATCGAAACCGAGCAGCGGGACTGGGCGGCGCAGTGGCGTCGTAGCTTTGCCGAGTACCCCGGGTTGACCCGTTTTGCGGATGGGTTGGGCTCCGAGTTCATGCCGGAGCTGGACGAAGGCGATCTGATGTATATGCCGACTACCCTACCGGGTCTGTCGATCGGCAAGGCCCAGGAGCTGTTGCAGCAGACCGACCGGCTGATCAAGCAACTGCCGGAAGTGAAACGGGTATTCGGCAAGATCGGGCGCGCCGATACGGCTACCGACCCTGCTCCCTTGACCATGATCGAGACCCTTATCCAGCTCAAACCGAAAGAGGCATGGCGTCCCGGCATGACCTTGCAGAAGCTGATTCATGAACTGGACGCGAGTATGGATATCCCAGGCGTCACCAACGCCTGGGTGATGCCGATCAAGACCCGTATCGACATGCTGGCCACCGGCATCAAGACCCCGGTCGGTATCAAGGTCTCCGGGCCGGACCTGAAGGTCATCGAAAAGATCGGCCGGCGCATCGAAGAGGTGGTGCTGAGCGTGCCGGGTACTGCCTCCGCCTACTCGGAGCGGGTGGCCGGGGGGCGTTATATAGATGTTCTGCCGCATCGGGCGACGGCAGCGCGTTATGGTCTGAATATCACCGACATCAATCAGGTAATCGCCGCCGCGGTCGGCGGTATCAACCTCACCCGCACGGTAGAGGGGCTGGAACGCTATCCGGTCAACCTGCGCTTTCCACGCGAGCAACGCAATGATCTGGAGAAGCTGCGAGCCCTGCCGCTGGTCACCCCGACCGGCGCCCAGATCCCCTTGTCCCGGGTGGCCGATGTCAAGATCGTGGATGGCCCGCCCATGCTGAAGAGCGAGAATGGCCGCCTCAACGGCTGGACCTATGTGGACATCCGGGATGTGGATCTGGGCAGCTACATCGAGCAGGCCCGGCGCGCGGTGCGGGCACAGGTCGATCTGCCCCGGGGTTATTCCATCAGCTGGTCGGGCCAGTACGAATACATGTTGCGGGCCCAGGATCGATTGACCCAGGTGGTGCCGCTGACCCTGTTGATCATCTTCGTGTTGCTGTATCTGGCGTTTCGGCATGCCGGAGAGGCCTTGCTGGTGATGGCGTCATTGCCCTTCGCCCTGGTCGGCGGGTTCTGGCTGGTCTTCCTGCTCGACTACAACCTGTCGGTGGCGGTGGCCGTGGGTTTCATCGCCCTGGCCGGGGTGGCGGCCGAATTCGGCGTGGTGATGCTGGTCTATCTGGACAATGCGCTGCGGGAACAGCGCTCGAAAGGCGAGTTGACCGAGACCGGGCTGCGCGAGGCGATTATGCAGGGGGCGGTGTTGCGGGTGCGGCCCAAGGCCATGACGGTGGCTACGATTGTGGCCGGTCTGTTGCCGATATTCCTCAGCGAGGGCACGGGTTCCGAGGTGATGGGCCGCATCGCCGCGCCGATGATCGGCGGCATGATCACCGCGCCCCTGTTGTCGTTGTTCGTGATTCCGGTCATCTACTATATGTGGAAGGTCAGGTCTGTCGGGCCCGATGCTGAAGGGACGGCAGGTAGGTCGGTATCCCATGCCGACGACGACGGGGCTTCGTGATCTCCGTCATGTCGGGAAAGGGTTCCCGACCTGCATGGCCGTTAGTCTTTCAGTGAGATGGTTTACGTCAGAACTCGCCGGTGGCGCCTGCCACCATCACGTCCAGCATGGCCTGATTCACCCGGATCGCGATCTCGGTCAATTCCGGTGGCAGCAGTTGGCTGTTGATGAGCATGTCCAGGTTGAGCATCATCAACCAGAGTTGGCCGTCTTTGTCTTCGACCATGGCTATGCGGCAGGGCATGTAGGCGGCATAGATGGGGTCGAACATGATCATTTGCCGGGCATCTTCCGGGTTGCAGAACTGGAAGATGTCCAGATAAGGGGTCTTCAGGCCCCGTGCCTCGAGTTCCTTGGAGACCTCTTGCCGCGACACATACTTGAGATTGATCTCCGCGGCGCGCGACATCAGCGCCTGTACCGCGTCTTCCCGCGATACATCCTTTTGCACGCTCATTTGCACCACGGTCTGCTTGATGTCGGTGATGTTGATTTTCGGCTGGTCCTTGTCGGCCGCCCAAAGGGTTGCAGGGGGGGTGAACGCCAGTGCCAAGGTCATCCAGATGGCATTGATAAGTTTCATGTGATTCTCCGATCTCTTTCGGTAATAGGGCTTCTATCTTCTAATTGACTTCAGCGGCTTTTATTTGATTATTGGGCGCCAGGGATGTGATGTAGGCGAGCAGGGATTCGAGTTGCTTGTCATCATACTCATCGAAGGTTTCATCGTCCGGATCGTCGTCATGGATTCGCTTGTCCCACTGGAACATCTTGATCTGGCTGTACAGATAGAGGGGATATTGCAGCGCCAGGGCGGGAATGCCTTTGCGGGATTTGCCCATGCCATTCTTGCGATGGCAACTTTTACACACCTCCTCATAGAGTTCCTCGCCGGCTTCGAGGTCGCCCGGGTATTGCGGGATATCGTCAAGGCCCGCGATGATCTTTTCGAGATTGATGCTTTCATAATATGCTGCAATATCATTCACGTCTTCCTCGCTGAGTGAGTGCAGCGATGCGGTGATCACCATACGGGGATTGATGCGTTCTCCGTTGGTATAGGCGTCCATCTGTTTGACCATATAACCCGCCGGGGTGCCGGCCAGACGTGACGATGCGGGTCCCGGTGTGCCCTGGCCATACATCCCATGGCAAAGGGCGCAGCTTCTCGCCTGTTTCGCGCCATTTTCCAGATCGACGGCTTTACAGACCAGCGGTAAAGTTAAAAATAATGTGAATATCAGCCTTATCATTCAAGGGGGCTCCTGCTTGAAGTTGGTCATCATGGCATGGGATTTAACGGCAGCCACCGGCTAAAGTGTCCCGCTGCGCAAGTCCGTTGCAGACTTCTGCCGCAGACTCAGTGCCACTCATCCCGGGATGAGCCTCCTCCGTCTGAAGAATAAACACGCCATGCGGAATATGCGTCTAGCGCCTCTTACGGGAAAGATGGATAATTGATCAGGAGGCTGTTTTTTTTACTTTAACGGCGATTCTTGCAAATATGTTATGCTATATCAATTTATCTTTATTATTCAATTATTAAGATAATAATAAATTGCTAAATTTGAATTTGCCTGTCACTTGTGTCTAGAGGGACAGGTCGTTATATAATCCTCAATTAATAAGACGTTAAAAAACAACATCGGATATGAGTTCCTGGCGCCTTTGGTAAACGACATGTGGGATTTCTGCTTCCTGTCCGGATCATTCAGGGCATAGAACAGTCAAGCCAGTGTGCATACAAGAGGGGTTGAGGTTGCTCGCGGAGCACTAGCATGATCTACAGGTGGAAAGTGGCTTTCGCATGTTTGCTGCTGCTGACAGGCCAGGTTGTTTCAGGCGCCAGTCAACAGGCTATGCGGGAATACGAGGAAGCATTGAAGCTGATGCCGAATCTGGAGAATGGCAAAAAGGTCTACAAGATCTGCGCTGTCTGCCATGAACCGGAAGGCTGGGGCCAGGACAGCGGGCATTATCCGCAGTTGGCGGGCCAGTTGAATACGGTGATCATCAAACAATTGGCGGATATACGCGCCAGGAATCGGGACAATCCCACCATGGTGCCCTTCACTTCGTCAGCGCTGCTGGGTGGTGTGCAGGAGCTTGCGGATGTGGCGGCCTACATCGCTCAGTTGCCCATGACTACAAATAACGGCAAGGGACCTGGTGTCGACCTCGAACTGGGCAAACGGTTGTATCAGGAAAACTGCACCGAGTGTCATGGCGAGAATGGTGAAGGAAACCTGGAGGACCACATCCCCGTCATTTATGCCCAGCACTATCAATACCTGGTGCGTCAATTCGAATGGATCAAGACGGGACGGCGTAGAAACGCGGATTCGAAGATGGTGAAACAGATTCGCAACTTCCATCATCGGGATGTTTTGGCGGTGATGGATTACGTCTCGCGCCTGCAGCCGCCGGCGCAAAAGGTTGCCGAGCCGGGTTGGAGGAATCCGGATTTTCCCAATTATGCTCGTAAGCCAGCGACCGGATCGGGCTACAGCATCGATCAGCGCCCGGAGCGGCCGCCACGTTTCTAACACGGATGTCGGCAAGGGTTGCCGGCCTACCTCGCTGATTTGTTTCGTCTTACATAAACCGGGTTGAAGGACTGGGGAATTACCCACATAAAAATGGCGGAGTGACCTCCGCCATTTTTATTGGTACTGCCCTTATGCAATGATAAAGGCAGGATGGTCTGACTTACATGAAAATATCGTTGGTGATATTGGTAAACCAACTGTAAGCGTACTGGACCTCGCGTGCCCGCATGTCCGGCGTAGCGTCAGCGGGTGTCAGGCCGCCGGAGACCTGGACGATCTCCGAACCGTCCTGGGCCAGACGATAGACTCCAGCCACCGAGATAGCGTAGTCATCGCCCACGATGGAGTAGCAGGTGTTGACATAGGAGGGTGTGCCGGGTTCCTCGCCTTTCAGCAGGGCCGCCACGCTGGCCGCGCAGACCTTGGCTTCCGAATTGGCTGCATAGCCCGACTTGGGCATGCCCTTGGCAATAGAGGCATCGCCGATTACATGAATCCCCGCTTGCAGGGAGGACTCGAAGGTGTGCAGGTTGATCGGACACCAGCCGCTGTCATTGGTGAGACCTGCAGCAAAGGCGATGGCGCCGGCCTTCTGAGCCGGAATAATGTTGAGCACGTCGGCCTTGATCTGTTCATCAAAACCGGTGGTGACGGTCCTGCTGGACGCATCGACCTTGACTACGGCATTGTCGTTGGAGCCCTGGGCGCTGCTGCGCCACTCAATCATGGACTTGTCGGTCTCATAGCCATACAGGTCCTTCCAGCCCTGCACGAACAGCCCCTGCTTGGAGAATTTCGGCTTGGCATCGAGGATCAGGATCTTGGACTTCGGCTTATGGGCCTTCAGGTAATGGGCAATCTGCGAGGCCCGCTCATAGGGCCCCGGCGGACAACGGAAAGGATCCGGCGGTGCTGCGATCACTACGGTGCCGCCGTCAGCCATGGTTTCCAGTTGCATACGCAGGGTCATGGTCTGAGAGCCCGCCTTCCAGGCATGCGGAATGGTTTCGGCCACCTTGGAATCATAACCCTCGATGGTCTCCCACTTGAAGTCGATGCCGGGGGCGACGATACAACGGTCGTAGTTGAAGGTCTGACCGCCCTGGGTCTTCACGGCCTTGGCCTTGGCGTCGATACCGGTCACCACATCATGCACCACTTTGACACCGTGTTTGCCCAGGCCGCTGTAGCCGAACTTGATGGAGTCGATGTTGCGCTCGCCACCCAGCACTTCATTGGACATATAACACGTATAGTAGTCCTTGTTGGCCTCGATCAGGGTCACCTCGATGGTGGGATCGGCCAGGCGTAGATACTTCGCAGCGGTGGCGCCGCCGGTGCCCCCACCGACGACCACGACTTTCTTGGATGCGCCGAGGACGAGATAGGGGGTACCGAGCATGCCGATCGCGCTAGCTGCGCCGACACCTTTGACAAAACCTCTTCGGGTAATCTTCATCTTGCTCATTCCCCCCTTGCTTTATTGCTGGCGTAGAAATTCATGAGGGCCTCATAGCCATCATCTCCTGGTCTTTCTGAAGTTTGTTGACCTGTTTTTTCATCTTTTTCGTCATCTCGCGATCACCGGCCTTGTAATCGATCAACGTGTATTTCAGATAGGGGACAAGCTGTCCGGACAGTATTCCGGAGTCGTCTTCCACGCTGGTGCCACCGTCGGCGTGACACTTTTCACAATACTTGTCGTGCAGTTTGGCGCCGAGTTTGGCCTTTCCCTCGTCGAACGGCTGTTTTGCCGCGACAAAGGGCTGTTTGGAAAACACATCCGCCATGGCCTTGATCTCTTCATCGGAGTAACCCTGGGCGATGCGGCCCATGATGGTGGTTTTAATCTCGCCTTTCTTGAAGCCTTGCATGACCTCCTCGAAGTAAACTGGCGAGATGCCGCCGATGCTGGGTGTTGCGGGACCGGCACTGGCGCCTTGGGTGCCGTGGCAGCCGGCGCAGGTATTCGCCAACATGTTGGCGCTGGCGCCCGTCTGCACGGGCTTTTCGTCTGCAGCGAAGGCCAGGGACGAGGCACTGAAAGCCAGTGCCCCGATCAGGGCCGTTTTCATGTATTTGTATGCCATGCTACCTCCTTTGGATTTTGAACAGGCTTACGTTGGAACAGCAGGGAACTTGGAAGCCCCATGCTTGAGTACACTGGAGCAGTTGGTTTGGGTGACTGATCCTGTGGCCGTAGAGCGCCGATGTTGTCCCTGAGGGGCGGTTTTCAACCCCGCTTATAATCGGCTTCTTTCCCACCATCTGCGCGATGTATTGTTGCGTTTTATTTTAATAGGCTCAAAAGTTTGCCTTGGTGTTTCTTTTCAGCGATGTCGGCGGCGGTGTGGCCGCCGCTGTCCTTGAGCTGTTTGTCGGCGCCATGTTGCAGCAGCAACTTCACCATGGGCTCCGAACCGAATCGGGTAGCCTCCATCAGCGGGGTGATGCCGTCGGAATCGGCCAGGTTGACATTCGCGCCACCTGCGATCAGCTGTTCGGCAATCGGCAGGCTGCCCTGTCCCGCAACCCAGATCAGTGCAGAGGCGCCGTCGCTGTCCTGCTTGTTCGCATCGGCGCCGTGATCCAGCAGGGTCTTGACCGTCTCTGCATGTTTCTGATCAGCTGCCAGGATCAGGGCCGTGGAGCCGTTTTTATCGGCTGAATTAATCTCGGCGCCGTGTCTCAGCAGCATGTCGCAGGTTGCGGCATGACCTTGCTCGGCGGCCATCATCAGCGCATTTCTGCCGTACTTGTCGGAAGCCTTCGGATCGGCGCCCTTGAACAACAACTGTTCCACCATGTCGGTGAGGCCGTAACGGGCCGAGATCATCAGGGAATCCCAGCCGGCGCGGGTGCGGTCATGCAGGTTGGAGCCCCGTTCGAGCAACATAGCCATCAGAGCCGGATGGCCATTTTCCGCGGAGAAGGTCAGTGCGGTACAACCCGCCACGGTTCTGGCGTTCACGTCAGCACCTCGATTCAGCAGGGCGACTACGGCTTCGAGGTTGTCATTCTCCACCGCCATCATCAACGCGGTCTTACCGAACTGGTTTGCTGAATCGACGTCGATACCCTCATCCAGGAGTTGTTCGATAGTTTCAACGTCTCCGATGCTGGCCGCCAGGCGCAAATCCTTCTCGGGTTGAGTGTCCCCCCCATAGGCTGCACAAGCCAGCAGCAGGGTGAGACATCAGTAAGTATGATAGTGCGTATCTTCATAGTCTTCCGCCGCTGAGACCGGACATGCTGGTATGAACGAAAAGATGCTGTTCAAGTCACATGGCCTGTCGGTCTCATCAGGCTCATCGGGTTCAAGCGGTTCTTCATGGGCGATCCCGGCATGACAGTCGATACAGGCTTTGCCTTCATCGATGGCCTGGGGATGACGTTTGCGCGCGCTGCGGCCCTGTTCGCTGAGATCCATCTGATCATATTCGTGGCAGGAACGGCATTCTCGGGAGTCGGAGGCGCGCATCTTGTCCCACACTCGATTGGCCATGTCCCAACGATGGGCCTCGTATTTTTCCTTGGTGTCGATGGTGCCGAGGATCTCATGATAGACATCCTTGACCGCAATCACCTTGGCGACCATTTTGGGAAAGAACTCTTTCGGTACATGGCAATCGGAGCAGGTAGCCCGCACCCCCGATGCATTCTTATAATGAATGGTCTGTTTGTATTCTTCGAGGTTGACCTTCATGGAATGACAGGAGGTGCAGAATTCCATCTCATTGGTGTAGGACAGTCCCATGTTGAACAGGCCCGCGAATATAGCCCCTGCGATAAAGATGATGGCAACGAGAAAAATGGAAATCTTGCCCGCAATGGATCGGAACATACTCCACCCTGGTATATATTTGCTAAGTTTGTATTTTATATTGACCGTGTTTTGGAAATCCGTCCATGATCTCCGGCAAAAGAGCGGATTTTCATCAAGCATACCGAATGTTACGTCAAGTTTGATTTATATGCAAAATTTGCAGGCTAAACAGTGGTATATGAAATTATTAGCGGACACTAAAAATTAGGGCTTTTCTTCTTTCCGCTCCTATTGCCAACTATCGTCTCAGTCATTCCGCAGTTAAATCAGGATCCAGACAATGTTCGACGAACACAGGCCTGCAGACGATGCCGGTGGCTTCCAAGGCTTGCAGCAGTCTATCGAGATGGCCTGTTGTTCGTCGCGGGGGTGAGCGCAGGATGCACTGTGGTACGGATCTCATGGGTAATGCCGCTCTCGATCAGGATCCTTGCGCTCGCCCAGGCCTTCAGTGCCCGAGTTCTGCAACGCCCGGTCACCGCGGCATAGTTCTCCTGTGTGGCCTTGATGTCCAGCCCGACCCAGTCGAGCAGCGGCAGGAGTCGCGCAGAGCGTTCGGGGTAAGGGCCCTGCGGTATGCAGGCCGATCTTATAGCCCATGGCCTTCACCTGCTCGATGGCGCCGGGCAACGCCCGTTGCAAGGTCGGTTCGCCGCCGCTGAATACCACGGCGTCCAGCAGGCCGCGACGCTGCTGCAGAAATTCAATGATCTCATTCCAGGGGATGGATGGTATGACTCTTGCCGTGGAATCAGTTCACCGTTGTGACAGTACCGACAGCGCCAGGGACAACCCTGACAAAATACCACCGTCGCCAGTTCGCCGGGATAATCCAGCGTGGTCATGGGGGTGAGGCCGCCTATTTGGAGTTTGTTTTTAATCGTCATGTTTCCTTTTTAAGTACCCAATAACTGCTTCCCCCACGAGGAGGGCGGGATGGACTATCTCCGCCGTACACTGCCAGTCCCCCAGTCCTTCGGTAGCGTCTGTGCTGGCTGACGTAATCCGCGATTTGTGAGCGAACTATCTGAAGTAAGGCCAGTTCTTCGTAACGATTCGAGATGATGCCAAACCCTACACCCAGTTGTTGGAGAGATCTCTACACCAAGTGAGCAGGCAGCAGCTACATAAAGATCAACGACGATGGCTGGCGACATCAACGTGCCGTCAATGTCCGCGAAGACCCAACGAGTCTGCTCGTTTGTTGTTACAAAATCGACAAGGGCAGTTAAGTCGGCTCCTGTCGTAAGTTGGATAGACTCAGCCACAATTTTGTTTCCGTATCTGATCAATCAAAGAGAAATTTATTATGCTATAAAGTTAGACCTGACCCTAAGCGTGACTCAATTCACCAGAGCCGAACGCAGTGAGGCATCTGTGTGAAATTGCCTGGTTATGCATTAACGAATCCAGCTATCATGCGCTCGATTAGGTGCGCGAATGGCTTCCGATTGTTTTCTACGCTTTTCCCTTATTATTTCGTCTTGCTCTTTCAATTTATCTTCAGTTACAGAATCAACCGGTAGAGCCAATGGAACCTTAAAACTCAACTTGTTCGTAGCACTGCTAGAATTGTTTGATTCACCACCTGCGCCGAGGCTTAGCAGCCCAGCCACTTTGAGTTTCGCTTTGGCATCTGTACCGGTTTCTTCTATTACGGTGATTGCCACATCAAAATCAACGAGAAATATATTTTGGCCGGTATTCAATACTCCGAAATGCGATTTATCTGACTCCTTTGGGTTTGCTCGATGGGCTGGATTGACAAAACCACCACAGTCTCTGACTTCAGTTTGTGCCTCCTCTACTCCAGCGACAATTTGGGACAATGCTTCTCTTACAAACTCTTTAAGTTCCAACCCTTGATTCTCCTAGTGCATAACGCCTAAGCTCACTCGACGAAAACCGCACAGCGGTTTTTGGTCGAGTGGAGCGCCGTGTTATGTGTTTTGCTCAAGAAAACTACCTATTATCTTAGATATAGTTGCCATATCTTTAGAAAATGACTTGTCAATTGTTATTACTGCAAACATTAAGTGTAATTTCATTGTTGCAGCCATAAGCGCCGCTTCATGTACCTCATTAAAAACCGCTTCTTCGAGTTTCCCAGATTCAAACACGCTATGATAATACTCTTCTGCAAATGTACCTCCATGAATAAAGCTAGATAATTCTGCATATTCCGGGATTATTTTTAAGATATATGATTTTTCGTTTTGAATTATATTCGTGTACTTTTTTATATATTTTACAATACTTCTGTGTTTCCACTTTAATATTATTTCATTTAATTCTTTCTTTGGTATTTCAAACTCTGGATATTTCTTTTTAAGTTTTTTAATAACTTGGCTTTCTGCTGTACTACCGGCAATAGATATTGATGCTGACGATGCATTGATAAGCGAAAAAGTTTCGTTTATGTATGAGGATTTTCTATACTCTATACCTACTTCATCTGTTTTTTCGTTTAAGAAACGAAAAAGAATGTAATAAAATTTTAAGTAATGTTCTATCAGTGTGCGGTGTAATATTTTAATTACATATAGATGGGTTTCTGATTCTTCTGCCAGATCGTATATACCAAGTTTTACTGAGTTAGCACTGGCCATGAGACCAATTAATGTTCTAATGGTATTGGGGTAGTCTGACGTCTTTATAATTGGTATGAATCTATTGCCGACTTCATCAAAAGTTTCATGAAACGCATCATCGAAATCGAGTGCCTTTTGTATATCGTTATCCATTTATTCTCTTTTACACATAACATTAATTATGTGAATTTTTCATTCAGGCACCCAACAAGGGTAAATGCTTAATAGTTTTGTACCTAAAAGCCAGTTCTATACAATGCCGTATGACTCTTTCGGGTAACTTTTTATTTACATCCAGTACGATAGCGCGATTGCCTTGGAACGCTAGGGTGCCTGAATACAACTCACGAAAAGTATCGACTAGCTTGGTTTGACAATGAAAGAATAAAAAATATTGATCTGTGCTCTTGGGTTTCCAATCGATTCGGACAGGACTACCACCCTTGACCAAGTAACTAGGCTCCCCCCATTTCAACGTTTCCTCGACTTCTCCCAAATTATGATTTCTTGCCACGCTGAAAATGATGTCTCTCAATTGAAGCATAAGTGGAATTACATGCTCTGGATAGCTATCAAATTTTTCTTGTATCTCATTCTGCATCTTGGAGCATTCCATTCACATAACGCCCGGACTCACTGGGGCGCGAGCATAGCGAGCGCGTCCAGTGAAGCCCCTGGTTAGGGCACTGAACTGTATTTAAAGCCCGGTGCCTTGTTAATTTGATGGCATGAGATAAAGCTCCCTTGCAGTGTTTGAATTCGGCAACACCATTGAGCGGAAGCACCTTTTTATTGATCACAGAACTGTCATTTTGACGCTGGCATTGGTGCCGCTTCTGACTGGTTACGAAGCCGCATTTTTCCATGGCTTGATTAAGACTGATATCCTTCAATTTACCTGTATCCTTTTTTTCACCTGACGAGCCAATTATTTTTTGCTCTGCGCTTTCTATTAGCGATGGAGTACCAGTTTACCTATATCTCTTCAATTGCCAAAACCAAATGCTTGCCATTTGGCCCTAACAGGTTCTTCTGTAGCCGGCACAAAATCTGGAATATTTTGCCGGCACAATATTGGTAATATACCGCGAAAATAACACTATAATTCATCCTGCCTCAGTAAAACAAACCCGCTCCGCATGCTCCGCCTTCTTCCCATGATTGAAGGCTGAAACCGGCCGGTGATACCCCATCACCCGTGTCCAGACCTCGGTTGCCTCGCCACACTCCGGACACTGCTGATGCTCTCCACTCAGATACCCATGCACCGGGCAGATGGAGAAGGTCGGGGTGATGGTGATGTAGGGCAGGCGGAAGTTTTCCAGAGAGCGTTTCACCAGCCGTTTGCAGGCCTCGGTGCTGCTGATGCGTTCGTTCATGTAGAGGTGAAGCACGGTGCCGCCGGTGTATTTGCGCTGCATGGGTTCCTGGCGTTGTAGGGCCTCGAAGGGGTCGTCGGTGAAGCCCACTGGCAACTGGGATGAGTTGGTGTAGTAGGGCGCGTCTTCGGTGCCGGCCTGCAGGATGTCGGGGAAGCGTTTGCGGTCTTCCTTGGCGAAGCGGTAGGTGGTGCCTTCCGCTGGCGTTGCTTCCAGGTTGTAAAGGTTGCCGGTCTCTTCCTGGAACTCAATCATCCTGGCGCGGATGTGGTCGAGGAAGCGACCGGCGAACTCGGCGCCGTACTCGCTGGTGATGCTGTCGTTATCGTCGGTGAAGTTACGGATCATCTCGTTGATGCCGTTGACGCCGATGGTGGAGAAGTGGTTGCGCAGGGTGCCGAGATAGCGCTTGGTGTAGGGGAAGAGGCCGGCGTCCATGTGGCGCTGGATCACCTTTCGTTTGATCTCCAGGCTGTTACGGGCGAGCTGCAGGAGCTGGTCGAGCCGCTCGAACAGTTTCGCTTCGTCGCCTTTGTAGATGTGGCCCAAGCGGGCGCAGTTGACGGTGACCACACCCAGTGAGCCGGTCTGCTCCGCCGAGCCGAACAGGCCGTTGCCGCGCTTGAGCAGTTCCCGCAGGTCGAGCTGCAGACGGCAGCACATGGAGCGGACCATGTTGGGGCTGAGTTCCGAATTGAGGAAGTTCTGGAAGTAGGGCAGGCCGTACTTGGCGGTCATGGCGAACAGCAGCTCCGCGTTGTCGCTCTCCCAGGGGAAGTCCGGGGTGATGTTGTAGGTCGGGATTGGGAAGGTGAAGACCCGGCCCAGTGCATCACCCTCGGACATGACTTCGATATAGGCCCGGTTGATCAGATCCATCTCCGCCTGCAGCTCGCCATAGCTGAAGGGCATCTCAACGCCGCCGATCAGCGGAGCCTGCTCACGCAGGTCCTCCGGGCAGACCCAGTCGAAGGTCAGGTTGGTGAAGGGGGTCTGGGTGCCCCAGCGGGATGGCACGTTGAGGTTGTAGATCAGCTCCTGGATGTACTGGCGCACCTGGGTGTAACTGAGGTTGTCCTTGCGCACGAAGGGGGCCATGTAGGTGTCGAAGGAGCTGAACGCCTGGGCGCCGGCCCACTCGTTCTGCAGGGTGCCGAGGAAGTTGACGATCTGGCCGATCGCGGATGACATGTGCCTGGGTGGCTTCGCCTCCACCTTGCCGGGCACCCCGTTGAGCCCCTCGTTGAGCAGGGTTCGCAGGGACCAGCCGGCGCAGTAGCCCGCCAGCATGTCCAGGTCGTGGATGTGCACGTCGCCTTCCCGGTGGGCCAGGCCGATCTCCGGCGGATAGACATGGCTGAGCCAGTAGTTGGCGATCATCTTGCCGGAGGTGTTGAGAATCAGCCCGCCCAGGGAGTAGCCCTGGTTGGCGTTGGCATTGACCCGCCAGTCCGCCTGTTCCAGGTATTCGTTGACCGAGGCGGCCACGTTGACCAGGGTCTTGCGGTCTTCCCGCAGCTTTTTGTGCTGCTCGCGGTAGATGATGTAGGCGCGGGCGGTGCGGTGGTGGTTGGCGCTGATCAACACCTGCTCGACGATGTCCTGGATGCGCTCAATCTCCGGGATCTGCTGGCGGTAGCCGGTGTGCGCCAGTACCTTGATCACCTGTGTGGTGAGCAGTTGAGCCTCCAGTTCATCGAACTCACCGGTGGCCTGGCCGGCCTTGAAAATGGCATTGCGGATCTTGGCGGCGTCGAATTCCGCCTCGCTGCCATCGCGTTTTCTGACACTGATCGGTAGATAGACGGGTATGGTTTCTGCGCTCATCGCCATTGTTATAATTCTCCTCGTGGAATTCGACTAGGCACAATATATAGAACAATAGAAAATAAAAAGCACAAGATATTGGGTATTAGTTGATCAGGATCAATTGGCGAGAATTCTTAGGCAAGAGGTTCCTCAGATGGAATTGACGGCAGGTCGGCAACCCTTTGCCGACAACAGCGGTAGTTCGTAACTCCTGTTGCGTCGGGAAAGGGTTCCCGACCTACCGGGCTTTGGAGCGGATGAAACTTAGGTCGGCATCCCATGCCGACAACGGTGGCTGCGATAGAGATAATCAGTCGTCGGCAACGAAGGGATTCGACTGCCGTTCTTCGCCGAAGGTGGATTCGGGGCCATGTCCGGGAATAAAACGGACGTCGTTGCCCAGCGGCCAGAGCCGTTGTTTGATCGAGCGGATCAGGCTGGGGTAATCGCCCCGCGGGAAATCGGTGCGGCCGATGGAGCCTCGAAACAGCACGTCGCCCACTAGCGCCAGCCGGCTGGGCCGGTGGAAGAAGACGATGTGGCCGGGGGTGTGGCCGGGGCAGTGCAGTACCTCCAACTCCACCTCGCCGAAACGGACCCGGTCATCCTGTTCCAGCCAGCGGTCGGGTTCGAAGGCTCCGCTCTGCGGCAGGCCGAACAGGCGGCCCTGTTCCGGCAGGCTTTCCAGCAGGAAGCGATCCCCCCGCTGCGGCCCTTCCACCGGGATATCCAGTTGCTCGGCGAGCGCCGCGGTGTCGCCGGCGTGGTCGACATGGCCATGGGTGAGAAGGATCTTGGCCGGATGCAGCTGATGACGGTCAATGGCCGTCCGGATGCGGGCGCTATCCCCGCCGGGATCGACGATGGCGGCCAGTTTGCTCTGTTCGCACCAGAGCAGGGTGCAGTTCTGCTGGAACGCGGTGACCGGGATGATCAGATAGTGCATCAGTTCGTCTTGTCCAATAGCTGCTGCAACTGTTGATGCGATTGCGCCCCCAGGCGCACCGCCTTGATGACGTTGTTTTCCACCAGCACCGTGGTCGGTGTCGCGCGGATGCCGAAGCGGGTCGCCAGCTCGGGATTCCGGCTGATATCCACCTTGCTGATGGCGTCATGTCCCTCGATCAGTTTATCGACGATGGGGGTCATGCTGCGACAGGGACCGCAACTCGGGCTGTAAAAGTAGTACAAACGGCTGCCGCCGGATGGCGAATCCAGCTCGAGTTTTTTGCCGATCAGACGACGAGTGGCAAGATAGCTGAATAACGGCACCAGGATTAAGAAACCCGTAATGACGAAGAGCACTACCAAGACCGATGACATGCTGCGATTCCTTCAGGTTAAAGAATGATTGCTGCTGCTTTGCTGATCGATGGGGAGCTCGCGCGAGCATAACACCATTGTATAAGTCGATCCGCCCGGTGACATCGATGGCGGCACGGCTATAATCAAGAAGATCCACTGGTTTCATGCCAGGCTGAGGGGAAGAGTCACAGTGGACAGCTCGCCGCCTGAATCACGCAAACGGAAATTGGCGGTAGGATGGGCCAGTCTGGACCCGGTTGAACTGCTGGTCGGGAAATTTCAGGCAGAGATGTAGTGGTCGGGCAGGTGACAGACCAAGACCATCTTCGTAATACCCTAGAGAATCTCTCAGCGCCGGCGGCGTGAGGAGCCCTTGGTGCGCGGAATATCCTTGGAGACATAAACCTGCCTTCCATCCAGCTCGCTGCCATCCAGCGCCGCGATGGCGGCCCGTGCCTCATGGCCTTCCATATCGATGGTGGCAAAGCCTTTGCAGTCGCCGGAAAACAGATCCTTGGCAAGGGTCAGTCCGCGGACTGTGCCAAATTGAGAAAACAGTTCCGTGAGGCTTTGTTCCGTGGTGGAGCGGGGCAGATTTCGGACAGAGAGTCTAATCATAGAATTTTTTTCTGAGACAAAAGAAAAGATTGACGACGCTAACGAGCCATCAAGGGAATAGGGAAAGGCCGGCCTGGATTGCGGGCCGGCCTTGAGCGGGTACCGCTTATGTTACATTGGAACGACGTTGTCGGCCTGTGGTCCTTTCTGACCAGCGACTTCGTTGAAGCGGACCTTTTGTCCTTCGCGCAGTGTTTTGCGGCCTTCTCCAACGATTGAACGGAAATGGACGAAGAGATCGGCACCGGATTCTCTAGAGATGAATCCGTAACCCTTGTCGTCATTGAACCATTTGACGGTGCCGGTTTGCTGTTCAGACATATTTCAATAAAACCTCATTAACTATGAATCTGCTCTCGCGTGGTTGCACGCTCAAGCCATCTTGCTGTTGCTATAGACAACCCGAATTGCTTCGGAGCTTACAATTGGCACATCGTCGTGCCGTCATTTTCTTATGGTCACAGGCCATTGAAAATGTTTGAAACATAAAAATTATGTCTTATGTTTCCGCTTCAACGGGGTCAAACAGGTCCCCATTTAAAGATTCAAAAGAAATACAGTGGAGCTTGCAGAGTGTGAGATCGAGTGATCCGTGTTCTTGTTTACTCTATTCAGGCAGGATTTCTTTGGTCTGCTCAGTAGAACGATTATCCAGGGAAAAGTCAAATTTGTTTTTCAGTTTTTACTCCAGCGGGTTGTCCTGATACTCGTCCAGCGGCTCGGAGATGCGGTTCGACTCATCCAGCCAGTCCCCCAGATCGATCAGTCGACAGCGTTCACTGCAAAAAGGCCGCCATGGAGAGTCAGGCCCCCAAAATACGAGCTTTCCACAGCAGGGGCAGGGCGCCTGAATTTTTTTCTTTGATACCATGGGCGTTTTCAAAATACACAGTTGGTCAGCTCAAACTCCACATCCTGCGTGGTCTGCAGCGGACGCCCGCTGACCATCGCCTCCAGGAAGCGGATACTGAATCGATGTTTGTTACCGCTGATCTCCACGAACAGGGGGCTGCCATGGGGTAGACTCACCCGCACCAGTTGGGCCGGTGCTGAACTTTCCAGGGATTTTTGGAAGAATCCCTTCTTGGCCAGTTGCTTGGTTGGCATGGTGCTATTGCGCACCAGATTCAGTAACAGGATCACCGCGCCCCGCACTGCATTGAGATCCTGCAGCCATTCGCTCATCTGATCCTCGCGGATCTCAAAGGGCTGATTGAGCCAATAGTGATAGAGGGGCAGGTCGAAATTGCAGCTGCCGCCGGGGATGCTGCTGCGCTGGACGATGGTGGTAAGGAATTCATTGCTGCGCAGGCGCTGCGCGATCTGTCCATCCATGCGATAGACCTGGTGGGTAGCCTGTTCCAGATCATCCAGCACCTGGCCCAGCGTCTGCATGTTGACGCCGGGCTGGCGGCGCACGCGCTCCAGATTAGTGGCGTGTCGTTCCAGCTCCTTGAGGATTTCGGTCTTCAGGTCGGAACGGCCAAAGATACTGATGGTATCCAGCAGACCCGCAATGGCGGCGCGATTGCTCCAGGCATCCGCCAGATGCCGGAAATGGTCGATCTGCAGGAACAGATGCTCGAGGCGTAGAAAGGTGCGAATCCTTTCGTTGAGCGGATGTTCGTATACGATGATTTCGGCCACGATGGTGATGTTTCATGCTGCTGTGAAGGCGAATTGTCGCGCATTTCCCGGTAGAAGGACAGTAGCCGAGTGGGAACGGGATGGTAAAACTGGCGAATGGTTCCTATTTCTCGATGCTGTCATGTCGGGCTCAGCGTACCCCCGGACTCATGCGAAAACTATCCAGAATATGCACATAGTTGCTGCGCTCGAACTCCGAGGGATCGGCCACGCTGAGCTGACTGACCCGGCCGCGCACATCTGCGATGGAGGCAAAGCCCTTGTCCTCGCTCCACTCCTGGATGCCCTGCAGAATCGGCGTCAGCGCCTTCGCTCCCTGTTCCAGCAGGAGACTGCAAAGATGCACCACATCCGCGCCCGCGAGGAGCAGCTTGATGGCGTCCTCGCTGGTGTGGACCCCGCCGGTCGCCCCCAGTGACAGACTGGTGCGGCCATACAGGATGGCGATCCAGCGCATCGCGAGCAGGGCCTCCGCCGAGGTGGAGGTATGCAGGCTGGAAATCAGGCGCAGCTTTTCGATATTGATATCGGGCTGGTAGAAACGGTTGAACAAGGCAACCCCTCTGGCGCCGGCCGCCTCCAACTGTTTCACCATGTGCGCCACCGAACTGAAGGCGGGAGACAGCTTCATGTTGATGGGAATGTCGATGTGCTTGCGTAACTCGGTCAGCAGATCCAGGTAGCACCGTTCGATGGCGGCTCCGCTGACATCGATGTCAGCGGCCACATGATAGACATTCAGTTCCAGGGCATCGGCGCCGGCCCGCTGCATCTCGGTTGCGTGCTCTATCCAGCCGCCTGGGGTGGTGCCGTTGAGGCTGGCGATGACCGGGATCTCCAGGGCCTCCTTCAGCCCGAGCAGGTTCTCCAGGTAACGCTCCTGACCGTTGGAAAAGTCATAATGGTCCGGCAGGAAGCTGTCCGCTTCGGCGAAGCCGGTGTCCTGGTGGTGCAGGAAACGCACCATCGACTCTTCCTCCGCGCTGACCGCCTCCTCGAACAGGGAGTACATGATGATGGCGGAAGCGCCGGCATCTTCCAGTCGGCGGGCATCGTCGATGCTGCGTGACAGGGGTGAGGCGGACGGCACCAGCGGGTTTTTCAGCCGCAGGCCCAGATAGTCGGTGGTCAGATCCATGGTTGGCTCCTATTTTTCGATTTCTGCTGTATCTTCGGCTTGGGCGACGGCCAGATGGGCCAATTGTTCATAGAGGAAGAAACGCGACTTGACCTGCTGCTGGGCCTGGCGCAGGAAGCGCTCCGCCGCGTCCGGGTGGGTCCGCTGCAGCACACTGAAGCGGGTCTCGGTATTGGCGAAATCCCGATAGGGGATGGAGGGCTCCTTGGAATCCATATGCAACGGATTCTCGCCCTTGGCGAGGTTGCGTGGATCGTAGCGGAACAGGGGCCAATGACCGGAGGCGACCGCCAGATCCTGCTGGCGCAGGTTATTGGACAGATCCACCCCATGGGCGATACAGGGCGAATAACAGATGACCAGGGAGGGTCCGTCGTAGGACTCCGCCTCGAGGAAGGCCTTCAGGGTCTGCACGTCTTTGGCCCCGAAGGCCACTTGGGCCACATAGACATGGCCATAGGCCATGGCCATCAGTGCCAGGTCCTTCTTCGGCGTGGGCTTGCCGGCGGCGGAGAACTTCGCCACCGCCCCCAGCGGGGTGGCCTTGGAGGTCTGGCCGCCGGTATTGGAGTAGACCTCGGTATCCAGCAGCAGGATGTTGACATTGCGTCCGCTGGCCAGCACGTGATCGAGACCACCGTAACCGATATCGTAGGCCCAGCCGTCACCGCCGACCAGCCACACGCTCTTCTTCACCAGGGTGTCGGCGATGCCTTCGAGGCTGCGGGCGTCGAGTCGGTCGATGGTCCGCAGTCGCTGCTGCAGTACCTCAATCCGCTTGCGTTGCTCGAAGATGCCGGCCTCGTTGTGCTGGTCGGCATTCAGCAGTTCATCCACCAGCGCATCGTCGAGATCGTCCCGCAGCCCCTCCAGCAACTCGCGGGCGTGGGCGGTCTGTTTGTCCAGCGCCACTCGCATGCCCAGACCGAATTCCGCGTTGTCCTCGAACAGGGAATTGTTCCAACTGGGGCCGCGACCCTCGGGATTGGTAGTATAGGGGGTAGTGGGCAGGTTGCCGCCGTAGATCGAGGAGCAGCCGGTGGCGTTGGCGATCAACATGCGGTCGCCGAACAGCTGGGTGGCAAGCTTGATGTAAGGTGTCTCGCCGCAGCCCTCGCAGGCCCCGGAAAATTCGAACAGGGGCTGCATCACCATGGCCCCCTTGAGGGTGGTCTCACGCAGCCGGGTACGGTCGAACTCCGGCAGCTTGAGGAAGAATGCCCAATTGGCCCGCTGCTGATCGTGATAGGCCGGATCACCGGTGAGGTTGAGGGCCTTGCGCTGGGGGTTCTGTTTGTCGCGGATCGGGCAGATCTCCACGCACAGGCCGCAGCCGGTGCAGTCGTCCGGCGCCACCTGATAGGTGATCCGCAGACCTTTTTCGAACCCGCCGCCCTTCACCTCGGCGCTGACGAACGCCTCCGGCGCCTCCGCCAGGTCCGCCTCCCGAAACAGTTTGGAACGGATCGCCGCATGGGGGCAGACCAGCGGGCACTTGCCGCAGTGAGTGCAGAGATCGATCTCCAGTTTGGGCCACTGCAGGGCGATGTTGCGTTTCTCATAGGCGGCGGTGCCGAGCGGCCAGGTGCCGTCCGCCGGCATCTGGCTGACCCGGACGCTGTCGCCCCGGCCGGCGATGATCCGGGCGGTCACCGCCTGCACGAAGGCCGGGGCGTACGCCGGTACCGGCGGTCTCAGTTCCCGGTCGCTGCTGACCTGCCCAGGCACCTGGACCCGCTGCAGTCCGGCCAGGGCCGCATCGATGGCGGCATAGTTGCGTTCCAGCAGACGCTTGCCCTTGCGACCGTAGGTCGCTTCCACCGCCTGTTTGATCAGCACGATCGCCCTGTCCTTGTCAATGATGCGCGTAATGGCGAAGAAGCAGGTCTGCATGATGGTATTGATGCGCCGTCCCATGCCGGTCTCATCGGCGATGCGGTAAGCGTCGATCACATAGAAGTCGAGTCCCTTGTCGATCAGCTGCTGTTGCATGAGACGAGGCAGACTGTCCCATATCCGATCCGGCGGAACGGGCGTGTTGAGCAGGAAGGTGGCAGCATTGGCCGCATGGTCGAGCATGTCGTAACGCTCCAGGAAGATCGCCTGGTGGCAGGCGACGAAACTGGCCTCGTTGTGGCCGATCAGATAGGTGGAATGGATCGGCCGCGGTCCGAAGCGCAGGTGGGAGATGGTCACCGCCCCCGACTTTTTGGAGTCGTACTGGAAATAGCCCTGGGTGAAGTGGTCGGTCTGTTCCCCGATGATTTTGATCGAGTTCTTGTTGGCCGACACGGTGCCGTCGGCGCCGAGGCCATAGAAGACGCAGGCCGTGACACCCTGGGTCGCGGCGGGACGGAAATCCGGGTCCCAGGCCAGGCTGGTATGGGTCAGGTCGTCCACGATACCGACCGTGAAGGGGTGCTGCGGATGGTCCTTCTCCAGCTCAGTGAAGATTCCTTGCACCATCCCGGGGGTGAACTCCTTGGAGGAGAGGCCGTAGCGGCCGCCGATGATGCGCGGCATCCGTTCGATGGCACCGCGGGTGAACGCCTCGGCATAGGCGTTGACCACATCCTTATAGAGCGGTTCGCCGTCGGCGCCCGGTTCCTTACAACGGTCGAGCACGGCGATCCTGCGCACGCTGGGCGGTATCGCGGCCAACAGCTTGGCGGCCGCGAAGGGGCGAAACAACCGCAGTTTGATCATGCCTACCGCTTCGCCCTGGGCCGCCAGATGCTCCACCGTCTCCTGAGCGGCGCCGATGCCGGAGCCCATCAACAGGATCAGCCGCTCCGGCTGCTCCACCCCCACATATTCGAACATCCGGTATGGGCGGCCGCTCAGTGTAGCAAAGCGATCCATGACGCGTTCGACGATTTCGGGCAATGCCTGATAATAGGGATTCACCGCCTCCCGGCCCTGGAAGTAGACATCCGGGTTCTGCGAGGTGCCGCGGATGATCGGATGATCCGGCGACATGGCGCGCTGCCGGTGTGCAGATACCAGCCGCTCATCGATCATCCCACGGATGGTCGGTATATCCGGCAGCTCGATCTTGCTGATCTCATGGGAGGTGCGGAAACCGTCGAAGACGTGGAGAAAGGGTATACGTCCTTCCAAGGTGGCGGTCTGTGCGATGAGGGCGAAATCCGCCACCTCCTGGACATTCGCCGCGCACAGCATGGCGTAACCGGTGGCGCGGCAGGCCATTACGTCGCCGTGATCGCCGAAGATGGAGAGCGCCTGCACCGCCAGCGAACGGGCGGAGACATGCAAGACCGTAGATGTGAGCTCGCCGGCGATCTTGTACATGTTGGGAATCATCAGCAGCAGTCCCTGGGAGGCAGTGAAGGAGGTCGCCAGAGAACCCGCCTGCAAGGCCCCATGAATGGCTCCGGCAGCGCCCCCTTCGCTCTGCATCTCGACCACGTCGGGCACCGTACCCCAGAGGTTTTTGATGCCCCGTGAGGCCCATTCATCGGCCCATTCGCCCATTGGTGAGGCGGGCGTGATCGGGTAGATGGCGATGACCTCGTTGGTCAGGTAGGCGATGTAGGCGGCGGCCTCGTTACCGTCGATGATGATCGGCTTCTCGGGCATGACTTGGGCTCCTCGCGATCGGGTTTTCTTATCAATACCTTAATGTATAGCAAGTATTCTGCAGCAGGGCCGGGTGTTCAGGGTTGACCCGTATCAAGAACGGCTTCGATCGATCTGGGGTTTAACCGACGAACTTCTGCATTCGCAAGTGCTTACCGGGAGGAATCGCAACACGCTATGCGACCATCGCTGAATCTGCGACTGCGATTGCTAAGCCGGGTGTGGATTTGCACTGATCAGTCGACTCGATCCTCCGCGGCGTTTTCGCACGCCTTGCCTTTGGATCTGAGTCGATTGACTGTTTCATGCAGCAGGGTGTGACGTCTGCTCAGTCGAAGCAGAACCTTTTTGGCAACGGAGGAGTAACGCACCAGGAGGGCGAGGTCGAGCAGGAAGATCGGCAGTCCGATGGGGACCGGCAGCGGCAAGGTCAGCAGGCCGACGAGCAACTGGAGGACGCTGATGAGTATCATCAGCCACTTTAATGAAGTGCGCCATGCCTGGGAGCCGAAAAAATTCGCTCCCTCATTCCTGATAGGCGACACCCTGTTCCTCAAGCCAATACTGGAACCTGGCGATCTTGGTCGCCAAGGAACAGGTCGGCGGCAGATTGTCGAGATAGTAGCCGAAACGCTCTCTCAGCGCGATCTGCTGTTCCTGAGCCAGCGATTCCCAGGGGATCAGTTCATTTCTGGATCTAGCTTGCATTTCAGTCAGTTCCAAAGATCGACAATGGGATGGGGTTGAAACCAGTGTAGCCAGCTTCTTGCTTCATTTCTGCGGCTGTTTCTTGACGATTGGGTGACAGTTTCATTAAGGGATATTCTCTAGTTCCTTTCTGCAAGTTTTCTACTAGACTATCGGGCTATCAGTTACAAATAAACAACAAACCACGGATTCAGTAATGTCTCCCACGGAAAATAGACGACCCGCATTTATCACGAGAACCACCCTGCAAGAGCTGATCGACCAACTAAGGCAATCGGGTTATGAGTGTCTGGGGCCGGTTAAGCTGGACGGGGCCATTCAGTTTCAGCCAGTGACCACACTGGAGCAGTTTCCCATCGGGATTAGCAACACCCAGGAACCGGGAAGCTATCGGCTGCAGCAGACCGGGCAAGATAAGTTGTTTGCCTGGAATCATGGGCCTCAGGGCATCAAGCCGCTCTGTTTCGCCCCGCAGGAGGTGCTCTGGGGTGAAAGCAAATCGGCGAGCGGCGGTTTCCAGTTTACCCAGAAATTACCGGACAGCGGTCCCACGGCCGTGATTGGTGTGCGGGCCTGCGATCTGGCCGCCCTTGATATCCAGGATCAACACTTTCTGCGGGAGGGTGCTGCCGATCCCCAATACCAACTTAGAAGAGAGCAATTGCTTTTGATCGGTGTGGATTGCGCCCAATCGGCGCAGACTTGTTTCTGTGCCTCCACCGGCGATGGCCCGGCCCTGGACAACGGCTTCGATATCGGGCTCTCGGAACTCGCCTCCGGCTATCTGATCTGGACGGGCTCTGCCAAAGGGCAAACCTTGCTCGAACCACTTCCACAACGGCTCGCCACAGATGAGGAGTTGGCAGAGATGGTGCGAGCGACAAATGACGCCGCCGCAGCCCAGCCGCGTCACTTGTTGGATGCGGAGCAGTTGAAAAAACTTTACGAGCGGCTGGGTCATTCGCAATGGCAGTTGGTGGCCGAGCGTTGCCTCTCCTGCGGCAATTGCACGGCGGTCTGTCCCACCTGCTTCTGTTATACAACGGAGCATCAAATGGCCTTGGATGGACAAACTGCGGACATGCTGCGCCAATGGGACTCCTGCTTCAGCCCAACGCATAGCGACATGGGTCATTTTCAGGTTAGAAACAGCACAAACCTGCGCTACCGTCAATGGCTGACCCACAAACTGGCGGGTTGGCAGGAGCAGTTCGGCCGCATTGGCTGCACCGGCTGTGGTCGTTGTATCACCTGGTGTCCGGTAGGAATCGACCTGACCCAGGAGGTATCAGTGATTTTGCAGGAGGCCAGTCGTGATGTCTGATATCCATTTGCCCCGCTCCGCAGTGATCGACAAACGGGTGCAGGAGGCGCCGACAATCTACACCCTGCGTCTGCAGTTCGCCGATAGTGACGCGCATGAAGCCTTTGACTTTGTCCCTGGCCAGTTCAATATGGTCACCCTGTTCGGCGTTGGCGAGATACCCATCTCCATCGTCAATGATCCGGAAGACAGCCATTTCTTCGATCACACCATCCGGGTCGTCGGTCGCGTCAGTCGGGGCTTGGAGAAACTGCAGCCGGGCGATCATGTGGGTATTCGCGGGCCCTTCGGGAGGGGCTGGCCGCTGGATGAAGCCAGGGGGCAGGATGTCCTCCTGATTACCGGTGGACTGGGTTGCGCACCGTTGGTTGCGGTGATCCACTACCTGCTGCGGCGACGCGACCAGTTTGGGCATATCCATATTCTGCAAGGAGTGAAACATACCAATGACCTGATCTGGCGGGATCAGTATGAGGTCTGGGCTAAAGAGCATGACGTGAATGTCTTGCTGGCGGCGGATGTGGTGAACCCCGGCTGGCCCTGGAAACAGGGCATGGTTACCGAACTGATCGGCCAGCTCAACCTGCGTAACGAGCGTACGATCACCATGATGTGTGGACCTGAGCTGATGATGTTGGCGGGGATCTCCCAATTACGCGAACGCGGGTTGGCGGACCATCGCATCTGGTTGAGTATGGAAAGAAACATGCAGTGTGGGCTGGGACAGTGTGGACACTGCCAGGTGGGCCCCAAGTTTTCCTGCAAGCAAGGACCGGTGTTCTGCTATTCAGAGGTTGCGGACTTTTTTGGTTCGAAGGGATTTTGAACCGGGTAACACTGCGGTTTGACATGCCGGGTCGCCACCTGCGCGGTTAATCAGTCTAAGATACTTGACCGGAATGGCGCTACGAGATCTTGAGATAGTAAATTGACCATAGACAGCGTTCTGAACCAACAGGTTGGATGAAATGAACACAAGCAAACCAAAACTCGCCGTGCATAAGTTCAGTTCCTGTGACGGTTGCCAATTGTCACTGCTCAATCTGGGCGAGCCCCTGCTTGAGTTGCCCAAGCTGGTGGATATCATCCACTTCGCCGAGGCCGGTCCCCTGGACCCGGAGGCCAAGGCGGACGTGGCGTTGGTGGAAGGCAGCATCTCAACCCCCCATGATGTCGAACGTATCAAACAGGTGCGGGCTAACAGCACCTATCTGGTCAGCATCGGCGCCTGCGCCACGGCGGGAGGCCTGCAGGCGTTGGCTAACTTTGCCAACCGGGACGCCTGGATGGCTCAAATCTATGCCCGCCCGGATTATATCGATTCCTTGCAGACATCCACCAGCATCGCGGAGCACGTCAAAGTGGACCTGGAGATCTCCGGGTGTCCGGTAAATTCCAGACAGGTGCTCAAGGCGCTGCGGGATCTGCTATCCGGGGTGGTGCCCCGCACAGAGAAACAATCGCTTTGTCTGGAATGCAAACGTAAGGGTATCGTCTGCACCCTGGTTGCGACCGACCAACCCTGCATGGGGCCGGTGACCATCGCTGGTTGCGGCGCGCTCTGCACCGCTTTGGGACGCGCCTGCTACAGCTGCTATGGACCAGCGACCACGGTCAATGACAAAGCATTGGCGGAACGCTTCATCTCCATGGGCCTGAACCGGGAGGCGGTTGCCCGCCGGTTTCATTTCATCACCAGTACCGCACCTGCGTTCAAGACAGCAGGCGAGCGGCTCAAATCGCAAAACCAAGGGTGAGTTCGATGGATACATCCCGTGAGATCCATATCAACGTCCCGGTATTGACCCGGGTCGAAGGGGAAGGCGCCCTGGAGCTGGATGTGGTGAACGGCCGCATCCAGGATCTGAAACTGCGCATCTACGAACCCCCGCGCCTGTTCGAAAAGTTCCTCGAGGGCTACGAGTGCGACCAGGTGATCGACATGGTGGCGCGGATCTGCGGCATCTGTCCGGTGGCTTACCAGATGAGCGCGGTGCAGGCCTTCGAACGGTTGTTCCAGGTTGATCCCGGTCCCTGGGTCAAAGCCATGCGCCGGGTGATGTATTGTGGCGAGTTCTTGCAGAGCCATGCGCTGCATGTGCATCTGCTGGCGGCGCCCGACTTCCTCGGATTCGATTCGGCCATTGCAATGGCGGCCGAACACCCCGACGCGGTGCGCCGGGGCCTAAGGTTGCAGCGCCTGGGTAACGACTTGATCGCCCTGTTCGGCGCCCGGTCGGTGCATCCCGTGGGGGTGCGGGTCGGAGGTTTCTACAAGGCGCCCTCCAAGGATGCAGTGGCGGCGATCTACCAACGCTTGGAGGCGGCGTTGCCCGAGGCAGAGGCATTGGTCGATTGGACTGCGCAGCTCGACTTCCCCAAGGACGAACAGGCCTTCACCAGCGTGGCGATGAGTCATGAGACGGACTACGCCATCGGTCAGGGACGCTTGATCTCGGGACAGGGTCTGGACATCGATATCGATGAATATGATGAACATTTCCAGGAGGTCCAGTCTCCACACTCCACCGCCTTGCATGGGGAACTCCACGGACGTCCCTATCTGGTCGGACCGTTGGCGCGGTTGAATCTGAACCTGCACCAGCTGCCCGCGCCTATACGCAAGGTGCTGGATGGCTGCGGCATCAAATTTCCCAGCCACAACATGTTTCACAGCATCGTGGCCCGCGCGGTGGAACTCCACCTGGTGATTCACGAGGCCTTACGCCTGCTGCAGGATTACCAGCCGCCAGAAAGTCCTGCCGTGGAGTTCAAGCCCGTCGCCGGCATTGCCTATGGCTGCACTGAAGCGCCCCGGGGTATCCTCTGGCATCGCTATGAGTTGAATGACGAGGGCCGGGTGACCAGCGCCCGGATCGTGCCGCCAACCAGCCAGAACCAGCCGCGCATCGAAGAGGATGTCAAGCTGTCGCTGGAGAATCTCGGGCTCGACAAGGATGATCAGAGTCTGCGTCTGCGGGCCGAACAAGTGATCCGTAACTACGACCCTTGTATCTCCTGCGCCACCCACTTTCTCACGCTGAATATTCGGCGTCGGTGAGACGCATCATCGGCATCGGCTCGCCTTTTGGGGCTGATCAGTTGGGCTGGCGGGCGATCGATCTGTTACAAGAGGCGGGCTTGAGCGACTGTGAACTGATAAAGCTCGACAGGCCGGGCAGCCTGTTGCTCCGTCATTTCGAGGGTGTTCAAGACGTGGTGCTGATCGACGCGGTGCAGGCTGACCAACAGCCCGGCCGGGCCATTCGGCTGGCACGTGATGCCCTCTCGCTGGCCGCTTGTCAGACCTCCAGTCATGGCTTCGGGGTGGCCGAAGCGCTCGAAATGGCTGACCAGCTCGATCTTCTGCCTGACCATCTGTTGCTGATCGGGATCCAAGTAGGTGCTGATCTCAGTGCCATTCCCGAACTCTCCAGGAATGAGTTGGTGAGCCTGCTCTAAGCCATTATTGTCCATTTCGATCCAACAGATTTTATCTCTGGTGCCGTTAACTTCCTATAGCGGACTGACTGTGACAGGCAATGGCTCCAAACACCATCGGACGATTCAAAATAGGCAAACAGCTGGGTTCAGGCAACCAGGGAACCGTCTATCTGTGTGCTGACCCGGAACTGCAGCGCCAGGTGGCCATCAAATTGCTGGATAAATCGGTGCGCGGGGTGAGCGATCGGAGCGAGGCCCGCGCCATGAGCAAGCTCCAGCACCCCAATATCGTCTCCATCTACGAAGCAGGAGAATACAATGGCACCCCCTACCTGGTGTTCGAGTATGTGGAAGGCCGCCTGCTGACGGACGCCATCCGGCAGGACAAGCTGGATCTACGCCAGGTATTGGAGGTGTTCAAGGGGTTGATGGAAGGGGTGAGCCAGGCGCACCGTGTCGGCATCGTGCATCGGGATCTCAAGCCCGCCAATATCATCCTGAACAGCGAACAGATCCCCAAGATTATGGATTTTGGTATCGCCAGGCTGCTCTCCGAAGGTAAGGAACACGATCGCCAACTGATCGGCACGCCTCGCTATCTTGCACCTGAGTATATCAGTCATGGTGAGGTAGGGCCGCAAAATGATGTCTTCGCCCTGGGCCTGATCCTGGATGAAATGCTGACCGGGATGCCGGTCTTCAGCGGCCGCAATCAGCAGATGTTGCTGGAGAACATTCTCAAGCTAAACCCCGAGCCACCGTCATGCTATAACGCTGCAGTGGATGAACGGTTGGACCGTTTCGTACTCAAGGCATTAGAGAAAGATCCGACGCTCCGCTACGCCGATGCCACTGAGATGCTGACGGCATTCAGTGAGAGCCGCAAGGCGCCGGTGGATGCCCTGCCGGACAAGGAGGGGGGACATGGCACCGTGGAATTCCTGTTGCGCAGAATGCAGCGTAAAAGTGATTTCCCCGCACTCTCCCAGTCGGTTCGGAGTATCAATGCCATGGCCCAGGCGAGCAACAAGGATGTCAACCACATGTCGGGTGTGATTGTGAAGGATTTCGCCCTGACGAATAAGATTCTCAAAGTGGTTAACTCTGCTTATTACGGCAGATTTTCCGGACGTATCGGTACGGTTTCCCGGGCTGTGGTGGTATTGGGTATCCAGGCCATACGGTCGTTGGCCGCCTCTCTGATCTTCTTTGATCACATTGAAGACAAAGCCCAGGCAAATCAGTTGAAGGAACTGGTATCCTCTGCCATGTTCAGTGCGACCTTGGCCAGTCAGGTCGCCAAAGAGTTCGATGATCAAGACGTGGAGGATTATTTTCTTTCCGCCATGCTGCGCGATCTGGGCAAGATTCTGGTGGCATTTTATCTGCAGGACGAGGCGAAAGAGATCGAACGCTTGCTTGTGCAGGAGCGGATGGAGCCGATGCGTGCGCAACACAAAGTGTTGGGCGTCAGTTATGAGAAAATCGGTATCGAGATCGCCCAGCAGTGGAACTTCCCCAATTCCCTGACCGAATCCATGCAGCATTGGGAAGAAGGGGATATGGCCAGAAGCCGGACCGACAAACGCCGTATGATCGCTGAGTTCTCCAAAGAGGCGATGCAACTGATGATCGATAAGGGCTTGGAGAATAAAAACGCTTTTAATTCACTACTCGGGCGCTACGACGAGGTGTTGGGTCTTGATCACAAGAAGCTCAAGCAACTGGCTGGCAACGCCATCGATGAATTCAGTGAAATAGCCAAGGTGCTAACCGCAGATATTCCCGAATCCTTCGTACGAAAAGTTACCCGTGGAAGCGGATATGGGGAACAGGGTGCTACAACGAAAACGATAAAATTATCGGAGACATTGTCGGATGGTTTAACAGAAACCCAGCTTCTGACAGCTGAGACGGTCGCAGCAGATGAAGAAAAGGCCAATACCGTGCATAAGAGGTCGGAAGATACGGAAACCCTGTTGATGGATGGTTTGCAGGAAGTAACCGGATTATTGACGGAAGCGCATAGTATGTCGGAAATCTTTAACGTGGTGCTTGAGACCATGTATCGTTCCATGGGTTTCCAAAGAGTGGTGTTGGTTTTACTCAATCGGAAAACGAATGAGATGGTCGGGCGTGTCGGGTTTGGAGACGATGCAGAAGAGTTCGTTAAAGGCTTCAGATTTCCGGCTAAATACACTGTGGACGTTTTTCATGGCGCCTTGAAGAATGCAGTAGATGTGTATATTGCGAATACCCAGGAGGGGAAGATCCGGGCAGATATACCCGATTGGTACAACAAGATCTCAAGCGCGGGTTGTTTTCTCTTATTTCCGTTAGTTATCCATAAGAGGGCATTGGGGCTGATCTATGCAGATCATGAAATGCCCAATGGATTGGACATCGATAAGAAAAAACTCAATCTTTTAAAATCCCTGCGCAATCAGATTGTGCTGGCGGTCAGATAATACTGCAGCGGTCCGTAGCTGATGGCAGTCTGATGCCTGGTATCATTTTCGGCCGCTAGTATGCGCTGATTACAGCAACGCCGGCCCATCACCATTGACTATGATTCTTCCATATGGTGATAAAAAAGTCACATGTCGCGATATCTGGCAAGTGCTGTATAGGCACAGCAGCGCCACTGGATTGGATTAGGCGGGGGGTAGGTGAATTGAATAGGCTGTCGTTTAAAAAAAATCATCCCCTACAGGGCCTTCTATTTTGGCTGATCGCGCTTTGGATAGTGACCGCGATCAACCCACTCTATCCTCGGGACTGGTTACTCGAGAACCTGCTCGTGTTTTTCTATGGGGGATTGCTTCTACTCACCTATCATCGTTTTGCCTTCTCGAATCGATCATACTTCCTGTTTGCTGTTTTTCTCAGTCTGCACATGATTGGCGCGCATTACACCTACGCTGAAACACCCTTTGGCTTCTGGCTGCAGGATTGGTTCGGCTTTGCGCGGAACCATTATGACCGCATCGTACACTTCGCATTTGGTTTATTGATTGTCTATCCCTTTCGGGAAATCCTGTTGAGAAAATCCGGGATAAATCGTCGATGGTCATATCTCATCGCGGTCTGTTGTATCCTGGCGTTCAGTGCGTTCTATGAATTATTGGAAGCAATCACCGCCATGATCGTCAGTCCAGAGTTGGGCAGCGCATTTTTGGGTACCCAAGGTGATGAATGGGACGCACAGAAAGACTCCCTGTTGGCATTGAGTGGCGCCAGTATCGGGATATTGATAACGCTCTGGATACAGAAGCCGCAGACTTAGTCCAGGTCTTCATACAAGGCGAAATCGAGCTTCCCTTTTTTTCGATAACCATACTAATATTAGGGCATATCGTATTTTTCATGATTGCCTTTGATTGATGCAACATGATTTAACAGTGTCTTACCAGGATCTTTGAATCGGCCATGGATGTATCAAGTGTATTCCATCCGATCAATACGTCAGTCGAACCCCACTTTTTGATTAATCCATTCATTCTCTTGGTGGATTATAGTTCCTGAAATCTAATCTCAGCAAAATGTCCAATATCGCACATTCAATCAGGTGACAGAATCGCTAGCGGTGAGAATTTTTATGTAATGTGTGGTGCTTCATATCCTATTCCAGGTAGGGAATACCCTTCTTAAAGGTTACCCGGCACAAGCCGAACAGTAAGGGCGCAAGATTAATATATTGTCTATATCTGTTGAACACTAAGGAGATTCAAATGAAAACATTCATTCTGTTTACCGCGCTTACCCTGGCTTCCGGCTTTGCGATGGCGGAGGGTGGCAAGCATAGAGGCAGCACGAGTTCGAGCCCGCTTTACGATATCGATGGTGATCAAGTCGGTGAAGTAATCGAATTGCCGGCGGGTTGTGTTACCACGCCTCCACAGGCCGCCGACGATGATCAATCGGTACTTTTTGTGTATTGTACTGATTAAAGATTCAGATTCTCAGTGGTCTTGACTGAAGACTAGAAAAATCACAGCGGTATTTTCTACCGCTGTGATATACAAACTCCTCTCTTTTTCCATCAAACTGCCTTTCTGATTGCCGGCGCATCGAAGTGTATTACGGGGCTCGTTCCTGCAAGCGCCAAGGGGTTGAACTCGGCTCAATTGGCGTACGCTTTGACCACCAACGAGATCCCACTGGCGACCAGCAGGATGTCTATCATCCTTATCACGCTCACATTGCTCAGGCCAAGATGTATCCGGTGACCCACATAGAGGCCGAGTACCAGCACCGGCAAACCCGCCACACAGGCCAATAGCAGGGAGTCTTGGTTGAGTAACCCGCTCGCGGCGAAGATGATCACCCGCAGTCCGCCATCCAGCATGAATAAGCCGGAAAAGGTAGCGCGCAATCGGTGTTTGTTCTGAATGCGGTGGGTGAGATAGATCACATAAGGGGGGCCGCCGGTGCCGAACATCGCTCCCACCAGTCCGCCCAGCATACCGGCAGGTAATGACCACCAGGGGGACAGAGCTGACTTGCTGTGCGGAAACAGTAGGCCGCGCAGACCGGAAGCGCTGACAAAGACGCCCAGGCCGATCAGGAGAGGTGGTTTGGGCAGGTTGACCAGCAGCGCCGCGCCAATAAAGATACCCAGTACGGTAGTCGGCAGCAGCCAGCCTATTTCCCTCCAGCACACCGCTTTTCGATCCTGGCTTCTGCTGCCCAATACCAGTGACGCCGTAAAGTCGAGTAACAGAATCCACGGCACCACAAATTGGAGTGGCAGAAAATGGGCCAGCATAGGAATAGCTACCAGACCTGAGCCGAATCCCGAGATGCCCCGAATAAAGTAGGCGACAAACAGGATCAGGCCTGCAAGCACGATTGTCAGGATATCGATGAAATCTCCCGGCGGGTAGGTCAATGACAGGAAAATTATATCCGATTTCAAGCCCTGTATGAGATCGAAACTGTCGCCATCTCAGGGCCTCGGGAAGGTCTGATAGCGGGTCATCCCATCCCGTGATGGTTGAAGGCCAGGCCTATGTGGCTGATGATACAATGATCCAGTCTGCACGATCAGGCCAGCTTGGCTGCTTACTGAGCCGTTGTCAGATGCAGCCGGCTGCACACCGCGCGGGCAATTACTACAGGAACGGTTGAGCTCCCATGACGAACCGCCTATTGCATATCACCAATGGTGACTGTGCCGTTGAGATCATGAAACGGGCCGGGATCGAAGGGCAGTTTTTGCCCTGGCGGGATGTGTTGCATGAGGGTCCGGTACCTGGTGGTTTGTCATTGGAGGCGCTTTCTAAGATCAGAGCGCGCTTTATGATTCAACAAGGATGGGGAGAGCCAGCGGCAATCGAGAACAGTTTCAAGCAACGCGACAGGACCCTGCGGTCATTTCGGGCCTATGCAAAGATTATCCTCTGGTTCGAACACGATCTGTATGATCAGCTACAGATCCTGCAACTGCTGGATTGGTTTGCGGATAATCCGCCAGGTGAGATTACCCTGAGTATGATCTGTACCGAACATTATCTCGGCGGCTGTACGCCTGACGAGTTAAAGGGTCTGACAGGGTATGAAACAGTCGTCACGGATCAACAGCTGACCCTGGCGAAAAAAGCCTGGGCAGCGTTCCGCGCCGCTTCGCCGGAAAGCTGGCAGGCCTTGCTGACTGACGATATCGCTGCGTTACCTTTTCTCGAAGGAGCCGTGCTCAGACAACTCCAGGAGTACCCGAGCTGTGCCAATGGCTTATCCAGAACCGCACGGCAAGCCCTCAGCATACTAGCACAGGGAGAGATCAAGGCCGGACAGCTCTTTGCCCGGAACCAATGCGCGGAGGAGCGGGTGTTTATGGGCGACACCAGTTTCTGGAAGCTTCTGCGACAGCTGCGATCGTCTACTCCACCGCTGCTTGAGCTGTCTGAAGGTGCTGATTTCCAGCGGTTGTTCAACCCGGCTACGGTATTGTCGATCACGCCTGCCGGGCGGGAGGTGTTGGCGGGAGAACGCAATTTTAGGAGTTTGTTGATCAAGCCGCAGTGGCATGGCGGCGTGCGGCTTACCCCGGACAATGACTGGTGTTGGGACTCGGTTGACAAGGTAGTCAAGCGTGTCGTCTCATAGAACCGATTGAAAACATCCATTCCAATATCCCATGGAACGATTCCGTTCCATGGGTTGGTTCGCTACCATGAAGAGGACAGAATGGAACTCATGCATGATCTGGTTCGCTACTATCGGTGGCTGCGCCAGTATGGTTACAACGACTCACACAGTGGCAATGCTTCGGTCAATGATGGTGACCGTTTCTGGGTGACGCCGACGGGTTGCTGCGCCGATACCCTGGAAATTGAGGGTCTGATCGAATGCCCGGTGGTAGGCGATATCCCGGCTGGAGCCTCGCTTGACGCTCCCCTGCATCAGCGGATCTATCAGAAAAATGCGGCCGCGAAAGCGGTCATTCACAGCCACGGCCCCTACAGCATCGCAGTGACTCTGCAAGGCGAACCCTTCATTCCGGTGGATTTTGAAGGGCAGTACTATTTTCCCGAGATACCGGTTGCCGTTATTCCGTATGCGGCTTATCAGGAACAGGCGCCCGCTGTGGTCTCCGAAATCCTGATGCTACATAAGATCATGGTGGTGCGGGGTCATGGGGTCTATAGCTGTGCGGAAAATCTGAATCTGGCCTATAAGTGGACCTGTTCCCTGGAACTGTCAGCGAAAATTGCCGCCATCGCGAAAAATATCGGATTGAGTGCAATACCTTGACCCGCAGGAAAGGCCCTATCGACGGATATCAGTGACTCGCCGTGAAGCTACCGGTCATTGTGGATCATGACCGGGTTGTAACGAATCCTCTCAGGCGTTGCCCTTTCCCTTCATGCCGATCCCATGGCTCCGTGCAAAGTCCAGCATACGTTTGATGGGTTTCACGGCCTTTTTTCGGATGGCAGGGTCAATAAGTATTTCGTTTCGACAGGTCTCCAGCTCCTCAGCGAGATTCTGTAACGAGTTCATCCCCATCCAGGGGCAATGGGCGCAACTGACGCAGGTGGCTCCTTCGCCTTCAGTGGGGGCTTCGATGAGCACTTTGCCCGGGGCCATCTGCTGCATCTTGTAGAAGATGCCTCCGTCAGTGGCCACGATGAACTCCTTATTGTCCATCTTGGCAACCGCCTTGATCAGAGCGGTGGTGGATCCAACCACATCCGCCTGGGCAATGACACTCTCGGGTGATTCAGGGTGTACCAGTATGGCGGCATTCGGGTGCAGCCGTTTGAGCCGTTCCAGCGCCACCGACTTGAATTCCTCATGCACCACGCAGGAACCGGGCCAGAGCGTCATCTCCGCGCCTGTAACCCGTTGCACATAGTTGCCAAGATGGCGATCTGGGGCCCACAGAATTTTCTTGCCCTGCTTCGCCAGATGTTCAACGATCGGCAAGGCGATGCCTGACGTGACCACCCAGTCGGAGCGGGCCTTGACCTCGGCACTGGTATTGGCATACACCACCACCGTGTGGTCGGGGTGGGCGTCGCAAAAGGCGCTGAACAGGTCGGCCGGACAACCCTCATCAAGCGAGCAGGTGGCGTTCAGTTCGGGCATGATCACCCGCTTTTCCGGGTTGAGTATCTTGGCGGTTTCCCCCATGAAGCGGACGCCGCAGACCACCAGGGTTTCCGCGTCTTGCTCAGCGCCAAAGCGCGCCATCTCCAGAGAGTCAGCCACACAACCACCGGTTTCCTCGGCCAGGGCCTGCAGGTCGGCGTCGGTGTAGTAATGCGCAACGAGAACCGCATTCTGCTCCCGCAATTTGTCTCTGATATATGACTTCAGGTCTGCCTTTTCCTCCGCAGTCAAGACCGGCCACTGGGGATGGGGAGGGACCTGAATCTGCGGGAGTGTGATTGACTGAACGTGCATGATGGATCCTCGATACTTCATAATTATTTGATAATGATGACACGCTTTGAGTTCCTGGCGCGATAGGTTCTGGCTGGACGATGATTACCGGTTCGGGAATATGTGCCGGTCGCTTGGATCAGATTCTGGGCGTGAACACGTTTGCGGAAGTTTCGTTTGTCAAGTTTTCTATTCAGGAGAATCTCATAGACTGATTGCAACTCGCCCAGAGTAAAGGTTTCCGGCATGAACTGAAAGGCAATGTTGGAATAGTCGAGTTTCGCCACCAGGCGCTGATGGGCCAGTTCGATGATGCTGGCGTGATCGAAGGCGAGTTCGGGTAAAGTGCGCAGCGCGAACCAGCGGACTTCCTTAGCGTCGCTCCCTGGCTTGGGCGTGAGGTGGTCGGACGGCGCCAGGGCGTAGTAGGTGACGCTGAGCACCCGTTCTCTTGAGTCCCGCTGGGACGTGCCGAAGGTGTAGAGTTGTTCCAGGTAGACGCCCGTGATGCCGGTTTCTTCCTCCAGTTCCCGCTTGGCGCAGGTTTCCAGATCCTCTGTGATTTCAAGGAAACCACCGGGCAGCGCCCACATGCCTGGGTAAGGCTCGGCCGTACGCCGGATGAGCAGGATCTGCAGGGCCCGCTCCAGAATACTGAACAGCACCACATCTGTGGTGACTGCAGGGTGGGGGTAGGGGTAACAATAGGATGCAGTCACTTTCATTGCGAAATCGGTAATCGGGTTACCTGACTTGACCAGACCTGATCCGAACAGGAATTGTTTTACCCATGAATCAGATACCCTATGAGAATTTGCGGTAAGATCAATGTCTGCTTAGTGTAAAAACGACACGAACTATTTTACCCGCGTAATCATTATCACGCCATTCCACTTTATCGAGTCTCTCTGCAAAATAACTACTCACTGATTTGACTAAAGATTTTATTTCATCAGCCGTTGTCATGGGGCAGGGTTAGACACGAGGTGAATACCATCATGCGCACATCAGAGATGGCTAAGTATAGAGTACAGCAGTTGAAACAACTGCCGGCATTGTCGACCACGGTTACTCAGTTGCTGGCCATGCTCTCGGATGAGGGTCTGGAGATCGTAGATCTGGCCAAGGTGATCGAACAGGATCCGGCGCTCACGGCGCGGATCATCGGTTTGGCGAACGCCGCCTATTTCGCCCAACCGCGCCCGATCACCAGTGTCACAGAGGCGATTATTCGGGTATTGGGCCTGCAGATGGTGAAGACGCTGGCCTTGAGTATCGCCTTGTGTGGCGCCTTCAACACCAGCCGTTGTCCTGGTTTCCGATTGGATGAGTTTTGGCTGCGGGCTTTTGGCAGCGCGCAATTGGCCCGTAAGCTGGTATTACGCATGGATGTCGAGCATCGGCCTGATCCCGACGAAATCTATCTTACCGCGCTCTTGCTCGATATAGGAGTGCTGGTATTGGTGCATGAGTTTCCCCAGGAATATGCCCACGTGCTGGCGCACATTGAGAGGGAACCGAGTTTGGATATGGAGAGACTGGAGCTTGATTACCTGGGTATAACCAGTCGTCAGGCGGGTGAATGGCTTACTGACCGCTGGCATCTTCCTCAATTTGTCACAAGCGCCATTGCGCTGCGGAACATACCGGACGATGACAATCCCCGTCCATTGGCGACTCAGGTGATCGAAACGATCGTCGACTGGCTGAACGAACCTCAGGAGGGAGCGCTGACCAGCCTGTTTGAGAATAGTCTACTTGGCCAGGAGTTGAATCTTACCGCCGAGCAGATGAACAATATTGAAGTGGACTTTTTACAGCAGATAGGTGAAATTCAAGAGATAGCCAGACTACTTGCGACATAGGATTCGAGCCATTGGATTATTTATTCGGTCAAGATTCGAAATACCTGACGGAGCGCTTCTTCAGCCTGTTCGATTCTCTTTCCCTCTTAAAAGCACTATCCCATATCAAGATCGGCACATGCAGTGAAAAAGAGATCATTCAGCAGGGGCTGACGCAGCTGATTCGCTATCAGGGTGTGGAACGTTGTTCGGTTTTCAGATTGAGCAACGGGAAGCTGAAATGCGTGGCTGGTATCAGTGTGGAGGAGTCCCTCAATAACACTTCGGGAACCTGTGTCAAACTGTTCCAGTCCGGGCAGACAATGGATTTCTTGGCGGATGAAGGGATCATGGGTTTGGCGGTGCAATCAGGGGAGCTGCAATATTGCAGCGACTGTTTGAAAAGTGAGGAGTTCAAAGAGTATTTACGTCAAGACATGAAGATTCCGGGGTCATTGGTGTGTGTGCCGATCATGATGGGAAATACCATTCTGGGCGTCTTGAATGCCTCCCACCCGCTGGCTGGCCACTTCGAGCCCTGGCAACTGCATGCACTGAGCCTGTTTTGCAGTTGCCTTGGACAGTTGTTGCATAATAATCGATTGATCACTGATCTGGAGTCTGAAGTCGAACAACGGACTCGTGAACTGCGGGTGGCCTTGGATGAGTCTGAAGTGCTGAAGCGTTGCTACCAACAACTCTCCACTGAGGATGAACTGACAGGTCTGCACAACAGACGTTACTTTTTCGGTGAAGCCGAGGCCATGGTCTCTCGCGCCATGCGGTATGGGCAAACCTGCAGCCTGATGTTGTTGGATGTGGATTATTTCAAGCAGATCAATGATAAATGGGGACATTTAGTTGGCGATCAGGTGCTTTGTCAGATTGCCGAAGTGCTCAAGGAAGAGGCGCGTGGCGGGGATCTAATCGCCAGGGTCGGTGGCGAAGAGTTCGTGATCATTCTTCCGGATGCCGGGCTGGAAGGCGCCGATCAGATGGCTCTCCGTATTCAAGAGCGCCTGAGCCGATTGCTGCTGGGCGGCGATCTAAGAACCCTTGAGGTCACGGTCAGTATCGGAATCAGTTATCTCAAGCGTGCAGCTGACATGACCAGTCAGCAGCCTGGAAAGGTCTTGGATCAATTGTACAGCGAGGCCGACAGAGCCATGTATAAATGCAAGAGCAACGGCAGAAACTGCCGGATGATTTTTCGCGACATGTGACGGCGACCGGAGACAGCGTGTCTCCAAACCACCGATATCCTCGTTATCTGATCATTTATCCATCACCTTACCCCGTTATTCATCCTGCCCAGGGTGGGGGCCCAAGAAAGTCGATCAGTGGGCCTTCTGCTCGCTTGCGGTGAGCGCTTCTTCAGCCGGATTGGTGGCGGCAGGTTTGGGATCGGCCATGAACTTCTCTGTGCCCGAGGGGTTGGTGAATTGGTCATTCAGGGTCTGTATGTAAGTATCGGTATCCTGGATAACCTGGGTCAGTAACTTGCGGGCCCTGCGTCCCCAACCGGCTGGAGAACGCAGAAAGATGCTCCGCCAGGGTTTGGTGCTACGCAGAAATGCGCCAGCTGGATTACTCTTCAGGTCCGCTTTCTTGGCCTCTTTTCTGAGTGAGTGCAGCAGGGTTTTTGCGGCCAGGGATCTGACCGCAAAGTGGATCAACAGCAACAGCACAACCAATACAGCCAAGGTGAGCCAGGGAATGATCGGGTTGCTTCCCGGCTGCATCCAAGGCGGGGTGAAACTGAAGCCGGTCCAGTAGTTCGCCTTGATGGTCAAGGCCAGCAAAAACAGCCCAAAGGAGCCCAATACGATGGTGTCGGTCCAGATGACACGCTTACGCCAGTGCATCAAGGCGTTGGTAACCAAAGGGATGCTGCGTTCCTCGATATCGCGGGCAGTCTTCTCCAACGCGCCGACAATTCGATAGGCCCGCTCGATTTCGACCTCTTCCATGCGGCTGTGGATCTCCTTGAGATCCTGATCCCGCTTCAGCTCATAACGTTTTTTGAGGGCTTCATCATCGATGGGTACGGCGGCATCAGGATTGTAGATGGCATAAAAGCGCCCGGCTGTCAGACCCCGTTCTCCCAGTGCACGTTGCCATGCGGCAATCACATCCTCCGGATTGTTCTCCCGCGCAGTGGTGTCGATCTGATTCAGGATGTAAAGGAACTTGCCGGTATCCGCCCGGTGGATGGTGCGATCGATCAGATGATTCAGGGTGTCCCGCATGGCGCCTGGTTCCGGGTGACGCGCATCGAACAGCACCAATACAAGATCAGAAAGGTCAATGATGTGGTCGGTGATTCTGAGTGTCGAGGTGCGTTGGGCGTCGGCGTCGAAGCCGGGAGAGTCGATCAGAATCTTCCCCATCAAATGCTCACTGGGGCAGGTCTTGAGTTGCAGGTAGGCGTCGATGCGGTCGCCTTCACCCTTGGCGACCTTCTCGATCTCATCGGACATCTGATAAAAAGGAAAACGGGGGTCCGAGTCCAGCGCCACGCCGGGTAGGGCATGGGCGGAGGCTGACTTGCTGTAACAGATCACGGTGAATTTATCGTCCACCGCTTGGTTGCCGGAGCGTTGCAGATTGTATTGTATGTAGTGATTGATGAAGGTGGATTTGCCGGCAGAAAAGGTCCCTAGAATGGAGATCAACGGCCACCAGGGTATCTGGGTGGCAAAGGAGTTTTCACCGTCTAGCAGCCCCAGCTTGAATGCGACTCCATCCAGCGAACGAAAGCTTTGGACGGTCTTAAGAAGAATTGGGTTTTCCTGCTCAAGGTGGGATTCAAGATGTTGTAAACGGGCTTCTATGATCTGACCGGCTGGGTGCATGACTCTTCAAGCTCCTTTTTGTTAGCGAAATTGTTGTTCATCTGTCCGGGCACGTGTTCGATATAGCTTCCCATAGTAACGCGACATCTTGAGTTGGAGTAGTCTATTTTTTTTGTGTTGTTGGAGTTGGTTCACACTCAGGTGGAATCCACCCAGCTCATTGAATATCCAGTAGTTAGGCATTCGCTAAAATACTTAAATACTTGTTTTATATACGCTTCTCACCGGCATCCTGAGTTGCATTGAAATGCCGCTTCAGGGATACTGAGCGGCCTGGATAGGGGAGAGAACCAACGGCCCCTTGGCATAAAAATTTACCAAATATTGATTGAGTGGAGAGCGGAAATGGCAGAGCTGTTTTCAGATGAATGGATGAAGAGCTTTATGGATCATTGGAACGCAGAGCCGGAACTATCTGACGCCCTGGCGCAGATTGGATTCAATAGCGTCATAGGTTATGGATTCGATGGAGATGATAAACCCAGCGGAGTTCTGAAGGTCGAGAATGGCAAAGCGGTGGCTGCAGGCGCCTACAGCGGTGAATCCTTGAATTGGGATATTCGGGCATCAGATGACCAATGGCGTAAATGGATGTCCAAGCCGCCTGGTATGATGGGTCTTGGCATGGCGTTCACTTCCCGTAAGATGAAGTTTGTGGTGGGCGATTACTCGGCTATGATCAAGGATCCAAGAATGGCTGCTCCCTTCATCAAGAGCTTTTCAGTCATGGGGCGTGCCTGAGCGTGCGGCGGATACCCCTGGCTTGAGCAGCCAGTCGGTCACGAATTGGATGATCTCAATTCCCCACGAACTATTTCAAGCAGGTCAAAAGGCAAAATGGGTGACAGATTAAGATCGATGATGCTGGCTGCAGGTCTCGCCTCGGCCGTGACTCTCTCGGCCGGAGCCTGGGCCGCGGTTCCGGGAGGTAGTGGGGATTACTTTGTGGTGCAACAATCACAAGGTGTGCCCCATGTCTCCTTGGGTGGCACGGTAGTGCCATACAAAGAGGTGACTCTCTCGGCTCAGTTGCCCGGTCGCGTCAAGTATCTCGCCGGCATCGAAGGTGATAGTTTTAAGGAAGGCGACCTGCTGGTCGAGTTGGATGACAGCGAGTTGAAGGCCAAGCGGCAAGCCGCCCTGGCGCAATTAGCCAACGCTGAAGCTCGGATGCGGGATGCGGGTGTTCAGTACAGTCGCGAACTCTGGTCACCAAAATCGAAGGCTTCCCCTGGGGGTATGGGGGTTCCCAACCTGTTCGATCAGATGTTCACCAGTCCCATGGAAGACTTCATGGGTGAACGGGATAAGGGCGCCGAGCGCAGTGCTGATATCTACTCTTCCCGTATCAGTATTCAACAGGCGCAGAACACCATCTATCAGGTGCAGGCTGAGATCCGCGCCCTCGATGCCAAGATGCGGGATGCTCGGAGCGTGGCGCCGTTCAATGGTATCATCATGAAGAAGTTCATCGAGGTGGGTGATACGATGCAGCCAGGCCAGCCCCTGCTGAAGTACGCGGACGTGGAATATCTGCAAATCGTTGTCGATGTGCCGGGTCGTCTGCGTCCGGGCATGAACGAAGGCATGATGTTGCGGGCAGAGCTGGATGTGGGAGATCAGGAGGTGCCTGTGCGGGTTGCCCAGATCTACCCCATGGCCGACGCTCAGCGCCACACGGTCACAATCAAGTTCGATCTGCCCCAGGGCGTTTCGGCGCCGGGTATGTACGCCAAGGTGCTGGTGCCGGATTTCAATGCCCCGGCCAGGTCGAACCCGATCATTCCCAGCAGCGCCATCCGCTACAACGGCAGTCTGCCGGGTGTTTATGTGCTGGGTGACGATGGTAAACCTTCACTGCGCCTGATTCGCGTAGGAGAGCAGTTACCAGGTGGTTATACTACCGTGTTGTCGGGTCTCCAGTCGGGAGAACGGGTTGTCCGCAATCCTGGAATGGGGATCAGTGCCGGCTGGGCTTCACCATCACGCTGAGCAACCTGCGGGTTTTCTGCATACAATTTGAATAGTTAGCTAAGGGGAGGCCTTCGGGCCTCCCGTAATGCTGTCTGGAGCCCGCCTAATAATAATCGGGCGTAGACGTATATTGATGTATCGAGAGCGCATATGAGCAAGAACGACGATAAACTCGATCAGCTCCACTCCTTGGATCCGAACGCCGAGGCGCACCTGGGCGTCGCGGGAAGAACCGCCAGGTTTTTTATCCAGTCACCGCTTGCACCTCTGTTCTTTCTTGCCATGATGCTGATGGGCCTCATGGGTCTCGTCATCACTCCCCGACAAGAGGACCCCCAGATCTCGGTCCCGATGGTGGATATCTTCGTGCAGTATCCGGGGGCTGCGGCCAACCAGGTTGCGAGCCTGGCCATTGATCCGCTGGAACGTATTATGTCGGAGATCCCTGGTGTCAAACACGTCTATTCCGCGGCGCAGCGGGGCGGCGGTGTGGTGACCATCGAGTTCGATGTCGGTGAGAGAATGGGGCCTTCTCTGGTGAAGGTGAACGACAAGATCGATTCCAATATGGACTTGATCCCACCCGGCGTGTTGCCGCCCCTGGTCAAGGCGAAAGGTATCGACGACGTGCCGGTGGTGAATCTGACCCTCTGGTCCAAGGACAGGGATGGAAATGGAACACCGGATGTCGATGACGGCCAGCTGCGTATGCTGGCCAATGATGTCCTGCAGACTATCAAGGAGTTGCCCGATACCGGGAATGGTTTCGTCACGGGTGGTCGTCGGGAGCAGGTCACCGTCGAGGTCGTTCCAGAGCGTCTGGCCGGCTTCGGCATCAGTCTTGACCAGGTGGCGAATACGATTCGCACCGCAAACAGCGAGCAGCAGGCGGGCGGTGTAGAGGCGGGTAGTACCCACTTCTCGGTGGTTACGGGGTCATTTCTCAAGTCGGTGGACGATATCAATCGCCTGGTGGTTGGCACCCATAACGATGTCCCCGTCTACGTGCATGATGTGGCGAAGGTGAAACAGGGACCGGAGGATGCCAATCAGTTGGTGGCGTTCTACACGGGTGCCGCCAGTAATCTGGATATCAGGGCCGATGGTGTGCCGGCGGTCACGATCGCGGTGGCGAAGAAGGAGGGGTCGAACGGTGTCACTGTCGCGAATGCCATTCTCGAGCGGGTGAATCATCTGAAAGGCTCTCTAATTCCCGACAATGTGGAGATCAGCATCACCCGGGATTACGGAGAGTCCGCCGATGACAAGGTCAGCGAACTGATTTTCAAGCTGTTCGTTGCGACCGGTTTTGTATTTCTCCTGGTTTTGGGCGCGTTTCGCGCCTTCCGACCTGCTATCGTAGTGGTGCTGGTGATACCGGTGGTCCTTCTAATGACCATCTTCAGCGCTTGGTTGATGGGTTACACCATCGATCGGGTGAGTTTGTTCGCCTTGATTTTCTCCATCGGTATTCTTGTGGACGACGCTATCGTCGTGGTGGAAAACATCTATCGACGCTGGCTGGAAGAAGGCAAGACCGATGTCGCGACGGCGGTGGACGCTGTGCGTGAAGTCGGTAATCCAACCATTCTGGCGACCTTCACGGTCATTGCTGCGCTGCTTCCCATGGGGTTCGTCTCCGGTATGATGGGACCGTACATGGAACCGATCCCGGCGCTGGGATCAGTGGCCATGCTGATATCGGTTTTTGCCGCTTTCGTGTTTACTCCCTACCTCACGATGTCTCATTGGCTGCGGCCATCGATGCGTTATCTGCAGGTGGCGGGAGAGCGGGAACACAAGGAGTCGGAAAAACTGGAGGGTCTTTTCCGGCGTATCCTGACGCCCATGATCGAGTCGCCCCGGAAAGCCAGGATGTTCAAGTTGATCCTATGGGGCACCTTCCTGTTTACCTGTTCCTTCTTCTATTTCAAGTGGGTAGCGGTGAAGATGCTGCCGCTCGATAATAAGTCTGAGTATGCGGTGGTGGTAGACATGCCGGCAGGTACGGCGTTGCCGGTCACCGCCAATCTGGCCCATCGTATGGCGGAGAGGATTCGTTCCATCCCGGAGGTGACGGCGGTTCAGGTCTATGCCGGGACGTCGCGCCCCTTTGATTTCAACGGCATGGTGCGCCATTACTACCTGAGGAAGGATCCCTGGCTTGCGGAAATCCAGGTCCAGCTGCTGCACAAAAGCGCACGGAAGCGCTCCAGTCATGAAATTGCCGTGCAGACCAGGGAGGAAATGAAAGAGATCGTAAAAGGAACGGGAGCGAAGTATGCCGTGGTTGAAATGCCCCCCGGCCCGCCGGTGCTGCAATCTGTGGTTGCCGAGGTGCATGGTCCCAGTCCTCAGGTGAGACGTCAGGTTGCCTCGGAGTTGACCGAGATATTTTCCAAGACAGAAAGTCTGCGCGATGTGGACAACTACATGCGTGACCCGTATGAGTATTGGCGCTTCACCGTCGATACCGAGAAGGCGGTCAGACGGGGTATCTCTGTCGATACCATCAACCGCAATCTGGGTATGGCCCTGGGCGGATCCCCACTAGGGGACGTCAAGCAACGGGCCGGACACGAGCCGATCAACATCATGATTCAAGTCCCGCTGGCGGAACGATCGGAAGTAACCCGCTTGGGCGATCTGCCCATTCAGTCGAACTCCGGCCTGATCATACCATTGCGAGAATTAGGCCGGTTTGAAAAGGTGCAAGAAGAGGACATCATCTTCCATAAGGACCTGCGCGATGTGGAGTACGTGGTAGCGGATGTGGGCGGCAAGCTTGCAGCGCCCGTCTACGGCATGTTTCAGGTGCAGGATCTGCTGGAGCAGGAGCGCTATCAGACACCCGATGGGGTAGCGTTGGATGCCTACTGGTTGGGCGCGCCGCCGAATGACTCCACTTCAGCGATAGAATGGGCGGGAGAGTGGACCGTAACCTACGAGACCTTCCGCGATATGGGGGCCGCCTTCATGGTGGCGTTGGTGCTGATTTATGTGCTGGTAGTCTGGGAGTTCGGCAATTTTCGTATTCCGGCCCTGATCATGGCACCCATACCACTGACTTTGCTGGGTATCATCCCTGCGCATTTCATGTTCTTTTCGTTCGGCTGGGGGGGGGAATTCACCGCAACCTCAATGATCGGTTGGATTGCCCTGGCGGGTATCATCGTGCGTAACTCGATCCTTTTGGTGGATTTTTCCATTCACGAGATTCAGCACGGCAGTTCGGTTGTCGAGGCGGTGATCCAGGCCTGCAAAACCAGAACCCGACCGATCCTGATTACTGCTTTAGCATTAGTCGCAGGCTCGTCAGTGATCTTTTTTGATCCCATCTTCCAGGGCATGGCTATTTCGCTCGCTTCCGGGGTGCTGGTTTCGACTATATTAACCTTAATTGTCATCCCTCTGGGATGTATCAAGGCGAGCAAGGACCTGATCGAGGTCGCTGCCGCGACTGCACCAGCCGGTGCCGAGATAGCGGTGCTTGAAGACAGCACAACCGTTCAGCAACCGAAGCAATCCCAACCATCTGTGGCTGCCCGTACCCCACTCTGGATGTCTGTCTGGAGCAAGTTGTTCGGCGCAATCAGTATGTTGTTTTATCTTATTAGAGGATTGTTTCTGCTGCTGCTGCAGCTCTTCAAGAAAAAATCCAAGACAGTCCAAGTTGCCCCCAAGCCGTCCTCCGTATCCAGTGATACCGGTTCTGCCGGTGGGGGCGGTGATTCGCACGGGGGGGTAAATGAGCCGCCGACTTCAGCGCCGCCTGTTTCAAAGGCTTCTCAGGCCGCAGCAGCCGATGACTCGGCCGATCTAGTGGTCGAAAAGGCGGCAGGCCAGTCTGCGGAGCAACCTCCGGCAGGACAGAAGCAGAGTCCTTCAGTTCCTGTGGTTCCGGAGAACCAGGTCAAGCATGAGGTGGCAAACCGGGAGATCACTGAAGCGCAGGAACCCAAGGAGACACCAAAGGTAGCTGACACCTCTCAGGTTGTTTCCAAGACTGTGGAAGCTCAACATGCAGCGGTTCATCTAAAACCTAAAAAACGCCCTTCTACGCTGAAAAAATCAGCCGCGGCGAAAGAAGCTTCGGCAGGTGTCGCTAGTGATGCAGAACACAACGTCGCCAAGGCCAATCAAAAGCCTGCTGCTGAAGTGGAGAGCTTAGCCGCAATACCGATGAAGAAAAAAGCGGGACGAAGAGGTATTCGTCTCAAAACTTGATGGTCAATGTTTGATGTCGCGTCATCCCGTAGAGGCTGTAGATAGTATTTTACGGATCACTATCACTGGGGTGACTGTGTTGAGAAAGATGAGGCCTCTAATTGATGCTGGACTTTGGTTCGGTAGTCTGCTGGGTGCGCTAGCCTGGGCACAAGAGGGTTTTAATCACTATCCGTATCAACCTTCAAGGCCCAGCAGTGGGGATTATTCAGGCTATCAATGGCGCCCAGTGGAAGGGAAAAATACTTATAAATCTGAAGGGATTCGGTCTTTCAGGGGAGGTGCGGAGATATTGCCGAGTCAATCCTACCCTGTGATGACGCTACCGCCGGGGACATACAGACCGATTGAGGATCTAAATAGAATTCCTCCTCAGGTGGAGGGATATCGATTCCGTACTGTCTCACCGGATGAACAGTCAGGTAATAAAAAGCAGGAACGGATGAGAAACAAAGAAAAACCAGCACCGACTCAATCCCAGTTCAGATATCGTGGTAGTGTTCCATCAGCAGAGATGTGGAGACCAGAAGCGAATTATCAGCCAGTTTTCAGGCAGGATGGCGGGTATTTTGAGAATAACCATGGGCAATCATTTCAATCTAATTCCTACCAATCCTTCGAATCTTATGCTCCACCCGATATATTGCCGAATTTCAGGCAGGATGACAGGGAAAGATGATTGATGGAATCTCCCCAAAGGCTGACAAACTTACTACAAGCAGTCATCACTAAATTGGTAAATATTGAATCTTCCATAGGAGAAAATGCTGGTTTGTAGGGTCTGGCTTGTCTTTAAGCTTTTGATCCAGAAAAAATCATCATATAACTTGAAAATTTCCAAGACGTGGAGACAACTGAAGTGAGATTAATGGAGTTGCAAGGGGTTCGAGTCTTGTGCAGCGGTTTGATGATCGGTATTGCACCCCTTTCATCTGCGGCGGTAGGCAGTTTTTATGGTCCAGGTTTCTACCTGCCAGTTGGACAAACCACGGTTGCCAATGCACCACGACCGGTGACTCATCGACCGTTACCTGTTCCGAAAATAGGCTACTGGCCGACTTCAGGATCGGCGCCAACCAGGGACGCTTATCCGTGGGTACAACCTACTGATTTTAAAGGTTATCGATATAAACCATTGCAGTCAATGCAGGGTCATAAATCACACTTTCGGTCCGATGCGCTAGAGCAACACATGGCGGGACTTCGTGCTGACCCGGTGAAACATCGACAGTTGTCTTTTCCAAGGGCGAAACGAGGGTCAACAGTTAAGCCCAACTGGAGGATGCTGGAGGGTTACCGAACGGCCCCTTATTCAAGCTGGGAATTTCGAAAGTATGGAAACAGGGGCGCCTGGAAGGAACGAATTGACTTTAACCGCTATAAGTTTCGCCCCGTGTCAGGGACCAATCCTGGAGTCATGGTTGGAATGAGGCGGGATTTCAGTCGTATTCCCCCTAGGGCTCAATACCGATACAGACCAATCGATGCCAAATCACAACCTGTTCTGACTTGGTATGACTGGTCCAGGGTATGTGGGTCTTATGCAAGTAACGAATTCCCCAACTACCGGCAAAGTCTAGAGCCGGCTTATGCAATTGATGCCACAAGGGCGCTGTCTAGCTGGCAGGGTTCTAGTCATAGACAATTTACTGCTCCGATTTCGCGCGATTACCCAAGGCGCTATATGGACCTTCCCGATGCCCATGAGTCTAGACACGTTGGAGTCCATTTTACCATTGCTCCTGGAGAAGGGTTCCCTGAATACCGTTTTCGCCCTGTTGATCAGAATTCACAATCGTTGAATCATCCTCGACTTTCTCCCTCGCGCGATTACCCATTCTCTCATTACGGTATGATGCTTTCATCGGATTTGCGTCCGAATAACGGCGGTCTCTATCGTATACATAATGGATACCGGCAACCGGCTGCCGTGCAAACCTCAGTGGTAGCGGATTGGAATGATGGACGGGGCGGCGCATATGCGTCCTTGCACTCAGCCTACTGGCCTCTGGTATCGCAATATGATTTTGACGAACGCATGATGATTGACTATGAGAATAATAAATTCTGAATCATTTCAAGCGTCTACAGTATCCGTCTCGAGGCATTTACATGATAACTGTGATTGGTAGTCTGAAGGGAGGGTCCGGTAAGAGCACTGTCACCTTCAATCTCGCTGTGTGGCTGGCTATGGCGGAAGCGAATGTCATGGTAGTGGATGCTGATCCACAGGCGACGCTTACCGATGTGGCTGAAGTGAGGACAGAGGAGGGTTTCGAGCCGGATTTGCTGATCAAGGATGCATCGGTTCTGACTAAAACACAACTCAAAGGTTTTGATGAAGTCTTGGTCGATGTGGGAACGGCGGATATGGAATCGTTGAAATCTGCCCTAGCCTTGGCGGATAGGGTGTTGATACCCGTGCCACCTTCTCAAGCGGACATCTGGTCGACACAACGTTTTCTGCGTTTTCTGAATGAAGCCGTTACCGGTAAACGTCCAGATGTGCTGGCCTTCATTAACCGGGCGGATACCCATCATGCCATTCGTGAGTCTGATGAAGCCGCTGCAGCATTGGTTTCACTCTCAGGTGTTAAGTACATCAAACAAAGGCTATGTCAGCGGACGGTGTTTCGCAGATCTTTCAGCGAAGGGCTTGCAGTATTCGAACTTGAACCGCGGGGAAAAGGCGCTCGCGAGTTTTATTCCCTGACATCTGCACTCTACCCTGCGTATCTTGGAGAATGAGTCAATACGCTTGATGCGGATTATAGCCAGAATGGTGTTTCACAAGACGGCGGCGGGGGATTTACAACGGGAATGCGATGGGAGACCGTAGCTTCTATCATTGAGTGCCATTTTCAGGGGTGCAGAATATTGGCAGGTTAGCGTAAGATCATGTACTGCTCTGTTTTTGATAGCATATTTTCTTTATATACCCGATTTTTAGGGGGTTAGCGATGGGATTTTTAAAAAATTTATTGGCACTGATTGGTATATTAACCATTGTGGTTTTTGCGGGCCTCTACCTCAAGTTTGGCGAGGCTATAAAGGGATTTGATCCTGACGCTGGGCGTGTCTTCATTGAAATGGGGAATCAGACTTTACAGACCAAAAGCTTGGCTGAAGCGAGCATTTGGAAAATTCCCGTGGCTGAGGGATTGTCACCGGAAGAAGTTGAACAGACGATGAAGTTTGTAGCAAACGAACATAATATGTCGAATGTTGGTGAGTTACCGTTGTCTAATGATATAGAAGCCAAAAGCGGTAAAGATTATCGGTTTGTCAAAATCTATCTCTTCTGTAATTCCCTAACAGCTGCCAGGATGCTTGACTATTCCGATGCCTATGCGGCTTATTTACCTTGTCGTATCACCTTGCTGGAGGACAAAGACGCTAAACTCTGGCTGACAGCCCTGAATATGGATATGATGATCTACGGTGGTGAGCCACTTCCACCTGCCTTGAAAGCGGAGGCTTTGAAGGTCAAAGACCAGATTTTAGACATAATGAATCGAGGCGCTGCAGGTGAATTCTGATCCGAGCATGTTTGATTGAAAGACTGAATATTGAACTGATTTCGGAGGAAAAAAGTTTATTAGCATATTTTAATATGTTTTATTGCGATATAAGAAGGTTATGCTAGAATTTCAGGTTACAAACTTGTAACACGTAACCACCAGGGTTATCAGTTGAATGATCGATAAAGTAGATAAAGACGTACAAAAATCTTCCGGAGAAGATGATGGTACGCTTAATACCAAGAAAGGCACCCAATATTCGATGGATCGCCTTTCGATGGCGTTTGAGACCAGCGCCCGACGGTGGGAGTTGATTGTTTATCCCTCATTGTTTGCATTTATTCTGCTGGCAGCCTACGGGTTCTATCTAATTTTCAGCTTGGCCAAGGATGTACATTTCCTGGCCCTCAGTGTTGATTCCAACATGAATGTGATGTCAAGCAACCTCCAGACCATGACCGACAGTGTTGGTCAATTGTCGGCTAACGTAAGGACAATGGCGGTGAGTGTGGATTCCATGGCGCAGGATGTACGCACACTCGAACCCATGTTGACGAGTATGGATTCCATGGATGAATCCATGAAACACATGACCATGTCGACATACAATATGCAACATGATATGAGGTCGATGAACCATAATATCTATGATGTTTCCCGGCCGATGTCAGTTTGGAATTCCTTTATGCCGTGGTAGTTTTTCAAGGTCCTTATTGGCTTTAAGAACCCCGATCTAGTTGACTAGGCGAGGTTTTTTAGTTCACGGAAGATTCCATTTTGAAATCAAAGTTGATGTTGGGTGAGGGCTCCTGAATAAAATACCCCCGAATATAATTTACCCCGATGGACCATAGAATGGTTAAGCTGTTTGTTTCATCAACCCCTGCAGCGATCGTTTTGATATTTAATTTTTGCACCAGATGGTTCAGTTGATTGAGTTTATCCTGCTTAACCTGGTCTCCCGCGAGACCCTCAATGAGTTGCTGATCGAACTGTACGAAATCAACGAATGGGCCCTGTAAAGCCGTATCAGATCTCGGTGCCAGGCCAAAGTGGTCGATGGAGATCTTGCATTTTATCTTTTTCAAGCTTTCCAGTAACTTGTGCAGTTCATGTGCATGGTTTCTGGCATCCTGGTCCTTGATTTGGAAGGCTAGCCATGATCCTTTGGCCTCAAATTCTCGCAGGCAATCACAGATCCAGAGAAGCAACATGTCATCCTTCAGGGAGGGTCCGGAAATATTGATGAAAAAGTTAACCTTATGGCCCATGCGGCGATGTTTGGCGAGTTCGGATATCGCCCTACGAATTACCCAGCGATCCAGTTCAGGCATCTTTCCACTTGATTCTGCCTGCGGTAGAAAGTGATCTGGATGTATCTCCTCCTGATTGTTGTCAAGCAGTCGGACGAGTACGGCATAATTCTCGCGTGTATCGCCATGCAGGCTCACGATAGGTTGGTATACCAGGCGAAACTGGTCATGTTCTAGCGCGTGCCCGATCAATTTTTCCAGATCCGCCTCATTCCCGGTTGGAGTTTGGGTTGGTTCATTCACTGCTGTCGTATCGGCCAGCTTGATCTGGTTTAAGCCTTCCGAACTCGCCTGATCCCAAGCCTGATAGGCGCGATTGATGAACTCGTGCGCGTTACTGATCTCTGGTGATGCACGAACTATACCAATACTACAAGTCGGGTTTATTTCGAGCTTGGCGTCCTTGTAGTCGTGGTCTTGGGTCATGCGGCAGATTTTTTCGGCCAGGCTGATGATTGACTTTCGTTCCGTGAGTCGGGTTAACAGGGTGAATGTGTGATCGCCGAATCTTGCCAAAAGGTCTTCTGCCGATGAGATCTTCTTAAGTAGTTGAGCCAATTCAGTGATGACGAGATCTGCGAGCAACATACCTCCTCTGTCTCTGATCGCTTTGAAGTTGTCGAGGGTGATATACAGCAGGACGTACTCATTTGTGGTATTGGACGATTTTAAGGTGTCTTCTAGGGCATCAAGAAAATATTGGCGATTGCAAAGGCCCGTGTGGGTATCCTGGGTGCTGAGAATGTGTAGTTTTTCCTCGATCTCCCTACTGGGTGACTGATTTCGTATGATGACCTGGGTACAAGGCTCACCCTCGATGGCGGCGGGAAAAAAGTTAAGTTCCGCATTGAATTCAGTGCCATCTGAATGCAGACATGTTGTGCGTATCGCCGCCTCCTCACCTGCAGCCGTACCCAACTTGCGAAACAGTTGCTTGAACTTGTTATGATCGGCTGGGGCGATCATATCGAGAATCGGCAAACCCTCGATCTCATCCTCTTGTTTCAGGCCGAAAAATCGTAAATACGCGGTGTTGGCCTTGACATGCATGCCTTGGTGAATGTAGGCAATGGCATCACGAGAGCTTTCTGTGAGTAGATTGCAGCGTTGCTCTGTTTCGATGAGTTTGTGTCTTATGGTGGCAAGATACCGGGAGGAAGCGACGTGTGAAAACTCCCTTGCGATGACGTTAACCAACAATTGGTTTTGTTTCCGCTCCACAAGGTCGCATGCGCCTTGGCTCATGAGTTGTAACTTTGCCTCGTTATTGCAGGATTCGGCTAGTGCGATGATCGGGATTGTCAGTCCGCGCTTGCGTATGATGTTACGGATGTCAGGGAGACCTGTTTCACCGCTTTCACAGGTATAAATGACCAGATCGATTGGGTCCTTGATGGCTGAAGAAATGGCTTTGATATCCTGGGGTACTTGATGGGCATGCACGGCTATACCCGAGTTTCTCAAGGCGGCTAGATAGCCTTCTACCTCAGAAGGGTTGTTTCCAATGAAGATCAATTCGATCGCGGTTTCGTACATACAGCAGCTATCTGTCAGCTAAGGAACAGGTTCCGGAGCAGGGTAGGCATGTCTTCTACCAGCCAGTGATTTTTTTCTGGATTCAGATCGTTCCCAGTAGGTCGTGCGGTGTCAATCCCTGCGTCTTATGTCTCGGCACTTGTCGAATGAAATTTAGTAATCAGTCACAGTTCGATTCAAGCTGTTTTGGTGATCTGTCTTCGCAGCCGCACCGCGGCCGCTAATTCCTCTAGCAGTGGCACGCTGTCGACCCAACTGATACAAGCATCGGTAATGCTTTGCCCATAGGTCAATGCCTTACCGCTTTCCCGGTCCTGGTGTCCGGCGATGATGAAGCTTTCGATCATGGCGCCGATGATACGCCAGTCACCACGGGCAATCTGACTGGCTACGTCGCGTCCAACCAGCAGTTGACGTTCATGCTGCTTGCGGCTGTTGGCATGACTGAAATCGACCATCATGCGTGGCTTTTGGCCGGTTGCCTCCATCTCTTCGGCAGCGATATTGATGCTTTCAGAATCATAGTTGGGGCGGGTGCCGCCACGCAGGATGACATGACAGTCCTCATTGCCCTTGGTGGAAAAAATAGCGGAACGGCCCTCTTTCGTCACGGATAAAAAGTGATGGGGTTGGGAAGAGGAGCGGATGGCGTCCAAGGCGACCCGCATGCTCCCATTGGTGGCATTTTTGAAGCCGACCGGACATGACAGGCCAGAAGCCAGTTCTCGATGGGCCTGGCTTTCCGTGGTGCGCGCACCGATGGCTCCCCAACTGATTAGATCCGCGATATATTGGGGGCTGATCAGATCCAGATATTCCGTGCCTGCCGGCATCCCCATGTTGTTGATCTGAAGCAGGAGATTTCGTGCCAGGCGCAGGCCGGAGTTGATCTCGAAATTGTCATCCAGGGTTGGATCATTGATCAGTCCCTTCCAACCCACTGTGGTACGAGGCTTTTCGAAATAGACCCGCATAACGATTTCCAGGTCATCCCGTAACCTGTCCCTGACCGGTTTCAGGCGTTGGGCATAGTCCAATGCCGCCTTCGGGTCGTGTACTGAACAGGGGCCAATGATTACCAGCAACCGATCATCTTCATCCTGTAGGATCTGGTGAATGGCCTGGCGAGTCTCGAATACGGTCTGCGCTGCCGCTTCAGTGATCGGCAATTCGCTGTGTACTTGGGCGGGAGTGCTCAGTTCCTTAATGGCATTAATGCGAAGATCGTCGGTCTGTTTCATGCAATTCGTTAGAAATCATCTGATGGTCATGGACAGCATTCCATTATACAGTTAACAGGTTAGTCAGCTATATTGCGGGTTTAAACTGTTGGACAAGTTCACGGTGTCGATCTTTTGCCCGCTGAGCTATAGTGCCGACCCGGACTTATCTTGCCGTGATCGGGTGTCGTGTTGGATTCGTCTGCTTAACTCATTGTAAAATATAGTATAAGAAGTCAATGGCTAAGGACGGCCGATTGTCTATCTCGGGCTGGCGGTTGGTCTGGGAAACGATTTAAGGTGTTAGCGAGATAGCTAGATTAATATTCGAGAAATTGAATGTTAACATGGATATTGGGTAATGAGGTGTTGAGGGGCGGTTCAAGGCGCTTCCCGAATATTCGCAGTCGCTTCTTTCCGCCCACCGGATCTGCTCCCTAATGGATCGCTATTTCTTGTAAAAAAACAGGCAACTGGGTGTGATGAAGAAAATCTATGCGGGCATCGACAAAGATGCCAAAGGCGCTATGTCGCCAATTGGTAATATCATACGTGATGCATGGGTCTTCGGGATCATCCCGGAATCTGAGACCTGCGCAGGCTGGACCCTTCAGAGAATCGAGGTTTTGTATGGCAAAGTCACCACCGAGTGGGAAAAATATGGCCATTTGGTTTGCAATCTACCGTCCGACTTGAGCGAGCGCCATCGGCGTATCTACGATGCGGCTATCGCCAGAGCCCGCGAGCTGGGTTGGGATCCTGAGCTTGATGAGAATGATTAGGTGATCGGCAATTTACGCTGGCAACTCTGGGTCTCGTATCAATCTGGAAATCCACCAAAGTCATTGCATATTTCAACCCCGCTAATTTCCATACTCTTTACGTTAAGTTTGGATTGCATCAATGTGATATAAACCAAACTGATGGGATTATTCCAGATAGCGGCCATCGGCTATGCAAGATTCAGCTGGAGCTGATGTCGACCGTACAGCTTTTCATTATTGCCATTCGCTGACCTGCTCAAGAGGCGTCAGCTTTTCAGTATTTTCAATCGCTAAGGGTCCGAATTCAATGGCGGTCGCCGAGTTCGGGAACGGTACATGCGTTGTTTTGTGCGTTGCGGTATAGTTCATCGCTTAGACCGGTTGCTTGATTTTCAAACAAACCGACCGCCAACACCATCCTTCCTAATGGGAGCCGTCAAGTCATGTCGACAAGGGGTAATCCGCCGAAAGAGACTTTTACTCGTAATCATTACCCGCTCTTGGGACGGATCGATCTGCCGGAGGATCTGCGCCGGCTTCCCGTCACTGAACTGAAATCTCTGGCCTCTGAACTGCGCCGTTTCCTTATAGACACGGTGTCCCGTACCGGCGGGCATCTGGCGGCCGGCCTTGGGGTAGTTGAACTGACTATTGCCCTCCACTATGTCTTCAACACGCCGTGGGATCGGCTGGTGTGGGATGTAGGTCATCAGGCTTATCCCCACAAGATCCTTACCGGTCGGCGCGAACTGATGTCGAGCCTGCGCCAGAAGGACGGCCTCTCCGGTTTCCCCCGGCGTAGCGAGAGTGAATTCGACACCTTCGGAACAGGTCACTCCAGTACCTCAATCGGGGCGGCTCTGGGGATGGCGGTTGCCGCCAAACAGAAAGGTGACCAACGCAAGGTCGTGGCGGTGATTGGTGATGGGGCGATGGGCGCGGGCATGGCCTTCGAGGCGCTCAACCAGGCCGGGGCGTTGGATCAGGATCTGTTGGTCGTGCTTAATGACAATGATATGTCCATCTCCAAACCCGTGGGAGGTTTCAGCAATCACCTTTCGCGACTGCTCTCCGGCAGGCTCTATACCGGTATGAAGGAGGGCGGAAAAACCATTCTAAGCCACTTGCCTCCGCAAGTGGGCGAGCTGGTAGGGCGTTGGGAGGAACACATGAAAGGCATGGTGCTACCGGGCACCCTGTTTGAAGAGTTGGGATTCAACTACATCGGCCCCATCGATGGCCATGATCTGGGTACCCTGGTGACCACACTGAAAAATATGCGTGAGATGTCGGGTCCCCGGTTGTTGCATGTGGTGACTCGCAAGGGATGCGGATACGCACCGGCAGAGGTCGATCCGTGTGTCTATCACGGCGTGACGCCCTTTGATCCGGATACCGGGAAAATGGAGCAGCGAAGCGGGGGGAAGACCTTCACCCAGGTCTTCGGCGATTGGCTATGCGCCACCGCCGAGAGCGACCCGCGACTGATGGCGATCACCCCGGCCATGTGTGAAGGATCGGGGATGGTGCAATTCGCCAGAAGCTACCCCAATCGTTATTTTGATGTGGGGATCGCAGAACAACATGCCCTGACCTTCGCAGCCGGAATGGCATGTGAGGGCCTGAAACCGGTCGTAGCGATCTACTCGACTTTTCTGCAGCGGGCGTATGATCAACTCATCCATGATATCGCCCTGCAAAACCTGGATGTGACCCTGGCGGTGGATCGAGCCGGTCTAGTTGGCGCCGATGGCGCCACCCATGCGGGTTGCTTCGATCTCAGCTATGCTCGGCCCCTGCCCAACATGGTCATCATGGCGCCCGCAGATGAAAATGAATGCTGGCGTATGCTGCAGACCGCCTACGCTTACCCTGGTCCGGCCATGGTGCGCTATCCGCGTGGTTGTGGTCCGGGTGTGGCCGTCGAATCGGTGGGCAGCAAATTGCCATTGGGACGAGCGGAGGTGTGTCGGGATGGACATCGGGTCGCCCTGTTGGCATTCGGTAATCTACTTGCCGCAGGGTATCAGGTCGCACAAGCTATGGATGCCACCCTGGTCAATATGCGCTTTGTCAAACCCCTGGACGAAGCCCTGGTGCTCGCCATGGCGGAACGCCATGAACTCCTCGTCACCTTGGAAGAGAACAGCATTCAAGGGGGGGCGGGCTCGGCGGTCAACGAATCCCTGATGCGGGCCGGCAATCCGGTCCGCGTGCTCAATCTGGGTTTGCCGGACCACTTTATCGAACATGCCAGCCAGACAGAACAGCTGAGCGAGGCGGGACTCGATGTGCCGGGAATCACGGCCGCTGTGAATCGGGCTTTGCAGGAAACCCCAATCAGTCTGGTGGCCAGGTCGAAACGTGCTGACCGCGCTTGAGGCAGACTGATGCTTGAGATCTTCCCGCTGCCGGCATTTGAAGATAATTACATCTGGATGCTGCGAAATCCAACCTGTAGGCAAGCTGTCGCAGTGGATCCCGGTGATGAAACACCGGTGTTGGAGTGGCTGCGTGGATGTGGAGCCGTGCTCAGCGGCATCCTGATCACCCATCACCACTATGATCACATTGGTGGCGTGCCTGAGTTACTGGCCGCCTTTCCGGATATCCCGGTGTTCGGGCCGGCAAGGCACCGGATTGCAGGCGTGAATCACCCGGTCAAGGAGGGGGACCAAATCAAGATAAAGGGGCTCGAAGCAGCCTTCGAGGTTATGGAATTGCCGGGTCATACCGCCGGCCATGTCGCCTATCGTGTCGGTAACGCCCTGTTTTGCGGTGACACCCTGTTTGCCGGAGGTTGTGGTCGGGTTTTTGACGGCACCTTCGAGCAGCTCTCCACTTCCCTGAGACGAATTACCGCGCTGTCTCCAGACACCCTGATCTATTGCGCCCACGAATACACCTTAGCCAATCTCGGATTCGCTGCCTGGGTCGAACCGGAGAGCGAAGTCATCGAGCAGCGGATCCGCGAGGATGGTGCGAAAAGGGCCCAAGGCGAGCCGACCGTGCCGTCACGCCTCTCCCTGGAGTTGGCCACCAACCCTTTCCTGCGCACCGCAGTACCCGGCGTCATCCTGGCTGCGGAACGCTACGCCGGCCATCCCCTGGCTGGCCATAGCGCCGTGTTCACCGCCCTGCGCACCTGGAAAGACCGGCAATACGACTGAATCGGCGCGGACCTTAACCCTCTGGCAAACAGACCTTTTTGGCAGCGACCGCCTGCAGGGTCCGGTATAGCAGAAAGATCACCATGATCGACAACAGCCCCAACAACACCAAACCGAGCCCGAAAAACGTGCGATTGCCGCTGATCTCGAACATCAGCAGGGTGGCCAGGGTAATCGCCGCCAGAGGAAACGAATAGGCCCACCAGGAAAGGAAAAACCGCAGACGGGCGAATCGGACAATCTGCGTCAGCAGGAGCAGGGTGAGAAACAGCCCGATGTAGTAGAGCACGTGGGCAAACGGGTCCAGTTGGCCGGTCAGGTTATAGTAGGCGATAAAACCGACTGCCGGTGGTGCGATAAGGATAAAAAAGGTCGGCATCAGCTTCTCAGGCAAGGGATTATGAAACAGCACTCGATTAAAGATGATAGCCAGCAGCACCAGCCAGAACAGGATGCCGATACTGAAACTGAACCAGGATATCTCCGGGTAGCCCAATTTGATGCCGGCAATCGGCACCAGCACATTGCCCACCACCGGGATAAACCAGGCCGGGTTGATGTGATGAATCTCGAATTTGTCGTGGTGGATCCAAACATTCATCACGTAAAGGGTCAAGGCTAGGTGCAGCGCCGTGCCGCTGATCCACAACAGGTGGGCGAGCCCAGGGGCCGTATGCAGGGTTGCAATGGAGAGCAGGATCAGGCTGATCGGTACGGTGGGGAAGAAATTCAACATGATCGGATGTTGCAATTCACGGATTACCGCGTCGCGAAAGCGCACCAGCTTGAACAGGTAAATGACAGCCAGTACGCCGAATGCCAGGCCGGCAAAGGGAGTCAGGGCATGATCGAGCTGCAGGGGTAGGTGGAGGATGGATTGGGCCTTCTCCCAGCTGATCGCCAGTCCGGTTAGTCCCATGACCATGGCAAAGAAAGAGATGGGAAAGTTTTCCAGTCTGGTGGATGCTTGCATGAGTGATTCCTTGGGTGATAGTGCGGCTTGGAATAAAAAACTGAGTGAAATGGTATGGAAAGAGCCGGCGCGTCACATTGAAAATTATCAAGGCAAGGGGGGCTAAATAGAAAAAGCCGCAGGGCCAAGGGCCGCTGCGGCTTTTTTATCGGCGCCTGAGTTAGGCGTTACGCGAGTCCATCATGCTTTCGATAATGGGCTGCAGGATGATCTCCATAGCGAAACCCATCTTGCCGCCCGGCACCACGATGGAATTGCGCCGGGACATGAACGAGCCGTCGATCATCGAAAGCAGGTAGGGGAAATCAGTGTCGAACTTCTTCGGATCCTCGAAGCGGATGACCACGAAGCTCTCGTCCGGAGTCGGGATGTCGCGAGCGATGAAAGGATTGGAGGTATCCACCGTCGGCACCCGTTGGAAGTTGATGTCGGTGCGAGAAAACTGCGGCGTGATATGGTTGATGTAGTCCGGCATACGGCGCATGATGGTGTCGACGATCGCCTCTTCGGTGTAACCCCGTTCAGCATTGTCGCGGAAAATCTTCTGGATCCACTCCAGGTTGACGATCGGCACCACACCCACACCCAGGTCGACAAACTTGGCTACATCGTCCTCACCATTGACCACCAGGCCGTGCAGGCCCTCGTAGAACAGCAGATCGGTGCCTTCCTCGATCTTCTCCCAGGGGGTGAATTCTCCGGGTTTTTGATTGCAACCCAGACGGGCATTATGTTCCGCCGCCTCTTCCGGGCTGTGCAGGTAATAGCGTTTCTCACCGGAGCCGGTCTCCCCGTAGGTCTTGAACAGTTCGGCGAGTTTGTCGAAGCGGTTGGCTTCGGGGCCGAAATGGCTCATGCCCTCAGCCATCTTTTCCCGCATCTCAACCCGGGTATAACGATGAAAGCTGTCGCCCTCGATGACCGCGGGCTTGATGCCATCACGGAAAAAGATATGTTCGAAGGCGCGTTTGACGGTGGTGGTGCCGGCGCCGGATGAACCGGTTACCGCGACGACTGGATGTTTTTTCGACATGGGTCTCTCCCTTATGATCTAACCGTTGTGCTGCATCTTGCCCGGCGCCGGGCCGGGAGATAGGTTCGTAGACTGGCGCCAACTATACCACGGCAATTTTGCTTTTCCACTGAGACAAAGAGGATTGGCTGAAAAAGCTCCTATTCTGTCTAAAAGTAGGCGTTGTGGGCTCCGAGATCGATGAGAATACTGACAGCCCAGGCCGAGGCGATGAGCGGGCTCCATTCGAGGTGGCTGAGGAAGGTCTTGTGGCCTTTGCCCTGGCCTATCAGAATAATCCCGGCAGCCGAACCGATCGCCATGAGTGGTCGGGCGTAGTAACTTGACTACCCCATATGCGCATATCGCTGGCGATGAAAACAAGCAAGGTCTCCCCTGAAGCGGGTTTTCTGGGCTTATCCACAGATCGGCCATTGATTTCCAGAGGAAAATCATTTTCGCTACCGAGAAAGATTGAAGGCGAATCCGTTGACTCGGGCTAGATTAACAAGTGGCATCACACAGTGTCACTTGAATCTCCAGTGTCGATTGGAATTAAGCAGGGAAACCCGTTTGTCGACAACGGCGTGCGCATCCTGCATCACGCCAACCGTTACAAAAAACTAATGGATTGGACCCTGATGGAGGAAGTTGAAACTCAGCCCGCTGAAGGAACGGCTGCCGGGAAGAGCTTGCCGGGATTGAGGATTTCATTGGGGTCGAATTGCCGGCGGATCTTACGCATCAACTCCAGGGTGATCGGGTCGATCTCGCGCCCGACAAATGCCTTTTTCACCAGCCCGATGCCGTGTTCCCCCGACAGCGTGCCATGCAGTTGCAGGACCAGGTCGAAAAGGCTGCTCAGGCAGATTTCAGCGGTTTGCATCTGGGCCTGGTCATCCGGATCCAACAGCAGGTTGACATGGATATTGCCATTCCCCGCGTGGCCGAAATTGACGATCCTGATGCCGGTTTCCCGGGAGAGTCTTTCCAGGCCACCGATCAGGTCCGGTATCCGGGAAACCGGCACCACCACATCCTCGTTGATCTTCTTCGGGGCCATGTTGCGCAGGGCGGGGGAGAGGGCCTTGCGGGTTTTCCACAGGTTGTCGATTTCCTCCTGAGCCTGGGCGATCTTGACTTCGATGACCCCATCCACCCCGGCGGCTTCGGCGACCGCAGCGACATCATGTTGAATGCTGGATGCCGAGCCATCGACCTCGATCATCAGCAGCGCATCGACCGCGCTATCCAGGGCCAAATCCGCGTAATCTCTGACCATGCTCAGTGCGGAACCGTCCATGAATTCCAGGACACAGGGGGTCACCGGTTGTGCCATGATCGCAGAGACAGCCCGCGCGGCGGAGTGAATATCCCGATAACTGGCCTCAAGCGTGCGCTTGGATTCCGGGAGCGGTGTCAGTTTCAGGGTTGCCTCGGTAATCACGCCGAGGGTGCCCTCGGAACCGATCAACAGGCGAGTCAAATCATATCCCACAACCCCCTTGGTGGTGCTCACGCCGGTACAAATAGTTGCGCCGCTGCCGGTTACCGCTTTCAGCCCCAGGGTGTTTTCCCGGGGGGTGCCGTATTTTACTGCTCTGGGACCAGCGGAATTATAGGCCAGATTGCCGCCAATGGTGCAGATAGCGGCGCTGGTGGGGTCAGGGGGCCAGAAAAATCCTGCCTTGGCCAAGGTCTGTTGCAGTATCTGATTGGTGATGCCCGGTTCAACTCGCGCCAGGCGGTTTTCGGGTTCGATCTGCATGATGCGCTGCATGCGCTGCAAAGACAGCACGATTTCTCCCGCTAGGGGTACCGTTGCCCCTGTGGTGCCGGTGCCGGTGCCCCGGGGAATCAGTCTGATCCCATACTCGTTGCAGAGACGGATGATCGCCTTCACCTGGGTATGTTCGGTGGCGAACAGCACGGCCAAAGGCAGGCCCTGCAGGCGACTGTTGTCATATCCATAGGGGAGGCAGTCGGCGGGATCTGTGAGCACCGCGGCCTTGCCGACGATCTCGGCGAAGGCCTTGCGCAACTGTTTGGTGAGTTGGGCGGCGGACAAGGGTTATATATACTCGAATACCTTGACCACCCGGTGTACGCCGCTGACGTGGCGCACCAGATCGGTTACTGCCTGCGCCTCTGCCTGGGTCAGCAGGCCCATCAGATAGACCACGCCGCGCTCGGTGATCACTTTCACGCGCAGTGGGTCAAAATCCGGGAGGTCGATCCGGGTCAGGCGGAACTTGATTTCGGTGGTGAGGGAAGCGTCACGTGTGAGTTCCCCGAGGGAGGCGAAACTACCGATTTCAACCTCGTTGACGACCCGGCGCACCCGTGCCACGCCACTGATCAGCCGCTCCGCTCGATTGCGCAGTTCCTGATTGGCTGCCTGGCCGGTCAGCAGCACCACCAGGTTATAGCTGGTCACGTTGATTTGGCATTGCTGCCTGAGTTCCGCGTCTTTGGCCAGTTGTTCCCCCGCCTTGAATTCGATGGATTGATCCTCGATATACACTCCGAGGGTGCGCCGGTCGTGGGCCGCGCTAGCGGTAGCAGCGGCTCCCCCCACCACGACGCCGGCGCAGCCCTGCATGATTCCTGTGACAAGCAGGATGAAAAACAGGCTCAGTAACGAATTTTGCATGCTATTTCCCCAAATGAATTGGATTCTGCATTAACTTCCCAGCAGTTGCTGATCCACCAGGTCGCAGAGGCAGTGGATGATCAACAGGTGGACCTCCTGAATTCGTGCGGTAGAGTCCGCGGCTACCCGCAATTCGACATCGCTCGACTGCAGAAGTTTGGCCGCCTCCCCGCCATTCCGTCCGGTCAATGCCACGACTGCCATGTCCCGTTCATGAGCGGACTTGATAGCGGCCATGATATTGGCTGAGTTACCACTGGTCGAGATCGCCAGCAGCAGGTCGGTGGGTTGTCCCAGTGCCTCGATCTGACGGGCGAAGACCTTCGAGTAGTCGTAATCGTTGGCGATGGAGGTCAGGGTGGAACTGTCTGTGGTGAGGGCAATCGCCGGCAGGCCCGGCCGCTCTCTTTCGAATCGATTGATCATTTCCGATGAAAAGTGTTGCGCATCGCCGGCCGAACCCCCATTCCCGCAACTGAGTATCTTGCCGCCGTCCAGCAGGCGCGCGACGATCAGTTCGGCCGCTGTCTCGATCGGTTGGATGAGCAGTGGCAGGGCCTCTATTTTGGTCTGAATGCTGTCGTTGAACAGCATCTTGATGCGCTCAGTGAGTTGCATGGCTGTTGCTAGATTTAATGGCTGTGAAAGGCATCCTTGATCCACTCGATGCGGATGTCGACGCGTTGACCGGTGATGCCCACCACATCGAATCGACAGGGCGCGGATGTGCGCTTGCGTTGCAGGTAATGGTTGGCGGTGGCGAGCAATTTGTTTTGTTTCTGTGCAGTGATCGATTCCACCGCGGAGCCGAATAGGTCAGATTTTCGATAACGAACCTCGATGAAAACCAAGGCTTCACCATCCTGCATGATCAAGTCGATTTCACCCAGTTTGCAGCGGTAGTTGCTCTCCAGCAGCCGCAGGCCTCGCTGTTCGAGGTGTCGTCTGGCCTGCTCTTCCGCACTTTTGCCTCGGAGGAGGTGCAATGCCATGCGGCCTATCTCTCCGGAGTGGGGCGGGGTAAACCAGCCGGAGTTCGTGGGGTCATGATCTTCAAGGGTTGTTCCTGCCGCCCTGGGGTGCCGGTCAGCGGTTGGTCAAGCCGAGGTGCATATCCGGTTATCTTCGCTTTACCATTGTCGATCTCGGCCCAGGCCAGTTGCCGACGGATCCGGTTGTTACCATCCAGGTAGAGGTTGCCGGTTTTACCGTGCAGAATGGGCCCGATCTGGTGGTGCAGCAAATTCAGATGGGACAGCAGATTGAAGGCGTCTATACCCATCGCATATAGCCGGGCATAGTTGCCTCTGACCTCGGGAATGAGCCTTTGCAGCCTTTCCCGGGAAAGTTCGCTTTGGCTGTCCTGCTCCAGCAACCAGGGGGTGTCCACGAATCTGATGCGTCCCAGGTCTTTGTCCAGTTCCTGATACGCGATGCTGTCATAGATGTGGGAGGTGGCGTAGACCGGCAGGTTGTCGGTATCATAGAACTTCAATTGCGGGCCAAGCTGGCGGCCCTTCTGGGCGCGGGCTACAAGAAAGATGAAGTGGCTAGTGCTCTGACGGGGCTCTGTATCCACGGAGGTCCCGCTGATCCTTTTCAGATCCTGCTGGCGGTGCTGGCTCGTAGCGGCCTTCAACAATTGGCGGATCGGCCGTGAAAAATCATTACCGCTGGCGCTGTAAACCTGGTGTTGGAGGATCCTGCCGCCGAGTGATTCCCAGCGTTCCCGGAAACTCTGGTAGATGCGTCTGCCCCAGTCATCGTTCGGGGTGAGCGCCAAGGCCATGGTGTGCCCATCCAGCCAGGCCCGCTCGGCGGTCTGTTCAGCCTCGTCTTCCGGGGCCAGGGCAAACTGAAAGAGGTTGGGGGTGGTGGTGCTGGCCTGATCCACCTGATTCAATGCCAGAACGGGAATTTCGAGATGACTGGTAGTCTGCAGCTGGCTTACGGCCTCTTTGTTCAAGGGGCCCACCACCAGTTGGGCGCCCTGTTGGACGGCCTGCTGATAGACCGCCAGTATTCGTTCGGGATTGCTGCTGTCATAAAATCGCAGGGCTGGACGACGTTCCAGCGGGCGTTGATACCAGGCGGCTAAAAAACCGTCACGCACCGCCGCGGCCACCTTGGCGTAGGGTCCGCTACGCGGCAACAACACCGCGATGTGACTGCGCTGATCGAGGGTTTGTTGTTCAACATAGCCAGTCAACAATTCAGGTAGCGCGGGATGTCCGGGATGCTCTTCGCGCCAGGCCTCGAGCAGGGTCTCGAAATTGCCCGGATCCTCATTCTGCCGTTTGAAGAGGCGTACCAGGTCCATCCAGCCACCGAGGATGCCGGGTGGGGCCGGCTGCAACATGGTCAGGGCCGTGTCAGTCATCGTGGCGAGGGTCTCTACGAGTTTCTGCTGATTGGCCAGTTGCGCCGTGGAATCCTGCAACAGAGTGTCGAGTGCTACCAGTTGGCGGGCGCTTTCCATTACATTACCGGTCAGCCGATAGATTTCCGCCATGTTTTTGTGATAACGCTGCCGCAGTGGCAACGGACTTTCCGGTCCTGCCGGTGGCCGCATCAGGGTCAGTGCCAGGTCCAAATTACGCCGGGAGATCTCCAGTTCTGCTGCCAGCATGCGTCGGCGCTGGTTCAGTTCGCCGGAGAGCAGCGGGCCGGGGAGTTGTTTCAGCAGCGCTGCCACGTTGTCCCAGGCTTCCGCCTGGGCCCAGATCTCCGCAGCTTGCAGCAGCAGTGTCTCCCGACTGACAGAATCACTCAGCTGCGCATTGGATTCCAGTAATCGCGCTGCCGTCGCATAATCCTCGGCCGCCACGAGGGCTGAAACCTGCTCCTGCAGGGTGACTTCCGCCTGACTGATGCCGCTTGGCTGTTCCCGTTTGAGTATGGGGGCACAACCCTGAACCAGCAGGAGGGTGACCAGGATGATCAACAGCAGTGGTATTCGTACAACGATATGCATGGTTTACGGTCTGTGGCAGGATGTTAAGCCTGCGGGATCAAAAAGAGGTTTAGCCATGTTACAGGGTGTACTTTACGTTGTTGCCACCCCAATGGGCAATCTCGATGATGTTACATACCGAGCAGTCCGAGTATTGCAGGAGGTGGATCTGATCGCTGCGGAAGATACCCGACATACCCGTCTATTGCTGGAACGCTATGGCGTCCGGACACCCGTGATGGCGCTGCATGAGCATAATGAACATGCGCGCACAGATCAGCTCGTGGAGAAACTGCTGGCTGGCGTTTCGATTGCCCTGGTCTCGGATGCCGGCACCCCACTGATCAGCGACCCCGGTTTTCTCCTGGTGCGGGAAGCCAATGGCAAAGCCATCAAGGTCGTCCCCATACCTGGGCCTTGCGCCTCGATTTGCGCCCTGTCCGCCGCAGGGCTGCCCACCGACAGGTTTCTGTTCGCCGGTTTTCCTCCACGGCAAACCGCCGAGCGATTGCGCTGGTTAGGCAATCTGACACAAGAAACCGCGACCCTGATATTTTACGAATCGAGTCATCGAATAACCGCGACGCTTGCCGATATGTTGGAGGTATTCGGAGCGACACGGGATATGGTGATTGCCCGGGAACTGACTAAAATTCACGAAACTTTTCTGCATGGCAGCCTGGGTGAGTTGCTGCAGCGAGTCACCGAAGATTCGAATCAGCGTCGTGGTGAGTTTGTGCTCATGGTGCATGGACTCGTTCGGCAGGCAGAAGAAAAGATTACCCTGGATATGACATCACTGCTGCGGGTCCTGGGGTCGGAAATGTCGGTTAAACAGGCGGCTACTCTTGCCGCTAAACTCACTGGGCATAAAAAAAATGATCTGTATCAGAGAATACTCGTAATGAAAGAGGGAAATTTGTAACTGCAGACATTCTAATTTCTGAACCATCCCTTATAATAAACGACATCTAGCATAAAATAGTAGGGAGTTCCATGGTAATGAGCCTCAGCCCCGTTTCAATCTTGTTGTTAGGTCTGTCTGTGACCCAGGTTGTGGCTGCGGATTTCGAATTCATTCCCTTCGTCGGCCACCGTTTTGGCGGTAGCCTGGAGCACCTGGACACGGGAGAAACCACCGATTTCGATGCAGCAAATTCCTTTGGGTTCATCCTGGGGCGCGCAGCAAGCGATACCACCCGTTACGAACTACTATACAGCCACCAGGAATCAGGTCTTGCAGATACCACTGATCCGAACAATGCCTTTGGTCTAGAGATCAACTACCTGCATCTGGGAGGAACTGTCGATATCACCCGTGACAGATTCACTCCCTTCGTCAGCGGTGGCTTGGGGATGACGCATCTGAGACCGGCCGGTTTTGGTCTAGAGGATGAGACAGGTTTCTCCCTGAGTCTCGGGGGCGGTTTGAAATGGTACCCGACCAACTCTTTGGGACTCCGTTTAGAAGTACGTGGATATGGCACGGTGTCGGATGGCAGTGGCAGCCTGTTTTGTAATGATATCAATTGTGATCTGCGATTCAGCGGGAACATGATGTCACAGTTCGAAACCAACCTGGGTTTGGTCTTCCGGTTTTAGGTCTGTCATACTCACAACAACAACCGAAAGGGCCGTTCGCGGCCCTTTCGGTTGTTGGATTGAAACTTGATCCTGTCACACCAACCAGAAATCGATCTGCTGGCTCACGATTATTCCCCGAATGGAAAAGGCTTCGTGACCCGCCTCTCTCGGCACGTCGGGTCGCTCATCCTCGCGGATCAAGGCACAGGCCTCAATCCATTCTTGTGCTGTATCTCAGAATAGGCGCCGTGTGACGGCGTGGGCGCGCCATTCAGAGCGTGACGTGAGGCAGCCGAGTGAGCCGGCAGAACGCATCAAACTGATGCAATATCAGCATGTACTATCGGGGTTTAACGATCATCTGCCATTTCCAGCTTGAATTAATTCGCTTATCTGGATGTCTTCCTCGGCCGCTTCGGGGGTATCGGACGGGTAACTCCTGCGGAACTCCTGGTGCTAGGCTTGGAAGGGTTTTTCCGATGCTTTATCGATGAGGGACTTTGAGGCTGCCAGGCCGGCACCAGATGTCGCTTGCCGTTGCCGATGAGGTCGGATCGTCCCATGCGCTTCAGAGCCTCCCGCAGCAGGGGCCAGTTATCCGGGTCGTGATAGCGCAGGAAGGCTTTGTGCAGCCGGCGCTGTTTCAGACCACTGGCCACAGTCAGTTGCTCGCTATTGTTTCTGCGCAGTTTTTTCAGTGGGTTGCGTCCCGTGTGATACATGGCGGAGGCGATCGCCAACGGGGTGGGTAAAAAGGCCTGCACCTGATCGGGACGAAAACCGTTCTGTTTCAGCCAAAGGGCCAGGTTCAGCATGTCCTGATCCGAGGTTCCCGGATGGGCTGCGATGAAATAGGGGATCAGATACTGCTCCTTGCCCGCTTCCGCCGAGTACTCGTCAAACAATTTTTTGAACCGATCATAGGCGCCGATTCCGGGTTTCATCATCCTGCTCAAGGGACCCGCCTCGGTATGTTCCGGGGCAATCTTCAGATAACCGCCCACATGATGGGTTACCAGTTCCCGAATATATTCCGGTGAGCGGACCGCCAGGTCATAACGTAGACCGGAAGCGATGAAGATTCGCTTTATGCCAGGCAATTGGCGGGTCCGGCGATAGAGCTGGATCAGCGGTCGGTGGTCGGTTGCCAGGTTCGGGCAGATGTCCGGATAGACACAGGAGAGCCGGCGGCAGGCAGCCTCGATCTTCGGGTCCCGGCACTGCATGCGGTACATGTTGGCGGTCGGGCCACCCAGGTCGGATATATTGCCGGTGAAGCCGGGCACCTGATCGCGGATCGTCTCCACCTCACGCACTATGGAGTCCTCCGAACGGCTCTGTATGATGCGACCCTCGTGTTCGGTGATCGAGCAGAAGGTGCAGCCGCCGAAGCAGCCGCGCATGATGTTGACCGAAAAGCGGATCATTTCCCAGGCCGGATTGCGGCTCTCCCCATAGGCAGGGTGGGGGCGGTGGGAATAGGGCAGTTCGTAGACCCGGTCCAGTTCCTGCGTGGTGAGCGGCAGCGGCGGCGGATTCAGCCAGACATCCCGTTTGCCATGCTGTTGCACCAGGGCCCGGGCGTTGCCCGGGTTGGTCTCCAGATGGAACACCCGGGAGGCGTGGGCGTAGAGCACTTCGTCGGCCGCCACCTGATCATAGGAAGGCAGGCGTATCACGGTCTTCTGCCGGTTCAGCCGACGTGGACGCAGATGAGCATAGATGTTCTGTTGGGTTTGCGGGCAGGCGGGGCTGGCTTGATAGGGATCGGGATGCTGGGGCTTGGGGCCGGGTTTGTCCAGGTCTGTGGAGTCGATGAGCGTCCAGTTCCCGGGAAGCTGCTGGCGCATACAGGCGCTGCCCCTGACATCCGTGATCTGCTCGATCCGTTCGCCTCGCGCCAGGCGGTGAGCCACCTCCACGATGGCCCGCTCTGCGTTGCCATAGAGCAACAAGTCGGCCTTGGAATCGGGCAGGATGGAACGCCGCACCTTGTTTGACCAATAGTCATAGTGGGCGATACGCCGCAGGCTGGCCTCGATGCCTCCGATGATCACCGGCACGCCCTTGAAAGCCTCTTTGGCCCGTTGGGTGTACACGATCACCGCGCGATCAGGCCGCTTGCCGGCTTCCCCCTCCGGGGTGTAGGCGTCGTCGCTGCGAATGCGCCGGTCTGCGGTATAGTGGTTGACCATCGAGTCCATATTACCGGCGGTGATGCCGAAAAATAGATTGGGACGGCCAAGCCGTTGGAAATCAGTCGGATTTTGCCAGTCGGGCTGGGCGATGATGCCGACGCGAAAGCCCTGGGCTTCCAGCAACCGCCCGATCAAGGCCATCCCGAAGCTTGCATGATCCACGTATGCATCACCTGTGATTATGATGATATCGCAGCTGTCCCAGCCCAGGCTATCCATCTCGGCGCGCGACATGGGCAGTACCGGCGCAATGCCGAAGCGTTGCGCCCAGTAAGGGCGGTAGGAAAACAGATCAGGAGCAGTTTGCATCGGTTTTCGGTCGCTTGCAGACAAGGCAAGATCCGGTCGAGCAGGCCTGTTCAGCCGAAGGTCTGACACGGATTTGACAGCATCGGTGCTGAAATGGGATCAGTACACACCGCCGGCGGTCCGTGATGCGTTAGCCAGCGGATTGAGTTCGGGTAATTTCTCCCGGCGTGTTGCTGACCTGGCCCTGGACTTGTGCGGAAACAGCTGCAAACGCGGACGGATCTCATGTTTGAAGTCCCGTTTCCACTGGGCGAAATCCAGGTCTGTGTGTCCATAAACCGACTGGTCCAGATCGTGGACCAGCTTACGGATCTTGATCGGGTCGGCCTTCGGATGAAATTTCAGGATACGATTACCGATATCGGAGAAGGGTGCCCGCGCCGGCATGTTGAGATGCTTGCTGGCGAGAAAGCGTAGGGTGTATCCCCAGACGTCTGGATCATTCTCCTCCTCCACAAAACGTACACAGAACCAGAAGCGGATCGACAATGGCAGCATGCCGATGGCTTGCCGCCGCAACTTCTGCCAACGGGTGACCGGATTGAGCACGGCCGTGGTGGCGCGGAATTTTTCACTCAGCGGGGCAAAGGCTGGCGCCATGTATTTGAAAGGCCTTTTCATGGCATTGGTAAGCGGAGCGAAGGCCGCAATCGGCACCTCCTTTTTACGCCGGTTGGAGATCCAGACCGCGAGCCAATAACCGAAGATCACACCGAAAATGACCGACACGGGGATCCAGAATGCGGCGGGTGAGCCGGACGGGAACAGGGTCGAGGTTTTGGTCAGACGGAACATGCCATCACCGCGCAGACCGCTGCCGCTGACCATAATGGGCTTGACCGGGACAGAGGTGTGATGGGCGGTGTCGTTTTTCGTATTCCACCAGGAGATGCGCAAATCCGGTAAGCGCAGGTCGCCGCCATATTGGGGGACCAGAGTGTAGGTGTCGATGCGTTGGCCGATGATCTTGTTGCCGGTTCTGTCCAGTTGGGTGGTGCTGCGGGTCTTGTCCCGATAGACCCGAAACGCGTCATTCTGGAGCTGCCGTTCCAGGGAAGGCAGCAGGTTGCCCGAGGCTCCTACCGCGTTCATCTCAATGGTCAGGGTCATCGGCTTACCCGCTACCGCCTTGACGTTTTCCGGTAGTTGGCTTTTTAGGCTCAACTGCTCGAGGGGCAACCAGGGGCTGGAGCTGGGGTCCGCAGGTCTGACATTCAGCCGCAGGTTGCTGGCACTGACGGCGTCGAATTCACTTGGGCGCCCATAACCGGCGCTGTTTTCCTGTTCGCCGGTGACATGAATCACCGGGATCTCCATGAGGCCCGGCCGCAAGGGGGTAACCTGGTAAACGAAACGGGTGACGATTTCCTGATTACCCTTGTTCGAGCGGGACGCTACGGTGGGACCTTCGATCTTCTGAAACACCAGTGTGTTGGTTTGGGGGAGTTGAGGGGTGGCGGTCTTCAGATTTTGCTTGCTGTAGAGATTCAGCCACAGCAGGAGATTCTCCTGCACATAGGGAGAGCTGCCGGAAATCCTGACCTCCACACGCGGCGGTTGTGTATTGGTACTGTAGTAGGTGTTCTGACCGTAGCCGGGTTGTTGCTGCATCGGCCAGCCGCCGGCATAAGGATATTGCGGATTTGAGGTGCTGGGCATGCCCGTGGGGGCGCCGGTCTGCCGCTGATTCGGCGGGGCGTAGCTCCACTGGCCGGGTGGGGCCTGCCAGGGTTGCATGTAGCCGGGGTAGGGTGTGGTGGGCTGTGCAAGAGCGCTTAGGCCAAGCAGCGCCAGACCCCATGCAATGAAGGACTGCCTCCTCCGCATGTTGCCGAGCGTCCGGAGATGATGGGTGATGGTGTGTGATCTAGGCATTTTCAATTCATGGATATGGGATAGTCAGATTACGTAATCAGGGCATGAAAAACACAAATGAGCACAGGGATGCAGCCTGCCTCATACTTATTCCGGTTGGGACCTTTACCAGGGCCTTGGCTCATAGGGCGGCCCAGGTCGGCTGCGGAGAAACTGGTACTCCTCCAATTTGATCTGCTGCTCCATCAGCTTGGCCGGGTCGCCCTCGACCTGATCGAGCCATTGTTCCATCAGGGCCATGCCTCCTCCTGCCAGGGAGAGGTCATCCGCCCCTGCGCCACCGGGAGCGAGTTTGTCGCCTTCTGGTGTGGTCATCTCGCCAGCCTGATCCACCTCGTCCACTGCCTCTGGGGTCATACTGTCCTCAGGCTTGAGTTCCCGCTCACCGGTATCCTTGCCAAGTTTTCCACTACTCGTTGGTTGCTGTTGATCCGTCGCTGGTTGTTCTTGCGGTTTTTCCCCTTCCTTTTGCTGTTCGGGCTTTTCCCCCGACTGAGCAGATTCTTCCTCTGGTTGAGAGGATTCACCTTGGGTTTCTTGTTGTGCTTGGGCGGTGCCCTGTTGATCCTGCTGCTCCTGCTCACCTCCTTGACCTTCGGGTTGCTCTTCTATCTTGCCTGACTCCTCCTGTAAGGACTGCTCTTCACCGCCCGTGCCCTGCGGATCCTGTTCCTGCTTCTCCTTCCCGCTTTCATCCTGTTGCTCCGCCGTATCCTGCTGCGTCTCTGCTTGCTCGCCCTGCTGCAGGTCATCTGAGGCACCTTGCTGATCGGATTGCTGATCCTGTTTGCCGCTCTCCTGCTCGTTACTCTCGGTATCTCCCGCGGTCTGTTGCTCCTGCTTTTCTCCACCCTTGCTGTCAATGCTCTCTGTGGTACTGTCACCCTGTTGGGTCTCATCGGTTTGTTGGCCGGATTCGGACTCCTGCTCTTGTTCGCCTGATGCCCCTTCCTGTTGCTGTTCGGATTCGGACTGTCCCGCCTGCTGCTGCTCCGATTCGGACTGGCCTGACTGCTGTTGTTCCTGAGATTCGGATTCGCCGGATTGTTGCTGTTCCGATTCCTGCTCTCCTTGCTGCTGTTGTTCCTGCTCCTGCTGTTGATTTTGCTGCTGCTGTTCTTCTTCTTTTTGTTGCTGTTGCTGTTGCTGTTCTTCTTGTTGTTGCTTTTCTTCCTGCTGCTTCTGCTCTTCCTCTGGCTGGTCCTCGGGCTTTTGCTCTTCCGGTGTTTCCTCCTCCGCTTCGGTCTCGGCCAACAGGGTGCGTACCAGAGCCAGATTATAGCGGGCGTCCGCATGTTCCGGCTCTACCATGAGCACTTCTTCGTAGGCCTCAATAGCGCCTGCATAATCCGCTTGCTTGTAACGGGCATTGCCGAGATTGTAGCGGGCGGATAACTGCACCTGCTTTCGCTCCACCTGGGTAAAATCTTTGGCGGCGCCTGCATAGTCACCCATGCGATATTTGGCCACGCCCCGCCGATAAGGGTCTTCGAAGAGTTTCGCGGCGTCGCCGTAGAGTCCCTGGTGATAGGCGGATTCGGCCTGTTGCTCGGTATTTCTGAACCAGTCCGCCTCTACCGAACCGGTCAATAGAATGAGCAGCGGAAGACTGCTGAGTAGCCGTCTCATTTCAAGGGTCCCTTGGGTAGCGGTCGCCGGAAGGCCGGCAGCAGCAGCAACAGCACCGGAAACAGCATCCAATAGAAGCGTTCATTCCAGACCCGGGTCTTCTCGTTGGTTTCCGTGGGGGCGGCCGGCGTGGTAGCCGCCCGTTTTAGGATCTGCAGGGTATCCTCGTCCCGATAATCCGCTTTCACATAGAGCCCCTGGCCAAGCTGAGCCAGTTCTTTCAACAACGCTTCGTTGAGACGGGAGTTGATGACCTGGCCGTTATGATCCCGCATCAGATCACTCAGGCCTATACGCCCGGGAACGGGGCCTCCCCCAGTGGATCCGATCCCGAGTACGAGCAATTGAATGCCGTTGTCCGCCAAGCCTTTGACCCGATTCGGCAGATTAGGTTCGTCGAAGTCCCCGTCGCTGATCAGCAGGATCGAGCGTCCGCCTTCGGTGGGTTGGCCACTGAGCAGTTGTTCGGCCCGGTCGAGCGCCACGTTCAACCGGCTGCCCTGCAGATTGCCGAGTTCCGTGGTCAGGGCCGGCAGGGCATTCAGCATGCTCTGGCCGTCCTCGGTGATGGGGGAGACGATATGGGCCACGGTGGCGAAGGCGATGAGACCGATGCGCAGCTGGCGGTTGAGCTGCACCAGGTCCTGGACCTCCTGGCGGGCGCGGGCCAGGCGGGAGGGCGGCACGTCCGCCACATTCATGGAACGGGAGATATCCAGCAGCACGATCAGATCGCTGCCCGGGGCGAAGGCCTGGATGTCGGTAAAATCCCAGCGTGGTCCAGCCATTGCGACGACCGCCAGAATCCACAACAGGGCCCAACGCACGAAGCGACTCCAACGCTCGTTGACCTCCAGTTCTCTGACTCCGGTGAGATGGGGCAACAGTTGTTCATCGGCATAGCGGTTGATCGGTCCCGTGCTCGGACGGATCACACTGAAGATCAGCCAGGCGAGCACCGGCAGCAGGCCTAGCAGGGCGAACAGCCATTCCGGACGGGCAAAGTGTAAGCCGGCCTCAGGCATAACCGCCACTCTTCAAGGTCCGTTTACGGGCTTCCGGAAATAATCCCAACAGCAGCAGACAGATCAGGGCGGCCCCCAGTGGCCAATAATAGAGGGGATGAGGGATAAATACCGTACGGGATTCCGCCTCGGTCTTCTCCAGTTCGTCGATCTGCTGATAGATCTGCTCCAGGGCCTCGGTATCGGTGCCGCGAAAATAGGCTCCCCCGGTGATTTTGGCGATCTCCCGCATGACCTCTTCATTGAATCCCAGGTCGTCCCGGTAAATGACGCGGCCATTCTCCATGATCGGGACCTGGTCCTTGTTACTGCCAACCCCGATGCTGTAGATCCGGATATTCTCCTTGGCGGCCAGTTTGGCGGCCTGCACGGGCGGGATGATCCCGGCGGTATTTTCCCCATCGGCAATCAGCAGCATGACCCGGGAACCCTCCGGACGCTCCCGCAGTTTTTTTACCCCGAGTCCGAGTGCATCCCCCATGGCGGTGCCGTCGCCGGCAATCCTGGGGACGACATCGCTTAACAGGCTGTTGACCGCTCGGCGATCGAAACTGAGCGGAGAGAGCACATAGGCCTGGCTGCCAAAGATAATCAGCCCGATGCGGTCGCCCTGGCGGCCTTCGATGAACTTACCGACCACGCCCTTGACCACCTGCATACGGCTGACCTGCTCACCCTTGACGGTGAAGTCGAGGGCGTTCATGGAATGGGAGGCATCCACCGCCAGCATCAAATCGTATCCGGCGGTGCGGTTCTCCGTATAGGGTTCCAGCAACTGGGGGCGCATCAGCGCCGCCACCAGCGCCAGCCAGAGCAGCGAGAGCAGCAACTGGTAGAGCCTTGCGCTGAGCGGTTTACGCGGTTGACGGGTTTGAAACGCCTCCTGCAGATGGATCAGAGAGGGATGCAGCAGGGTGGTCTGGTGACCGGCGATGGGCGTGTCCGGTTCATTCGCGGGACGCAGCCAGAGATAGCGTACCAGCAGGGGGGCTAACAGCAGTAACGCCATCCAGGGCCAGTAAAACTCAAACATGGCATTTGTCCTCGCTGACCCAGCGGATCGCCGCATCGATGAGCCGACCGATAGCCACCCGATCAGACTCCAGGTTGGGCGGCGCATAGGGCAACAGCAGCAGCAATTGCCCCTCTTCCTGCCAGTTGAAACCCGATTTATCATTATTCTGCAGCCAGGCCAACCACGACTTGCCGGTCATGGCCGCAGTCTTCTTGCGGCCGCAGCGGGCAATGGCGATGCGCCGCAAGAGCTCGGAAAGTTCGCCGGCCAATTCCTTGGTAGGAGCGCTTTTCAGCCGCTGCCGCAGTTTTTGCAGGCGCTGACGGGCGTCTTTCTGCCAGCGACCGAGGGGGTAGAGTCTGCGTTGTCGCCACAGCCACCAAACCAGCAAGCCACCGAGCAGAATTCCCGCCACAAGCAACCACCAGCCAGGGGCCGGCGGCCACCAGGGTGCCGGGTCGATGCCATGGATGTCACGCAACGGATCCATTGGGGGTCAGCGTCTCCAGAAATGGCGGGCCAAGCCTTGAGCCAGGGCATGGTGGATGTCTACATTGGTTGGAACCGGCACCAGGGGAATCCCAAGGCGGCTGGTCATCAGGCTGAGGATCGTGCGGCGGTGCTCCCAGGTCTCGAGATATCGGCGGCGGGCCTGTTCATTGCTGGTATCGATTTCTACAATCTGCCCGTCTGGACTGGTGAAGGTGACCTGGCCCATGTCAGGGATCTCCCGATCCGCTGGGTCGTCCACCGGCACCAGCACCAGGGTATGTTGCTGGCACAGCCGGCCGAGGGTCTGTTCCAGGGCGGAGATTTCCCGATTCAGATCGGCGATGACGAAGATCAGGGAACCGGTGGGGGTCCCGTGATCCGCCCGTTGCAGCGCCTGGGCGAGGCAATCGGTCGGGCGTTTTTCCGGGCTGCCTGCATTGGTCAGTGCGTTCAGCAGCCGCCAGAGTGCGCGACGGTCTTTGGTGGGCCGGAAGTACTGTATGCCGGTGCCGACGTCACCGAACAAGATGCCGCCGACCCGATCATGCAGACGGGAAGCGGCCCAACCCAGCAGGGCGGCGGCCCGAGCCGCCTGGATCGATTTGAAAGTGCCACGGGTGCCGAAACTCATGTGCGGACCTTTGTCCACACAGAGCACCACGCTGCGTTCCCGCTCCTCGCGAAAGGTCTTCATGTGGGGCACATTGGTGCGGGCTGTGACCTTCCACTCCATGTTGCGGATGTCGTCACCCTGCTGATATTCCCGCACCTCCTCGAAATCCAGTCCGGTGCCGCGAAATACCGAGGCATACAGCCCGCTGAAGCTGGAATTGACCAAATGATGAGAGGCCAAGCCCAGGGTATGGGCTTGGTGACGCAGTTCCAACAGATCGTCGATATTCGGATAAAGGCTCATACAGACGCCATGACCTCGTTAAGGAATGGCGACCAGATCAAGCAGACGGGCGAGGAAGTCGTCGGTGGTAATGCCTTCCGCCTCAGCTTCGAAGGTCAGCAGGATGCGGTGCCGCAGAATGGGTGGGGCCACCGCTTGAATATGATGAGGCGCGACAAATTTCTCGCCATCCATCCAGGCCCGGGCGCGGGCACAGCGGGCCAGCGCAATGGTGGCGCGGGGCGAGGCGCCAAAGCGGCACCAGCGGGCCAGATCCTTGTCGTACAGCTTGGGTTTTCGACTGGCCTGCACCAGGTCGACAATATAGCTGCTCAGTTTTGGATCCAGATAGAGCTCAGCCACTTCCTTACGGATCGCAAACAGATCGTGTTGGGTGAGTCGTTTGGCCGGGGGTTTGGGCGTCTCTTTCAGCTGATTACTATCCAGTTCCAGGATCTGCAGTTCCTCGTCCCGGGTGGGATAACCCACATTGGCCTGCATCAGAAAACGGTCCAGTTGCGCCTCGGGCAGATGGTAGGTGCCTTCCTGTTCCACCGGATTCTGGGTTGCCATGACCATGAACAGTTGCGGCAAGAGATAGGTCTTCTGACCCACGGTGATCTGATGCTCAGCCATCGCCTCCAGGAGGGCCGACTGCACCTTGGCGGGGGCGCGGTTGACCTCGTCGGCGAGCAGCACGTTGTGGAAGATGGGGCCCTGGCGGAATTCGAACTCGCCTTTTTCGTGGCGATAGATATCCGTGCCGATGAGATCCGACGGCAGCAGATCAGGGGTAAACTGGATACGATGAAAATCGCCCTCGATGGCTTCCGCCATGGCCTTGACGGCGGTGGTCTTCGCCAGCCCCGGCAAGCCTTCGATCAATAGGTGGCCATCACTCAGAAGGCAGATCAGCATGCTGTCGATGAATTCCTGTTGTCCGATAATACGGGACGCAAGGTGTTTGCGCAGGGGTTCGAGGTCTGAAGGATTCATGAGTACTGCTTAACTAAAACTCAAAGGTTGTCTGGTTGTTGGATGAGATTGCCGCTGCGAGTTCTTACGATGCTGACCGTAACCTCGCTCGTTAAAATTCTTTCTGCACTATTTTAATTATCCTGTCTCTTATTCGGGCAAAGTGCAAGTAATAGTAGTTTTATAGTGTATTTGAGTATTAGGCTAAACTCATATATTGCGCTTGCAAACGGGAAAGGATAACGAAAAGTCATAACACCCTGCCTGCAGCAGGGCCCTTTTGACGCGGGTTGTTTGGTATAACTGACTGATGCCAGAGGGATAGTTCAAGCTAAGAGAAGTGCAGGGAGTGGTGATTTATTCACAACGGAATCGGTTTCAGACAGTAGCAGGTTGCGCTGCTTTGGTAAAAAATTTGTGGCGTATTTTAACTACATGAAAAACAAGAATAATATTGAAATGGCCAATTTTTTGTCAAGCCAACAAAAAGCCTTTATTCAGGCGTGCTCCAGGTCTATGCTCCACCTTTATCAACAAGGTTATCCACAGGTTCTGTGAATAACACGAAAATTCCATGCCTAGGCTGAAGTTGCTAAAAAATTCCAAGCATCAACATCATAAAATTTAGTTAACCTATTGTAATTAAATTAATAATCTATGTGGATTGATGGCTTGCCAGAAGATCTGGCGGCGGACTGAGTAGTCAGCTTCGCGCTGTATTCTCCCCTTGGTCTGCCCCTGGTGAACGAATTCCGAGCGCGTTGCTAGATTAACCCCGTGAGCTTACCCAGGGAAGATGCTCGATAGAGCACCTCACGGGGGTCGCCAAAGGATTCCAGTCTTGTGAAAAATCCATAATGGACTGACCGCGGCGTGCTTGCCTGCGCTTACCGGAGTAGAAGTGCGCAATCTCGTTTCTCATAACTTGATAAGATGCATGTTTATGTCTGGCTTGTAGAAGGATATAGTGCGCGCGGTTTAGCAAGCTCGATTTATAGACATATCCGATAAGCGAAAAACACTCATGGTAGATCAATCCGATATCTTCAATTTACGCAATATTGCCATCATTGCTCATGTCGATCATGGCAAGACAACCTTGGTTGACGAACTGCTGAAGCAGTCAGGCACCCTGGGGGAGCGTTTTGGAGCCGTGGATCGGGTCATGGACTCCAATGCCCAGGAGCGGGAACGGGGTATCACCATTCTTGCCAAAAACACGGCAATCCGCTGGAATGACTATCGGATCAATATCGTCGATACCCCGGGTCATGCCGACTTCGGTGGCGAAGTAGAGCGGGTGCTTTCGATGGTCGATTCGGTGCTGCTGCTGGTGGACGCCCAGGAGGGCCCTATGCCGCAGACCCGCTTCGTCACCCAGAAGGCGTTCAAACATGGTTTGCGGCCGATCCTGGTGGTGAACAAGATCGACAAGCCGGGCGCGCGCCCCGACTGGGTCATCGACCAGGTGTTCGAGCTCTTCGATCGGCTCGGTGCGAAGTGACGCACAGCTCGACTTCCCGATCATCTATGCCTCTGCGATCAATGGCTATGCCGGTCTGCAGAACGATGTGCGGGACGGCGACATGACGCCTTTGTTCGAAGCCATCGTCAAATATTGCCCGGTACCGGAGGTGGACCCGGACGGGCCGTTCCAGATGCAGATCTCCAACCTGGACTACAACAGCTATGTCGGGCGCCATCGCGGTGGGCCGGGTGACCCGCGGCAGGGTGAGACCCAATCAGCAGGTCACGGTGATCAAATACGACGGCGAGCAGTACCGGGCGAAAATCGGTCTCGTCTACGGCTATCTGGGGCTGGAACGCTTCGAGGTGAAGCAGGCCAATGCGGGCGACATCATCGCTATCACCGGTTTGGGGGCCCCCAATGTGTCCGATACCCTGTGCGACCCGGAACATGTCGAGGCCCGGCCGCCCTTGACCGTGGACGAGCCCACCGTTTCCATGACCTTTCAGGTCAACACCTCGCCCTTTGCCGGCCGGCAGGGTAAATACCTGACCTCCCGTCAGCTCAAGGATCGCCTGGAGCGGGAGTTGATCCACAACGTGGCGCTGCGGGTGGAGGAGGGCACCGACCCGGAAAAATTCAAGGTCTCGGGGCGCGGGGAACTGCATCTCTCGGTGCTGTTGGAGAATATGCGCCGGGAAGGATTCGAGTTGGCGGTGTCTCGACCGGAGGTGATCTTCCGCGAGATCGACGGTGAAATCTGCGAACCTTATGAACAACTCACGGTGGATGTGGAAGAGAAAGACCAGGGCACCATCATGGAGGCCTTGGGGGCCCGCAAGGGTGAATTGAAGGATATGATGCCCGATGGCAAAGGTCGGGTACGTCTCGACTATACCATCCCCTCCCGGGGCCTGATCGGCTTCCAGACCGAATTCATGACCAGCACCTCGGGAACCGGTCTGATCTACCATGTATTCGATCACTATGGGCCTGCCCAGCCGGGTGGCATTACTCCGCGCAAGAATGGGGTGCTGATCTCGAACGGACAGGGCAAGGTCCTGGGCTTCGCCCTGTTCAACCTGCAGGAGCGGGGCAGGCTGTTTGCTTCACCGGGGGATGAGGTCTATGAGGGGCAGATCGTGGGCATTCATTCGCGGGACAACGACCTGGTGGTCAATCCCCTGAAGGGCAAGCAACTGACCAATATTCGGGCGGCGGGCAAGGATGACGCCATCATGCTGACCCCGCCGCTGAGGTTCAGCCTGGAACAGGCCCTGGAGTTTATCGAGGATGACGAATTGGTGGAGATCACCCCCAAGGCGATTCGTATCCGCAAGAAATTTCTCAAGGAGCATGAGCGTAAGCGGGCATCCAGGGGGGAGTGATTTCTTTCACGCACAAGGAAAACCCGACTGCAATCCATGCAGTCGGGTTATAGTCGTCGGCTTGGTTGGCAAAGCTTTCTGTCCCTCGGATGCCGTCCTGGGCTATAGTTTCCTCGCTCTTCCTTGAAGACGACCTATATAGAGTTTCACATTCAGAAAAAAAAAGAAGTCGGATAATTCCTTTTATCGTGTAGGGATTATCCTACAAGATAAAATCCTCGAGATACTTCAATGAATGATCTTTATCCGCCGGTTCAGCCCTATTCCAAGCAAACCCTGTCGGTGGATACACGCCACAGCCTCTATCTGGAACAGGCGGGCAATCCGACTGGCTTTCCCGCGCTATTTCTCCATGGTGGCCCGGGCGCCGGTTGCGAAGCCTATCATCGGCGTTTTTTCGATCCGCAACGTTATCGCATCATCCTGTTCGATCAACGGGGCTGCGGACGTTCTGTCACCCCATGCGGATCTGGTGGACAACACCACCTGGGATCTGGTGGACGGATATTGAACGTATTCGACAACATCTGGGGGTGAACCGTTGGTTGCTATTCGGTGGCTCCTGGGGTTCCACTCTGGCGCTGGCCTATGCCGAAAGCTATCCCGCACCGGGTGGCTGGGCCTGGTCCTGCGGGGCATCTTTCTGTGCCGGCCGGAGGAGATCCACTGGTTCTATCAGACGGGGGCGAACGAGGTGTTCCCCGACTATTGGCAGGACTATCTGAAACCGATTCCCGAGTCGGAGCGCCACGACATGCTGCACGCCTACCATCGACTGCTCACCGGCGAGGACGAGGTCAAGCGGATGGCGGCGGCCAAGGCCTGGTCGGTCTGGGAAGGGCGCACCGCCAGCCTGCTGCCGAACGAGGCGGTGGTGGATTTCTTTGCCAATCCCCATACGGCGCTCAGCATCGCACGCATCGAGTGTCATTATTTCATCAACCAGGCCTTTCTGGAGCCCAATCAGCTGCTGGAAGACGCCCAGGAACTGGACGGCATTCCCGGGGTGATCGTGCAGGGACGCTACGACCTGATCTGTCCCATGCGCTCGGCCTGGGAGTTGCATCAGGCCTGGCCGGACAGTGAGCTGAAGGTGATTCCAGACGCCGGGCACTCCGCTAGCCGAGCCCGGTATCCGCGTCGCCCTGGTGGAGGCCACGGACCGGTTTGCCGAGCAACTCGCATGATCGGTCTGCTGCAACGGGTCAGTCAGGGCTGGGTGGAAATCGACGGCCGTATCGTGGGTGAGATCGGTCGCGGGCTGGTGGTGCTGGTGGGGGTCCAGCAAGGAGATGACGAAACCAAGGCCGACCGCCTGCTGCAGCGCCTGCTCGGTTACCGGGTGTTCCCCGATGCCGCCGGGCGCATGAACCTGAGCCTGCGGGAGGTCGGGGGCGGCCTGTTGCTGGTGCCCCAGTTCACCCTGGCGGCGGATACCCGCAAGGGCGCCCGGGCGAGCTTTTCCTCGGCCGCCCCGCCAGCTGAGGGAGAACGACTGTTCAACTACCTGTTGGAGCACGCCAAGGCCGAACACAGCCCGGTGGCCCAGGGGTGTTCGGGGCCGACATGCAGGTGGTCTTGACCAATGACGGTCCCGTGACCTTCTGGCTGGAAAGCTGAGACAGATCCTCACTCGATCTAACCACCGTCAGTCGGCCTCTCGAGGGCCTGCCGCATCTGGCATTCCTCAGCCAATATCCCGTAGAATGCTCATTTTATCGGACTGGGCGACAAACCCGGAGTCCCTATGCAGCGTACAGCGCAGGTGGAACGTAATACCCTGGAGACCCGGATCAGCATCGCGCTGAATCTGGACGGCAACGGCATGGGCCGGTTCGAGACCGGGGTGCCGTTTCTCGATCACATGCTCGACCAGGTGGCCCGGCACGGGCTGATCGATCTGGAGATCCAGGCCCAGGGCGACCTGCATATCGATGCTCACCACACGGTGGAGGATATCGGCATCACCCTGGGCCAGGCCCTGGCCCAGGCCCTGGGGGACAAGAAGGGCATCCGCCGTTACGGTCATGCCTATGTGCCGTTGGACGAGGCCCTGTCGCGGGTGGTGGTGGATTTCTCCGGGCGTCCCGGCCTGGAATACCAGGTGGCTTTCTCCCGCGCCCGTATCGGCGAGTTCGACGTGGACCTGTTCCTGGAGTTTTTCCGCGGCCTGGTCAACCATGCGGGCATCACCCTGCACATCGACAATTTGCGGGGCGTCAATGCCCATCACCAGGCGGAGACGGTGTTCAAGGCGTTGGGTCGGGCCCTGCGCATGGCGTTGGAGCCGGACCCGCGCATGGCAGGCAGCGTGCCCTCCACCAAGGGCAGTCTGTGATCCATCAATTGAATGGCTATACAAGACATTGCATGCAGATCATTGGGTCACGCTGTGAATACCTCCCTGGACACTCGACGGCGGGTTCCCTCCCGCCGACGGTCGCACTGCTCTGCATGCAATGACTCTCGATCAGATCAATTTGAGTAGCAATAGATGACCCAACGCATCAGCGTCATTGACTACGGGATGGGCAATCTGCGTTCGGTCGCCAAGGCGGTCGAGCATGTGGCCGGGGCGGGAGATGAGATCCTCATCACCGACGATCCGCAACTGATCCTGGCGTCGGATCGGGTGCTGTTCCCGGGCCAGGGTGCGGCGCGGGATTGTATGGCGGCGATCTCTGAGCACCATCTCAACCAGGCGATCCTGGACGCGGCCCGCAGCAAACCCTTTCTGGGCATCTGCATGGGTCAGCAGGTGCTGCTGGAGTTCAGCGAAGAGAACGGCGGCACCCCGCTGCTGGGCCTCTATGCCGGCAAGGTGCGGCGTTTTCCGGGCGGCCGGGGACCGGATGGTGCGCTGCTGAAGATCCCCCACATGGGCTGGAATCAGGTGCATCAGACCCAGAGTCACCCCCTGTGGGCGCATATTCCCCAGGACAGCCGCTTCTACTTCGTGCACAGCTACTATGTGGACCCGGAGCAATGCGGGTCTGACCGCGGCGACCACCGACTTTCGGCGTCACCTTCGCCAGCGCGGTGGCGGACCGGAACCTGTTCGCGGTGCAGTTCCATCCCGAAAAGAGCGCGGATGCGGGACTGCAGCTGCTGAAGAATTTCGTGAACTGGAAGGTTTGAGCTTGTTTTATGACAGACCAACCACAGGATTGATACGGTGCTGCTGATTCCCGCGATAGATCTCAAAGACGGCCAATGCGTACGCCTGCGCCAGGGCCGCATGGAGGACGATACGGTGTTCTCCGACAATCCGGTGGAGATGGCCGCCCGCTGGGTCGAGGCCGGCGGCCGCCGCCTGCATCTGGTGGATCTCAATGGCGCCTTCGCCGGCGAACCGGTGAACGGCGCGGTGATCCGCGCCATTGCCGAGGCCTATCCGGAGCTGCCGATCCAGGTGGGAGGCGGTATCCGGGACGAGGCGACCATCGAGGCCTATCTCGAGGCCGGGGTCAGCTACTGCATCATCGGCACCCAGGCGGTGCAGGAGCCGGCGTTCGTGACCCGCGCCTGCCGCGCCTTCCCCGGCCACATCATCGTCGGCCTGGACGCCAAGCACGGGATGGTGGCGATCAACGGCTGGGCGGAGGTGACCGATCAGGAGGTGACCGAGCTGGCGCGGCGCTTCGAGGACGACGGGGTGTCCGCCATCGTGTATACCGACATCGGCCGCGACGGCATGATGAACGGCCCCAACATCGAGGCCACCACGGCCCTGGCGAACGCCATCGAGATCCCGGTGATCGCCTCCGGCGGCATCACCCACATCGGCGATATCGAGGCCCTGTGCCAGGCCGAGACCCGCAATATCATGGGCGCCATCACCGGCCGCGCCATCTATGAGGGCACCCTGGACTTCGCCGCCGGTCAGCGCCTGGCGGATCGAGTTGAGCACGGTCTGCAGAGCTTGAGAATTCAGATGGAAGCAGCATGTTAGCCAAACGCATCATTCCCTGTCTCGACGTGGACGCCGGCCGGGTGGTCAAGGGCGTCAAGTTCGTGGAGATCCGCGATGCCGGCGATCCGGTGGAAGTGGCGCGCCGCTACAACGAGGAGGGGGCGGACGAGATCACCTTTCTCGACATCACCGCCAGCTCCGACGAGCGCGACACCATCGTGCATGTGGTGGAGCAGGTGGCCAGCGAGGTCTTCATCCCGCTCACCGTGGGCGGCGGCATCCGCACCATCGAGGACGTCCGGCGCATGCTGAATGCCGGCGCCGACAAGGTCGGCGATCAACACCGCGGCGGTGTTCAATCCGGAATTCGTGCAAGCAGGCCACCGATCGCTTCGGCTCCCAGTGCATCGTGGTGGCCATCGACGCCAAGCAGGTCAGCTGGCGAGGGCGAGCCGCTGAAGTGGGAGATCTTCACCCACGGCGGACGCAAGCCGACCGGCCTGGATGCGGTGGCGTGGGCCAGAAAGATGGCCGACTACGGGGCCGGCGAGATCCTGCTCACCAGCATGGACCGGGACGGCACCAAGATCGGCTTCGACAACCGGCCTCACCCGCGCCATCGCCGAGGCGGTGCCGATTCCGGTGATCGCCTCCGGCGGGGTCGGCGAGTCTGCAGCATCTGGTGGACGGCATCAAACTGGGCGGGCGCGGATGCGGTGCTGGCCGCCAGCATCTTCCACTTCGCCGAGTACAGTATCGGTGAGGCGAAACGGTTCATGCAGGATCAGGGTGTCGAGGTGCGTTTATGAGTTGGTTTGACGAAATCAAATGGGATCGGGACGGCCTGGTGCCGGCGATCGCCCAGGAAACGGGCACCGGCACGATCCTGATGCTGGCCTGGATGAACCCCGAGGCGCTGCGTCTGACCGAGCAGACCGGCCATGCGGTCTATTACTCCCGTTCCCGCCAGAAAGCTCTGGCACAAGGGTGAGGAGTCGGGACACCAGCAGCTGGTGAAGTCGATCCGGGTCGATTGCGATGCGGATGTGGTGCTGCTCGAAGTGGAACAGAAAGGCGGTATTGCTTGTCATACCGGGCGACACAACTGCTTCTACCGGGAACTGCGGGACGGCCAGTGGGTGGAGATCCTGCCGGTGTTGAAGGATCCCAAGAAGATCTACCAATGAGGAAGCCATACTGTTCCTCTGTGCGACGCTAGAATTAACTTAACACATCTGCCCATAGCCACCCAGCTCTGGGTGCTCCAACTCAAGCCCTGCTGCAGGGAAGGGGCATGGCTCCGGAATGGCGAATCCCCGGGCAGGCGAACCTGTAAGTGACCGACATGAGTGATGTACTGACCCAACTGGCCCAGGTGCTGGAGCAGCGCAAACAGGCGGATCCCGACAGTTCCTATGTGGCAAACCTCTATGCCAAGGGCCTGGATGCGATCTTGAAGAAGATCGGTGAAGAGGCCACGGAGACGGTGATGGCGGCCAAGGATGGGGTGGCGGAGAAGATCATCTATGAAACTGCGGATCTGTGGTTTCACAGTCTGGTGCTGCTGGCCCACCAGGGACTTGGGCCGGAGGCTGTGCTGCATGAGTTGCAGCGACGTTTCGGCCTCTCCGGTTTGACGGAGAAGGCGCGGCGCGATACTTGAAGTGATGACTTTATCGAGTCGACAATGGATGGAAAAGCGGCACAATCCCCGAGTGTTACGGTCAACTGGCAACTGGGGTATGATGCCTTGTTGAGTTGCTGAAGCAGGCCGGGCTGGCTTCCGACTTTTATACAATACAGCCGGCTGCGGCCGGGGAGTGGAGAAGATTATGGGTATTGGTGGTATCAGTATCTGGCAGTTGTTGATCATTCTGGCGATCGTGTTGCTGTTGTTCGGCACCAAACGGCTGAAGAATATCGGCAGCGATCTCGGCGGGGCCATCAAGGGTTTCAAGAAATCCATGTCGGAAGGCGAAAAGCAGGAGGACAAGCCGGAACAGATCGAAAAATCGGAGGGCGCCACCATCGAGGGCGAGGTGACCTCCAAAGAAAAGCACAAGACCTGACGCGCTCGGTCATTGAGTACTCACTATGTTTGACGTCGGTTTCTGGGAACTGACCATCATTGCCGTGGTGGCGTTGATCGTGATCGGCCCGGAACGGCTGCCCAAGGTGGCGCGCACCGCCGGTCACTGGATCGGCCGGGGCCGGCGCTTCATGGCCAGCGTCAAGGCGGATATCGACCGGGAGATCAAGGCGGAGGAGCTGAAACAGATCCTGCAGGATCAGGCGCAGAAGGCCAACCCCCTGCATGAAATCATCGAAGAGACGGAACAGGAGCTGGATGTGATCCGGCGGGGCACGCAAAAGTCCCTCAGTGACGCCAAGCATGGATTAGATGACCCGAAGACCCCCGACTCCCACCAATAGGTTCAAGGCGCACCATGACGGCTGACAAGTCGAGCCAATCCACCGATACGGAACAACCCCTGGTCGCGCATCTGCTGGAACTGCGGGACCGCTTGTTGCGGGTGGTGCTGGCGGTGCTGGCGGTGTTTCTGATGCTGTTTCCGTTTGCCAACGATCTCTACGTGCTGGTCGCCGAACCCCTGCGGCAGACCCTGCCGGAAGGCAGCAGCATGATCTCCACCAAGCCGATCGATCCGTTTCTGATTCCCTTCAAGCTGAGCCTGCAACTGGCGATCTTCATCGCGGTGCCCTTCATCCTCTATCAGTTCTGGGCCTTCGTGGCTCCGGGGCTCTACAAGCACGAGAAAAAACTGGTGATGCCCCTGCTGGTGTCCAGCACCCTGTTGTTCTATCTGGGCATGGCGTTCGCCTATTTCGTGGTGTTCCCGCTGGTCTTCGCCTTTCTCACCAGCACCGCCCCGGAAGGCATCGAGATCTCCACCGATATGGGCAGTTATCTCGATTTCGTGATGACCCTGTTCTTTGCCTTCGGGGTGGCCTTCGAGGTGCCCATCGCCACCATCATCCTGGTATGGATGGGGGTGACCACGCCCGAGAGTCTCAGACAGAAGCGTCCCTATGTGATCGTGGGCGCCTTTGTGCTGGGGATGTTCCTGACCCCGCCGGATGTGATCTCCCAGACCCTGCTGGCACTGCCCATGTGGGTCCTGTTTGAGCTCGGTCTGATCTTCTCGAAGGGCTTCGTCAGGCAACAACGAGAGAAGCAGGCCGCTGACCCGATACGCCCAGCAACCCTTGTCGGTTGCTGCGGGAGGGATATCAAACCGCGACGGAACCTGCCGCCCCGGTGGGCAAGCGAACTGGATCCCACCCGTGACTACCAGGAGCCGGATCGTTTCGTGCCCCTGACAGAGGCCGAGATGGAAGCGGAATTGGATGCCATCGACGCGCAAGAGGAGGAGGTGTCGGCAGCGGACAAGCTCCTGCAAATCCAGACTCACCGGGATGCGGGGAAGTGGAACAGGCCCGCGAACTGCTCTATGAGGTCTTGCAGGAGGGGGATGCGGACCAACGCCGGGTGGCCCGAAACATCCTGACGCAGCTCGATACTCCCTGATGCGGCTTCAGCGATAGCGCAGACGGGTGCCGTGCACCAGGGACAGGGTGATCTCCTCCGGGTTGAGTTCCTTGGGAAAATAGGCGCCGGATATCTTGGCGCCGCTGATGCTCGCACCTTCCAGCACGCGCCGTTGACAGATCTACACCCCGTAGGTCGGCCTGACGCAGATAACTGCCGCTCAGATCCAGGCCCTTGGCGTCCAACCCGCGCAGGTCGAGTCCGCGCAGGTCGGCATTTTGCAGAGGGCAGGGTTCACCTTGCGCTCGGCGCTGATTGAACTCTTTGATCTTTTCTTCCCTCAACAACATGTACATGGAATCCTGCTTGATCTCGGGTTTCTGCATCATTACCAATGCCTCAATAGTCTTGCAGTCTGATTGGTTTCATGGCTCAAAGTTAAGAATAGACGAGAGCCGGAAGCTGGGTACGATTGTGAAAATAAATGCAAGCGCAGTCCAGCGTTGTTTGCATCAGTGCTGGGTGGTGCTAAAGATACAGGTGGAAATCCGTCTGGGTCTCCCCATCGTCACTGACGTCTGTCTGACGGGCAAAGAGCGGATCGCCAGGATGCCCCTGGGTGGATACGGTACCAGACTATGGTATCGTCCAGCGACGCGTCAACTTTCTGTTACCCGGACGCAACGCTTTTTTGGAAAAATAGCGCAAGACAAAATCAGCCAAATCCCACACTTGATTCTTTTTACTGGGCCATTTACCTTATATAGGTATGCGTAGATCTGGGTATTTCCTGGATTACCTCCAGTCTATTAAAATGAAAAAAATACTAATTTAAGGAGCCTCATCCATGTTAGGCAATGCCCCTGAATTTCAATCGGTGCTGCGCGCCATGAAGATCGTTTCCGCAACCGATGCCACGGTCTTGGTCACCGGGGAGAGCGGCACCGGGAAGGAGTTGCTGGCCAAAGCCCTGCATCGCTACAGTCGCCGTCACAGCAAACCTTTCGTAACGGTCAATTGCGCCGCGTTACCCGAACATTTGGCGGAAACCGAGCTGTTCGGACATCGTAAGGGGGCCTTTACCGGCGCCGTTCAGAATGAACAGGGCCGGATGCAAGCCGCCAATGGCGGGACAATATTCCTCGATGAAGTAGGTGAGTTACCGTTGGGCGTGCAGGCCAAGCTATTGCGCTTTCTGGAGACCGGCGAGTGTCAACAATTGGGTCAGCCGGTGACCCGACGGGTCGACGTCCGGATCCTCGCCGCTACCAATCGTGATCTGAGTAAAGCAGTGAAGGAAGGGAGTTTCCGGCGGGATCTCTACTACCGCCTCTATGTGGTACCGCTGGAGTTACCGCCGTTGCGCGCCCGCAAGGGTGATGTGGAATTGATGCTGAGGGGGCTCACCCATGAGTTGTCCTTGGAATACGATCTGCAACCCCCGGTCTATTCAAAAGAGGTCTTGAAACGGCTCACTCACTACCCTTGGCCGGGCAATGTCAGGGAACTGAAAAACCTCTGTGAGCGGATGCTGATTCTGTTCTCCGGCAGACGTATCGAGGTGGAAAACCTGCCGCAGGAGATCAGGCATTCACAGCCAGAAAGCATCAACCTGACGGGTGTTTTCAAGCTGCCTGAACAGGGCTTGAAAATGGATGATCTGGAGGCCGACCTGATCAAGCAGGCATTGAATCGGGCTCTGGGTAATCGCAGCAAGGCAGCGCGACTATTGGGACTTACCCGGGATACGCTGCTCTATCGTATGAAGAAGTATGCCATCGAATAATGCGCCGCTGCACCTTGTTCGTTATCAGTAGATGCGATACCCGCCGTGGCGCCGGCGGCTCAACCAGTCGAATAGGGCGATTCCTCCGATAAAACCGAGCAGCAACGCAGCTGCCGTTGCCAACAGACCCCAGCTCAACGGGATTTGCAGCCCGTCTGCCGGACGCAGGCGCTGCCGTAGCCCGGCAAGTTCCTGCTGCAGCTGACTGATGGTGGAGGAAACGATCTGTTGCTTTTCTCTATCATCCGCCAGTTCCAGGGCCATCTGGATTTTCTCCGCGCGCAACTCGGCAGCCAGCGTGTTGCTGACTGCCAACTGTCCCCGGGTGTGTTCCAGGTCTTGCTTCATTTGAGCCTGCGCCTGTTCCAGCTCGATGACTCGGACGCGGGCAGGTTTGTCCGTCATCAGGAAGCCGGCTTTGGTCCAACCAACGGTCCCGTCCGGGGTCTTCACCTTGGCAAACAAACCCTCTTCTTTCAGCACTTCCAGTTTGGTGCCGCTGGGTATTTTTTGCAGCAGTCTACCTTTAGAGTTGCTTTGCGTATGCAGCGAGAGCTGCAGATCATCGGTGACATACTTGATGGCAGCCGGCAGGCTTTGGCTGAGTGCAAACAGCAAGAGTCCCAAATATTTAATTATTCTTATGGTCAATGAAAAATTCCCCCGGGCTTGTAAATGTAATTTTTCGCCTCAGTTGCTATAAGCTAACAAAAAGCCCCGGCTTGGTGGAGTCTGCAGTGCCAGAATTGCTAAGTTAGTTCCTGAAGCGGGGCAATTCTCTATCATCCACTCCATACCAAGAGAAATACCTATGCACCAGTCTTTAATCCATTTGCGCACCAGCGGTCGAGGATTACTCGCGGCACTTGTACTCGCCGCCGCCCCCGCAGTCGCTGATCCAGGGCAGCAGTCGGTCTGGCGCTTTGATTTCGCTGCTGGAGCGGTCAAACAATTCGAGACCTCCTTAGACCTTGGCGGTGAATTCGACTTAGACCGTTATTTCCTGAATTTCAACGCCACACGCCTTCTGAATACCAAGTGGAGCGCCGGCATTTCTCTCGGTTATGGCGAAGACGCCTACGGTTTCAACGGGGTGTTGCCGTTTGGCGGTGGCGAAGCGCCCTGGCGGAGGATTCGTGAGCTACGAATCAGCGTTCCGCTGACCCATCGGGGTGAAAGCTGGACCACGATTGCCATACCCAGCCTGCGCTACAGTGGCGAGACCTCTGCTGCCTGGTCGGATAGCCAGCAGATGGGGGTGCTGGCCGGGACTGCCTATCGTTTCAGCGACAGGTTAAGTATCGGTCCTGGTTTCGGCGTCTTCTCGGGGATCGAGGACAGTGTCGACTTTTTTCCAATCCTGCTGCTGGACTGGAAGCTCAGCGACCGGTTGAGTTTGGAAACGGGACGGGGAGTCGCGGCGAGCCGGGGTCCGGGGCTCAGCTTGAACTGGAATCCCAACGAGGCATGGAAATTGACCCTGGGTGTGCGCTACGAAAAGTTCCGATTTCGTCTGGACGAGGATGGACAGGTCGCCAACGGGGTGGGACAGAACCGCGCCACGCCCGTGACTTTGCTGCTCAGTTATCAGCCCAATCCTGATCTCCAATTGAGTCTACTGGGAGGCGTGGCCTATACCGGAGAACTGCAGTTGGAGGATGCAGACGGCAATTTTCTCCAGGACGCGGAGTACGACGACGCCCCTTATCTGGGTTTGCTGATGAACATCAGACTGTAGGCGCGACTGTGGCCTGATCGCCGCCAACGGCTTACGACTTTGTTAGCTGTCGATAAACAAACAGCAACAGAATTGCCCCTGCGGTCGCGGTCAAGATACTGCCAATGCTCAGCGCTCCGATACTGCCCAGGCCGAGCAGGGAGCCAAGATAACCGCCCACGAATGCCCCCGCTATGCCCAACAGGATGGTGATGATCAGACCCATGTCGTCCCTGCCCGGCATGATCCACTTGGCCAGCGCGCCGGCGATCAGGCCCAGAATGATCCAAGATAAAATACCCATTTCGATGCCTCCGGAGTTGTGGGAAACCAGCTCGATAATATACTGCTCTAGCTAGAGCGATTTTGCGGAAAAGGTGTCGCAGTCCTTGAGTTTGCCAGTGCGCAGGCCCATTTTGAACCATTTCACCCGCTGCGCCGAACTGCCATGGGTGAAGGAATCCGGACTGATATAACCCTGCGACTGTTTCTGCAGGCGGTCATCACCGATGGCGCTGGCGGCAGTCAGGCCTTCCTCCACATCACCGGTTTCGAGCAACCGGCGGGTGCGGTCCGCATGATGGGCCCAGATTCCCGCCAGGCAGTCCGCCTGTAGCTCCTGGCGCACCGAAAGCTGGTTTGCCTGCACCTTGTTCGTTTTCTGCTTGGCTTGTTGGACCCATTCTGAGATACCCAGCAGGGTCTGCACATGGTGTCCCACCTCATGGGCTATCACATAGGCCTGGGCGAAATCCCCCGGCGCCTTGAAGCGGTTTCTGAGGTCGTCATAGAAGCTGAGATCGATATAGACCTTCTGATCTGCCGGACAATAGAATGGGCCCATGGCCGCCTGTCCCAGACCGCAGGCTGAGTTCACTGCGCCGCGAAACAGCACCAGGCGAGGTTCCCGATAGCTTTCTCCCCGCTGCCGGAACAGCGCATGCCAGGTATCCTCCGTATCCGCCAGCACCACCGAGACGAAATTCACCAACTCCTGCTCTTCGGCGCTCTGTTCGATCCTCTGATCCTGCTGGGGGGGAAGGTTGCCCTGCATGCCTCCGCCACCCAATATCCCGTCCAGATTGCCGCTCAGCAGGCCGTAAGCGCCAAGGCCAAGCAGGGCAATGATGCCGCCCTTGAGTCCGAACAGTTTGAAAACCATAGGCAACAGGTTGAGCAGACCTCCATTCCCACCAAAGCCACCCATGGCTGGTCCGCGCAGACCGCGCCGATCTTCAAGATTATTACTCTGCCGATGGCTGCGCCAGCGCATCTATCCGCTCCATCACTCGCCCTGTAACACGCGGCCGACCATTCCCGCCAGGTCTTCGCCGCCCCGTGACTGTAGAAAGGAAAGCAATATCGGGATGAACTTGCCGAGCATACCGGCATCCAGATCGAGTTTGGAAAAACCGCTGGCCAGGGAAGCCAGACTTCCCAGTTCCTGGCCAGTCAGCGCGGAGATCGCACCACCCAGCAGACCGCCCAGACCCCCACTCTCGGGATTCGGGGCCGCATCGATCAGATTCTGGACCCCAGGTACTGCCTCGGCAACGTGCGCAAAATCCCCGGTGGAGAGTTTATCCTTCACCAGTTTCATCAGCAGACCGGCGCCGCCTTCCGCCTGTTGCTGAGTGACACCGGTACCCGCCACCAATTGTTGAATCAGTTCCAGCATGTTAAAAACTCCTGATGTGTGACTATATCGTCTGAGGCATTCCACGCCGTGGACTGTAATCGCTTATTACTGTGGATTTCAATTACTGAGTTTAACCAGCCGGCCGATCGGGCCAGCCAAGAACGTAAATCATTGTCAAAACAGACCGGCCACGACAGGCCGACACGGGGATTCGACCATGACAGACAATTATATCCTGCTCGGCGGCAACGGCAGTGAACCGATCCAGCTCAACGCCGGCATGGCAAATCGCCACGGTCTCATCACCGGCGCCACGGGTACCGGTAAGACGGTTACCCTGCAGGTCTTGGCGGAATCCTTCTCCCGCCTCGGTGTGCCGGTATTCACCGCCGACGTGAAAGGCGACCTGTCGGGTCTGGCTGCGAGCGGAAAATCTCACCCGAAGATCACCGAGCGGCTGGAGGCTATTAGTATCGATGGCCATGGTTTCGAGGCCTGCCCTGTGCTGTTCTGGGATGTTTTTGGCAGACAAGGCCATCCGGTGCGGACCACGGTTTCCGAAATGGGCCCCACATTGCTGGCCAATCTGCTGGAGTTGAATGAGACTCAGGAGGGGGTATTACAGATCGCGTTCAGCGTAGCCGATGATGAGGGTCTGCTGCTGCTCGATCTGAAAGACCTGCGGGCCATGCTCAACTGGGTGTCGGATCACAGCCGGGGATTTGGAACGGGTCTATGGACGGGTCTCCAGGCAGAGCGTCACCGCGCTGTTGCGCCGCCTGCTGGTGTTGCTAGAGGCTGGCGGTGAGGTCTTCTTTGGTGAGCCGGCGATCCGCATCGAGCATCTGATGCAGTCGGATTTCTCCGGTCGAGGTGTGATCAGTATCCTGGATGCCACCTCCCTCTATCACTCACCGCGTATCTACGCCACCTTCCTGTTGTGGCTGCTCTCCGAGTTGATGGAGGAGTTGCCGGAGCAGGGTGATGCGGATCGCCCCAAACTGGTTTTCTTCTTCGACGAGGCGCATCTTTTGTTCAGTCATGCGCCCAAGGCCCTGCTGGAGAAGATCACCCAGGTGGTGCGTCTGATTCGCTCCAAGGGAGTGGGAGTCTTCTTCGTTACCCAATACCCGAGCGATGTGCCCGATGCGGTGATCGGACAACTGGGCAACCGGATCCAACACGCGCTGCGCGCTTACACACCCAGGGATAAAAAGGCGGTGAAAGCCGCTGCCGAGACCTTTCGGCAAAATCCTGCTTTCGATACTGAAGAGGTGATCGGCCAGCTGGGCTTAGGTGAAGCGCTGGTCTCCACGCTCGACCAGCAGGGCGTGCCGAATATCGTGCAACGCACACTCATCGCACCGCCCCGTTCCCAGTTAGGACCGGTTGAGGCGGAGGAACGGCAGAGGATCCTGGACCGTTCACCACTCCGGGGGATCTATGATCAGGTGCTCGACCGGGAATCGGCCTACGAAATGTTAGGCAAGCGGGAACAGGAACTCAGCAAACAGCGGGAGCAGCAGGCCGGGGAAACGACCACGCAGAAGACCGCCGGACGCTCAGGGGTTAACGGCGGGAGTCGACGTCAGGGGGTAGGAGAAGCCTTTGCCAAGTCAGTCGTGCGCGCTATCGGTTCCAACCTTGGCCGCCAGATCGTGCGTGGTATCCTGGGCTCGATCATCGGCGGTCGCCGCTAGGTGTCGTAATCTGATAACAGATTTACGGGCGGGAATTATTACTTCCCGCCTTTTCTAGTAGAGTCAATTGTTTGTTAATTTCTTTCGAATAGCACCAACAGGGCTAACGTAGAAAAGATCAGTGTCAACATGATAGCCATTTCTCTCCTCCTGAGGGCATTGTGATTATTATTGGGATCTTATTGTTATTGTCGGTATATATCATATGATGGTACGGAAGAAATTGGTATAGGTTTCATCCGAGATCTACGTAGGCATATTCTTACATCAGGCGCTGAACAAGACCATATGGATGATCCGACAGATTTTCAGCTTGGTTCTACGTCGATAGACGGCGGCAGGGTTTCGTGACCCGGTACACGCCGTTTGTAAGGGTGCAGGTATGACGTTGTCATGGAAAGAGAGTGTCTATCTACAGCGCGAGCAACTGGCGCGGGAGCTCCATGCACCGCTCGCCGAACTGGCGCAACAATGCGCCCAGGCCTGGGGCAACCGGGAGCAATTGAATCAGATTTTGTTGGCCGGCTTTGGCCGTATCCCCTACTGCACTTACCTTTACTGTGTGGACGCAGACGGGGTTCAGATCTGTGATAATGTGAGCAATACAGGGCTTGAGTCCAGGTATTTCGGACGCGACCGGTCAAGGCGACCCTACATGCAGGAAGCCGTCCCCGTCTGGGGCTTTCTTCTGTCGGATGCCTATATCAGTCTGTCGAAACACCGGCCTTCCTTGACCGCCTTGCAGGTGGTGCGGTCGGATGCGGGAACCTTGGGTTTTTTAGGGGCGGATTTCGATCTGCGCAATCTGCCGATGACCGCGGAACTCTATGAAGAACCCAGTGGTTGGCGGCAGATCAAAGGGGATCCGGCGATTCGCGGTCAGGTCTTTCAGCAGTGTCGAGTCGAAAGCCCGATGGATCGCAATCTGTCTCAGGCATTGTCTATTCTCGAGGAGCTGTTGACTCAGCGCGGTGTTTTTCAATGCCAGATTCACTTTTCCAGCAGTCAGGTGACATTCTGGACCATCGATGATCCGTTCCGCTACCGTATTCTTGAGCATGAGGCCCTCAGTGATCCTGATATCTGCCTGGTCTATCCTCCTCTGCCCTATCCCGAGGATGCGATGATACCTCAGCATGAGATCGTTCACATATTCGAGGGACTTATAACACTGCGCATGGTCGATGAGAACATTTATTTACGGTCCTCATCCATCAATATCTTCAATGGCATGGTGAGTCTGACCTTCTCCTGCGATGGATCCCATTACATGCGCTATGATGATTTCCTCAACAAAAAGACACCCTTCTGGTTCGGCGCCATTGCCTGAAGATGAACCGTGCATTGTCCAAGCTGAGGCCTGATGGCTGATTTCAATAGATCCGGGAAGACCTTGCCCCGCCGTTTGCTCGGCTGGGCGTTGCAAGGCCTGTTCCTGTTTGCGCTGGTATTTGCGGTGCACCTCTGGCAGACACGGCAGGTCGCCACCGGTCCGGCTCCACCCCTGACGGGTCAGTTGCTGGATGGTGAGCGCTTTGACTTGAGCGCCTGGCACGATAGGCCTTACGTGGTCCATTTCTGGGCCACCTGGTGTCCATTGTGCCGTTTGGAGTTGGACAACATCGCGGGTCTGCAACCGGACTATCCCGTCGTCACCGTGGCCATGATGTCCGGCGCCGATCATGAAATACTCCAGTTTCTCAGCGAGAACGAAGTGAATTTTCCGGTGCTTTCAGATCCCCACGGCATACATGCGAATGCCTGGGGGGTAACTGGCGTGCCCGCCACTTTTATCTTGGATAGGGAACAACAGATTAGGTTTGTGGAGGTGGGTTATACGACGAGTTTGGGTTTGCGCTGGCGCATCTGGTGGTCACAGTAGACCCATGCCAGAGACGCAGAATGCGGTATGACCTCAAATCCGATTTGCTTTGAGGCGGCTTGACTGCCGCTGTTGATACCCCAACCAATAGTAGTTTGGTTGGGGTATAGATTGAGGGATGCCTGTCATGTTGTTTAGACCATTGTGGTTAGTATGACGGATATGAACCATAGTACGGCTGCCTAAGAAAACAGATCGAGTCGGGCCGACTCGGTGATGGCGGAGATCGCCGGATGTTTGATCTTGCGTTCCGCGGAGATGGCGTAAAAGCGCTCTTTGACCTCTTCGGTGCGGCCGATCAAGGTCACGGAGTATTTGTCCAGCACATCCTTTTCGACCGCGGTCGGTGCGGTGAAGATACCGGCGGCCGCTTCGCCGAAGGCCTTCATCAGGGCCCGATCCTCGAATTCGGCCACCACACGGGGTCGCACCTTGATGCGTTCGAACCACAGTTCCAGTGACCTGCGCAGGGCGCTGCTGGTGGTCGGCATCAACATGGGTGCGCCGTCCAGGCTTTGCGGAAACTCGTCTCGATACCGCCGCGCCTCCGACTCCCGGGCGAAGAAACTGATGCCGGATTCGCCCAATGGATGGCTGTAGGCGCGGATGTTCAAGGCCGGACTGAGCGGGCTGTCGGCCAGCACCAGGTCGAGCTTGTGCACGGACAGATCGGCCAGCAGATCGACGAACGGCGCTTCATTGCAGATCAGCAGGATCGGTTGCTCGAAACTCAAGACCGGCTCCAGGATGCGATACGCCAGCAGCTTGGGCACCACCATGGCGATACCCACATTGAGGGTCAACTTAGAGCCGGGAGCTGCGACCGGCCATGACATCCTGCAACTCGTTGCTGAGGCGGAAGATCTCGTCCGCATAGTTGAACACCGTGCGACCCGTATCCGTCAGGACCAGATTCCTGCCGGCCTTCTTGAACAGCTTGATGCCGAATTGCTCCTCCAGTTCTCTGAGCTGACCGCTGATGGTCTGGGGGGTAAGGTGCAGCACCTCGGAGGCGCGCGCGATCGAGCCGTGGCTGGCAACGGCCCAGAAATAGCGCAGGTGTTTCAGGTTCAGATTCGTCATGGAGACAGCTCAGGGCATGCTGACTGGTGAGACGAAACCTTGCGGCTTCACGGCGAGTATCGAGGATCCGGGTGGTGTGCAGGACGTCTTCCGCGGTGTTGCCGATAATCAAACCGGGGATGCCGGTTCTGCCTACGGTGCCCATCACGATCAGGTCGGCGTTGACCCGTCCGACAGAGCGGTAATGGCCTTCGAGGCCTTTTCCTTTACCAGCTTGACCTGGGGGCTTGCGCTTGACAGACCGTAAGCGGCCAACAAATCGTTGAAGCGCTGCCGATGACTCTGTTCCGTTTCGGCTCAGCAGTTCGCTCGACCTCCGTTGCTGAGATGCGGGCCCGGCCGGATCTCAGCATGCTCTCGCCGGCCATACGCCAGGCGTGCACCACATGCAGTTGCGCCGATTCACGCTCGGCCAGGGAACTGGCCAGGTCCATGATCAAGCGATTTAATTCGAGGTTGGCCCGATCGGTGGGATCCACCGCCGCCAGGATATTACGGTACGGGTGCGCGCTCTCAGGCCGATCGATCCACACGGGGCAGGGACACTTGCGCAACAGGTGTAGATCGAAACTGCCGTACAGCAGACGTTCCGTGAGACCCTCCGGGAGGTGGGGCGCCTTGACCAGCAGGTCGAAGCCATTGCGTTGCACGGCGCGAATGAGTTCGATGAAGGGGGTGCCCGAGAGCACCTGGGTGTAGATGGGTAGGCCGCTGTTGGTGAACGGTTCCAGCAGCGCCTGCAATTGTTCCAGACGACGCTGACGCAGCAGTTCGTTCAGCTTGACACCGAAACGTTGCTCCACATCGGAAGCCAGTTCGGTATCCGTGATGACATCCATGACGGTGAGTCTCGCATCGTTGGATTGTCGCAAGCGCTACCGCGCGGCTCAGGGATTCGCTCGAGGGTTGTCGCCATCGGCGTGATAGAGGATATTCTTGAAGCGTTTCATCTGATATCTCCTGTCGTTTATCAGGTGCCAGGCCCCGGTGAGCATTGTCAGCAACACCAGACCGGCCAGGCTCATCCAGAGGGGGCCAATCCAGCTCCCAGGTTGCGCAGAATGGGTGATTGCGGTTGTTGACTCAGGCTGACGTCGCGAGCTTGCGCAATGACTTGCGGTAAAGATCCCATGTTGGGTCTTTTTCCAACACCTGGCAAGGGGTGCGCTAAAACCTGCTGCAGAGACCTCATAGCGCGGCTCAAGGGCTGGAGGATATCGCCAGGGGGGATCAGGCCAACCAGCTTGACCAGTCCGCGCGGTCGGTAAAACCAGACCAGCCAGGTCGCCAAGCCAGCCGCAAAGAGCGGCAGGCCAGCCGTGAGCGATGCTGGCGGCCAAGCGAGTATGCAGGGCAGGGTGATGATGATGGCGAGCAACAGCCACCAGGCCGCGAAGGCCGGCATGCCGACGGCCGGGCGGGCGCTGCGCTGGTTGACCAGCAGAAAAGCCAGACGCCCCATCAGCAGCGTCGAGGCGAAGGCCGCAGCGGCCAGCCAGGTGGCGAACCAGACGCTCTGCGCCGGCAGGGCGAAGACCAGCCAGGCCTTGGCCAGCGCGCCGCTTGTCAGTGGCGCGCCGATCAGGGCCAGGCCGAGCAGCATCAGACCGCCCAGGACCCAGGGTCTCGCATGCCCCCGTTCGAGCAGATCCACGCCGAGAAACAAGGCGCTCTTGACGAACAGATGATGCAGGGTGTAAAGGACCAGGGCGGAGAGCATCAAGGGCGCCCCGGCCGGATGGGCGAGGGCGATGCCGAAGCCCGAACTCAGCAGCCCCATCTTACTGATGCTGGAATAACCGAGCACCATCCTGGGCTTAGCCTGCAGCAGGCCGACGCCGATCCCATAGACCATGCCGAGCAGTCCGATGACAGTGAGAACATTCGCCCCAAGGCGCGAGCGCCTCCTGACCCGCCGGCAGGAAGCGCAGCCAGCCCAGAAAACCTGCGCTGATCATGGGGCCGCTGAGGACCGCAGCGCCGGCTGCCGGGGCCGCGGCGTAACTGGCCGGCAGCCACAGGTGGAGTCCGGGCAGCGCGAGCTTGATACCGAATCCCAGAACAAGGAGCGCTATCGCAAGATCGGATGGGCTCGCGCTGCGCAGACTGGCGAAATCGGTGCCGCCCGCCGGGGCCGCCAGCAGGATCAGGGCGCTGAATAACAGGACCTCACCGGTGATCGTCCAAGCGAGATACAATCTGCCGGCGCGCCGCGCCGAGACGGAGGCCCGATGGGCCACCAGACCATAAGCGGACAGTCCCATGAGGGTGAAGCCCAGATAGAAGGTCGGCATGTCCTGGGCCAGGATGAGAATGAAATTACCACTCATCGTCAACAGGAAAAACACGCGAAAACGCGTGCTGTCCGCTGAATCCGACAGACTGGCCGCCGTATAGGCCGTGCTCAGCAGCCAGACCAGGCCGGAAGCGGCCAGGAACGGGCGACCCGTCTCGTCCAGGCCGAGGCGAATTCCGAGCAACAGCCAATCCAAGACCAGGGTTTCCGATACCGGGTTGACGGCTGCCAGCAGCAGCGCCGGCAGTGCTGCGCCGATCACCAGCCAGGGGGCCGGGCGAATCGAGGCGAATCCCATCAGGAGCAGCGGTAATGAGATGGGCAGCAGTAGCCAGACCAGGGTCATCAGGGGGTCCACATCAGCAACAACAGGGCGACGCCCGTTAACAGGGCCAAGATTCCCGAGACTGGCCACAGGCTGAGGCTGTGTTCGATGGAAAGGGACCGTACCAGGGGCTGTGCCGGGAGACGCTGGAGGAGCGCCGGGATGCGGCGATTCATCCAGGTTAGGCCCCACGAGATGGTGTGGGTAAGCCACTGCCATGACCCCAGGGTCACACGGACAACCGGTTCGAGAATGTCGCCGGCAGGAATGCTGCCCGCGAGTTGTCTGGCCCACTGAATTCGCAGGAGCGCCATCAACAGCAGCAGCATGATTCCCACCGCCAGCGGCCAGCTTCCGGCAATGGAGGGAAAGTCGAAGCTGGTCAAAAAGGGCATGATCAGGATCGTACCGATCAGCATCAACCATGGCAATGCCATACCTGAGACGGCGTTCGAGCCGGCGCTGCGCTCGGCTCTCATCAGGGTCAGGAAACGCCCCATCAGCAGGGTCGTGCCGAGTGTGGAGAGAATCAGCAGGATCGGGAACAGATCCGCCCACAAGCCCTGCAAGGCTGCCAATGGGGGTTCGAGTAGGACTTTGGACAGGGCGCCGGCGGTGAACGGCGCGCCAGCCAGCACCAGGGCGGGCAACGCCAGCGCGGGCAGGACCCAGGCGGCATTGCTGGTGCGGCTGACTCCCACACCCAGGAATAGCGCTCCTTTGGCGAGGCCGTGCTGAGCGGCATAGAAGACCACGGCGGTAAGGATGGCCGGCGCCAGTGCAGGCTGCAACAGGGCCAGCCCCAGGATCGCCGTCATCAGCCCCATCTTGCTCACACTGGAATAGGCCAGCACTACCTTCGGATTGGTTTGCAGCAAACCGACCGGGATCGCATACAACAGGGTGACGCTGCCCAGGCCGACCAACAGTTGCCCCCATCCCCATAGCAGTTCCTGACCCAACGGCAGAAAGCGCAGCCAGCCGATCAGCGCCGCCTTGATCATGGTACCGCTCAGGACCGCACTGGCCGGTATCGGGGCGGCAGGATGGGCCAGCGGCAGCCAGACATGCAGCAGTACCAATCCGGCCTTGATGCCGAGGCCGAAGACCAGCAATCCGATGGCCCAGTCGCTCAGCCCGATGAGTTGCGCCGGTCTCGGCGCCAGGCTTTCCGTGTGCTGAAAAATAAGCAGTAAGGCCGCAAACAGGGCCGTCTCGGCAACCAGGGTCATGGCCAGATAGACACGCCCGGCGCGCAGCGATGCCGGCTTGCCGTCGTGGATCACCAGACCATAGGCAGCGAGCCCCATGAGCGCGAAGCCGAGATAGAAGTTGACCATATCCTGCGCGACGATGAGCCAGAAGTTGCCGGCCATGGCCAACAGAAAAAACAGCCGGAAGCGACCCGCCAGGGGATCGTCCCGCAGGCTCGGGCCGGTCTGCTGGGCGGCGAATAGCCACAGCAGGGCGCTGAACAGGAGAAACACGCGGGCAACCGCGTCGAAACCGAACTGGGACCCGAGTAACAGCCAGGTAATCTCCAATTGGCTGCCGCTGGGCACCCATAGAGCCGCCAGCAGGGCGGGCAGGGGCGCCAGTACCACGGGCCAGCGACTTGCGGGCTTCAGGGCGAAGGGCGCCGCTAGCAGGGGTAACAGCCAGGTCAGGATCAGCAGACCGTTCATGGCTGATACTCCCGGCTGGCGATCAGCTGCGCCCATTCCAGCGGACTGTAAGGCGCGGCGGCGAACAGCCCCGCCGCCAGGGCCAGTACGGCCGTCACCAGGGGCGGCCAGAGCAGGGCCGCGTGAGTCTCCAGTCGCCCCGCGGGGATATGCTCGGCCGGCCAGGCAAGCGTCGCCGTCCTGAACCAGGCCCGGTAGAGGATGGGCAGAAAATAGGCGGCATTGAGCAGGCTGCTGGCGACCAGCACGGGCAGCACCCAGCCTGCCACACCCGCTTCCACCGCGCCGAGCCCGAGGTACCATTTACTCACGAAACCGGCCACCGGCGGCACCCCGATCATGCCCAGGGCGCCGATGGTGAAGGCCAAGGTAGTGCCCGGCATGCGTTTACCGATGCCGTCCATCTCACTGACTTTGTGCACCCCCAGGGTTTCCGCGTAATTGCCGGCGGCGAAGAACAGGGTGATCTTCATAACCCCCTGATGCACCAGGTGCACGACCCCGCCGATGGTGGCGATCGGTCCTAGGATGGAGGTGCCCAGGGCGATGTAGGAGACCTGACTGACGGTCGAATAGGCCAGGCGCTTTTTCAGATTGTCCTGGCTCAGGGCCCGCACCGATCCGTAGATGACGGTCACGGCCGCCGCGCTGCCGAGGATCGTCAGCAGCCCCAGTGCATGGGCGAACTCCACGCCGTAAACATCGTAGACCACCCGGACGATGCCGAAGGCGCCGGCCTTGACCACCGCCACCGCGTGCAACAGGGCGCTGACCGGCGCCGGCGCCACCATGGCCTGGGGCAGCCAGCCATGCAGCGGGAACAGGGCGGCCTTGACGCCGAGACCAACCATCAGCAGGAGGAAGATCAACCGCAACTGGGGATGCAGCTCGCCGGGCAGGCTATCCAGGATGCCGCCCTGTACGAATGAAGCGGGGCCGGCCAGCACCTGCAGCCAGATCACCCCCAGCAGCAACAGGGCGCCGCCGCCGAGGGTGTATTTGAGATAGATTCTGGCGCCGCGCAGGGCCTCCGGGGTGCCGCGGTGCGCCACCAGCGGATAGGTGGCCAGGGTCAGCAGTTCGTAGAAGATCACGAAGGTCACCAGGTTGCCGGCCAGGGCCAGACCGACCGTGGCGGTCACGCACAGGCTGAAGAAACCGAAAAAGCGGCTGCGGTGGGGCGAGTCTTCCAGATAGCCGATGGCATACACGGTGGTCACCAGCCACAGGACTGTGGACAGGGTCACGAACAACACGGACAGGGCATCGGCATGCAGCACCAGGTCCAGGCCGGGCGCCAGGGTCCAGCGGGTCTCGTAGACATGCTCGTGAAATACGCCCCAGATCAGCACGCCCACCAGCAGCAGCTTGACTAGCGCCCCGCTCAGATTGAGAGCGGTGCGCAGGCGATGACTGCCCTCGCGCAGGAAGAAGATCAACAGCCCCGGCAGCAGGGAGCTGAACACGATCAGACCGGGCAGCCAGGCGTCGAAGTTCATGGGCTGATCCCTCCTAATGTCACCGTGCGCGCCAACAACGGCCAGATCGGGGCCGAGGCCAGACCCAGCACCAGGGTCGCCAGCAGACCCAGAGCCAGCGCGGGGATCTCTTCCTGGCCGATGGCCAGCGCGCGCGAGGGATAACGGGCCTGACCAAAGGCGTGGCCCAGCAGGCGGAACACATAGGCCGCGGCCAGCAGGGAACCGGCCAGCACCACCGCGACCCAGGGCCAGAGACCTGTCTGCAGCGCGCCGGCGATGAGCTGCCACTTAGCCAGGAAGGCGCCGCTCGGGGGCAGGCCGATCAGCGCTACCCCGGCCAGCGCCAGGGCGAAGGTGGTGGCGGGCAGGGATTGGGCGGTGCCGTCGAGATCGCGGATGCGATCATGGCCGGCCCGTTGCTGGATCACCCCCGCGGCAAGAAACAGGGCGCTCTTGGCGAAGCCATGAGTCAGGGCCATCAGCACCAGTCCGGCGAGCGCGGCCTGGCGGGCAGCGCCCTCCGTGCCTTGCAGGATCAGCGGCAGAAACAGAAACAGATAACCGATCTGGGCCACGGTCGAATAGGCCGCCAGCAGCTTCAACCGTTCGGCACGCAAGGCGCACCAGGAGCCCCACAACACCGCCGTCGCCCCCAACAGGCCGAGTAGATGGGCGAGCCCCGGGGTGGCCAGGGGGGCGAACAGGTCCAGCCACAGCCGCAGCACCAGATAGAAGGCCGCCTTCACCACCAGCGCGGACAGGGCCGCGCTGACCGGCGCCGGGGCGTTCGCGTGGGCCGGCGGTAACCAGAAATGCAGCGGGAACAGGGCCGTCTTGAGCAACAGCCCGGCCGTAATCAGAGTGGCCGCGGTCCAGGCACTGGGGCCGGGTGCGAGACGTTGCGCCAGGGCAGACATGTCCAGGGTTCCGTATCCGGTGTAAAGTAACACGACCCCTGCGAGAAAGGCCAACGAGCCCAGCAGACCCAGCACCAGATAGCGTATGGCCGCCTGCAGAGCGGCCCGTTTGCCGCCCAATGCGGTCAAGGCCACGGCGGCCAGCCCCAGCAGTTCCAGGGTGACATAGAGATTGAACAGGTCGGCCGCCAGGAACAGGGCGTTGAGCGCGCTCAACAGCAGCAGCCACAAGGGCCAGTAATAACGTCGCTGCGCGGTATGCTTGAAATAGGCGGTGGCATAGACACTGACCGCCAGAGCCACCAGGCTGGTCATGACCAACAGCAGGGCGCTCAGGCCGTCGACCTGCAGCGCGATGCCCAGCCCCGGCGTCCAACCGCCGATGGCGTAGACCACCGCACCCTGGCTGGCGACCAGCCAGAGCACAGTCGTCGCAGCGCCGACGGATAACAGCGTGGTGAGGACCGCGATGAGGTATGCCGAAGTGGGCAACAATACGCTCAGTAAGGCCCCCAGAAGGGGTATGGCGATGGCCCAGACCAGACTGTCAATCATCTTCGGACTGCTCCCGCAGACGCCTGCCCAGGGCCAAGGCCAGGGCGGTGGCGCTGAAGGCCACCACAATGCCGGTCAGGACCAGGGCGTGGGGTACCGGGTCGGGGATCAGCAGTAGACCCTGATAGGCCACGGCGATCAGCTGCAGGAACAGCCCGGCCCCGGCGATGTTGATGGCCAATACCCGGCGCAACAGAGGAGCGGGGGCAAATGCGTGGCGCAGTCCGAGACCGAACAGCGCCACCCCAAGCAGGCCGTAGAGGATCTGTTCGGCGATCATCGGCGGTTTTCCTCCCCATTCAGCCGGGTTGGGGCTTGCGCTGGGCCCATCGCATCGGAACCCTGGCGAGGCATCCAGGTTTCAGGCTCACCCCCCAGGAAGGCGAGCACCAGGGTCACGGCGATCCCCAGAGTGGCGGCGCTTTCGATGGCCAGGATCAGGCTGCCCGCCCAGGCGACCGGATAACCCAAGAATGCGTCATGGCGAGCATCAGGACCAGACCGGTAACGAGAAACAGCGCCACGCCCGGCCACGCTCAAACCTCGCAGCGCCAGCCCCGGAGGAAGCCCGGCGTCGGGATAGCCGGCCAGACGTAACAACACTCCGGCGGCGGCCAGCAGGGCACCCGCCTGAAAGGCGCCACCCGGGGCATGGGCCCCGACCCACAGCAGGTATCCGCTCACCAGGATCAGCAGCGGCAGCAGCCAGCGGGTCAGGCCGGCGAGCACCGGGCCGGCCGCCAGATAACCGGCCCGGCTCGGTCCGAGAACGAGGATGCCCAATAGCGCCGTCAACAGCACCGCCAGTTCCAGCAGGGTGTCGTAGGCGCGGAAGTTCAGCAGTACAGCCGGTCACCGGATTGCTCACCCCGCTCGCGGAGCTTGGCGAACACCTGATCGGCCAGTCGCGCCGGATCGGCCTGTTCGAGAGCCATGCACAAACGCCACTCCGATCACGAGGGTCAAGCCCCCGGCCAGTGACTGTGAGCAGCAGAGCCTGTCCGCGCCCAGCCGTCGCCTTGGCAGTCGGCAGCGGCCGGCTCGTCGCTGTAAGGCCGAGAGCAGCAACGCGCCGGTCAGGCCCGCGCCGATGGCCGCCTCCGCCAGGGCGATGTCGGGCGCCCGCAGGCGTACCCAGACCAGCGCCAGCAGCAGGCCGAAACCGATGAACAGCACCACCGCCCGGTGCAGATCTTTGCTGGTCAGGGAGCCCCAGGCCAACGCCAGCAGGCTGCTGCCGAGCAACAGGTCCAGTACCGCCTGCCCTAGGGTTTCCATTCGCCACGCTCCCTGCGGCGTGCGCGTTGCGCGATGAGATGGGCGCTGGTGGCGCTGGATGCCAGCACCAGGATCCAAACCAGCAGCAGCTTGACTGCCGTGAACAGATCATGAGTCAGCAACAACAGACCGAGCACCAGCAGCCCCAGCCCCAGATTGTCCGCCTTGGTCAGGGCATGCAGCCGGGAATAGAGATCGGGCAGCCGCAACAGACCGATGCTGCCGGCAGTGAAGAAGACCAGGCCCGATAGAATCAGGATGGCGGCCAGGGTGTCAATCATGCTTCGACTCCACCGGCATGGCGCGTCGGCTCAATGCCACCACGGACACCGCCGCCAACAAGGCCAACACCAGGGCCACGTCGATACTCGACGGCAACTCCAGGAGGAAACCCATGAGCACGACCAGACCCACGCCGCTGGTGCCGACCAGTTGGGCGGACAACATGCGATCTTCGAGGGACGGGCCAATGAAGACCCGCACCAGGCCGAGTGTCAGGCTGAGCGCCAGGAGCGCTGCAGTGAATGAAAGTAATCCCGTCATTTTGTCGTTCCAGGTTCCTTGAAGATGTGGGTGATGGCACGCTCCAACCTGGCCAATTCCATTCGATTATCGGAAGCCAGGTTGAGGACGTGGATCTCCAACCATTCGCCGTGCAGATCGGCTGCCAGGGTGCCCGGCAACAGGCTGACACAATTGGTGAAGAAGGTTCGTGCCGAGAGGTTCGGCAGAGTGCACCGGTAATGGATGAAACCCGGTTGTATACGCATTCGCGGTGTCAAGGTGCGCAGGGCTACATCGACGCCGCCGCGTAACGATTCCCAGAAAAATAGAGGCACAAACCTGACCAAACCGATCGACGAGATGTGGCTCTCCGACAAGCCGCCGAGGCGCGTGCTCGCCCACCCGGCAGCTGCCAGCGCGGGCAGCCCAATCAGCCAGGATGCGCTCGAACCGTCGCTGATCACCCACCACAGGCCGGCAAGCAGGATCAGGGTCAAAGACGCTCGCTTCCGGTGCTTGCCGGTCGGTTCAGCCTGAGGCGAGAATGGGTCTGCCATGGTCCCTTTTCCCTGCCTGGGAATCAACCTTGCGGTCTGTGTGCCAGCGGCAGACGGGCCAGCGCGGGGGCTGGCGCGAGTGATTCGCCGGGTCGGAAACAGCGACCTGACCAACAAGGCCAGGGCAAAACCCATCAAGGCCAGCTTCAACAAGACCAGACTGCCGGTCAGGGTAACCAGGGTGATTGTGCCGAGCGTCATGTCAATTGCCTCCAAATGATCGTGCGTGCTCGTCAAGCGGCTGATTTCAGGCCGCAAGCGCGATTTGCGGGTACCGCGATGTCCATCAGGCGCGGGTTATCCAGTTTCAAGCCGTTCATCAGATCGATGTAGGCCTGCTTGTCCGCCACTTGCAGGCGCGGATTATAGCGCTGCTCTTCACCAATGGAACTCACCGTCATGCCGTTGTAGTCATGGGCGGGATAGACCAGGGTATGCGCGGGGAGTTTGAGCAGCTTGTTGAACAGGCTGTCGTATTGCGCCGCCGGGTCGCCGTTTTGAAAATCGGTGCGACCGGTGCCCCGAATCAGCAGGGTATCCCCGGTGAACACCCGGTCCGGTAGCAGGAAGCTGTACGAGTCATCCGTGTGACCCGGGGTATAGAGGATATCCAGGTGCAGGCTGTCGACTGACAGCTTCTCCCCCTCCCTGAAATGGACCGAGACGCACTCGGTCTTGGTCATCTCACCCATGGCGCTGGCGCAGTCGGTCTTTTCGCGCAGGGCGCCCAGCGCGGTGACATGGTCTGCGTGGATATGGGTGTCCACTGCCAGCACCAGCTTGAGATCCAGTTCATCGACCAGGCGCACGTAGCTGCTCGGTGTTGCCCAGTACGGGATCGATCAGCAGGGCCTCGCCGCCGGTGCGTTCGGCCAACAGATAGGTGTATGTGGATGATTCATGGTCATACAGTTGTCGAAAGATCATGCTGGTTGCTCCTGTTTTGTCAAATGAATGTTCAGGTGGTCGCCTGTTGCGTACAATCGATGTTGCGGTTCCAGGGTAGCCGCCCGAGCAGTCGGGTCATGCCGCACCAGCGGGTGGCGCCGGCGAGAATCAGCCCAGCGCCGATCAGGGCGGTCGCGGCGAAGAAGAGTTCGTGGACGGTGAAACCAAACAACACTTTCAGCACGAGCAGGACGCCGATGGCAATCTGTGTCTGGCGTTCCAGCGAGATGGTCTTACCGCAACGTTGCATCGGTAAACCGGCCTTTTCCCACGCCTCTGTACCCCCTTCAAGCAGGGTCAGATTATGGTAACCAGCCGCGCGCAGGCGTTCGGCCGCTTGTTGCGCGCGAAAACCACTGTGGCAGGTGAGATACAAGGGTTGCGCAAGGCCCGCTTCTGCTTGCTGCAGCCGCGCGGCAAGCGTTTCCGGGCTCAACTGATCAAGCGGCAGCAGTTTTGCACCAACTGCGTGACCGGCCCGATATTCCGCCGGCGAACGTACGTCGATCAGTTCGATGTTCCGTCCCTGGTTGCGCAGTGCATGCAGCTGTTGGGGTGAGATCTTGGTTACACTCGGTTGCATTTTGACCTCCGTAGCAGGTAATTGAGAGTGTCATCGAACTTGTGTAATAACATAGGGTATTACTTGGTTAATAAAAATACGAATATTTAGTGGTAATACAACGAAATTATCGAAGTGTTTATTGGCCGCTCCCCAGCCCCTGAGGGGCAAATTTGCCGGCGTAGTCTCGATCGCTGATGCAGTTGACCGGGAAGGGGTTCGAGATGGGCTGGTAAGCGGCCGAAACGATCCGTTTGATGGCAGGGAATCGCAATCTGCTGATTGGGATAGCTAGGTGGCCGCATCCTATGCGACGGAAATACCCTGAAACGGCAATTGACCGGGGGTTGAAGTCGCCGGTCTTGCCCTGCAACGCGACACGCCCATTGGCGCGGGTGATTACAATGCGCCAGCTTACTGGATCGACAATGGGGGACAGTCAGTGGGGAAATTGCCCGCTCAGGCGGCGGAAAAGGCGCCAGCCGCTCGGCCATTGGCTGACGGTTGTGAGCCTGATAGCGGGGCAAAAGGTCTCCATGATCATGCGGATCAGGATATCCGTGCGCCGGTCGGCAATCCTATACAGGTGCAAGGTGCCCTGACGTCGGTTGCAGATGATGCCGTTCTTGAACAAAAAACCCAGATGTTGGGAGATGCTGCTCTGGGAATGGGTGCGGATCCGATCGGTCAATTCCTTGACCGACAACTCTTCTGACGACAGGTGCTTGACGATTTGCAGCCGCACCGGGTTGGACAGGGCCTGCATTGCCCGGCTGGTGATTTCGATCTCTTTACCGACCGGGAAGGCAACCGCTTGAACCATGTTCGCCGTTGTCCGGTTGCCGGCCGGGGTTGGAATATCTTGATATCCGGACATGACGCTGTCTGTTTCGACCTTGACGATGATTTAGAGGGTCTGCTTTTGATTGATGAGATTCAGCACGTCCTTGGGCAACCCGGTTTGGGCGGGGTTGTCGATATGATGGTCATCCGCAAACCACACGATGACAACGGCATTGATTACCAAGAACAGGCTGCCGATAGCAAGCCAGCGCAGTATCACTATTAATCTCCTGATGGTGGGTTATACCCGGTTAGCGGGCGTATTATTGACAGCATCCCGTTGCAGGGCGGTTAGTTCTCCGGTCAATGCAGAAGCCTGATCGTATTCCTCAGTGTCTGAAGTCCTGTAGGGGCGAAGTATCCAATGGAGCTATCCGCAGACAATTGATGCAAGGTCATTGGGTAGTGAAAATAGGGTGAAAATACCCGCTGTCAGCGGCAGAATCGATACCCGAAGCCCTTTACCGTTTGGATCAGACGATGATCGGACTGGGAGGTTTCGATCTTGTTGCGCAGCAGATGGATGTACTGTTTGACATCGGTAGCGTCGGCATTGCTCTTGTTTGGCCAGACACTCTGGATGATCTCCTCGGGACTGTGAACCCGGTCCGGGTCGGAAATGAGAAGTTTGAGCAGATCGTATTCCCTGGGTGAGAGGGATACCTGGCGGCCATCCACCATCACCTCTTTGCTGCGGTCATCCATGCTGACTCCACCAGCCTGAAGTAAATCCGCACGGCCAGGCGTCTCTGCGCGTCTGATCACGTTCCGGATCCTGGCTTCGAGTTCGGAAAGATCAAAGGGTTTACGCAGATAATCATCGGCTCCCAACTTGAGTCCTTTTACCGCATCTTCTCCACTGTCCAGGGCGGTGATCATCAGGATGGGTATGTTCGAGTTCTTGCGTATCTGTTCCAGGACCTGCCAGCCATCCAACTTCGGCATGCGTACATCGAGCAGGATCAGATCGGGCCTGGATTCATAAAACAGGCGGACCGCATCGAGGCCGTTGTCGGTCTCCACCACTTCATGGTGTTGTGCGGAGAAGTAGGTATTCAGCAGATGCCGAGTATCGGCTTCGTCCTCTACGAGCAGAACTTTCATGGTAATGGCGGGGAGATGGCGTTGTTTGTCATGGCCGATTATGGGGTTGATTGTGACATAACATAGCGGATACGTCCCAGTCTGGGCAAATATGCTATGGCCGGATTGCTCGGGAGTAGGCAGGAAAACACGGCAAATAAAAAAAACCAGCCCAAGGCGGGCTGGTTTTTCGCAAGGAAATTGACTGTTTAGGTTAAACAGCCCGGGCAAAAGCCCCTTTCTCTTGCAAACGAGGGAGGAAGATCGTTTGTTCCTGCTCGATTCTGGCTTCCAGGTCATCCAACAACGCGAGGGTCTCGGCCAAAAACTCGGGCGTGAAAATTAAATCGAAATTTTTCAACCAGTGTCTCTGGTAGGCAGTCAAGCCGCTCGCGCAGCGGTTTTTCTCCCCTGATGAAATCCCATGCCAGTTTTTTGAGTTGTAAGTCCTCATGGATGAGCAATGGAGGGTAAACCCCTCTCAGGACGATGATAAAATGTTTGTTTGCCTTCTCGACCAGCAGGCAAAGCGCGTGGTAAGCGGCCAGGGCGGAAGGTTGGACGCTCAGCGGCGCTCGATGCAGCATGTCCCTGAGATCGCGAATAGACTTTTCCAGGTCATCGTGCCTGCTGCGAAAGTCTTCCAGTGTCCTCATGATGATCTCCTCTCAGGATGTCGGCTTGAATTGAGAGACCTTAGGGTACAACTTGAGTGCAGCAAAAAAGAAGACAAGCGCACAGTTCCGTCATTGGGACCTGTAATCTTGGCGGCACGCTGCCGGAATGAATATTGGAGGGGCGCCGAGTCGGTCACCCGTAGCCAAGGGCGCCGAATTCGACTTAATTATCGTTTACATTTGCATTAAAGCCCCCAATTTTATCGGTTACTATAAAAAAAACGTCAATATGGGGTAAAAATCAGGTAAATGCTGTTGTCCTGTGACTCCTCTCGAACGAGTTCAGCGTCTTAGCGGCAGCTTTGCAATCTCGTAAGGGGCCCCGCTAAACATGTCTTGCTTGATTGGTGATTTTTGCAATTAAAAGAATGATCTATGCAAAAAAAAGCGGCGGCGGCTGGTTGGCCGCGAAAGCCATTTATGGACAGGCCTGGCATGCGTCCGGGTAAAAATATTTTTGTCATGCTAACCAGATCCCATCATCTTGGGATTGAAAAGTAAGTAATTCAGTATTAAATTATATGCGTATGATCCTCGTGCAACGCAGTGGGGAGTTAGCCTATCAGCTTCTCAAATCCGCTGATTTTTACGGCTGGGAGAATAGCGCTTGAGGCTGATCGCTTATATCATTTTCAACCCACACATCTTCGATGTGTGATTGTCCAAACGTACCACGAAAGTACGCATCAACTGTAAAGGAGATAAAATCGATGAAAGTTATCGTTAAGGCTGCAGCTGCCGCCGCACTCATTGCCGCTTCCGCTTCCGCTTCCGCTTGGTGGGGACCTGGCTGGGGTGGTCCGGGTTATGGTAACCGTGGTTGGGGCGACGACTGGTTCGGTGACGGCTGGGGCGATGGCGACTTCAGCTTCGGCATGAGTGGCAGCGCCCGTGGTTCCGGTTACGGCCGGGGTTACAACCGTTACTATGATTACTACGGTCCTTGGGGTTATGGCGCTCCTTACGGTTACGGCGCTCCCTATGGCTATGGCTACCCCTATGCCGCGCCAGTAGCTCCTCAGGCTCCGGCAGCTGAAGCCAAATAAGCTAGTCAGATCTAGCCCAGGGACAGACAAGCGCACAAGGACGTGCGGAAACAAGACCACACTCGTTTTCCAACGTTTTTCTTCCGATACCTATGACCAAGCATGCCTCCATCGCTGTCGCGCTTGCCCTGGCGTTGTATTCAGTATCCAGTTACGCCTGGTGGGACAACAATTGGGTCAACGATTTCTTCGGTGACGGCTTCGGTGCTGGCGATTTCGATTTTGGTTTCAGCCTGCACGGCCGGGGTCATGGTTATGGCCGCGGTTATGGTTACGATGCGCCTTACTGGGGTTATGCGCCCTATTATCCGCCCCCCTACCACTACACGGCGCCGGCGCTGACCGAAGAACAGCAGGCCGCCATCGCCGAGCAGCAGAAAACGATTACCGAACAACAGCAGAAGGCCTTTGAGCGGGCCGTTGCCGCCCAACGAGAATTTGCCGAACGGTTCAACCGGGAAAGGCTGGCGCCAGCTCCGGAACTGCCTGCTGACATTACACAACGCATACAGGAGCATGAGACTCAGCGCGAGGCGATGATCCGGGACAGGGAATCCCGTTTTAAATCCGCACCCCAGCCATCACCCGGAGCGGAACAGATGAAAAGTCAGCGGGATCAGGCCAAGCTTCATAGCACGGAGATGCTGAACAAGAGGCGGGAGCAGCATAACCCCGTATTGAGTCAGCCCGACAAAGAGATGTAACGAGCTGCTGTCAGCAAGCGGCAATCTCAACCCTTGATACAGATCAGCGGTCTAACCTGCGCAACCTTGCGCGCCAAACCCGCCCGGTCGCTCGCATCCACCACTGCCGTGACATCCTTGTAGGCGCCCGGCGCCTCCTCCGCCACACCGCGCAGTGAAGGGCTGCGGATGGTAATGCCATGGCCCGCCAGATCGTCGATCACTTTACGGCCTTGCCATTGCTTGCCGGCGGCGCGCCGGCTCATGGCGCGTCCGGCGCCGTGGCAGGCGGAGCTGAAGGAGCGCTGTTCGGCCTCCCGGGTGCCGCACAGGATATAGGAAGAAGTCCCCATGGAGCCGCCGATCAGCACCGGCTGACCGAACGCCTGGAAAGGCGCCGGCAGTTCGTCATGCCCCGGACCGAAGGCGCGCGTCGCGCCCTTGCGATGGATATACAGCTCCCTGGGTTTGCCGTCCACCCGATGCCGTTCCAGTTTGCAGGTGTTATGGGAGACGTCATAGAGCAGTTCCAGCCTGGCCTGGGGCAAGACCCGCTCAAAGGCCCGGCGGGCCAGATGGGTGAGGATCTGCCGGTTGGCCAGGGCGCAATTGATGCCGGCGCGCATGGCGCCCAGGTAGGTTTGACCCACCTGGGAATCGAGCGGTGCGCAGGCCAGCTCCCGATCCGGCAGCTGAATACCGTGCTGACTGGCCGTCATGACCATCTTCCTGAGGAATTCCGTGCCGATCTGATGCCCCAGCCCGCGGGAGCCGCAATGGATGCTCACCAGGATGTCGCCCCGTTTGAGATTCGAAGGCGGCCGCCGTCGCCGCGTCGAAGATCTCCACCACTTCCTGCACCTCCAGATAATGGTTACCGGAGCCCAGGGTGCCCATCTCGTCGCGCTGGCGTTTCTTGGCATGTTCCGAGACGGCCGTGGAGTCTGCCCCGGCCATGCGGCCGCCCTCTTCGATACGCTCCAGGTCTGTGCGGTAACCGTATCCCTGTTTCACCGCCCACTGGGCGCCGCCGGTGAGCATCGCAGCCATTTGATCCTCCGTCAGCCGGATGTTGCCGGTGCTGCCGAGCCCCGCGGGAATCATCTGGAACAGACTGTCGGCCAGGCGCTCCCGGTTGGCATCGATGGCGTCTCGGACGAGTCCGGTGTGGAGTGATCTGACACCACAGGAGATGTCGAATCCCACCCCGCCGGCGGACACCACGCCGCCCTCGGTCGGATCGAATGCGGCCACCCCGCCAATCGGAAAGCCATAGCCCCAATGAGCGTCGGGCATGGCGTATGCGGCTTTGACGATGCCCGGCAGACTGGCCACATTAGCCGCCTGTTCGAAGACTTTGTCGTCCATCGCGTGTATGAGTTCGGTGCTGGCGTAGATGATCGCCGGCACCCGCATCCTGCCGCTGATGGGGATCTCCCAGGCGGTCTCACTGCGCTGTATCGGTTGTAAGCTTGCTTGATTTGTTCGTTTCGTCATCTAGACATCCACCACGCACTGGGCAATCCAGGCGCCTTCGATTTGGTCCACATAGAGTTCGGTATAGGTTGCACCCTTGATCTCTACCGTCGGTTCGTGCCGCGCCGCTGCGATGGGTTCGCCCCAGGCGGTGGCGTCCAGTACATTCCCTCTGAGCTTGACCTCGAAGCGGCTGAACAACATCCTGCGCGTGGCCATTTCGTAGATCAATGCGTTGAGCCAGTCGGCAAACAGCAGTTCCCGGTCCGGCGCCTCGCAGTGCAGGGGGACGGCGATTGCGGCCGCTACGCGGGCGGGCTCGGTAATGACCGCGGTGAGTCCCCGGGCCGCCTCTTCGAAGGCTGCCTCCAGGGTATCACCACAACCCCGCACGCCGATATCGGCCTGATGATGAAAGTGTTCCCAGTGGCTCATGAATTGGGTCTGGTCAAGCCTCAGGTTGCATCAATGAAATGACCGTGACGCAGTCCCTGCATCAGGCTCTTGAACTGCTCTGCGTTGACCTTGACCAGGCGTTCGTGATCGCCCGCCTCGAAATAAACATGGGCCAGGCTGCTGAGGGCTTCATCCAACAGGGTCTCGACCCCATAGACCATGCCCAGGGGTGGCACCGCGCCGGGATCGCAATCCATGAACAGGCGTTCGATCTCTTGTTCGCTGGCCAACTGCAGATCCCGCCCTAGCTCTTCCCGGAGACGCTTGAAGTCCACCCAATGGCTCGCCGGGATGACGACCAACAGATAGCCCTCAACATCTTTGAGCAGCACACCCTTGGCGATGTGGTCATCCGGCACATGGGCGAGAATCGCGGTTTCCGCGCTGGAGAAGCTTCTGGGGTGGGCAACGATTTCATAGGCAATGTGAGCGGAGGTGAGGGTATTTATTAGTGAAGCGGCAATGGTCATCACACGATCTCCCGATTGGTAAAGGGGCTACCTTTTAACCTTGAAACCGCAGCTGGACGGGTAGAAAGGCGCGTCCCTGGTGCTGCAGCGCCGCTGTGGATGCGCCATTCAACCCGTCGTGTGCTTCACCCATCAGCCGGGCAACAAATCGAAACAAACTGACACGGCATCACCCCGATTACGACCAGAATGGAGTGATCAACTGCGGGTTCTAGGTTCAGAATAGATCAGACTAAGAATGAAGTGCAGAGATTCACGGTTTTTTATTAGAATGGGCGGTCATGCGCTATTCCTTCCATGACCTGCAGGATCAGTTCGACGCCGCGACCCTCGAGACTGCCGGTCATGAGCTGGAACAGGGGCGGGTCGCCCTGCCCGATATTCGCCAGGACGGCAGACTGATCACTTCCCTCATCCAGGTCCCGGGACCTCGGCCTGTCCGGGTCTATGTGCGGATCGATCTGGACCAAGCCAATGTCCCCCGAATCCATGGCGAATGCAGTTGCTGCAAAAAAGGCAATTGTGAGCATGTAGCGGCCGTGTTGCTGCACGCGTTGGCGGATCAGGAAGATCTGCCTGGGGCTGGACGGGAACCGGTCTTGCAGGGACCGCTGCCGAACCAGCAGGGTGCTGATCTTCATCCCAATGGGGTCGAGCAACGCCTGCTCTACCTGTTGTTCCCCGAGCCGGGCAACAACATCTCCATGGATTTGGAAACCGTGAGCGCCCGCCAGCTCAAGGGTGGGGGCCTTCGGCCGTTTGCTGGACTATTTGCCGGAATGGGCAACCCGGGGTCGGCCGCCGCGCTTTATCCTGGAGGTGGACCGCCGCATCCTGGCCGAACTGGATCGTTTGTCAGGCGATCTTGGAGACGATAGCCTGATCCTGCGCGGCAAGTTGGGGGTCAGTTGTTGCACCGGATTCTGCAGACCAGACGCTGCTGGCCGGGCAAGGCGGAGCTACAGCTGCACACCGGCAACCCCCGACCGGCCTCCTTCATCTGGCAGATGGATGATGAGGGCACCCAGTATCCCCATTTCGCAAGCGAGCCGGACGCTCCGATCCGCCTGCTGCTCGACGGGCCCTGGTATCTCGATCCTCGGACCGGCGAGTGCGGCCGTTTGCAGACCGGCCTCCCGGAGCCGGTGCTCAAGGCCCTGTTCGATCTTTCGGCAGGTGTTCCGGCGCAGGATGCCCCTGGTTTGAACAGAACCTTGTCGGAGCTGGCGCCGAATGGGGATCCGCCTCTCCTGCAGGAGATGACGGTGGAACTGCACAATGGCATCGCACCGGTTCCCTGTCTGCGTTTTTTCAGCCAGCGCAATGAGACGTCCTCGGGCGAGGGCTGGCTCGACCAGGTGCAGTTGAGTTTCGAATACACCGGTCGACGCCTCCTGGCAGACCAGCCGCCCCAATGGCTCGAGGGGGACCGGTTGGTGAGGGTGGAGCGTGATGATGAGGCCGAAGAGGCTGCCGCCGACCGCTTGATGGTTTGGGGATTCGAGTGGATCGAACAGCTGTATGCCGAGTCCGCCAGCTTCACCCTGGAGGATGGGCCGCAGGCCTGGTTCGATTGCCAGACCGCTCTGCTGCCGCAGCTGCGCCGGCAAGGCTGGCGCATCAAGTTTGACCCGAGCTTCCGCTTCCGTCTGCTCGAGGTTGAGAAGTGGTACGGCACGATACAGCCGAAAGGGGAGATTGACTGGTTCCGGGTCGGCCTCGGGGTGCAGGTGGAAGGTGAGCGGATCAATCTGCTGCCGGCCCTGGTCGCTTTGCTGCAGGAGTTTCCCAAGACCCTCAACCGTAAGCAGCTGCAGGAGCTTGACCCTAGCCGGATGCTGGTCATCCCCCTGGAGGACCCGCGCCTGGTGCCGGTGCCCCTGAGTCGGGTCCGCCTGATCCTGGATACCCTGTTCGAACTCTTTGAGGACCACAGCCTGGATGATAAAGGTCAGCTGACCTTGAGCCGCATCCAGCTGGCTCGCCTGGCGGAGCTGGATGGGGTGGATGAAGACTTGTCGCTCACCGGCAACCGGAATGCTGACCTGCGCCATCTCATCCAGCGTCTGCGGGGCATCGAGCAATTGCCGGAGGTGACACGACCCCGGGGTCTGCAGGCCAGCTTGCGGGACTACCAGCAACAGGGTCTGGCCTGGCTCCAGTTCCTGCGGGAGCACGAGCTCGGCGGGGTGCTGGCGGACGACATGGGCCTGGGAAAAACGGTGCAGACCCTGGCCCATCTGCTGCTGGAAAAGGAACAGGGGCGTCTGCAGCGGCCCGCCCTGGTGGTGGCCCCTACCAGCCTGCTGGTCAACTGGCGGCGCGAGGCCCGGCAGTTCGCGCCTGACCTGCAGGTGATGATTCTGCATGGGCCGAAGCGCCGCGACCAGTACCAAGAGATTCCGAAAAACGATCTGGTGCTCATCAGTTATCCGCTGCTGGCCCGCGACCGGGAGTTGCTGCTGGCCCATTCGTTTCATCTGCTGATCCTGGATGAGGCCCAGAACATCAAGAATCCTAAGACCCAGGCCAGCCGGGTGGTGCGGGAGCTGAAGGCCCGCCACCGGCTCTGTCTCACCGGCACGCCCCTGGAGAACCACCTGGGAGAACTCTGGTCCCAATTCTATTTCCTGCTGCCCGGTCTGCTGGGGAGCGACAAGCAGTTTCGCCGGGTGTTGCGCAATCCGATCGAAAAGCAGGGTGACGAAACGGCCTCAGAACGGCTGGCCTTGCGCCTGCGACCCTTCATGCTGCGGCGCACCAAGCAGCAGGTGGCCAAGGAATTGCCCCCCAAGACCGAGATCCTGCACAGTGTCGAGCTGGACGGGGCGCAAAGGGAACTCTACGAAACCATCCGCCTGGCAATGCACGAACAGGTGCGCAAGGCAGTAGCGGAGAAGGGTTGGGCGCGCAGTCATATCATGGTGCTGGACGCCCTGCTGAAGCTGCGCCAGATCTGTTGCGATCCGCGCCTGGTGAAACAGGAGAATGCGCGCCAGGTGGAGGGGTCCGCAAAATTGGCGCTGCTGCTGGAGATGCTGCCCGAATTGCTCGAAGAGGGCCGACGGGTGCTGCTGTTCTCCCAGTTCGCCGGCATGCTTGGTCTGATCGAAACGGCGGTCCAGCAGGCCGGTATCGACGATGTGAAACTCACCGGCCGCACCCGGGACCGGGCCACCCCGGTGGACCGCTTCCAGAACGGCGAGGTGCCCCTGTTCCTGATCAGCCTCAAGGCGGGCGGCACCGGCCTCAACCTGACCGCCGCCGACACGGTGATCCATTACGATCCCTGGTGGAATCCGGCGGTGGAGCGGCAGGCCACCGATCGAGCACACCGCATCGGCCAGGAGCATCCGGTGTTCGTCTACAAACTCATCAGCGAGGGCACCGTGGAAGAGAAGATCCAGCAGTTGCAGGCCCATAAGCAGGCCCTGGCCGACAGCCTGTTCGAGCAGACCGGGACATCCGGGACTGCCTGGTCGGAGCAGGATATCGCCATGTTGTTCGGACTGCTGGAATGAAACCGCTCGAGCTAGACAAGACGGTGCAACGGGCGGTGGACCGGCTGCTGCTGGAGCAGGGGATGTACACACCGCTCGAGCTGTTGCTGGCGGAGGGCCGCCTGCTGTTGGCCGATTACGAGGATTGGCGCGCCGGTCAGGTCGGTTATCTGGATGAACTGCTGTTCGGCGATCCGCAGCAGAGCCGGGCGCTGCTGCTGCAGGCCGCCGCCTATGCCCAGGCCCTGGGCCTGCAGGCCGAAACCCTCGCCTATCCGCCTTGGGGCGATGCTGGTGCGAGTCTGCCCTTCAGTGCCGAGTCCGCATTGGACAGGCTGTTCTACACTCGCTACCGCAAGCCCGCTGATGCAGCGCAGTTGGACCTGTTTATGGACGCCACCGGCGCCACTCTGGTGAATGGCATCCAAAATGCCCTGAGGGGTCGGGATCTTGCCGAGGCGCGGCGTCAGCTGGATCTGCTGTTCGACACCGACCCGGGCAACAACCGGCTCGGCAGCCTGGAACAACTGGTGGAGGCGGCCGAACAACGGCATCTCTCAGTGCAGGATGTGGCCAACGAACTGGCCTACCTGGAACAGGTGTTGCGGCCCCTCGCCGTCGATATCCTGGGCCCCGGCAGCCGGGACTTTCTGGCCCCGTTCTGGCGACGCCTGCTGCTGGCGGTCAGGGAGCAGGATTTCGATACCGCCCGACCCGAACGGCATGCCAGTTACATGGCCGTGCAACTGGAAGACTGGGGCCTGGTGCAGCAGAGCATCGAGGAACTGGTGGATTGGCGTGCACAACCCTTGCTGCTGCGCCGTTACGCCCAGGCCTGCGGGCGGTTGCAGCATCAGGAGCGGGCGGCCTGCTGCTGGTATCGGCTCTGCTGGATCTTCCCGGATCAGGCCAGCGTCATCGGCCGCGAGGCGGAGCCGCTCTGGCGCCGGCGCTGGCGGCGTTTCCTGGAACTGGAACCGGAACTGCCGAATCGGGATTTTCCCGCCTGGTCGTTGCTGGAGCAGCCCGGATTTGTCAAACGGTTGGCAGCGGCAGCTTGCCTGGCTGATGCTGAAACTCCGGAAGACTATCGGGTGACCGCCGAGCTGGTGCAGGCAGGGGCTGCCGCAGTACCTGCCGCCGAGCTGATCGAACAGCGCAAACGGCTCAAGGAGTTGAATGCGCCCTTGTTCGTCCACTATCTCGCACGCTTTGGGCGGGGCTAGAGGTCAACCGGCGGATCTTGGGCTCATTCCCTCCCCCACTGGGGGGATGACAGGATGGGGGGGATCTGACAGCGGAATGCACCCATTTCTGTCACCTACCGCATGCAAACTCAATCAGCCGGGCAGCCCCCGGGCTAAGCTTTCCAAGCCAATCAAGCGGCGTTGTCCTTATCGTCCTCTTCCGGAGACAGGGACTGCGCCAGCCAGTCATGCATTAACGCATCGGTGTGATCACAGACCGCGCAAGCCCGACAGGCGGGTGTATCCAGGGCCGCCAAAGGCAGATGCCGGTGCAGGGTCTGTTCGATGGCCCCGGTATGTTTGTGCACGAGCCCCTCGGCCTGCTTGCAGCTTCCGGCCTTGGCCTCGAACAGGCGTCGCGCCTGGCCGTTGAGTTCGACCATCAGGTCTTCCATATCCTGGCAGTGCTCCTTGTGTTCCATTTCGGATTGAAGTTCCTGCAGATCTTCATAGAGAGCTTGTTTCGGACGGTCCAGGGACGAAAAGCCACTGAAATAGTTTCGCTTCCACCGTAGATGACGCATAAGCTTTTCTTTAAACAACAAAGATGAATTACTTATTAATTTACTAATTTATTAATTTCATTGCCATGTCCCACCCGGGACAAAAGGGGGTATAGTTGATTATCCCATTGGAGATATGCGAACCAGGAACATGATTTAATTTGTTCAATTTTGCCCCAATACCACACCGTGATGGACCCTCTTGAAAAATGGAATTTTATTTTCTAATTTTTTATTAGGAATGGATGATAAAGGAGGTTCGTTATGAAAAAACGGGCAAAGATTCTCACTGCCATTGGTATCATGTTGCTTCTTGCTCTGCCTGCGGAACAGGCCGCCGCCTGGTGGGGCCCCTGGCACGGCAGCGGCTGGCGCCATGCTTACGTGCATGATCCGGCTTACCATCATGCGCCACCCGCAGTGAAGCGCTATATCCGTGATCTACACCGCTATGGTCCGGTCTACGCGGAGTGGAATCGCTGGCAGCGTTGGTGGTAATCAGTAGCTAAAAAGTCATTATCCATCATTGGAAACAGGTCGGTTGGGTTGGCCTGGGGACCGGCTCCCAAGTCAAACCAAATCGACCTGACGCATTTCGCAAGAATATTCCACCCCTGTAAGAGCGTCCCAGGGACGCGAAAACAGCCCAGCGGGAGAGATGTAGGTCATGGGTTGAGGCACGAAGCCCATCAATCTACGTACGTGAGAAGAGGCATTGATTCGAGTGTGTGTTATCGAGCGGGATATTTATCCGTCCCCACGCTCCCTGTGGGAATGAGACAAAAGGTCAGTTATCCGTATGTTCCTTGGCTTAAAGCTTTGGTCTTCAACTCTTCCAGTAAATGGTCGTCGATGGTGAGTGTGGTGCGCATCATGATGCCTTCTTGAATAGCGTCAATGACTATCAGAATTGTACAAGGTCGCACGCCTCCACTCGAGATCATCCGACCTGCCCCTGGTGCTCGATGCAAAAATGGATGAATTCATCCCACCCGATGCGGTAGCTGGACCAGCTTTCGAAGATGCCGGTGTTATGGCTGCCGTGGATGGGCAGGAGGCTTTCGGTTGCCGGGCCTGCTGGTAGAGCGCATGGCCCTGGGAGAAGGGGATGATCTCGTCCTCCGGGCTGTGAATGACCAGCACCGGCATCTCGATATGCGGCAGCGGCTGCGGGTAGCGTACTGGTAGCGGGCCAGGATGCGGGCCGGCAACCAGGGATAGAGTTCCGCCGCCATATCCGGAACCGAAGTGAAGGTGGATTCCAGCACCAGATCCGGAGGCCGCATGACGTTCCGCCAGATAGGCCGCCACTGCACCGCCCAGGGAGCGGCCGAACAGCAGGATCTCTCGGCTGGGAATCCCCCGGGTTTCGGTCAGGTAAGCGCCAGGCCGCTTCCGCATCCCGGTACAGCCCCGCTTCCGTGGGCTTGCCTTCGCTGTCGCCATAGCCCCGGTAGTCGAGGATGAAGACCGCCAGCCCCAGTTCGTGGAACAACTGCAGGGAATCCAGCCGGTGGGAGATATTGCCGGCATTGCCGTGGAAGAACAGCAAGGTGGCTCGGGGTTTATCCATGGGCAGGAACCAGCCCGCCAGCTTGACCCCGTCCTCGGTGGTCAGGGTGACCGGCTCGAAGTTCAAACCGATCAGCTGCGGGGTGGCGTTGACCTGCCGGCCTGGGAGGTCGGGAAGATGGATCATATTGCCTTGGTTCCAATAGAGATAAAGCATCAGGGCGAGATAGAGTACAACTCCGACCAGGAGCAGCTGACCCGCTGTCTTCAGGATGGTCTCGATCATGCCGTCTCTGCTCCCGCCGGGTAGGGAAATGCTTTAATTAGTATTGGGACAGAGGTCAACAAGAAGGTCAATAACATGGGTGAAATATTCGATTATGTGGACGAGCTGGGCCCCACCAAGGTCATGCATGTGTACGAGCCCCGCAGCGAGCTGAAAGGGGTGCTGGTGATCGACAACGTGGCGGCCGGCCCTTCCATCGGCGGTCTGCGCATGGCGCCGGATGTGAGCACCCGGGAGTGCGCACGGCTGGCCCGCGCCATGACCCTGAAGAACGCCGCGGCCGGTTTGCCCCATGGGGGCGGCAAGTCGGTGCTGTTCGGCGATCCCAAGATGCACCGGGAGGAGAAGGAGCGGCTGATCCGCGAATTCGCCTGTGCGCTGAAGGGCGAGACAGGACTATATCTTCGGGCCCGGACATGGGCACCGACGAAGAGTGCATGGCCTGGGTCAAGGACGAGATCGGCCGTTCCGTGGGCCTGCCCCGGGAGGTGGGCGGCATCCCGCTGGACGAGATCGGCGCCACCGGCTGGGGCATCAGCCATGTGGTGGACGTGGCCCTGAAATACTGCGACTTCGAACTCGACAGGGGCGCGGGTGGTGGTGCAGGGCTTCGGCTCGGTGGGCAGGCATGCGGCCGGCTTTCTGGTGCGTCAGGGCGCGGTGCTGGTGGCTGCGGCGGACTCCAAGGGCACCATCTTCAACCCGGAAGGGCTCGATCTGGAAGCCCTCGGTCGCCCTCAAGGCGGAGGGCCGCAGCGTCATCGACTACTCCCACGGCAAGAAGCTGAAGCGGGATCAGGTCATCGATGTGGAATGCGACATCTGGATCCCCGCCGCCCGCCCGGATGTGATCCACGAGGACAATGTGGAGCGTCTCAAGACCCGGCTGGTGGTCGAGGGGGCCAACATTCCGATCACCCCGGGGGCGGAGAAGCTCCTGCACGAGCGAGGCGTGCTCTGCGTGCCCGACTTCATCGCCAATGCGGGCGGGGTGATCTGCGCCGCCATGGAGTACCAGAACGCCAGCCAGACGGTGGCGCTGCAGACCATCGAGGAGAAGCTGCGCGTCAACACCGCCCAAGTGCTGGAGGTGTCCCACAAGCAAAAGATCCTGCCCCGGGAGGCGGCGGTGAATCTGGCCATGGAACGGGTCAAGCGGGCCATGACCTTCCGGCGCTGGTCAACGTTCTGAAATTAGTGAGGTGTGCTGATGTTCCGCATTCGTTTCCACGGCCGCGGCGGCCAGGGTATGAAGACCGCCAGCCGCATTCTCGGCAGCGCCTTCTTCCACGCCGGGTTCGAGGTGCAGGACGCGCCCCGTTACGGCGCGGAACGCCGCGGCGCGCCGATCTTCGCCTATGTGCGGGCCGCCCGCGAGCCGATCCAGGAGCGTGGCATCATCCGCCAGGCCGACCTGGTGGTGGTGGCGGACGACACCCTGGTGCCGGTGCCCGCGGCCGGGGTGCTGGCCGGTTGCGACGCCGACACGGTGCTGCTGATCAACAGTCATGAGTCGGCGGATGAGTGGCGGGATCGCCTCAACCTGAGCGGTCCGGTGCTGATCCTGCCCGGCCGGGAAGAGGTCGTGGACCGGGCCGAATTGCCCTATGTGGGGGCCGCCTGCGCCGGGGCGGCGGCACGCCTGTGCGGGGTGATCGAACCGGACCATCTGGAGCAGGCGATTGAGCAGGAACTGGGCCATCTGGGCGAGCGGATCGTTGCAGCGAACCTGGAACGGGCGACCCAGGCCTATGAACTGATGGAGGACGCAGGCCGGGCTGGTGCAAGGGGAGCGGATGCTGTCGGCCGAGCAGTGGCAGACCCCGGACTGGGTCGAGCTGCCCTTCGAGCAGGCGGATCTGAGCGCCCCGGCTATCCATGCCGGGCTGACCAGCGCGGCCGTCAAGACCGGGCTCTGGCGCACCATGCGGCCGGTGGTGGACTACGATCGCTGCAACCGCTGCTGGTGGGTCTGCAGCACCTTCTGCCCCGACGGGGCGATCCGGGTGGACGAGGAGAAATATCCGCGCATCGACTACGACCACTGCAAGGGCTGCCTGATCTGCGTCGCCCAGTGCCCGCCCCATGCCATCAGTGCGGTGCCGGAACATGCGGCAGCCGCGGGAGGTGAGACATGAAACGCAGCCTGCTGACCGGCAACGGCGCGGCGGCCTGGGGCGCCCGCCTGGCGCAGGTGGACTATGTGCCGGCCTTTCCCATTACGCCCCAGACCGAGATCATCGAGACCCTGGCCGACTGGATCGAGCGCGGCGAGATGCCGGGTCGGCTGGTCACCCTGGAGTCGGAGCACTCCATGCTCACCGCCGCCGGTGCCGCGGCCACCACCGGGGTGCGGGTGTTCAGCGCCACCTCCAGCCAGGGCCTGCTGTACGCCATGGAGATGCTCTATACGGTGGCGGGCTGGCGCGCGCCCTTCGTGCTGGTGAACGTCTCCCGGGGGCTGTCCGCCCCCATCACCCTGGAGCCGGACCACAACGACATCCTGGCGGCGCGGGACAGCGGCTTTCTGCAGATCCATTGCGCCACCTGTCAGGAGGTGCTCGACAGCGTGCTGCTGGCCTACCGCCTGGGCGAGGACCGCCGGGTGCGCCTGCCGGTGCTGGTGAATCTGGACGGCTTCTATCTCTCCTTCACCCGGGAGCCGGTGGAGATCCCCGATCCCGAGGCGGTGGCCGCGTTCCTGCCGCCCTTCCAGGCGGGGGAGATCCGCTTCCGCGCCAGCGCGCCGGAGAGCCAGGCGGTGGCGGTGCTGGGCGGCGGTCCCTACTCCTATTTCCGCTACGAGACCCACCTGGCGGCGCGCAACGGGCTGGCGGTCTACGACGAGATGCCGCCGAGCTTCGCCGAGGCCTTCGGCCGCCACCATCCGGCGGTGGAGTGCTATCGCTGCGAGGGGGCGGAGTTGCTGTTCGTGATGATCGGCTCCTTCGCCACCAAGGCCAAGGCGGCGGTGGACAGCCTGCGCGAGGCGGGTTGGTCGATCGGTCTGGTGCGGCCGCGCCTGCTGCGGCCTTTCCCGGATGCCGAGATCCGCCGCCTGCTTTGTGGCCGCAAGGCGGTGGCGGTCATCGACCAGAACCTCTCCTTCGGCGCCGGCGGGGTGCTGCATGGCGAACTGGCGGCGGCGTTGTACGGCCAGGCGGATGCACCACCGGTGCTGGCCAGCTTCATCGGCGGCCTGGGTGGGCGCGACATCCCGCCGGAGGAGTTCTACGAGATCGCCCGGGTGATCCGCGAGGCGGCCGCAAAGGGCGCAGACCCCGCCGCCGCGTCTGCTCTACACCGAGGCCGAACTGCGCGAGACCCGCAAGCTGCAGGCCATCGCCCGGGTCGAGCGGGCCGAGCTGGGAGGTGAGAGATGAACGAAACCGTCTTCAAGAACGTCAAATCGCTGCCCTCCAGCCATCTGTTGGGCACCGGCACCCCGATGTGCGCCGGCTGCGGCGGCCTGGAGGCGCTGCACCAGATCTACGACGTGCTGGGGGAGCGGAGCGTGTTCGTCAACGCCGCCGGCTGCATGACCCTGCTGGCGGTCTACCCCTTCACCCCGTTTCGCGGCTCCTGGCTGTATACCGCCATGGCCTCGGCGCCGGCCGGCGCCCAGGGCATCCGCGATGCCCTGGACATTCTGCGTGCAGAAGGGCGAGCTCGGTCCGGAGGAGGACCTGCAGGTGGTGACCCTCACCGGCGACGGCGCCGCCTACGGCATGGGGCTGTCCGCCACCTCCGGGGCCATCGAGCGGGGCCTGGATTTCCTCTATATCTGCTACGACAACGAGGGCTACGGCAACACCGGTCAGCAGTATTCCGGCGCCACCCCACACGGGGCGAAGACCGCCACCAGCCTGGGACTGCGCGGCTTTGCCGGTTACAAGAAACCCCTGTTCGATATCTGGGCCGCCCATCGGCCCGCCTACGTGGCCACGGTGATCGGCGCCGAACCCCTGGACCTGGCGCGCAAGATCGAGAAAGCCAAGGCGCTGAAAGGACCGCGGCTGATCATCGCCCTGTCGCCCTGTCCCACCGGCTGGGCGTTCGATCCGAAGGAGTCGGTGGCCATCGGCAAGTTGGCGGTGAAGACCGGGGTCTGGCCGTTGAAGGAATATCTGGACGGTAAGGTGCTGCACACCAAGGTGCCCGACCGGCGCCTGCCGGTGGAGCGCTACCTCGAGACCCAGGGGCGCTTCAAACATCTGTTTGAGCCGCAACGGCAGGAGGGGTTGTTGGCGGAGATTCAGTCGAGGGTGGATGCTTATTGGGAGGATGTGGAGGGATAGTTGTTTCGATTCTGGAACAACCAGGTCTTCAACGAAACCGAATCTGTTCTGGAAAATCGCTGCGCTATTAACGGATTCTGATTTAAATTTGGCTGGGGAGACGCCGTCATGACTCAACTGCAAACAAGCTACTGTCACCGCGGTGGCGAACCGCCCCTGCTCGGCGCCACTATCCCGGAGCATTTCGCCACCATCGTGGAGCGTTTTCCGGCACGGGAAGCGGTGGTCTCGCTGCCGCAGCAGCGCCGGCTGACTTACGACCAGCTCGCCCAGGCGGTGGACCAACTGGCGTTGGGCCTGCTTGGCAGCGGTTTCGCCAAGGGCAGCCGCATCGCGATCTGGTCGACCAATAATATCGAATGGCTGCTGCTGCAGCTGGCTACTGCCCGCATCGGCGCGAGTCCTGGTCAATATCAATCCGGCCTATCGGACCCCGGGAACTGGCCTATGCCCTGCAGCGCTCCCAGGTGGAGGGGCTGTTCGTGATCCCCGCCTTTCGCAAGAGCGACTATGTGGCAATGCTGCTGGAACTGCTGCCGGACGTTGCGCAAGTCGGGTGCAGCACTGAGCAACCCGGCGTTTCCGGACTTGCGCCAGGTGGTGCTGTACGATCCGGCCGATCCGGAACATACCCAATCACCGGCCTCCGGGTTCACCCCCTGGCAGGCGCTGCTGGCGGCCGGGGCCCAGGTGAGCCGGACACAGCTGGAAGATATCACCGCGAGCCTCGACCGGGACGATCCGATCAATATCCAGTACACCTCGGGCACCACCGGCTTCCCCAAGGCGGTGCTGCTGACCCACCACAATCTGCTCAACAATGCCTGGTTCAGCGCCCAGGCCATGCACTTCAGCGAGCAGGACCGGCTTTGTGTACCGGTGCCCTTCTATCACTGCTTCGGCATGGTGCTGGCCAACCTGCTGTGTGTCTCGGTGGGGGCCTGTCTGGTGATCCCCTGCGAGCATTTCGACGCCCGAGCGGTACTGCAGGGGGTGGAGGCGGAACGTTGCACCGCCATCCACGGGGTGCCGACCATGTTCATCGCGGAGCTGGAGGATCCGGAATTTCCGACGCTTCGATCTGAGCAGCCTGCGCACCGGCATCATGGCGGGGGCGCCCTGTCCGGCGCCCTTGATGAAGCGGGTGATGCAGCAGATGCACTGCAGGGAGATCCTGATCGGCTACGGCCAGACCGAGGCCTCGCCGCTGACCCATCTGACCACCCGGGACGACAACCTGCAACGGCGCACCGAGACCGTGGGCACCAATCTGCCGCATCAGGAGGTCAAGGTGATCTCCACCGAGGACGGTCGCACCCTGCCGGTGGGCGAGATCGGTGAGATCTGCTTTCGCGGTTATCACATCATGCGCGGCTACTACGGGGATGCGCAGGCCACGGCCAAGGCGGTGGACGCAGGCGGGCTGGCTGCATTCCGGCGATCTCGGCAGCATGGATGCGGAAGGGCTATGTGCAGATCACCGGCCGGCTCAAGGAGATGATCATCCGCGGCGGCGAGAACATCTATCCGCGGGAGATCGAGGAGCTGATCTTCAGCTCATCCCAAGGTGGCGCAGGTGGCGGTGTTCGGGGTGCCGGACGAGTTCTACGGGGAGGAGATCGTGGCCTGGGTGCAACTCCACACCGGTGAGGAACTGGCGGAACAGGAGCTGCGGGATTTTCTGCGTGAGCGCATTGCCCACTTCAAGGTACCCCGCTATATTCGTTTCGTGCCGGAGTTTCCCATGACCGTGACCGGCAAGCTGCAGAAGTTCCGCATGCGCGAGCAGATGGTGGAGATGCTGAAGACTCAGGCATGAGCTAGAGTGCCGCTCCATGACGACCACTAAAAATCTCGATTACTACAAGATTCTCGGCATTCCCAGGGATGCGGATCTGAAGGCTATCAAAAAGGCCTTCAAGCATCAGGCGATGCAATATCATCCAGACCGCAACAAGGCGTCGGATGCGGAGCAGCGTTTCAAGGAGGTGGCGGAGGCCGATGCGGAGTTGCGGTTACGCGGCAAAGGTCTACCGGGTTATCGAGAGCCGTTGCGTGGTGATTTGCTGATTCGTGTGCGGGTTGTGATCCCTGAGAAGCTGACGACGGAGGAGAGAAAGCTGTACGAGAAGTTCAGAACAATCGACAAGGAGCCTTGAGGTTTGCGTTCAGATTACCGGTGATCCAGCGACCACCGGTAATCTGATTGTCAGACTGGATCAGTAGCCACCCTTCCGCTTGGTCTCCGGCAGGCCGGCGACCTTACTGGCCTGTTTGGCCGGTCCCTTGGGAAAATGTACGTACAGGGCCTTGGCATCCACCTTATCCATATCGGTCCAGACCTCTTTGAAGTGCTTGACCATATTGCGTTCGTTAGGCTGGTTGCCGCCGTTGTTGAAGTATTCATCGCGCAGGTAGTTGATGATTTCCCAGGCCTTCTCGCTCAGGGTGACGCCTTCCGCCTCGGCGATGACCTTGGCCACGTCTTCATTCCACTGGGTCTGGTCGACCAGGTAACCGTTTTCGGTGGCCTCAAGTGTAGTGCCGTTGACTTCATATGACATTGACTTCTCCTCAAACAAATAAACAGGCGGCCAGCGTCCGCCCATAGGACAAAAATTCTGTAGCCGACTATGTTATACAGTCTTGTGGGGCACAAACAAGCCAAAACCGCGGTTTCGATGCGGACCCAGCCCCTGTTGCTGTAGGGTGATCGCATCGTCCAGCGGCAGTCCGGCCACCATCAGGCTCTGGGTCGGCAGAGCGCCGTCCGGCGTGGCGAAGCTTCGGCTCTTGCCGCACAGGACCTTCTTGAAACGGATGTTCATGGCCTTCAGGGTGTCTACCGCCAGACCCAGGAATTCGTCTTCATCCATCTCGGTGTCGGTCACCAAATGGCGGCAATATAAGGTCGTGGTCACGGCCAGATTACGGGTGTAGCTGTCCCCCACCTCGAGGGAGTTGTCCTGGACCTGCAGGGTCTTGCCGGTCAGGGCCCGGGCGTCCGCCACCCGGTGTTGGGGCAGCCGCAGCACCAGGCGGGTGCGCCGTCGACAGGTAGAGCAGATCATCCCCGCCCTCGGGGCGTTCCCAGCCGTTGCCGGAGTCGGCGCCGTAGATCAGGTGCAGACCGGCCTGGGGCTCGTCGGCAAACCAGGGCAGCTCGGCCTGAATGGCTTCCGACAGGGCCCAGGCGTGATCCACCGGCAGGGTATTGCATTTGATCTTGAACAGCAGATCGACGACCTCGTCGGGGACGACAAAATGCTGTTCGTCCACTTCTTCTTGCCAGAACATGATTGGGCTTCTCTCTTATGCGTGATCCGGAATTTGACTTCTCAGGTGGTCCCGATCGAACCACCAGTCACCCTCGACGATGACCTCGAGCACCTTGGCCAGACGCGGCAGGAACTTGGCCGGATCGTCCAGTTCCATGCGTTCGACCCAGAAATCGAAGATCTCCTGTTCCTCCACCTGGCTGTGGCGACGGGCGACCTGACCCAGCAACTGATTCGTGAAGAACTTCAGACTCTCCCGCTCCGCTCCCTCGGCCCGCAGGTCCACGATGTAGTTGGCGGTGACGGCCGCCACCGCCGCGCCGTCGGAGCTGTCGGGGGTTTCATCCACCAGATGCTGCAACATGGCGACGCTGAGTTCCGGATCGATCGGAAAGGTGACGCCCAGCCAGATGCCATGGGCCAGGGCCTTGATCGAATCGGGCTGGTTTGCCTGATACAGGATATCGCAAGCCTCGACCGCGTTGAGCCAGAGTTCCTGCGCCAGTGTTTCTGACAGCAACGGTTTGGCCAGTTCCCAGGCCTCATCGCGACGATCAAGATCCAGGAGGATGTAACCGCTCTCCAGGATCAGACTGAGCCGCTGTTGGGCCGGCGCGTCGTCCGGCAGGTCAGCCAGAGCCTCCCGCTTTTCGTCCAGACGAAGCTGCAGGAGTTTGCTTGACTTGACTGCGTCTTCCGAACACTCGTTGTCGCCTACAAAGGACTCGGATTCAAGATACTTCACAACAGTTTTCTCACTAAATATATTACAGCGGGCGTGTGGGTAATTGGCTCAGGTGAAGGCCGCCTCGAGGCGGTCTTCCCAGTTCTCCGGTGTGTCGCGAAAGGAGGTTTGACATCGATGCGGAAAAACATCTCGGTCTTTTTACGCTCCTTGACCACTTCGATCAATTCTTCGAAGGTTTGCACATCCGGGTTTTGCATCATCACTTCACTCAGATACAGCTATGGGTTTGGCCCTTTAGGATTTGGCAGGCAATGTGAATGCCGGTAAATACACAGTAATTTGCTCAGGTATTCATATTGAACATCATGTCGGCATTTCGATCAAGCTTACCTGTGGAGTAATTGGGGTTTATTTTTTAACATTCAAGAGGGAGGTATATTTTAGAGTATTCAAATTCACTAAAATCGCTAACTGTTTGTAATAAGGTGTATTTACGCCTCCCGTGAGAGAGGAATTAAGGTTATTTTAAGGTTTTAAATATCCCTAATGGGATAGGCATTGTTAATGGAATACCCCCCATCAGAAGGATATGGTCATCCATTAGGAAACTCTAAACTCTGCCCGCAACTGGTGGGAGCTTACCTACCTCGGCGGTTCTGGATTGCAGGTCTCAAGCCCTTGTCTTATGCTCAGTCCCTGGCTGGAGTTCGACAAACAGATACTGGCCTTTAGACCCTAATAAACGACCATTTTGGAGAAAGAGTGATGGCAAAGCAGATGTATGATACACCCATGCTTGACCAGCTGGAGAGCGGCCCCTGGCCTTCATTCGTGACTGGCCTCAAGCGTTTGGCGAATGACAACGATATGATGGTTGACCTGCTCGGTCAGCTGGAGACCTCCTACCAGACCCGCAAGGGTTACTGGAAGGGCGGTACCGTCGGTGTCATCGGTTACGGCGGCGGTATCATTCCGCGTTTCACCGAGTTGAAGAAAGACGGCAAACCCGTCTACCCCGCTGCAGCGGAATTCCACACTCTGCGCGTCATGCCGCCTCCTGGCATGCACTACGACACCAACACCCTGCGCAAGTTCTGCGACATCTGGGAGAAGTACGGGTCCGGTCTGATCGCCTTCCATGGCCAGTCCGGCGACATCATGTTCCAGGGTTGCACTACGGATAACGTGCAGCCTGCTTTCGATGCGATCAATGAGATGGGCTTCGATCTGGGCGGCGCCGGTCCTGCCGTGCGTACCGGAATGTCCTGTGTCGGCGCCGCGCGCTGCGAGAACTCCTGTCTCGACGAAGGCCGCACCCTGCGTATGCTGGTCAACAACGCCCTCGATGATATGCATCGTCCGGCGCTGCCCTACAAGTTCAAGTACAAGGTGTCCGGTTGCCCCAACGACTGCATGAACTCCGTGCAGCGTGCTGATCTGGCGACCATCGGCACCTGGCGTGACGACATCAAGGTCGATCAGGAAGAGGTGAAGAAGTTTGTTGCCGGCAAGGGTCGCAAGTATGTGATCGACAACGTGATCACCCGTTGCCCGACCCAGGCCCTGTCGCTGAACGACGACGATACCCTGGCGGTGGACAATCCTTCACTGCGTGCGCTGCATGCACTGCATCAACGTCATGACCAAGGCCCTGTCCCCGGGCGACGACAAGGGTATTACGCTGCTGTGCGGCGGTAAGCGTACCCTGAAGATCGGTGACCTGATGGGTACCGTGATCGTGCCTTTCCACAAGCTGGAAACCGAAGAGGACTACGAATGGCTGGCAGAACTGGCCACCGAGATCCTGGACTTCTTCGCCGAGAACGCGCTGGAGCATGAGCGTACCGGTGAGATGATCGAGCGTATCGGCCTGACCAACTTCCTGGAAGGCGTTGGCCTCGAGATCGATCCCAACATGATCAGCCATCCGCGCATGAATCCCTACTTCCGGTCCGACGACTGGGATGAGGAAGCCGCCAAGTGGGCCGAGCGTCAGGCTGCAAATTAATCCAGCTAGCTGCCTTTAACTGAGGCAAATTGTCATGGGGGCACCGGGTTCATCCCGGTTGCCCCTAAAAACGAATCAAATACCCTATTTTTTTGGAGGTAAGCATGTCGGAACCTCGTATGCCGATTGAGAGTGGCGTCCCTGAGATGGAGCCCTATCTGCACCCCGTCCTGAAGAAGAACTATGGCCAGTGGGCTTGGCACGAGCGCCCGCGTCCCGGTGTTCTGCATCATGTCGCTAAGAGCGGTGACAGTATCTGGACTGTCCGTGCCGGAACCCAGCGTCAGATGGATGTCTACACCATCCGTAAATTGACGGACATCGCCGACGAATTCGCTGAAGGCTATGTCCGCTTCACCATTCGTTCCAATATCGAATTCATGGTGAGCGAAGAGTCCAAGGTTCAACCCCTGATCGACAAGCTGCAATCCGAAGGCTTTCCGATCGGCGGTACCGGCAACTCGGTTTCCATGATCTCCCATACCCAGGGCTGGCTGCATTGCGACATTCCGGGTACCGACGCCTCCGGTGCGGTGAAAGTCGCTGATGGACGATCTCCATCACGAGTTCACCCACGAAGAGATGCCGAACCGTGTACATATGACGACCTCCTGCTGCCAGATCAACTGCGGTGGTCAGGGCGATATCGCGATCAATATCCAGCACACCAAGCCGCCGAAGATCGACCACACTCAGGTGGCCAATGTGTGTGAGCGTCCCTCAGTGGTAGCGCGTTGCCCGGTTGCCGCCATCCGTCCCGCGATGGTCAACGGCAAGCCCTCTCTGGAAGTCGATGAGAAGAAGTGCATCTGCTGCGGTGCCTGCTTCCCGCCTTGTCCGCCGATGCAGATCAACGATCCGGAGCACTCCAAGTTCGCGATCTGGGTAGGTGGCAAGAACTCCAATGCCCGTTCCAAGCCGACCTTCCACAAGCTGGTCGCCTCCGGTGTGCCCAACAATCCGCCGCGCTGGCCGGAAGTCTCCAAGATCGTGCTGCAGATCCTCAAGGCCTACAAGGAAGATGCCAAGGACTGGGAACGTGTCGGCGAGTGGGCTGAGCGTATCGGCTGGCCGAAATTCTTCGAGAAGACCGGTCTGCCTTTCACCAAGTATCATATCGATAACTGGCGTGGCAGTCGCAACAACCTGAACGCATCTGCACACATCCGCTTCTGATTGGGATTGCCGCTCGATTTATCAACAGAAAGGTTTTTGACCGATGAAATTTGCGATTCAGGTAAACGAAGGTCCTTATCAGCACCAGGCAACGGATTCTGCTTATCAGTTCGCCAAGGCGGCGCTGGCTGCGGGCCATGAGATCATGCGCGTCTTTTTCTATCATGACGGTGTGAATAACGGTACCAATCTGACTACTCCGCCACAGGACGATCGAAATATCGTCAACCGCTGGTCCGAGCTGGCCAAGGCACACGATCTGGATCTGGTGGTGTGCGTAGCGGCCGCGCAACGGCGTGGTATCGTCGATGAAGGCGAGATGCAACGCAACGGGAAGGATGCGCAGAACATTGCTGATGGTTTCCGGATCTCCGGTCTCGGTCAGTTGGTCGAAGCAGGCATTCAGTCCGATCGTCTCATTGTTTTCGGTGACTAAGGCAAGAGGTTGAATCATGTCTGAAAACATCAAAAAGTTCATGTATCTCAACCGGCGGGCTCCCTACGGGACCATCTATGCCTGGGAGTCACTGGAGGTGGTGCTGATCGGCGCCGCGTTTGACCAGGATGTCAGCCTCGCCTTTATCGACGATGGTGTCTATCAGCTCATCAAGGGCCAGGATACTGCGGGGGTGGGAATGAAAAACTTCTCTCCCACCTATCAGGCCCTGGGTGATTACGATGTGACCAAGCTCTATGTCGAGAAGGAATCTCTCGATGAGCGTGGCCTGACCTTAGAGGATCTCACGCCACTGACCTATGAAGATGAAGATGAAGACTGGGCTGAGAAGGACTCGATTCGGCTGGTGAGTCGTGCCGAGTTGGCTGACATCATGGACGAACAAGACATACTTTTCAGTTTCTAAGGCGGAGTCTAAGCGCATGAGTACCTTGCATACTGTCAATAAATCGCCCTTTGAAAAAAGTTCACTGGAAAGTTGTCTGGGTTATGCCAAAGCAGGCAGTTCGGTTCTTCTCTACGAGGATGCTGTCTACGGCGCAATGAAGGGCACAACCATCGCTGATAAAGTGAGTGCGGCGTCCGGCGTCAAGTTTTTCGTACTGGGGCCTGACCTGAAGGCACGTGGCGTTTCTGAAGATAAGCTCCTCGATGGCATCGAAATCGTGGACTATGCCGGTTTTGTCACATTGGCGGCGGAAAACGACAAGGTTCAGGCTTGGGTCTGATCTTGCTCAACTGAATAATTTTTAACTCTATCTGGAGACAAACTATGCCTATCGAAGCTAACGGTAAGACATTCGAAACCGATGAAGAAGGTTACCTGGTAAATCTGGCTGATTGGGAGCCGGCTGTTGCTGAAGTCATGGCCAAGCAGGACGACCTCCCGCTGACCGACGAGCACTGGGAGATCATCAACTTCCTGCGTGAGTACTATGAAGAGTACCAGATTGCCCCGGCAGTGCGTGTATTGACCAAAGCGGTGGGTAAAAAGCTGGGCAAGGATAAAGGTAATTCCAAATATCTCTATTCCCTGTTTCCCTATGGCCCGGGCAAACAGGCATGCCGTTTCGCTGGTCTGCCGAAGCCGACCGGCTGTATCTGAAGCTTCCCGCTCAAGACGTGTGACCGGAGGGCAAACGCCTTCCGGTCAGTTGTAACCGAACCCGAGGACCGCAGGAACATGTCAACTGTCTACGCGTTGCTGTTTTTCGTAGCGACCATCGTTCTGGTAGTAGGCCTGGCGCGCAAGATCGCCCAATATGCCAAAACACCTGCACCGTTAAAGATTCCCACGACACCGGCGCCTGTGACCCAGACCGGTGTGGTATTACGTATGTTCCGCGAAGTGGTGTTCTTCGAGAGTCTGTTCAAAGGCACCAAGTGGACCTGGATATTCTCCTGGATGTTCCATATGGGCCTGTTTTTGGTTCTGCTGCGCCATCTTCGCTATTTCATCGAGCCGGTTTGGCTGCCGATCGAATTGATTCAACCTTTTGGAAAGTATGCCTCCTTCGCGATGGTCGTCGGTTTGCTGGGCCTACTGGCACGGCGCGTGTTTGTCGATCGGGTGCGTTATATATCGGCCCCGTCCGATTACCTCTGGTTGTTGTTGCTGATCACGATCGGCGCGAGCGGGGTCATGATGACCTTCGTGGTGCATACCGATGTGGTCATGGTGAAGGATTTCTTCACAGGATTGTGGACTTTCAGTGTTGGCGAACTGCCGATGGACCCCTTGCTGTTACTCCATTTGTTGATGGTAGTGGTACTCATGCTGCTATTGCCATTCAGTAAGCTGCTGCATATCCCAGGGATCTTCTTCAGTCCATCTCGAAACCAGGTCGATAATCCGCGCGAGCAACGGCACCTGGTGGAATGGGCCAAGAAACTCGAAGAATCCAATTAACCGCTTAGCCGATGAGGGCTGCAAATGGCTACAGCTGAATTCAAGACGCCGGAACTCAAAGAAAATATCGAGGTTCCGAAGTTAGTTGAAGGCACCATGTCGCACATTACGTGCTTCGTGGCCAAACCTGAACACAACGAAGCACTCGGTTTTCCGGGCGAAAAGGTAGAGAACTGGCAGGACGCCGCCGTCGCCAAGATGGGCGATCTGTTGAGTCGCTACCGTTCTTTTCAGGTCTACCTCGATTCCTGTGTGAAATGCGGCGCCTGCACCGACAAGTGTCACTACTACCTCGGTAGTAAGGACCCGAACAATATGCCGGTTGGCCGGCAGGATCTGCTGAGGAAGGTCTACCGCCGCTACTTCACCTTCGCGGGCAAATATTTCCCGAAGCTGGTCGGCGCTGTGGATCTCACCGATGAGGTCATGGATCAGTGGTACAGCTATTTTCATCAGTGCTCGCAATGCCGTCGCTGCTCCGTATTCTGCCCCTACGGCATCGATACCGCCGAGATTTCCATGGCGGCCCGCGAGATCATGGACAGCATCGGTGTCGGACAGAAATACTGCAACGAGATCATCGGCAAGGTACACAAGATCGGCAACAACCTCGGGCTGCCGGGACCTGCGATCTTGGATACGCTGGAAGGTCTGGAAGAGGATGTCTTTGACGACACCGAGGTGGCGGTCAAGTATCCCCTGGACAAGAAGGGCGTCGATATCCTGCTGGTGACACCATCGGCGGACTTCTTTGCCGAACCCCATGTGGATGGATTGATCGGCTACGGCAAGGTGTTCCACGAGGCCGGTGTGACCTGGACCCTGAGCACCAGGGCGTCGGAGGCGGGTAATTTCGGCATGTTCATCGGCAGTTACGAGAATATGCGGCGAGTGTCCTTGCGCATCCGCGAGGCGGCCCTTGAACTGGGTGTCAAGCGTATCGTGTTCGGCGAGTGCGGGCATGCCTGGCGCATCGCCTACAGCTTCCTGAATACCCTGGCTGGCCCCTTTGATTTTCTGGATCCCGATTATCCGGTGCCGCAGCATATCTGCGAGTTCACCTGGAATGAGATCCAGCAGGGCAACCTGGAGCTCGACAAGTCGGAAAATGACGACATGTCGATCACCTTCCATGACTCCTGCAACGTGGCCAGGGCATCCCGTATGGGACCGACTCCCGGCGGTCAGTTCGAGATTCCGCGCAATGTCATCAAGGCGGTGGTCAACAACTACCACGACATGGAATGGGATACCATCCATGAACGCACCTTCTGTTGCGGTGGCGGTGGTGGATTGCTCACCGACGATCTGATGGAAGTTCGGGTCAAGGGGGCGCTGCCGCGCATGACCGCGTTCAAGAATGTCATGGAGGAGAAGGGGGTAACCCACCTGGCGGCCATCTGCGCCATCTGTAAGAGCCAGTTTACCAAGGTTTTCCCTTACTATGGCTTTGACATGTTCCAGATCGTCAGTGTCCACCAATTGGTCAGCAATGCGATCGTGCTGAACCGGAAGACGGCCCCGGAGGATGCGCCAGGTTATGGCGAAGATGACGACGAATAGCTAACTAGACTAGCGTACAAAGTAAACACTCACGCTTTGCAAGATAAGCAGAACGACCAATATCAAAATAGTTACTGGAGACTCAACATGGCAACTCCTACCGAAGAGATGAACACAAAGCTTAACTGGCGCCGATATGAAGAGGGCGATACCCAGTGGGAAGACTGGTCCGAGAAGATCTTTGTGCAGGATACCTCTCATAAATGTCCGACCTATGTCCACAAAACTCCCCCTTGCCAGGGCAGTTGCCCTTCAGGTGAGGATATTCGTGGCTGGTTGGCTATCGGCCGTGGCCAGGAGAAGCCGCCGGCAGATATGGATCGTGACGAATACATGTTCAAGCGTTCTACCGACGCCAATCCCTTCCCGTCCATGATGGGTCGGGTTTGTCCCGCCCCTTGTCAGGATGGCTGTAACCGCAACGATGTTGAAGACTATGTCGGCATCAATGCGGTGGAACAGTACATCGGCGATACCGCGATCGAGAAGGGTTTCAAATTCGAGGCCGGTCCGGATACCGGTAAGAAGGTGGCTGTGGTTGGTGGCGGTCCCGCCGGCATGGCGGCTGCCTATCAGCTTCGTCGCAAGGGTCATGCGGTCACCATCTTCGACGAGAATGAAGGTCTCGGCGGCATGATGCGTTACGGGATCCCCGGCTATCGTATTCCCCGCGATAAACTCGACAGCGAAATCCAGCGCATCCTGGATATGGGTGTAGAGCAGCGTATGAAGACCCGGGTAGGTCGCGATGTCTCCTTGGAAGAGGTGGAAAAAGAGTTCGATTCCGTGCTCTGGGCGTTGGGTTGCTGGACCGGACGTGGTCTGCCGGTGCCCGGTTGGGAAGGCACCCCGAACTGCGTTTCCGGTGTGGCCTTTCTGAAGGCTTTCAATGAGGGCCGTATGAAGGTCACCGCGGATAAGGTGGTCTGTATCGGTGGTGGTGATACCTCCATCGATGTGGTTTCCGTCGCCCGCCGACTGGGTCATGTCAAGCAAACGAACCCGACCGATCACCCGGAACTGGTTCTGCGGGATGGGTTCGTGGCTCACGATACCGCCATGACCGCTGCCGCCCAGGGATCCGAAGTGACCCTGACCTCCCTGTTCGTAAAAGACAAGATGATGGCTGCAGAGCATGAAATCATGGATGCAACCACTGAGGGTGTCACTATCCTTGACGGTGTCATGCCGTTGGAGGTTATTTTAGGTGATGATGGTCGTGCAACCGGTCTGCGGATCTGCGACTGTACCATGGACGGCATGAAACCAATCCCCACAGAAGGTACCGAACGGGTGTTGGAAGCGGATCTGATCGTGGCGGCTATCGGCCAGGGCGGTGATATGACCGGTCTCGAGGCGCTGGCCAATGATCGTAACTTGATCGATGCTGACAAATTCTATCAGGTTCCCGGCAAACCAGGTCATTTCGTGGCGGGGGATATCGTACGTCCGCACCTGTTGACCACCGCCATCGGGCAGGCCTCGATCGCGGCGGACAGTATCGACCATTACCTCAAGCATGAAGAACAGCAGAAACGCCCGAAGGTTGATGTGCATCACTTTGACCTGTTGCGCAAGCTGCATGAAGCCGGCATGGATCCCGCGAAATTCGACAACACCCAGGGTGACCTGCGCGGCACCTCAGAAGCCAAGTATGCGGTGCACAACTATGAGGACCGTTCTTCGCAGGAGGTAATCCCCTCATCTGATCTGTTCCTCGGGCATTTCAAGTTTACTCCGCGCAACAAGCGTGAGGAGGTCGTTCCTACGGCCGAGGAAGTGTTGGGCCATTTCCATGAGCGCCTGATGCCGATCAGTGCAGAGCAGATGATTGACGAGTCCAAGCGCTGCATGAGCTGTGGTATGTGCTTCGAGTGCGACAACTGTGTCATATACTGCCCCCAGACGGCGGTCTTCCGGGTCAAGAAGAGCGACTCGACCACAGGTCGTTACGTGGATACTGATTACATGAAGTGCATCGGGTGCCACATCTGTGCCGATGTCTGCCCGACCGGTTATATCGAGATGGGGCTTGGTGAATAGGAGCTGTAATGGGTAGTTCTTTCTTCTGCAGAAAGTGCTTTACAGGTCTCATCGCAGGAATCGCGTTGTCGATTCCTGCGATGCAGGCAGGGGCTGAAAGTGCGCTTGTAACCCAAGGTTCCAAGGCAGCCTCGCTGCAGGCCTGTGTTGCATCAACCGATGATATCCGTCGCAATCACATGGATTATCTGAAGCATGACAGGGATGAAGTGGTGATTGACGGCGACCGGACGGGTGAAATTCAGCCTTGTTGAGTGTGTCGATTGCCACGCAGGCAAGAATGATTCGGGTGGTTATGCGCAGATCAACGGTGAAGGACAGTTCTGTGACAGTTGTCATGACAAGGTGGCGGTCAGCCTGGACTGTTTCCAGTGTCATCGTACGACGCCGGAGACCAGAAGCAAGCAGATCGGTTCCGCAGTTTCGGATCGATTGAAATCATCACCAGCTCAATGCTTCGAGGAATGTGGATTCGAAGGAATCCCTGGATTTGTATGCGAATGAGCCCGCTGAAAGACAGAGAGACTGATCATGAGCAACAATAATGACCAGCCGAGTATGGACCGTCGGCAGTTCATCGGCGGCACTGTCGCCGCTGCGGGTGCGATAACCATCGCGCCGGGCATCATCCTGCATGCAGTTGCGGCCGAGTAAGGAATCGAACATCGGGGGCTTCCAGCAAGCATCGCTGGGGTATGGTGGTCGATGCCAACAAATGCGCCGACGGCTGCAGCGCCTGTGTCGATGCCTGCAATGAGGAACACAACCTCGTCAGCCATGACCGTCCTGCAACCGACGCCCAGTGGATTCGCACGGTCAAGCTGAAGGACAAGCAGACCGGTCGGATCAATCGTTTGATCATGATGTGTCAGCATTGCGAGTTTCCGCCCTGTGTGGATGTCTGCCCGACCAATGCTTCATTCAAGCGGGTGGACGGTCTGGTGCTGGTGGACCGGCACCGTTGTATCGGTTGCCGCTACTGCATGATGGCCTGTCCCTACAAGGCACGTTCGTTTATCCATGAAATCCTGCACGATCAATCGGTCAATGCGCCGCGCGGCAAGGGCTGCGTTGAATCCTGTACCCTGTGCGTGCATCGCATCGATGCCGGGGTGCTGAAAACAGCCTGTCAGGAGGCCTGTCAGAAAGAGGGACATACAGCGATCCTATTCGGTGATCTGAATGACCCGCAAAGCCAAATCAGCCAGGTGTTGTTGCAGAACAATTCATCCCAGATACGGGCCGACCTGGAACTGAATACCGGCGTGCGTTACCTTAACCTGTAATCCTGAGGGCTTAGCAAAGATGACAAAGACGTACTATCGCGAGCTCTACTGCGGCACACCGGTGCGCTTCTGGATGGGCTTGGCGCTGTTGGTTGCCTTTATCGCAATCGGCCTGGCTTCCGCCCTGTACATGGAGCATGAAGGTCACTGGGTGACCGGGATGTCGAACCAGATCGTCTGGGGTCTGCCCCATGTGTTCGCGATCTTCCTGATCGTGGCGGCTTCCGGCGCCCTGAATGTGGCCTCCATCGGATCGGTATTCGGTGGCCCGATGTATAAACCTCTGGGTCGTTACTCCAGTCTGTTGGCGATAGGTTTGCTGGTGGGTGGTTTGGTGGTCCTGGTACTCGATCTGGGGCGGCCTGATCGGTTGATCGTTGCCATGACCGAATATAACTTCAAGTCGATCTTTGCCTGGAACGTGATCCTCTATTCCGGCTTTGTCGCCATCGTCGGCGTCTATCTCTGGACCATGATGGATCGGAGTGTGAACAAGTTCTATCGTCCGCTCGGTTTTATCGCCTTTTTCTGGCGTATCGCGCTGACTACCGGTACCGGTTCCATCTTCGGTTTTCTGGTCGCCAGAGAAGCTTACGATGCCGCCATCATGGCGCCGATGTTCGTCATCATGTCTTTTAGTTATGGCCTGGCTTTCTTCATCATCACCCTGCTTGCGGCCTATCTGTGGAGCGATCGCCAACTTGGCGATCTGAGGCTGGCCAGGTTGAAGAACCTGCTGGGCGTGTTCGTCGGTGCGGTGCTCTATTTCACCCTGGTTTACAACCTGACCAATTTGTATGCGACCCAACACCATGGGATCGAACGCTTCATCCTTTTGGATGGCGGCGTTTACACCAAGATGTTCTGGATCGGACAGGTGTTGATCGGCAGCGTGCTGCCTTTGTTCCTGATCTACTCTCCCGCTTTCGACAAGTCTCGTTGGGCGATTACGGTGGCTTCCATCCTGGTGCTGATCGGCGGCTTCTGCCAGCTCTATGTGATCGTGATCGGCGGTCAGGCCTTTCCGATGAGTGTCTTCCCCGGCAAGGAAGTGCTGGAGAGCAGTTTCTATGACGGTGTGGTCAGTACCTATGTGCCGACCTTCGCCGAAGGGGCCTTGGGGGTCGGTGGCATCGCTCTGGCCCTGGTCATGGTTGCGGTAGGGGCGCGTATGTTCAAGGTGTTCCCGGAATCCCTGGAGGATCCGAACCAGGAGGCCTAGCCTTTTCTTCTGCCTGAAGCGATAAGCTGCAACGGATCCACCATCGGCATGGCTGATGGTGGATTTCTGCTTTTCAGGGGTGGTGCCCTTTCCAGGTGACTAAACAAATGTCTTCAATCTTTATCTCTGCAGCCCATAAATCCTCGGGTAAGACGTCTTTGTCTATCGGTTTGGCCAGGTCGCTGCGTGATCGGGGGCTTACCGTGCAGACCTTCAAGAAAGGTCCCGACTACATCGACCCGCTGTGGTTGACCTCCGCGTCCGACAGGCCCTGCTATAACCTGGATTTTTATACCCAGACTCATCAACAGATCGAACAGCTCTATGCCCGCCACATGCTGGGGAGCGAACTGGGCCTGATCGAAGGTAACCTTGGCTTGTATGACGGTCTCGATGTGGCGGGTTCCAACAGCAATGCTGCGCTTGCCGCCTTGCTGGACGTCCCCGTCGTGCTGGTGATCAATGCAAAAGGCATGACCCGGGGTATCGCTCCGTTGCTGCTCGGTTATCAGGCGTTCGATCGCACCATCCGGATTGCCGGGGTGATCCTGAATCAAGTGCGGGGGGCCCGGCATGAATCCAAGTTGATCCAGGTCATCGACCATTATACCGATTTGAAGATACTGGGAGCTGTGCAGCATGATCCGCGGATCAATATCGATGAGCGCCATCTGGGACTGATTCCGAGTAATGAGCAGGAGCAATCGGAACGGGTGATCGAAGCCCTGGCCGGGACGGTCAGGCTACAGGTCGACCTCGATGCGCTATTGGAAATCGCCAAAAGCGCAAAAAACCCTCTCGTGGAGGCCTCCCCGGTATCTCCCGCAAGAACTTACCGCGGGCTGAGAATCGGTTATCCCATGGACCAGGCGTTCGGGTTCTATTATCCCGACGACCTGGACCGGATGCGTGAATTGGGGGTTGAACTGGTCAGCTTCAATGCCCTGAAAGCCCCGCACCTGCCAACCCTGGATGGCTTGTTTCTGGGGGGTGGATTTCCGGAGACCGCGATGCAGGAACTGGAGCGGAATGTCTCCCTGCGGGAGGATGTGGCCAGATTCATCGAACAGGGCGGAGCCGTATACGCTGAATGCGGGGGCTTGATCTATCTGTCCAGAAGTCTGACCTGGGGCGAGAAAAAATGTAAAATGGTCGGTGTCATACCCGCGGATACCGTGATGCATGAGAAACCACAAGGTCGAGGCTATGTCCAGTTACGGCAGACCGGGCATAACCCTTGGTTGAACGATGTTGTAAGCCAGGTTCCAGATGGTATAAGTGCACACGAATTTCACTATTCCTCTCTCGAGGGGCTGGATGCAGCCTCGGCCCACTTTGCCTATGAGGTCTTGAGGGGAACAGGAATCGACGGCCAGCATGACGGATTTGTCTACAAAAACCTGCTTGCCAGCTACACTCACAGGCGGAGTGTAGGTGAGCATGGCTGGGTAGACGCATTTTTAGCGCATGTGGATGCCTGCAAGAAAAAACACTAGATTGGTGACGATGGGAGAACCGATGTTTAAACTGACACCTCAAGCAGCAGAGCAGATTCAACAGGCCGCAAAACAGGGCGGCACGGAAGGTATGGCGCTGCGTTTCGCGGCGCAACAGAAAGAAGATGGAACTTTTGATTATCTGATGGGTTTCGATGAAGTGAAAGAAGACGATATTCAATTCGATTCGGAAGGGGTCACAATCGTCATGGAACCCGAGCAGATGCCGCTGCTGGATGAAACCACCATGGACTACGCGGAACTGGACGATGGCGAAAAACAGTTCATCTTCATCAATCCCAAGGACGCCAACTACTCATCACCGAAAGTTGATTGAGTCGTTGTTTCCGGGGAGAGTCGAGCAATCACGATAGCCGCAGGGCCCGGTAGCGAATTCAGAGAGTTTTATGGAGCTTTCCAGCGAAGATAACCTGCGCCTGAATGTACTGCTGCGCAACCAACCGCAGGCCATCCGCATCGATGAATCCTCCATGACTTTGTACGGCCTATCCGCCAAGGGGGAGGCCAGGGTGCAACTCAACCCGACCTGCCGGGACGATCACTATCTGCGCATCGTGCGGGAATTGTTGTCCGGCCATGTGCTGGGCTCACCGGGAGGGTATCCGATCTACCTGCAGCGTTGGACCCGCATGGGTCAGACCCGGGACGAGAACCTGGAGCAACTGCTGTTGCTCGGCGAGCCTGAGGCGGTCGTCGCGGTGGCCTGCGCAGTCGGCCTGACCGATGAATTGGCACGGCGGGTCTGGTGGACCGCCCAGGATCCGGACAATGCCCGCCGCATGTTGCGCAACCCGGCCGTGGTGAAGGGCGCCATGGGACCGGAACTGGCGCGCTTTCTGATCGAATATCTGCCCTTCGAGACCGAACCGGACATCATCGTTGAAAGCCTGCGGCTCGCCTTGCAGCCGGACCTGATCGATGACGCGTTGCGCGCCAAATTATGGGAGCGTTGTAACCGCAAACCGACCTACTACCTGGGATTTCTCATCAGCACCCCGGATGACCTGCCAGACCCGGTGGCGGGGCGTGAACTGTCGGATGACAACCGGCAGGCACTGCTTCGGCTTGCCGACGCCGGGAATCCCTATGCCGGGGCCTTGCTGCGGACTTGTGAGCCGGCGGGTCAGGCTTTCTTGAAGACGGCGGCAAAGGTAATGGAGAAACCCGCCAACCAGGATGTGGTGAACATCCTGCTGGATGTGCTGCGCCACTACTTCGCTCCCATCAGACCGGAGGGCGATCCAGACCTGAGTTTCGATGAACTGGTGGCGGAAACGGAGCAACGGCTTGCTCAGCCGGACAAAGATCCCGAACTGGCCGCCTGCCTGAGCGCTACCCACGGCGTGCAGGATGAACTGAAGGCGTTACGGGTGCTGTCCGGGCTGGGCTATGGCGTGCTCAGGCCGATCTTCAGCAGGACGGACGCCATCGGCAGCCTGATGCGGCGCAAGCTGGAGCCGGTCTCCTCTCCTTTGATGCAGATGTTGAAGTCGCTGCTGGCACAACAATGAGAAACGGCTGTTGGAATTTACCCTTAATGCCTGGCCTTGATGTTACCCGGCCGCCGCTAACGGGGGTGACTGGAGTAAAACCTGGCTGATTTCGAAGCTATTCCAGGTTCAAGCACATACGCAGAAAGAAGGCATCCCGCAGCAAACTTTGGTATCAAGTGTGTCTTACGGGTTTGCCGATGGGCAACTTGTCGATGAAACGGCCAACCAGTCATCCCGCAAGCCGTATCCGCGTCAGCTATTTTTGATTCGTGTTCACATGGCTTAAGTCTGAGTCGCGCGGCAACCGGCTTACCTACTGATCAGCATGAATGGACTCCAATAGTATGGGTGTCGATATTTAGGATTCCCTTGTAGTGCCGTCATTGCGGCTTGCGCTGCTTCCGCCGGAGCCTTGGTAGTCATTGTGGCATAGAATGTCTCCATCCACGCTGCTGTTGCTTCGTCATCAATCATCCATGCGGAAAGCAGTAAGGCGTTGGCACCAGCAAAGATAAGGCCACGCATCATGCCAATCACTTCATTGGCATGGGTTGCCCTGACACTTCCCGTCTCACAGGCGCTGAGCACGACGAGTTTTGCGGAATCGAGGGGTAGTCCATACATTTCTGCCGCCGTTAGCCGTCCATTCTCCCGGCCGGCTGGTTTTAAATGGAGATAGGAGAGTAAGGGTTCATCGGCCACAAAACTACCATGCACCGCAAGATGCACAAGGTCTTTTTCAGGCATCCAGGATTTTACCTCGGCCTTCGTCGGCAGTTGCTTGTCCACAATCTGACCAGAGTAATTTGCGGCGATAGCACGAACCTCTTGCGAGGCATGCTGAAGTGAATCAGGATCAGCTACGGCCAGGAGCCTGGCCCCCAGCAGCGGTCCGGACGATTTGAGTGCGGCCAGCACTGTAGCGCCTGGCGCATAGCTGATCAGATATCGTTGTCCGAGGAAGTCATTCTGTAAATTGGTCAACAGGGCCTGAAACGGCAGATAATGCAGGTCTTCATGGGGGACTATCACCAATCGATCCGACTTGATTTCATCCATGACAGGTGTAATGAGATACAGATACAACTCGTGGGCGGTCGTTTTATCATAAGCCGTTGTTGGATCGATCAGGCTTTTTCGCAGGCGCTCTATCTTTTGCTTCAGTTTTGAGCGGGGTAAAAAAACCGAGCGTACCTGCACCGAGTCAGGCCCGATGTGCCAGATGATTAGTTGGCTTTCCAAAGATAAATAGGTGAGCAGTTCAGTGCCATCCTGAGCCAACATTTTCTGTAGTGAGTTAAGCGCCACGGGTTTTGAGGTAAGCAACTGGGCCAACCTCGGTGTCTCTGTAGCCATCCGATTGTGAACCGCGCTGTACTGCGCTTGTAATGCTTCAAGTTCGGCTTGCAACTCGGGGATAAGCAGAGTGCTATCTGAGCTCGGCTCGCCAACTTGAACAACCCCCCGGTTTGACATGGTGTTTTCTGGTTTCGCGTGAACTGCCGCCATACAGCTTTGATCTTTTTGTTTATTACTACGCAGGCTGAACAGACAAGCCTGATGCTGTGCAATATTACCCCGTAACTCAAGCATATCAGCGTAAAGCGAACGCTCACGGGTCGATGACAGCTCCATATTCTTGGTGGCGATCAGATCTGCCATAACCCGTGAACGCGATCGCTCCATCAATGCAAATGCCTCTGCATAACGTTTACGATCAAGCAGCTGCAATATGGCGGTATAATAGAACTCGACCTTATCCTCGACGTAGTCACCCCGCGCGCGCTCGTCATACAGTTGTCGACGATCATGTTCGAGCAGATCGGTTGCGCGCAGATACGATGCGAGCGCCTTATCATTCATACCGGCTGCTTCACTCATGAGTCCCTGGATGTAAGCGCCACGAGCATCTGTCAATGGAGGCAGACCACCATTTTTTTCAAGCCACGCAAATAGACCCACCAGTTGGGGATTGTCGCCGGCTGTGAACTGCCTGCTGATGACAACCTCACCTGCATCACTCGGCGAGAACAGATCAGTATCCGTTATCAATTGATGCATGCGTTGTTGCCCGTGAATCATTTCTTTGCGGATTGACAAACGCTGAATAAAGTCTTCTGTCTGATCGGCCAGGCCGTCCCAACGCAGCTTTTTTGCAATCGCTAATGCCGCCTTATAATCTCGATTTGCTCCGTCTATCGCATCTAAACAGGGTTTGAAATTACGCTGATAATCGCATTTTTCAGCAAATTTTTGATAGATGTCCGCGCGGTCAAGGTAGGCGTAGAAAAGTAATTTATCGTCCTTGATGGAGTTCTCGAGGGAAAACGCGCGGTTCATGGAGTCAGCAGCGCCGATCAGGTCTCCTTGTGCAATCTGGATTTGCGCAAGCAGATCCCAGGCATCGAAAAGACAATTCCTGTCTTCGAGCGATTTCGCTATCGGCAGTGCCTGCTCGACCAGCTGAAGTCCCTGTCCGGGGGATATTTTACCGTATAACAGCGCACGCGCATGACCCAGCAAGGCCTTGCACACCACTGCAGGCGCGTTGACTTCGCGTGTTGTCTGGATAGCTTCTTGATAAGCGCCAATGGCGGAATCCCAGTTATCAAGATAGCGCCTGCTATCACCAAGCTTGACCAACGATTGGCCAGCTGATTCCAGTGCGCCGCCTCGACGAAAAAGACGGATGCTGTCCTGAAGCTCCCTTTCAGCCTGAATCAGTTCCTGGCGTAACGAACTGCGATCAAACGTACGTCGAAAATGGTCTATGAAACGGTCAATACGTGCAACGGCCTGATCTTGTAACGATTGAGCATCGGTGAGTGTAGCAGCGACTGCTGTAGACCCGGAAAAAGCAAGGAAATAGCACAGTAGAGTCGCTGGACGACTCGTCGGAAAAATCCTGCATAGCATGTTTATCCCTCACTAAGTATTGTTGAATCACAGGGTTATTAGGATTCTGTTTTGGATTCAATACAGGTAGGATGGTCGTTTGGAGAAATCCATTTTGCTCCACTGCCATCTTCCGGGTTATTCGAGCCCTTGTTTTACATGATTAAAACTTTAGATAAGGAAGATGTTCACCGCAAGCCTGAAAGCTCATCGCGCTCTAATGTCATGCGGCAGAAACAAACAGACCCCTTGGTACCCCAGCGATAACTGGGTGTTTGATCTATCCAGCGATGGCGATATTTTCTGCTTGGCGTTGAACAACAACTTGAAAAACCTTAGGATCAAATCGATAACAACGACAAGTTTAGGGCGAAAGCGATCTTGATCTGATCTAGGGCGGCTTGATCACCTTCGGGATACCAGCATCAGGTACAGCCCATGCCGTCCACCGCCCAAGGAAAACACCGTCAAGTGGAGGATTTCGAATGAAAAAAGCAGGACTTTCCAAGATTTTTTTATGCGGTCTGCTGTGTTGTCTCACGCTACCTGCCTGCGTGTCGGCGGATCTTGATCCCTGCCCCATGGGGGAACTCGGTGAAATAGACGGTAAACGGCATCTCGCACTGATTGTCGGTGTCGGCAAGTACAAAAGTGACAGGATCCGTCCGCTGAGCGGAGCGCCAAACGATGCTCGCTCAGTCTACGATTTGCTGACGGGCGCGAAGGGGCAGGGCTATGGTTTTCCCGCACAAAATGTCTGTCTGCTCCTGAATGAAGCCGCAACCACCCAAAATGTAAAAAAGGCATTTGAACAGTTACTCGTCCAAGGCGTCAGGAAAGGCAAGAACGACCTGGCGGTCTTTTATTATGCCGGTCACGGCTCCCAGCTAAAAGACTTGAATGGAGACGAGGACGACCGTTGCGATGAGACCTTCCTGCTGCACGATGCCCGGACGGGCAGTGGGGAACAGCGTGTCGGTGACCTGATCGACGATGAGTTTAACGGCATGCTGAGTCGCTTGCAGGAGAAAACCGACAACGTCGTCGTGATCCTGGACTCCTGTAATTCAGGTACCGCAACACGTGGTCCTTCCGGTCTGGTCGCCCGTTGGCAGGACCCGGAAGATCCCGCTATGGCATGTCCAAAACTCAGCGAAAAAACCGCCAAAGCGGAAAGCAGTTGGCGGCCCGAGGCTATGCCGGGTCTTATGGCGCTCACCGCAGCCAGCGATGGTACCCCTGCATTGGAGATCGATGGTCACGGTATCTTTACCAGGGCCTTAGTCGAAGTCCTGACGCAAGGAACAGATCAACCCCTCACCTATGCTCAGGTGTCCCGTCAGGTGCCTCCGCTGATGAAAGTGGACAGTTATCAGATCCCGTATTTCCAGGGTGACTTGAATCGCTCGGTATTTGATACCACCGGCAAACGCCGACCGCTTGGTTGGGATGTGACTGGAGTGGGTGAGACGATCGAGCTGAGCGGCGCGCCAATCAACGGCATGGGTGTGGGTGCGGAGCTACGGATCTACGATGGTGCGGCGCTCGGCAGTATGGTCCGTGATCCGACCAAGGCCAAAGCGACAGTGGCCGTGATCGAGTCCAGCCGCATCAATGCCAAGGCGAAGGTCTCTGCAGTCGAAAAGAATGCGTCGGCTATCGTGCAGGGAGATCTCGCCGTTCTGATTCGTCCGTCGGATGAAACGCTCAAGATCAAGGTCCGGTTGCGTCCCGAGTCGGAAACCGGCGGCATTCCGACATCACGCGCCAGCCGGCTGAGACAACTGATCTCGAACAACGAAGAGGCCTCGATGTTCATCGAACTGGTGCCCAGTGGCGACAGCTTCGAGCTCAGCATGGAGCATGATCGGATCGTGCTGCGGGGACCGGAGAACAACATCCGTAACCGCTACACCAGTGATTCTGCGGTGCCGGAAAGTCTCTGGCAGCATGCCCGGCAAAAGGCCTTGTTGAATCTGCGCGGTGAGGGAGGGGCCGACTTCACCGACCACCAGACTCTGCAAGTACAACTCGTCCCGGCAAAGAAACAGGCCGATGATGTCCAAGGTGAATGGAAACAGGCGCCGCCCAACATCGAGCAGATCATTCCGCTTGGGTATCGCTGGCATGTCCAGGTCAGCTTGTCGAAAGACGCCCCCATGCCTCTGTTGGTTGGCGCCTTGATCCTCTCTTCCGACGGCAGCAGTTATGGTTTGCCCTGTGATGGTCGTGCCGTCAGGCTCAGAGCCGGAGAAACGGCCACCTTTAACGCCGGGCCGAATCGGCAAGGATGCCCCCTGGGAGAAACCTTCGGTGCGGCTCCGCCGCTGGATACCCAGGATTACGTGTTGGCATTCGGTACCCAGGAAACAAACCCCGTACCCTGGCATGTGATGACTGAGACGGCGAAGACCCGCAGCGCCAGGGGGCGTGGCGGTCCCTTGTACCGGGCATTGGATCGCTACATGCGTCCGGGCACACGGGGAGTGGATCGTCCAATGGTCGAAGATGAGCCGGTCACGACGACCTGGACCATGAGCTCGCTGACCCTGCGCGTCGTCGAGCCTTGAGGCGATGGCAGGAGACGGTCAGGCGTACCTTCAGATAACCTGATCTCCAGGACGTTGATACGCCGCGCGGTGGCCTTGTGTTGGTCTTTGAGGGTTTGTATGTCGCGCTGGCAAGCGGACAGGCGGTGGACATCCCACTGGCCTGGGATGAAATTCCTCTACAGGCCAATCTTCACCGGGATATTTGTGATAGGTCAGAAACGAATCATATGAATCCGGAAATCTCAAAGGTGTGTAAACACGCGGATGTGGTTGCAGTAGCAAAGTTGGCAGAAGAAATATGGCGCGAGCATTTCACTCCGATTATTGGTGCTGACCAGGTCGTTTACATGCTGGAAAATTTCCAGAGCCCCGAGGCGATTACATTTCAGCTGGCCTCTGGCACGGAGTACTACATTGCGGCTGTTGACGAAATCCGGGTTGGTTACACTGCGCTCATCCCAGATGAGTCGAACAGCAAAATGATGATTAGCAAAATCTACGTCAAACGGGATGCAAGAGGCACCGGCGTTGGCAGTCGGCTGATGGAATTCATCGAGCAGGAATGTGGAAAAAGAAAGCTCACCACTATCTGGTTGACCGTCAATCGTTTCAATCACGGACCCATTGATTGGTATCTCCGTAAGGGTTTTCAAACAGTGGATGAAGTGAAAAAAGATATTGGTGGCGGGTTCTACATGGACGATTTCATCATGGAGAAAAGCCTTGAGTATCTGATCTGAGTACGACTGCGCGCTCCATCATGTAACTTACCTGATGGTGAAAGGCGGCGGTTTCGGGCAGTTCGGGCATCCGTTCCCGTCTCCAGCCAGCAGATCGGGAAAGATGACGTCCTGTCCCAGGTGCATCTCCGGCTCGTCCAATATCCACCAGCCGCCTGGCCCGCCGATACCTGCGCTGAATGGCCCGCCCAGGGAACAGCCCAATGCGGAATAATGGCCCATGGCTCAGGATCGATTCCGGTTGACGTCCGGAGCGGATCCCGGGGGCGAAAATCGCGTCAGGATTTACGCCCCGACCGTTGTCTGCCCTGATAGGCGGCAACCTGCTGAATCAGCTTTTGATAGGGCAGTTTATCGAGGCCGTCGAAGGTCGCTTTGGCCTCGCTGATCAGGCCGAACACGTCTTCGATGGTCTCCGGGATCGGCTGTTCTGCGTGCAGGGCCGCGTAGAGACCGCGCAATCCACCCACCTGCAGCCGCATCGCCTGACCGTGCGGCAACACCGCCCGTTCGTTATTGGATTTGAGGGCGAAGCGGGCGCGCTGCCGTAGCTGTTCGATGAACTCCAGACATTGCTCCTGGGCCTCGTCGGTGGTGCAGTGCACCCCCTCGCGCTCGGCGATGCAGAGCTTCTTGGCTTTGGCGCAATCGCACTTGCGCGACAGCACGCTCTTCTCAAAGACGCAGAAACGTTCGTTGAGTTCGCGATAGGTACGGCGGAAGGCGTCCTGGTCCATCTCGGCTCAACCATCCTTGCCGGTAAAACGGTGAATCATGCGACGGTCCTTCTTGTTGAGCTTGCCCCGCAGGGGCCGGGGCTCTAGGGCCTTTTGTTCCCTTAACTGGCGGGTGAGTTGCTGCCTGCGCACAAAACTCTCCTCCGACTCCGCATAGAAGGTGACGGCCTCGCTGGCCGGACGGCGCTGGGTGGCGAGGACCTTGACCAGGATATCCCACTCCAGCGATCCCTTGTGAATGCGCAGGTGGGAGCCTATCTTGACCTCTTTGCCCGGCTTGGCGCGTTGCCCGTTCAGATGTACCTTGCCGCCGTTGATCGCCTCCGCGGCGAGTTGGCGGGTCTTGAAGAAACGGGCGGCCCACAGCCACTTGTCGAGTCTGACCTTGGCTTCGTCAGCAATCATGGGGTTCAATCTTCGTCAGGCATTCCCAGCAGTTGATTCAGGCCGCCGGCCATTTCCAGGGCCGCCAGGTCGTCGTAGCCGCCGACATGGTAGTCGTCGATGAAGATTTGTGGCACCGTATTGCGTCGGCTACGTTCCATCATTTCCCGCATGATCGCATGATCCGGATCGGTGTCGATGCGGATCTCTTCGAAGCTAACGCCTTTATTTCCCAGCAGATACTTGGCGCGCACACAATAGGGGCAGATCGCCGTGGTATACATGACCACCTTGGGCATTCTGTAATTTCCTCAGTCGCTCGGGGGAACCAGGCTGTACAAAGCTTGACTAACCTTTTGTATAGCATGGAAAAAGTATTTTAACTCCAGAGACGTGTATCCTAGCAGTTGTGTCCCCTCAGTTCCATGCCGAGGGCCGCTTAGCAATCAACCACAGCATTCCAGAGAACGACCCGATGCGCACAGACAACCCTAAGACCATCTACCTGAAGGACTACCAACCGCCGGAATTTCTGGTGGATCGGGTGGACCTGAGCTTTGATCTGCAGGAGGAGTATACCGAAGTCGAGAGCCGACTCGAGTTGCGGCGCAACCCGGCCTGCCCGCTCGACAATCCGTCCTTGAACCTGGATGGGGAACAGTTGGAACTGCTGGCGGTGCGGCTGGACGGACGCGAACTCAGCCCGGAACAGTACCGGCTCGAGCCAGACACCCTGAGCGTGCCGAATCCGCCGGACCGTTTTGTGCTGGAGACCCGGGTGCGGATCCGGCCCCAGGACAACACGGCCCTGGAAGGTCTCTACCGCTCCGGCGGCATGTATTGCACCCAGTGCGAAGCGGAAGGTTTCCGGCGCATCACCTACTTTCCCGACCGGCCGGATGTGATGGCCCGCTTCAGCACCCGCATCAGCGCCGACAGGCAGCAGTTTCCGGTGCTGCTGTCGAATGGCAATTGTGTGGGGGAAGAGGCGTTCGAAAACGGCCGGCACCGGGTGCGCTGGGAGGACCCGTTCCCCAAGCCCTGTTATCTGTTCGCCCTGGTGGCCGGGGATCTGCGCTGTCAGCAGGACCGCTATACCACCAGCTCCGGCCGGCAGGTGGATCTGCGCATCTATGTGGAGCCGGAGAATATCGACAAATGTGAGCACGCCATGCGTTCCCTGAAACACGCCATGGCCTGGGACGAACGGGAATACGGCCGCGAGTACGACCTGGACATTTACATGATCGTGGCGGTCAACGACTTCAACATGGGGGCGATGGAGAACAAGGGCCTGAATGTCTTCAACGCCAAGTTCGTGCTGGCCAGACCGGAAACCGCCACCGACCGGGACTTTCAGGGTATCGAAGGGGTCATCGCCCATGAATATTTCCACAACTGGACCGGTAATCGCATCACCTGCCGGGACTGGTTTCAGCTCAGCCTGAAAGAGGGCCTGACCGTTTTCCGGGACCAGGAGTTCTCCGCCGATATGGGCTCCCGCGGGGTCAAACGCATCGAGGACGTGCGCCTTCTGCGCGCCCATCAGTTCGCCGAGGATGCCGGCCCGATGGCCCATCCGGTGCGCCCGGACTCCTACATGGAGATCAACAACTTCTACACCGTCACGGTATACGAAAAAGGCGCGGAGGTAGTTCGCATGCAGCGCAACCTGCTGGGGGCGGAGGGCTTTCGCAAGGCCACCGATCTCTATTTCGCCCGCCACGACGGCCAGGCCGTGACCACCGATGATTTCGTCAAGTGCATGGAGGACGCCTCCGGGCGCGATCTGAGCCAGTTCCGCCGCTGGTACAGCCAGGCTGGCACCCCAACGGTTCAGGTAAGCGCCGAGTTCGATCTGGCGCAGCAGCGCTACACCCTGCATTTCGCCCAGAGTTGCCCGCCCACCCCGGGCCAGCCGGACAAGGCCCCCCTGCATATCCCGCTGACCCTGGGACTGCTGGATCGGCAAAGTCGCGAACTGCCGCTGCAGATCGAGGGCGAGGCCGAGCCCTTGGGTGGCGAGCGGGTGCTCGAGCTGCGGCAAGCCCGCGAATCGTTCTGTTTTCTCGGTATCCAGGAACCGCCGGTGCCCTCCCTCCTGCGTGGCTTCTCCGCCCCGGTGAAGCTGGAATACGCCTATCCCGATGAGGACCTGATGTTCCTCATGGCCCATGACCAGGACCCGTTCAACCGCTGGGATGCGGCCCATAGCCTGGCCCAGCGTACCCTGTTGCAGCTGTTGGAGACCTATCGGTCGGGTGGAGAGTTGACGGTTCCGGCCGGTTTCGTCGCGGCCTTCCGCAAGGCCCTCAACGATCTGGACGCAGACCAGGCCCTGCTCACCGAGGTCCTGAGCCTGCCCTCGGAGTCGACCTTGGGCGACCAGCTCGAGGTGGTGGACGTGGAGGGTATCCACGCGGTGCGCGAGTGGCTGAAGACCCAGTTGGCGCTTATCCTGAAGGAAGATCTGCTGGCCGTCTATCAGGCCAATTGCTCCACCGCTGGCTATGCCATCGAACCGGCCGACATCGCCCGGCGCAGTCTGAAAAATCTCGCCCTGAACTATCTGATGCAGCTGGACGATCCGGCCATCCGAGAACTCTGCCTGCAGCAGTTCGAAACCGGCAACAACATGACCGACCGCATGGCGGCGCTCAGTGCCCTGGCCAACTGCGATTGTGCGGAGCGATCGCAGGCCCTGGCCGCCTTCGAGGCGCAATGGCGCACTGATCCCCTGGTGATGGACAAGTGGTTTGCGGCGCAGGCCAATTCCCGATTGCCCGGCACCCTGCAGGCGGTCAAGCAGTTGATGCTGCATCCGGCTTTCTCGCTGCGCAATCCCAACAAGGTGCGCAGTCTGGTGGGGGTCTTCTGCAGCGCCAATCTGACCGGTTTTCATGCCGCGGACGGTTCCGGCTATGCCTTCCTGGCGGACCAGGTGATCGCCCTGGACAAGCTCAATCCCCAGGTGGCGGCCCGCTTGTTGCGGCTGATGAGCCGCTGGCGGCGCTATGACGAGGCCAGGCAACGGCTGATGCAGGCTGAGTTCGAGCGGGTGCTGGCCCAGCCCGACGTCTCCCGGGATGTCTTCGAGATCGCCAGCAAGAGTCTTGGGACAGGGTGATTTCGAGCGTTTGTCGGAGTTCCTTCGACTTGAATCTGGGACGGGCATGGGGCAGGATGCGGGCCTGCTCACAGTTTTGGTGAAACCGATGAATTTCGAACGTTCCCTGGGTTTTTATATAGACGCCGACGATTCCAAGAAGAAGCGCAAGAAGCTTCAGCTCTACATCAATCTGAAACTCGCCTCCTCCGGACAACCCACCACGGCCGGTGGCGGTGGGCATGACTTCCTCCACACCGCCGGCGACCTGTTGAAGAGTTACCGGGAGAAGAACCGGCTGTTGACAGACTATCTCTGCCCCGCCGACCGGCGCATTCAGGACTTTCTCGACCTATACCTGGCGGATGCCTGCGAGCAGGCGCCGACCCTGCCCAAGATGACCTTCATCCTCGACCGGCATGGGGTGGCCAGGGAAATCTCCCTGCCCCTGGGGGAGGATGAATTCCACTCCGATATCGTTTCCAGCTACCGGGTCAAACAGGGCATCCTCAACAATCCGGCCAGCGACCGACGCACCACCCAGGGTTCGTTTCATATCACCGAGGGCGGCCTGCCGATCCCCGGCGACAAAAAGGCGGTGCCCAAAGGGTGCTTCGCCCGCATGCTCGAGGAGGCCCTCAGGCCGCCGGCCGAGCTGCTGCGTCTACCCTTCACCTCCCGGCAGCCGAAACCGGCCGAGATGTTCGTCTCCCTGCTGCTGCGTCCGGTGATCTGTCCGGCGATTCCCGGTCACGAGGTGGAAAAGAGCATGGAGATCCGCTTCTTCGCCCCGGGCAATCTGGTAAGCAACCTGGATTTCGTCGAGAGCATCTTCGGCAACGGCGGCAACCCCTTTCTGCCGGAGTTCGACGCCGGTCTGGATGTGGATCACTGGAGCGGCCACACCGGTTGCGTGATTCTCGCGCCGCACCTGACCCGGCTCACCAAACAGGCGGTAGGTCTGCCCCATTGGGATGCCGCCAATGCGCGGCAACGGGCCGAGGGCATGTGCTGGCGGGAGGCATCGGAACTCTACAACGACGGCCAGGCCTTCAAACTCACCGCCCGGGACGAGCGGGGTGTGATCGTCACCCTGATCGCGGACAACTATTACGGTTACTGCAAGAAAGAGGTCAAGACCCAGATCGGTTACGCGGCCAATCTATACGGCCTGGCTGAGGAGGAGCACGCCGGCGGTGCCCTGGCCTTCCCGCGGCGCAATCACGGTATCGAATTCGGGGTCGATTCACGCACCCGGGAACCGGGCTACAGCTTCGCGGGAGTGATGGGGCGGTATGGCGAGCTGATGGAACTGCAGCCGGAAGGCTACGGCATCGACAAACAGTTTCCCGAGGTGATTTATGTGCCGCAGGATCTGCGCATGGACCTGGAGCAGCAGAGCATCAGCTGGCAGCAGGACGGGCAGAGCCGCAGCATTCGTCTGCAGCCGGGCAAGATCTACGTGCAGCCCAACGGCTACAAGGTGGAGATGGAGAAGCATCCGGGTGCGCCCTCCTGGCGGCTGATCGGCACCGATCCGGAAGGCACCTTCTGCCACAAGCCCAGCACGGTCTCGGGCGGCGGCAAATCGGAGATCTCCAAGTCTCTCAACGACGCGGTGATCTATGGTCCCCTGTTCGTGGACGACCTGCAGAAGGATCTGGATCTGGTGCAGGAGATCTACGAACGGGAATATAGCGATCGCTTCAAACCCGGCTTCGAACATGAGGACCAGGATCCAAGCCGCAAGCCCCTGAGCCTGGAACGCAGTCTCGGTTCCTTCATCAAGATGATGACCCCGTCGCCCAGCTATACCGACGCCTACAACGCCTGGGCCGACGCGATCCCGCCCCGCATCCTGGCCCTGGCCTTCATGATCAAGCGTTTCTACCGCCAGGAGTGGGGTGGTGACTGGCGCAAGTATGTCTCGGTGGACGAGATCGACGGCGCCGCCGGTCACGAATTGAAACTGCTCAATCGCCGCATCATCGCCACCTATCTACGGGTGGGATTCGACGAGCGGGACGAGTGGCGGATCTTCAAGGTCCGCCAGGATTTCATCGCTACCGAGAAGATTCAAATGGAGGACGACATCACCGCATCGGTGGTGGTGGGACCGAAATGCCTGATCGGCTGCAAGGAGGGCCTGCAGCAGAACCACAGCATCAAACTCACCCGCAACTGCGAATACCGGCTGTTCCAGCGGCCGGATGACGCCATCATCCCCGGCTTCGACAAACAGACCGAGCGCGACATCGCCCAGCCGGACAACTTCCTGGCCAATTTCGAACCCCTGAAGGGTGAGAAACTGGCGGCGGTGGTGGAGGACGTGTTGAACTTCTGTAACTTCACCCGACCCATGCAGGAACTGCTGCAGGGGGTGTGTGAGAAAGGCAAAGGTTACGTGGTATCCTCCGCCCACCCCCGCCTGGTGGACGGCAAACCCAGCAAGAATCCGCGCTATCTGCAGACCCGGCCCGATCTGGTCAATCCGGTGCGCAGCTATGTGGCCGAGATCGGTGCCCGTTTCCATCGCAAGCTACCGCTGGGTACGCCGCTCTGTCATCCGGTCGATGCGGTGCTGGCGGGGCGGCGCAACAATCCGCCAGAGCCCGGTATCCGTCCATTGGCGGTGTACAATCCGATCCACTATCAGGAGCTGCCGGAACTGTTCATGGATTTCGTCTGCAGCCTCACCGGCAAATCCCCCTCCACCACCGGGGCCGGCAGCGAAGGGGCGCTCACCAAGGGACCGTTCAATGCCCTGCGGCCCACCGCCGATCTGAACAATGCCCTGGTCTCCTATATCCTCACCGGTTATCCGGGCTTCTCCAGTTCGGCCGGGCATATCGGACCGAACCTGCGGGTGGAGCATGACATCAGCCTGCTGGTGCCGGAGATCTGGGCGCGCTTGGATGAGCGGGAGCGGGACCCCGCCTACATGCTCGAGCACGGTTATCTGGAGCCCCTGGAGGACTTCGACTATCAGGGCAGAACGATCCTGGCCAGCCGCCTGGGCTACCGCATCACCGACCGCTTCGTGCACGGGGTGATGGGCAAGATCTTCGACAATCCAAGCACGGTGTTCACCGAGGCGATTCTCAAGCCCGAGAGCCAGAGTCTGGAGGTCTTTGTCGATGGCATCGAGAATATCGTCGAGGCACAGCAGCGAGTCGGGCAGCAGTATCTGGACGACGGCAGCGTGGCCGACGCCTGTCCGCCCCTGAAGGCGTTGTTGTACATCATGGCGGAGGGCCAGTATGAGGGGAAAACGGTACATGATCCGGCGATTCGCGCCATGTTCACCCGAGACTATCTGCTTGCCTCCGACTGGTATTGGGAACGTCTGCGCATCAAACAGCAACGCGACACGGCGCTCTGTCAGCGTCATGTGGACTATCTGCAGGATTTCATCTCGCGCCCGGGCTATGCCGATGTGGTCGAGAATCTGGGCATCCGGGAGCGGCTGGAGCAGGCCGAACAGCGTCTCAAGACGGTGCAGGAAGCGGCCTATATCGAATCCCTGGTAGGAACCCTCGGCGCCGACCCCCTTAAGCCCTACAGTCCGGAGATCCAGCAGGATCGGGAGGACTCCGGTCTGTCACAACGTTTATTCGGGACATGAGGGGATCTGCTAAGCTTGAAGTTACTTGATCTCTGTCGGCGCTTGATCAAGTCCACGCCTGCGTTACAGCCACAGCACTGGGCGCATTCCATGGGACAGATCCTATGACGCCACATCCCATCGATTACCTATTGCCCGCGCATTGGGGAATGGAAGAGCTGCAGGATGCATTGGTTGCCTCGAACCGTTTCGGTGAGGCCGAGGTTGACCGTCTCGACCAGACCTATCTGGACAGCTTCGACTGGCGCCTGTGGCAAAGCGGGGGCGAACTGATTTTCGAGCGGCATAAACAGGGTAATCGGCTCTGTTGGTTCGAGCATCAGAGTGGCTTGCAGCAGGATGCCCTGGCCATCGATAAACCACCCAAATTCTCCACCGAATTGCCCCCAGGGAGTCTGCAAGAGCGCATCGCCAAGCCCTTGGCGATGCGGGCACTGTTGCCCGTGGTGCGGATCGAACAACGATCGCAGAGTGTCCGAGTGCTCAACGAGGACGAAAAGACGGTGGTACGGGTGATAGTGCTCAGCAGTCACTTCTCATCGCCGGATGGGAAGTCTAAAGGTGACCTGGACCAGCGAGTGAGACTGTCACCGGTCAAAGGCTATGGCGAGGACTTCGCGCGGTTGCGGGAGGAGTTAGAAGCCTTGGACCTGGAGCAGGTGAGCCAATGCCTGTTCGAAGAGGCCCTGGCAGACATCGGCAGGCGGCCGGGTGATTACACTTCCAAACTCAATTATCACCTCGATCCGGAGCGCCGCGGCGACAAGACCGCCAAACAGATTCTGCTGAGTCTGCTGGATACTATTGAGGTCAATGTGACCGGCGCCAAGGCCAATCTGGACAGCGAGTTCCTGCATGACCTGCGGGTGGCGACCCGGCGCAGCCGCTCCGCGATCAGCCAGATCAAGGGGGTGTTCGATCCTCAACAGCTGAACAGCTTCAAACAGGGCCTCGCCTGGCTGGGCCAGATCACCGGACCTACCCGGGACCTGGATGTCTATCTGCTGCAGTTCGACGAGTATCAACGCAGTTTGCCGGTCAAGGTGCGGCCGGATCTGCAACCCTTTTATGACTTTCTGCTGGCCCATCACGCCCAGGCCCAGAAAAGACTCGCACGAAAGTTGAACTCCTCCCAATTCCGCGAGCTGATCAAGGCGTATCGGGAGTGGTTGGAGTCACCGGTGCCCGAGGTCTCCAAACAGCCCAATGCCATGCGGCCGATCGCCGAACTGGCGGACAGTCGGATTCGCAAGGGCTTCAAGCGGGTCCGCAAAGACGGGGCCGTGATCCATGCGGATTCCCCACCCGAGGCGTTGCACGAACTGCGCAAGGACTGCAAGAAGCTGCGGTATCTGATCGAGTTCTTTCAGAGCCTCTATCCCAAGCCGGAGATACGCGAGCTGATCAAACAGCTCAAGATCCTGCTGGACAATCTGGGGGAGTTTCAGGATCTGCAGGTGCAGGCGGAGGCCCTCGAGTCTTTCGGTGAACAGATGCTGAAAGAGGGGGCGCCCGCCAGGGCCTTGATGGCGATGGGTATTCTGGTGGGGCGGTTGTTGACCCGTCAGGAACAGACCAGAGAGGAGTTTTTCAACCTGTTCAGCCAATTCAGCTCCGAAGCGAACGTGCAGGCCTTCAAACAGCTGTTTGGGCCCAAGTGATGCACATCCTCGGCGTCTACAATATCAAGGGTGGGGTGGGCAAGACCGCCACCGCGGTAAACCTGGCCTACCTCGCCGCCCGCCAGGGTCATCGCACCCTGGTGTGGGATCTCGACCCCCAGGGGGCCGCCACCTTCTACTTCCGTATCAAGGCCAAGGTGAAGGGCGGCAGCAAGGGTTTATTGAACAGTAAGCATGATCTGGACAGTCTGGTGAAAGGCACCGACTTCGAGAACCTGGACATGCTGCCGGCGGATTTTTCCTATCGCAACCTGGATCTGAAACTGGAGGATGCGAAGAAGCCGACCAAACAGCTGTTGAAACTGCTGCGGCCGCTGTCCCAGGCCTACGACTATGTGTTTCTCGACTGCCCGCCCAGCATCTCCCTGGTCTCGGAGAACATCTTCCGCGCCGCCGACGGCCTGCTGCTGCCCTTGATCCCCACTACCCTGTCACTGCGCACCTATGAGCAGTTGCTGGAGTTTCTCGAAGGCCATCGCATCCAGGGGTTGGAGTTGCTGCCGTTCTTCTCCATGGTAGACCGGCGCAAGCGCATGCACCTGGAGGTGATGCAGCGCCTGCCGGACACCCACCGGGAATTGTTGCAGGCGCAGATCCCCTATGCCAGTGACGTGGAAAAAATGGGCATCTTCCGCATGCCGGTCGGGGAGTTTGCCCCGCATTCGCCCGCCTGGAAGGCCTATCTGCGATTGTGGGGTGAGGTGCAGGCGCGCCTGGGTATCCGGTAATATCCCGTTAGCTGCGGGTGGCGTATGCGTGACTGCCGCCTAAAAGGGAGTTTGAGCTGGATTGATTGGCATTTTTATCAGTGGATTACGCAAATTCCATGCTCGGAACTTTGGGCTAAGGCTTGCCTGATTTGATTGACAGAAGCTCGAGCTCAAATGTCAGGAGACTGTTGGGAGGGATACGTGAACCCATGCCCCTCTCACCGTAAGCAAGCTCAGGCGGGATAAAGAGCTGCCATTTATCCCCCTCTTTCATAAGCTGCAAGGCCTCTGTCCACCCATCGATGACACTGTCGACTTGAAATGCCGCAGGGGCCTCACGGCGATAAGAGCTATCGAACTCTGTTCCGTCAAGGAGAGTTCCGCGATAGTGCACCTTTACCCAGTCATCCTTATCAGGGGTCTTACCTGCGCCATTCTCGAGGATTCTGTATTGCAAACCGCTGGCCAGAACGATAATGCCTTCCTGTGCAGCGTTCTCGGCGAGAAACGCCTCGCCCTGCTTTCGGTTCCTCTGGGCCGCCTGGAGCAGTTCTTGTTGTTGCAGCGCCATGATGCGTCGTTTGAGTTCGAACAAGGTAGCGCTCATCGCTTCGGGCGTCATCCGAGGCGCGGCGGCCGAGAGGGCATCCCGTACGCCGCTCAGCAGCTGTTCGGCATTCAGTTCGACGCGCTGGCCTTTCAGGTCAGATCCCATCTTATAGCCGATGCTGTAGTTGATTCGGTCGTTCTCACTGGAGATATCTGAATCTTCACCTGCCCAGCCAACGCAAATTAGTGATGACAAAAAGGCTGCTACTGCAATCGCATATGGTCTCACCCAAATTTTCTCCGCTCTTCCATTCTCAGGTAAAAAAAGCAAGAGGGCCGGATTCGCACGGCCCCCTTGCTTTCAGCCGTTACCGGCTTAGTCTAGGGCTCGATAAACATGGCCCGCATCATCTCGTTGTCCTCGTGATCAAGAATATGGCAATGCCAGACGTAACCCGGCCCTCCCGGGTAGCCGAACGCGTCCTTATTCACATCGAGCCCGGCAGTGGGATCGAAGGCGAACAGGTTGCTGCCTGCCTGCGGTATGCATGGCAGTGCATTCGGGTCGTCCAGCAGGACATTGCCTGTAGGACAATCCGCGGCACCCGTGCTGGGCAGGTCTGTCGGGGCGAAACGGACCGCAAAGCGTGTAATGAATCCCGCCGGTGCCCGGCCCGTGTCTTTCCAACCTTGCTCCCAGGGCGCCGGGGGTGTAGGTAGATCTGTGATGCAGTCGGCGGGCACCGCCGGATTACCGCCGATCTCGCCGTCCGTGTTCGGCGCTCTGTAAGGGTTGGGTGGACCATCGCCCGGTACGAAACCGTTACCCTCGAACGCGGCATCATATACGGCTTGATAGCACAGCGGATCGAAAGGCGTCCGGTCGAGCACCTGGAACTGAACCAGATGCAAGTGGATAGGGTGGCCATCTTCCGTCAGATTGGCGAAACGCCAGACCTCGGTCGCGCCCACCTGCGGCAGTTCGGTGGCGTAGGGCAGGCGCGGGTCATCCGCCCCGGCGATCTTCTTGCTGCCCGGTATGGGCATACCCATTTCGTTCAGTCCCAGCCAGGTCGAGTTGTTCAACAGGAGCGCCAGCGGACCGCCGGGACCTAAGACTTCATTGAGAGTGAGCAACCTCTTCTCATCGAGAATCCCGGTGACGGCAGGGTCCAGAATTGGGATCTGGTTGTCCGCTGTGCGCAACACCGCGCCAGGCTCGGCCGGGTCAAAACTGTCATCCGTATCCTTGGCCATGACGACCCTGAACTCCATGATCTGACCCACGGTATTCGGATCGATCGGCCCTCCCATCGGGGTTTGGGCGTCATTCAACATGCGAAGTCTGTCACCCGGTTGGGCGCCGGCAAAATCAACGATGATGTCGGCACGTTCTCCGGGTGCAATAACAAAGCCTAGCGGGCTGCTAACCTTCACCGGTGCGTTGAGCAGGCCTCCGTCGGTGCCGATCCGCCAGACATCCAATGGCACCTGGGTATCTACATTTACAATCCGTAGTCGATAAGGCCGGGCATTGGAGCCGTTGAGTAGTCGTAAGCGGTAGCGACGGGCTTCGACGTTCATATAGGGCCAGGTCTTGCCGTTGACCACGATGGCACTACCCAGGAACTCGGGGATCCAGAAGGGATGCACATCCGGATTTGGGGGCTGCATCTCGTCTAACCGATTCGAGCCGTCCGGAAAATACAGCTGGCCATTGGTGTCGAATCTGCGGTCCTGGATCACGATCTCGCGCTCGTAGGGGCAAGGACCTCGCTTACCCTTACCCTTACCCTTACCCTTATCTTTACCACCTTGGGCACTTTTATTTCCGTTATCTCCATTATCACCATTGCCGATCTTGCAGTCGCCGGGCCCGCCCGGTAGATTGGCAGGCTCATTATCCCAATCACGAAGCAGGTAGAAGCCGGATAGGCCTGAGTAGACGTTGAGACGGGTCGCCCCCAGCGTATGATCGTGATACCAGAGGGTCGCGGCTTCCTGGGTGTTCGGATAAGTGAACTTCTGGGTGACATAACCAGGACCTGCTATCGCAGGCTTTTTGGTGTACCAGGCGTCAGGACCCCCATCGTAGGCTGAAGGTACTTCACCGCCATGGAGATGGGCCACGGCCGGCACGGGTCCTTGGTATGGCTCGAAGCACTCGGGCCGCGTTGTTGGGTCCGCCCCCATGCACATCAGCCCGAGTGGATCGGCCCAATGCAGGGTTTGATCCGAGCTCACCAGGTCCTGAATGAGCGACTTGCTGAAGTCGAGCTTATTCTCCCAGGTAACGGTGGTAGGCCGATGACGTTCTGCCTCAATAGTGGGTCCCGGGTAGGATTTCTCATATCCCCATACCCTTGTGGGGCCAAAGCCTGTCGGGTTGTTGTTGGCATCGCGCTTCGGCAAGACCTGAGTATCGAACTCACTCATCTTGATCTTGAGCTTCTCCTTACTCAGCTTTTTCGGTTCGGTCAAGGGCTCGACATACTTGGGAATGGTGCTGGAATCGAGCTCCGTTTGTGGCACCAGAAAAGATGCCGATACTGTGCTGCTACAAAGTAATAGCACCCCTGCGGCTACGGATATGGTACAAAATAACCGTTTCATGGTTCTCCTCCTTTTCCTTGTTGTTTCACTTGTGGGTTGTTTTAATTGTCGGTCGCCATTCCGGTGGTCCATCGAACAGATGCTGATTTTCCAGAGTTATACTTGTCCGTATCAAATCGGTGTGGAGTTTATATTCAGTAGCCCTTTGTCCTAATAACCGCAAATTCCACGTTCATGTATCCTGTGCGTGAAATTTGATTTGGCGAAAGAGAATTTGGCGATCGACCATGAAGTAGCTGTATACACTACGTCCTTAAAATTATTATCTTAACTTGTTGACTTAGTAGTAACAGACTCATGAAACAGTGGCATATGAGAATATATATAACCTTACCACTCTCCATACGTGCTACAAGCTCCCTTCATGCTAGTCAAGAATAGTCGAGAAATAAAGAATTACAATCCTATTATGTCGTGGAATAACGATGTGTCGTAAGGTCTCAGAAGAGGGGTGTGAGAGTGAACAATTCATTACGCTGTCCTCTGTCATGACCCAAGTGACAATCATGAAGTCGAGCAAGGTGATCGGTAAAATACTCTTTCAGTATTTTTTTAAAATTACTGTGTGACCTCTAGCTGCCAGTGCATCGATGTATGCTTACATCGAACGATTTGCTCGTATCAAAAATAATAATTGAGCCTGAATAAATATTTCATAATAATTTCACCAGAATCGTTCTCAAAGGCACTGCCCGCTTTGAATGCCGCTGTAATAAACTCTAATTCCCACTGATTCCATTCTTCGATATTGACTATTAAATCAAGTTCTTCACCAATATCCGTGTTTATTCCAGCGGGGCTTTCGTCAAGGGCGGCATTGCGTAGAAAATCGGCAGGTTTATACTGATCATATCGATGGTATAGAAGATTCAGGGAACTCTCATGCAGGATTGGTATGCCGATACCAAAGGTCCATATTTTGAGATTGGACAACTCCGGATTCAGTAAGGCGCCATAATACAATAGCCAATTCGAATCACCGATAATGGCTTCATTCCCCTCAAGCCCCGTTTGTTGATAGGCATATTCCAAGTCCCCATGTTTATCCAGTTTCCCTGAGCCAATTGCATGCGCCAGCGTAAAACTGGGATTTAGAGGTAATTCTGTTTCCCAGGTAACGCCAAGGTCGATTGCCCATCCTCTTGTTTTCTTGGTTTCGATATCATGAACAACCAGTCTCTGGGAAGCACCGTTCAACTCTTGAGTATCGATATAGGTCTCCTCGCCGGATAGGTAGCCGATATCCACCCAGTAATCAAAAGCACCCGAGAAGTCTGTCTCCAGATAGCCGTAAGTGCGCAAACCGAACCATTGTAAATCGGCATCTATATCATCTTGCCGGTCTGCGTCGAGTATCTCACCAATCTGCTCGGTATCTGAGTGGTCATATTGTCGAATATAGAAAAACTCCATCCACTGGTCACTGGCGAGCTCCCAACTGACTCGAGAAAATAGTCTGAATAAATCCTCATCCTCTGGATCCAATCGATCTTCGGCCGTCGATGTGCGGCCCAAAGCTTCGGTGAAATCGAGTTCCGCTTGCCAACGGTCACTCCAATACTGAATGCTGATGCCGTCAATGACTGCGTCATACCACCACTCACGTTCATCAGAGAAGTATTGTGGACCAATCTTTATGTCGAATTTAGTGTCGAATATTTCTTCGAAAAGCAGCCAGGCCTGTCCTCGCTCGACCCCCTTGATCCGACGTCTGTTGCTGTCCTCATCTTCTGTATCGAATATACTGGCATCAGCATAAAAAGAAGTCGTACCAGAGATCTTATAGTAGATTTCGACGGACAAAGAGTGATCGTAAAATACTGAACCATCCTCTCTATATTCAAAGGAAAGATTATCAGGGTAACCTGAGAATCCCTCATACTCTCCACCGAGGGTAAGTGGGCGGTCAAATAGCGCAATGGTGTACTGTTCTGCTGGTCGTTTATCACCATGCTTTAAGCCGGGTACTGCATTATGAGTATTCGTACCTGAATCTTCAGAGTCGATGGAGTTTCGCAACTCGCTCGACTGAGTAGCGAGCGATGCACACATCAATAGTGTGCACAATGGTAAAAAATTCAGCGCCCATTTAAATGGCGGCATGATTACGGCCCAGTCGCGCATTTTGAACCAGCAGTATCACACTGTTGCAGAGAGCGTTTCAGGTCATGAGCAGGCTGATTGCCTGCGACAAGCATCTCCTTGGCGGGATTGCCCTGCCATATCGTCCTTGCTTCAGGGCGTTCTCCCTTCATCAGGAAAGAATCCGGTTCCAGCGTGACCTCATCTTGCATCTGCACACCGTAATGAACATAGCAGTTGGCGCCTACGGTGCATCCGTCTCCGATCATGATATGGTCTGATTTGAACGTGCCGTCCTCCAAAGAATGTGATTGCACGGTGCTGTGCTCATTTAAGGTACAGTGGTCACCGATCGTAACAAGTGTCTTCTCTGTGATGGAGCAACCATCGTCAAAGAGTTTTTTACCCACTCGAACACCGAGGGCGCGCCAAACCAGGCTCTTGAAAGGTGTGCCGTTGAGTATCCCGAATAAAGGCTGATCACTGCTCATCCCAAGCTTCCAATATCGTTCGTGCCGCCAGAAATAGTCATCGTAGATGGAGCAGTATTGCGCTTGCAGGCGCCGGAAACCGAGTGATGCCCAGTCCACAAAGATATAATAGGGGATCAGTATCGCCGCCAGACCTAGCGTGAGTAGAGCCAGATAGAGAATCTCATATTCGATGAAGTGACCGTGGGTGTAAAACCAAGTCAGGGTTGCCAGGTTGGCAGCGATACCATTGGAAAGTAGAAAGAGACCCATGGTGATGGCATTTGATGCATTTTTCAGGCGAAGTCGCTGACGAAGGACATCTTTTCTCTTATAGAAATCGAATTTGCTGTCACGACGAACTGAGCGTGGTATCTCAAAACAGGGTGATCCCAACAATCCAACATTCTCACGCATCGAGCCATTTGTCGGGATCATCACTTTGGTGCCCAACAGACAGTTGTCACCAACCTTTCCATCAGTGGGGACTAAGATACTGTTGCCGAAAAAATTGTGGGCGCCGACACTGATCTTTGAGAATTTAAAGGATGCGGTAGAGTATTCTCCATTGAACATCGCAAGCCCATCGGAGACCATGGTGCCTTTGCCAATCTCGCACTGGAACGGATTTTCATGTTGTTGGCTGAGGCCAAAATTCGAACCGGTTTGCTCCATACCTCTGAATCTGTAGCCAATGGCTTGCAGGTAATGAACGATGAAGGAGCTATCGCCGAACAACGTGTTATAAAACTTGGCATTGCTCAATCGTTCGATGTTGCGATAGATAAAGTAGTGTATTCCATAGAGTGAATATACCCTGTCCACCTTCAGCAGTGGGGCCAGACATCTCGGAAGTACGACGACCAGCAACAAGCCAAACAGTACAGAGGCCAAAAAAGCCAGTGAAGTCCAGCCTATAACTGCTGGCAACTGCCCCAATGTCGCGGGTAAAGAGAAGGCCTCGGAGATAGTTGTGACGCTATCGTCACGGCTGGCGCCGAAGAATTGATGGGCAACCAGAAACGGGATCGGTAGGTAGACCATAAGCGGCAACGCGAGTTGCGCCAGTGAGAACAGGATCATGCGTATTCTGCCCACGCCGCTGCCTGCCAGGCGGCGGTACCGATTATCCGTGAGCTGTGCCGGTGAGCCGTGATAGCTGCAGCCTGCCGTGAGTCGCTGGCCCATATGCAGCGATGAGGCGTGGGCTAGTTCACTCCCGGCTTCCATGACCGTGTCGATGTCCAGTACGGCTCCCACGCCCACGAAGTTCTCCCGCTCAAGTCTGACGCTGCCTGTCCTGATGCGGCTCGAATCAGCCCGGTAGCCTGAAAAGGCCGCGTTCTTCGAGACTATGGATCCATCACCGATCGAAATGAGGTCGGTGCAGACCGGGACGTGGGGAGAGAGAATGATTGAGTTCCAGCTTATGCGTGCACCCAGCAGCTTCAGATATGCGGTATACAGTGGTGTTCCCACGAACAAAGCCATTGGATTGAGGCGGACCAACTGCTTGATTGTCCAGAATCGAAGGTATTTGAGACTCCAAACCGGAAACTCATCCTCCTTCCATCTGCCGATCAGCACCCACTTCAAGACTACGGGTAACAGGGCCGTCACGCCAAACCAGATCAGCGCAAATAGCGCTGAACGGGCGTACACGGCTTGCGTATCACTTGCCTCCATAATGTAGTGATAGCCTAGCCAAAAAATAAACAATTCAAGGCAGATCCAGGCAAATACCAGCACGAGCTGTGCCGCGCCACTCAGGATATATTCCCAGTCTTTGGCTGTATGGCTGGTTTTGGTCTTGTGTAGCGGCGCAGGTTGCTGGTCGGTGGATTTCAGAGATGCAGACAGCTCGCGTACATTGGGGTGGGTATAGATCTCTCGCATCGAAAAATCAACGATTCCGAGTTCGCTACGCAATCGGGCGCTGAACTCGGCCATGAGAAGCGAGTTGGCTCCGAGATCGTCAAAAAAATTGTCCACAACCGACACGTCTTCGAGCTTCAATAATCGACAAAGGATAGCCGCGATGTCATTCTCCAGCGGAGTTTCTGGCGCTACAAATGTCCGATACTCCGCATTCATTCGCCTGCCGGATGGCTTCGGCAGCGCTTTGCGGTCAGCCTTGTCGCTGGCCAGCATCGGCATTATCGGCAGTTGTTCGTAGAAGGCTGGAACCATGTAGTTCGGTAGCAGGGATCTCAACTCATTGACAATTTCATCCTGGGGCAGTGCCTGAACGTCATCCTTGAGTGTGTAATAAGCTACCAGCTCTTTGACGCCCGGCAGCGGTTCGAAGGTTTCAACGACCGTCTGAGCGATTTGTGGAATATTTAGAATGACTGACTCGATCTCGGACAGTTCGATGCGATAACCACGGATCTTGACTTGGGTATCGATACGCCCGCGGTATTCGATATCGCCATTCTCGTTGATACGACCAAGATCTCCGGTCCGGTAGATGAGACCGGAAGGGTTGTTAGGTATATTGAGAAAATCGCGGATAAAGGCCTTCCGGGTTTGTTCTTCTCGGTTCAGATAACCACGGGCCAGCCCGATGCCTGCAATGCAGATTTCTCCTGTTTCACCTATAGGCAGGACTTGCTCAGTGCCCGGCTCGAGAATGACTATGGAATAGGTCGGCAGCGGTTTGCCGATGGTGACCGGTTGATCCGGTTTCGACCGTGCCAGTGTAGCGGTAACCGTCGCTTCGGTGGGGCCATAGGCATTCAGAATGGTCCGCTTGTCGCTGTACCAACGTGTGATCAGGTCCTTGGGACAGGCTTCCCCAGACACGATGAGCAAACGTAGATCGGGCAGTTCTGCGTCGATGGTTGCCAGCAGAGTAGGTACACAGCACATCGCCGTGGCTTTGTTGGTAAGCAGGAAGTCCGCGAGGTCACTTCCCAGCAGACTACTGCCGGTTTGATTGGGTAGCAGTGTCGCACCCACGACAAGCGGTACCCAGATTTCTTCCACGGCAAAGTCGAAGGCGATGGTGAGACCCTGGTAAACCCTATCGCTGTGCCTGTAGTCGTAGACCTCCGCCGCCACGCGGACGAAATTGACGATACTGGCGTGCTCGATGGGTACCCCCTTGGGCCGGCCCGTCGAACCGGAAGTGTAGATGATATAGCACAGTTCGTTGACCGGTTGTCCGACATCCTCTGGCCCGAGGCGGCTAGTCTGCTGCGAATCGATTTGCGCTGAGGTCGTATCGACACATATCACCGGCAGTCTCGTCGCTTCAACCAAGGCGTGATACGGAGACACCGTCAGAATCGAACACAAACCGGCATCATCCGCTATGAAGGCGATACGCTCCTCGGGAAAAGCGGGGTCGAGGGGAACATAGGCTGCATGAATCTTCAGTATCGCCAGCATCGACGCATAGCTGTTGACGCTCTTGTCGAACAATAAACCGACGATATCGCCGGGGCCCAGTCCCTGTAGCTTCAGGTATCGAGCGAGTTGGTTGGCGCGTGCGTCCAATTCACTGTAGGTCCAGGTGCCCTCTGTACTGTCAACAGCCCGATGATTTGTTGCCTTTTCCTCAATGAACTGATCACAACGGTGTTCGAACAGGTGATGCAGGCGTTCACCGGGGCGCCAACGAATGGTATTGTCCCATTCATGACAGACTAGGAGATTCTTTGGCTGATTTACCGCTTCGAGTATTTTTCCCTCAATTACGGGGGACGAAATATCTCCCTGGTCGGTTGAGTCCGACCGTAGTTTCGATTGCATCGACATAGGTATCCCTACTGAAGGTGAGTCTTGACGCTCAGAATGCACGACAGAATTTCAAAGTCCTCCCATGACCCCTTCACGTCAAGCAAGTTTTACAAGTATCAGCCAAGCTGATCCAAGGCAGTTTCATATTTCCTTACTGGGAAACTTTTCACGACTGCCTCCCCAAAATGACTCGACGGTGCATCAGTAGCGCAGGCATATGGCCTGACTCGCAAATCGACTTTGCGCTTCTACATTCAAGGCCATATACCTGCGTCCTATACCTCTCGAGATTCCTGCCGTTCTCGTTTTCCATGAAGCGTCGTGATCGCGCCACAGGATGGCAGGACTCTGCGGTAAAGATATTCGGTACTGATCACCAATGAAATCGGCCCCTTGTCAAGGGGCCGATCATGCGACGTGTTTTTCTTCTTCGACCGCTGTTGTAGTCGTCAGCGGACGCGATTCGGACATCACGGTTTTTGTCGCGCTATAGAGGATACCGAGACCCCGTTCGAGCAGATGCATCGGAATAGTGAGGGGCGCCATGATCTTGATCACCTCATCATAGGGACCGGAGGTTTCGAGAATCAGGCCTTTCGCGAAACACGAACGACAGATATTACAGGCCAGTTTTCCTGAACCCACACTGATGCCTTGCATCATGCCACGACCCTTGAGGTATGAACCGGGGATGAGTTTCGCGAGTTCCGTTAAGTGTTCGTTCACCATGGCGGCCTTGGCGGAAATGGCTTGTTCGAAAGTACCGTCGGCCCAGAATTTCTCCAGGGTGACGCCTGCGGTAACGAAAGCGTGGGTGTTTCCCCGGAAGGTGCCGTTATGTTCTGCCGGGCCCCATAGATCGTGTTCGGGTTTGATCAAGACGATGGCCATAGGCAAGCCATAACCGGAAATGGATTTGGACATAACCACCAAATCAGGTTCAATGCCCATTTCATCGAAACTAAAGAAGCTCCCGGTTCGACCACAGCCTGCCTGGATGTCATCGATGATTAACAACGCACCCTCACGTTTGGCAAGTGCTGCAATCTGCTGCATCCACTCGGGTGAGGCTACGTTGAGACCACCTTCCCCTTGCACAGTTTCAAGCAGGATCGCCGCAGGCGGTTCGATGCCACTGGAAGGATCCGAGAGTAAAAGATCCAGTAAATCGGAGGTGTCGGCATCGGGTCCTAAATACCCATCAAACGGGGCTCGGGTAATGCCGGGCAATGTAAAGCCCATGCGGTTGTATTTATTGCCCGTTGCCGCCAATGCACCAAGCGATACACCATGGAAGCCATTGGTAAATGCTATGATATTGGTGCGTTTTGTCACCTTTCGAGCCAGTTTCATGGCAGCTTCGACCGCGTTCGTTCCAGTCGGGCCAGTGAACTGGATGCGATAATCCAGACCCCGTGGCTTCAATATCAGTTCTTGGAACTGTTCTAAAAATTTTGCCTTGGGGATCGTATGTAGATCCAGGCTGGCAGTAATCTCGTTGTTTGCAATGTGCCCGATCAGCGCATCGCGCATATCCGGATCGTTGTGACCATAGTTCAGGGCTCCGCATGCAGCAAGAAAATCCACATACTGATGGCCATCGATATCCATCATGAGGCTGCCACTTGCAGACGTAAAAACCCGTTCAAAGTGGCGGCAGTATCCACGCACGGTGGACTCACGCTGCTGGAAAATAGAAGTATCGTTAGTTTTCATATCCTTTCTCCATTAGAATATTGATTATTGATGCAAGTCCCTCAATCCATCTCAATTCAAGTTCGAACTAAGGAATTCAGTGCGGCGCAGTGTTCTTCACAATGAACCGCACGAATTGGACCAAGTCCTAGGCATGTTCTATGCCATAGGAAATAATATCCTGTCAGTCTGGGGCTTCTATCCATGTTCATTGAAAATATTCATGCAATGTGTGTCTGTGTTGAGTGGTAATGTAAAAAAAATCGACGGCCAACAGACGCGACCTGTCAAGCCATAGTTAAAAAGGCGTTTGATTTACGTTAAAAAACGCTTAAATAAACCTTAAAATTATCAACCGTTGAATTGTAAAGAAATGTAAATTCATATTAATCAAGAAAAATTATTATCGTATGTGGGATGTGGCGGTTGAGACGAGATGTAAAGATGTGAATGTAAACAATATCGACAGATCACCAGTTACTTCGTGATCAATCCGGAGGAAAACATGACTGACATACAAACCATCCTGGGGGCGGAGGCTGAGCTGCTGCTCAATCATCACTGTCTGACGATCGCGCGTGATCATCTACACCCACCGGGTCCCGATTATGTAGACCGGGTCATGACCCAGAGCGACCGGGGACCCGTGGTGATGCGCAATATGCAGAGCCTGCTGAGCCACGGCCGCCTGGGCGGCACCGGTTATCTGTCGATCCTGCCGGTCGACCAGGGGGTGGAACACTCGGGGGGCGCCTCCTTTGCGCCGAATCCGCTCTATTTCGATCCGGAGAACATCGTCAAACTGGCCATCGAAGGGGGCTGCAATGCAGTGGCTTCCACCCTGGGCGTGCTCGGGGCGATCAGCCACCGTTATGCCCACAAGATCCCGTTTCTTGTCAAGCTGAACCACAACGAACTGCTGACTCATCCGAATATCTACGACCAGACCCTGTTCGCCAGCGTCGATCAGGCCTTCGATCTGGGGGCGGTTGCGGTGGGGGCCACCGTCTATTACGGTTCGGAGGAATCACGCCGCCAGATCACGGAGGTCAGCGAGGCCTTTGCGCGCGCCCATGAACTGGGCCTGGTCACGGTGCTGTGGGCCTATCTGCGCAACTCTGAGTTCAAGCAGGAAGGCAAGGACTACCATACCGCCGCGGATCTCACCGGTCAGGCCAACCACCTGGCGGTCACCATCGAGGCGGACATCGTGAAACAGAAACAGGCCGACAAGAACGGCGGCTACAGCGCCGTCGGTTTCGGCAAGACCCATCCCAAGGTGTATGACGAACTCTGCAGCGACCACCCGATCGATCTGGTGCGCTATCAGGTGGCCAACTGTTACATGGGCCGCATCGGCATGATCAATTCGGGGGGCGCCTCGGGTAAAGACGATCTGCACCAGGCGGTGCGCACCGCGGTGATCAATAAACGGGCGGGCGGCATGGGTCTGATTTCCGGTCGCAAGGCCTTTCAAAAACCGATGGCGGAAGGCGTTCGTCTGCTGAATGCGATTCAGGATGTCTATCTGGCTGAGGTGGTAACCTTGGCCTGATTGGCGGCCGAGCTGCGGGTTTGTCAGCGAGCGTTATGGATGCATCAGATCGGGGCGAAAGGCGGGCTGCACAAGACAGTGAGTGCGGGTTGGATGGATTACTTGAGTGCGGAGTGGATGTCTAAGAATGGGCGAATCCAGGGCTTGAGTTTTCGATAGCGTGCTTTCATTTTGTCCGCTGCCGCCCGGGTCGGGTAACTGCCGGTGAGCACCACAAACTGGCCCGGCTTGTCTTTACCCAGCGGCGCGAGGGCGACGATGTCCGGCAGGGGGTTGTCGGTCATATATTTGCGCGCGGCGCGGGTGGTGCTGAACACCCCCAGTTGCAGGGTGAAGTGGCTCTTGGGTTGCGCCAGAATCCAGCTTTTACCGTACTGCTTGTTGGATGCGGTGGCTTGCCCCTTTGTCGGTGGCGGCTTTGCGCTTGGTTTGCTTTTCTCGAGGCGCTGCCGGGACAACACCGATTGTTTGGGGGGTGGCGAGGATTTGGCAGGCAAGCGATCGATTTTGTGACTTTGTCGGGCTGCGCCGACGGGTCGTGATGTCTTGGTTTTCTGCTTGCTTCTGGCTAGAGGTTTGCTTGCCGTCGTCTTCAGGCTGGCTGCCTCGACACCCAGACATTCTGCCACCTGAAGCTCTTTTCCCCGCTTGACCAGCTGGTACTTTTTCCAAAACGCGCTATCGATCTTTTTGCCCCTGGAGCCGGCCTTGGGATTGCGATAGCGGGCAATGGATCCGGGACCGCTGTTGTAGGCGGAATAGGTAGCCCGCGCCAGATTGTCTGCCCCGCCGGTGTGTTTGTGCTCGCTTTTTTTTAGGGCGTAATTGACCAGGTACTGCCGCAGGATCTCGGAACCCGCCTCGGCATTGTAGCGGATATCCCAACGCAGTTTTTGCAGGTCGTAGAAGCCACGCCAGACCCGCTCGTTCACCTGCATCAGACCGACGTCTCCGGAGTCTGAACGCAGCGGAACCACCTTGCCCTTTTCGATCACGAACTGGCGCCAGCAACTCTCCTGCCAGGCGGTCGTCAACACCAGGTGCCGATAGAGCTTGGTGCGGGCAGCAGGCAGTGATTCCGCGTTGGATATCTTACGCGCACTGTCGATGAGCAGTTCCCGAAGCAACGGCAGATACTCCGGCAGCTCGCTTTTTTCCGGAGCCCAACGGTTCAGACGCTCTGCTGCGGTCGCTGCCCAGGCATTGCTGATGGGCCAGAGGTTGAAGTTGAATCCCGATGGCTCGATCGGTGCCGGCGATTCGGGCAACTGAAACAGCCGGCGCAGTTCCGGGTCCACGGCCTCATCATACTGCAAGGGATCGACGCCGGGCTGATCGATAAGCAGGCGCCCCAAGCGCCGCAAGCCCTCGGCGGAAATATCCAATCCGATCGAGGGACCCAGCTTGTCCAATGCCTCGAGCACATGGGTCGCAGTCAACAGACTGACGAGCAACATGGGTTCCTGGCCGGGGGTTTCCAGACTGATCTGGCGCAGCACCGGCCCCAGTCTTTGCCAACTGTCGATAAACCAGTGGCGGACCGGATCGTCATTTCGGCTGGTCGGCATCGCCAGGGCATCCCGCAACTGATAGCGGGCATCCAGCAAGATTTCCAACAACGCCTCACGCAATTCCTGGAGATGGGTTGCCGACGCATAATGTTTGACGGCAAAGGTGATCATGGCGTCCATCATCCGCCATTTTTCTTCCAGTTCTTGCAGTTCCTGTTCCGAATAGACGGCTTCCGGTTGAGAACTCGGCGGCAGTCTGTCAATCTGCAGCCTCACATCCACAGCAATGCCGTCCTTCGCAACGGTTATCGCAGCCAAGTCCAGGCTGTCTGCGATCCTGCCGATCTGCGCCACCGAGCGTCGGTCGAGGATATCCGGCAGCAGTTTTTTCAGCTCATCGATCGAGGGAGAGAGATCGATTTCATAGCGACGCATCAGGGATTGCAGTTGTCCCTGCGCCAGATCCCATATCTGTCCGGAACTGATTAACTGGCCTTGCGGGGTATAGAGTTGGGTGGAGAGGATATTCAGCCTGACGGATCGGGCTCCCGGCAAAATCACCGGCTCAGCGAGGAATCTTGCATCACCCTCCCAGTTGAACAGGCTCGTACAGACGCCGAAGAGATCTGTCGCGATGGCAGCCTTCAGGTGCGTCCTGATTTCCAGTTTTTGCTGCTGTTCCCTGAGTTGTGGATCAGACAGAAAGATTTTATTGCACCCGGACGGATCCTGCAGTATTTCAACACTGCCCTCGGGTGTGGTGAACAACTCACTCAGCATCAATTGACGCAGTAAGGGAAAATCCAGTTTGATCGGCACCATGACGGTCTCGGCAATCACCGCTGAAGCAAGGCACAAGGCCGCCAGCAATAGCAGGGTGGTGGAGATAAACTTGCGTGGGAGTTTGGGTGGCATGTTCATGTTTCTCGGTTTAGAGAATGTTTATCTGGGTAAAGGGTCAATTGGGATTCTATCCGAGGAGTCTGACTCCCGACAGGCGCAAAGGGTATCAACCAGATAAAATAATTTTCCTCGAAATGGCGGTTTAAGGGGTCGAAGACTTGGGTCGCTGGGGATTAAAACGAAAATGTATTCGGTTATTTCGCTAACAAAAAAGCTCATTCTGATCTGCTTGATACTAAGCACGAGTATCGGAGTGGATCAATACACTAAAAGACTGGCGTCCGAACATCTCTCGCCGTCCCTGAGCACTCCCTATCTGAATGGCCTGGTCAGGCTGCAATATACTGAGAACACGGGGATTTTCTCAAACCTTGGGGTGGGACTTTCAAACCCTGTCAAATTTTGGCTGTTCACTGTGGGAGTGATGCTGATGCTGCTCGTTCTGCTGCTTTTTATCCTCGTCGATAAGTCTGTCTCCCCATCTTTCCTGATGGGTGGTTCCCTTGTCATCGGGGGAGGCCTGAGCAATGTGTTGGATCGACAGATTCATCATGGAGCGGTGATTGATTTCGTCTTTTTCGTGATCGGCGACTGGATATCGGATATCTTCAATCTTGCGGATCTGGCCATCTCGATTGGGCTGGTTTTCCTGTTACTTGGGCAATTGAATCAGTTAATCCGTAAACAGGCTTAGCATGGGGAAGTTCTGAAAACCGGTCCTTTAGCATTTCATGCTTCGAGCAGGGCAGTGTGGCGGCACCGGGACAAAATATCCCTTTTTGGCAAATGAAACAAATTTGAAAATATTTGAAACAATTTGTAACGCTTTGACTACAAATTATCAATCAATAAGAAATATCAGAGAAGTATGATGTGCTCATCAAGGAGTTTTGGCGGGCCGTTCATGCCATCATGAAGTCTAGCAGCTGATTACATGTGGGCTTGTCACCATCAAGGAAATGAGACTCCTGCAAGGCAGCATCATGTAGGTGAATATATGTCGTATGAGAGCAAACTCGATAAGTTGATCGGCGAACGGATCGCAGAGTATGAAGATGAGCAGTTGCTTAAACGTAAATTGGAATCCTGTCTGGCACAGGACGCGGTTTCCATGTGTTCGGGTTATCCCTGCGCCGTCTACCATCCAAAGTCAGTACATCATGCTCCGCAGGAGACACATATCATCTTTCAACCGGGTGGCATGCTGAGTAATGGTGTGCCAAAAGTAGTCAGTGACGATTTGGTCGAAGGTTATCCGCTCGGAGTTTACAATCCCAGGCTGCATTGACACGCATCGAGAGCTGTCTGCGGCCTGATTCTATCTATGGTGGCTCGTGCGAATGTCCTTGGCGGACATGTGTTGATCCTTAGGTTTGCCGTCACACAATGACCGCTGGGATTCACTCCCTGGTCGACTCCGCATAGGCGCCTGCGAAATCCATGACGCACATCAGACCGAAGTGGCTGTGAGGACCGCATGCGATGCCGACAAACCGATAGTCGGGGTTGAAGATGTTCAATCTGTGCCCGCGTCCCGGGGTGCCATCGTCGACGATCAACTGGATCAGCACGCCGCGGGCGTCATTGTTACCATATGAGATATTTTCCGCCGCTGTGTATTGCCAGGCGCCATGCCGGTTCATTCTGTCCCAGGGCTCGCTGCCATCGCTGCCGCCGTGGCCGAGTGCGCCGCTTCGGGCCTGATCGATTACATGTGCGGCAGCGCCAAGCGACAACCCTTTGGATGGAATCAACTCGGTTAGGGGTTGCACGGTTTCGAGATAGGCGATGGCCTCGATGAGTGCCGGCAGTCCTTCCTGGGTCAACAGAATCGGTTCGCCGGGACGGTGTAATTCCCTGCCATGATAATAGCGTCTCAGGTCGGCGAGATGCTCGGCATACCGGCCGGGATGGGTTCTGGCCTGATTCAGTTCCGCCAGCACGTCTTGTTCGAAGGCCGTTAGATAGTTCGTTGCCGGACCGCCGGCGAACTGGTTTGAACTCACTAATATCATGGACAAAAATGCGATCTTGTTTGCGTCGGTCATATGACAGGGACGGAATGCAAGCCGGCCAGTTCGAACCGCATGTTCACAACACCGGGTTTCACGTTTCGAAGCGCACGCAGGCGATGGGAGGCAGATGGTTACTCACACATTGCCAGGCATCCCCCTGATCCTCGCTGATCCAGAGCGACCCGGTGGTACTGCCGAAGGCCAGTTGCGCGCCGTCGCCGGTGATGTCGAGGGCATGGCGATAGACCAGGTCATAGGCCGGTCCCTGCGGTAGCCCTTGCGTCAGCACCTCGAAATGCCGGCCGCCGTCCCGGGTGCGCGTCACCACCAGCCGGGCATCCACCGGATAGCGGCGTTCGTCCTTGGTGGCCGGCACGAACCAGGCGGTATCCGGGTCCGTAGGGTGCACCGCCACCGCAAAGCCGAAACTGGAGGGCGGCACCTCGGTCAGTTCCTGCCAGACCTCACCACCATCATCGCTGCGAAATATCCCGTTGTGATGTTGCATCCAGAGACACTCCGGTTTGGCGGGGCAGTGTACGATCCGGTGCGCATCCTGGGACAGGGGATCGTCGGCCAGCTCCGGCGGCATGTAGGCGTTGCGCAGGCCCGAGCCGATCAGGCGCCAGTGCGCACCGCTGTCACGGGTGGTCCAGACGCCGCCCACGGAGACGCCGACAGTGACATGAGCGGGATCGCGCGGATCGACCAGGATCGAATGGATGCCGGCGAAGTCGTAACCGCCGCCCACCCATTTCTGGCGGCGCGGGTCGTCCCACAGGCTGCGCAGCACGGTCCAGGTGTCACCACCATCGGTGGAACGGAACAGGCCGCCTGGGATGACGCCACACCAAAGCTCGCCGGGAGCGCCGGCCTCCAGGGCCCAGATCAACTGGGTGCTCCAGGGCAGATCCAGACCCCGCATCGGGTCTTTGTCCACGAAATCGTCCGGTTTCGGCGGAAAGGCCGGCACCGGCGCCTCCGACCAGCTCTCGCCTGCATCTTCCGAGCGCTGCAGCTTGACCCCGAAATGGCCGAGATGGAGCGCCGCATGGATGCGCCGGCCGCTGGGCTCTGGCAACACCATGGATACCGGATCACCCAGGAACCAGCTATGCGCGATCCGCCAGTCACCCTCGGCATGCCGCTCGATACGAAACAGGCCCTTGCGGGTACCCACCAACAGACGCTTGCTCATAATCAGCCTCCGGAAAGGGCTTGTACTACGAAGATCTCGTCGTCCTGCGCAACCGTATCGGACAGACCGTTCCGGTCCCGGATCAGTTCCTGATTCAGAAAGATCGCCACATGCTTGCGCAACTGGCCCTGATCGTCCAGGACATAACCACGTACTTGCGGGTTGCTCTCAAAGTATGAGTCCATGACCTGGCGCACGGTCGTCCCCGCCGACTGCGCGTTGGGACAAGCCACATGGCGATGGAGATTGGGCGTGAAACTGAGGTGTGCCATAGGATGGTTTGGTTTTGCCGCGTCAGGTAACGGTCAGTATAGCGAAATCGGTCAGGCCGTTTGGAAATACCGCTTCGCGGCTTCTCTAATCGAACGGATAAACTCGCTTTTCGCCTCAGTGTAGGCCACCCGGGGTGGTAGGGTACGACCGTGACCCCCTCCTGCAGAACCGGGAAAGCTTCTGTTGCACTGTTTCCATCGGTTCCTGCGTGTTTAGATTAAGTGATTACAACACTCTCCTGTGGGGAAGGTGGGGATGGGGGTGAGCGTGGACACCAGAAACGCCATGTCACCCAAGACCTGCCACCCTCCTCCATACCTCTCCCTTCAGGGGGAGAGGCCCGGCAGCTGAGCTGTATACCTGATCGCCTTACTGGCATCTTTACGCCGACCGCCAGCTTCGCTATATCTACTGCGGGACGAGAGCTGAAGGTCCTGAGTCGTGGTTATGGCGAGTTTTGTTGGAGCCGTTGGGCCTGGTGGGCGGAGAACTCCTCTGGGCTGATCGATCCGTCCCCATCGGTATCCAGTTCAGCGAAGCTTGGCGCATTGGCCAGGTTGCGCATCATGTAACCCTGCTGTGCCCGTTCATCGATGCGCTTGCCCCGCGCCGCATCAAATTCCTCGGCCACTATTTTGCCGTCTCCGTTCAGATCGAAATCGGCAAAGGCGGGCATGTTTCGACCCATGCCCATGCCATGAGCCATGCCTCGGTCCATGCCCGTGCCCATGGCGCGGCGTTGCTGCATCTGTGCCTGTTGACCGGCAGTCAGTTCCGCGAGGGTCAGCTGGCCGTCTCCATCGCTATCGAACGCCTTAAAATCAGGGGCGTTGGCCGCGCCATACATGGGGCTGCCTTGGGCGGCCCGTGCCGCCATGCGCTCCCCACGTACGGTCGTGAACTCCTGCTCGCTGATCAGACCGTTGCCGTCTTGGTCGAAGGCCGCGAAAGGGATGGGGCCCCGCGGGGGTATGGGATCCGCCAGGGCGCTGCTGGATGACAGGCCGCTGAGGATAACAAACAGCAGACCAGCATAAGTTGTGTTCGGCATGCGGTGCATGATTCACCTCCAGGGGTGTAGTTAAAAAGCAAAGCCATGAGATGGCACTCAGAATAGATGACTCAGGCAGCAATGTTAGTCAATCTTCAGTTGCTTGGCATAGGCTTCCAGTTCCAGAGGCGCGCGAGCATAACCCAATAACTCCAACCAGGTCGCCCTGTGTAAGAGGTTTGACTGAACAGACTCTGGAGGTTAGGGTCTGAGTGGCTAAAGCTTTGTAACGAATCTTTGAAATTTCACTCATCAAAATCAATGATTACTGCCCAGCCACGTCCACACCTGAATTGGTTTTTTGTCCTTCTGAACTGTCTGCTCGGGCTCAATGCCGAGTTGGTTTTCGCCAATGACAGACCCGTTATCGAAACCGAGAAGGTCCCTCTGAGCTATCAGGTTCTCACCACCGGTCTCCATCATCCCTGGTCCCTGGCCTTTCTGCCTGACGGGCAGATGCTGGTGACCGAGCGGCGGGGTCAGTTACGTTTGCTCAGCAGTACCGGTGAGCTCTATCCAGAGCCGATCGGCGGCCTGCCGGAGATCCGCCAGCACGGGCAGGGAGGGTTGCTCGATGTGGTGCTGCATCCCGATTTCGCCAACAACCGGTTGGTCTATTTTTCCTTTGCGGAGGCTGGCCCGGGCGGTGTTGGCACAGCGGTGGCGCGGGGTCGTTTGGAACAGCATCAGCTGCAGCAGGTGGAGGTGATCTTCCGACTCGAACCAAAGAGCGGCGGCCGGCAACATTTCGGTTCTCGGCTGGTATTCGACCCCCAGGGGTATCTATATATTACCCTGGGCGACCGAGGCGATCGGCCACGCGCCCAACGCCTCGACGATCATGCCGGTTCCTTGATCCGGTTGCATGACGACGGTCGAATCCCGGCCGACAATCCCTTCGTGGGGCAGGAGAACGCCCGGCCGGAGATCTACAGCTATGGCCATCGCAATATGCAGGGTGCGGCGCTGCACCCCGATACGGGTCAAATCTGGGTACACGAGCATGGGCCTCAGGGGGGTGATGAGATCAATGTTCCAGTATCCGGCGTCAACTACGGTTGGCCGGTCATCACCTACGGGGTCAATTACGTGATCGGTACCAAGATCGGAGAGGGGACTCACAAGGCGGGCATGGCCCAGCCCATCCACTATTGGGTGCCTTCCATCGCCCCCTCGGGGATGGCCTTCTACACCGGGGACAGATTCCCCGCCTGGCGGGGCAATCTGTTGGTCGGCGCGCTCAAGTTCCAACAGCTGGTGCGTCTGGAACTGGCGGGGGCAAAGGTGGTCCATGAAGAACGCCTGCTGACCAACCGCTTTGGTCGTATCCGGGACGTCCGCCAGGGACCGGATGGTCTGATTTATCTGTTGACCGACGAGAACGATGGTAAACTGATCCGGCTGGTGCCGGCTGCAGGGTCGATAAAATCCTCCCCCTAAATGACCCTGAATCCTGCTGTGTGGGCGATTTCCACAAATCTTCAGTGTCTGGTCATGGGACAACCGACTGGATTGGATTATCTGGAGAGGATGGAATTGGTAACATAAGCGCTCTGCTCAAAATAAAAAAAGCCACTCTCACCCTGGAGCTTCGTCATTATGCTGAAACGTCTCGTGCTACTGCTGATTCTGCTGGGGGTGATCTTTGGCGGTCTGTTTTACCTGAAGACGCAGCAGATGGCGCAGAATCAGGCAATGATGGCCCAGCCCCGGCCACCGGCGGTGATCGCCTCGGCGGATGTGTTGCTGGAGTTGCGTCAGCCTGCCCTGCGTTCGGTAGGCAGCCTGGTGGCGGTGAACGGCGTCGATGTGGTTTCCGAGGTGGCGGGCATCGTCAGCGAGATCCTGTTCCAGTCCGGCGACCGGGTGGAACAGGGCGAACCGCTGCTCCAGCTCGACGCCACCGTGGACGAGGCGGAGCTCAACGCCCTGCGCGCCGATCTGCGGCTGGCCGAAGTGGAATACCAGCGAAGCGCGGACCTGCTGCCGAAAAAGGCGGTGTCCCGTTCCGACTACGATCAGGCCCGGGCCAAGTTTCAGTCCGCCCAGGCGCGCATCGAGGAACAGCAGGCGGTGCTGGCGCGCAAGACGATACGCGCCCCTTTCAGCGGCCTGCTCGGTATCCGCAAAGTGAATCTGGGCCAGTATATGCAGCCGGGTGAGGGCATAGTTCAGCTGCAGGCGCTGGATCCCATTTATGTGGATTACACCCTGCCGGAGCAGGCCTTCCGGCAGTTGCGCATCGGCCAAAAGGTACGTCTGGAACTGGACGCCTTCCCGGGGGAAAGCTTCGACGCGGAGGTCAGCGCCATCGACTCCGCGATCATGCAGGGCACCCGCAGCATCCGGGTGCGCGCCAACCTGACCAATCCCGCCGGCCGGCTGCGACCCGGGATGTTCGCCGAGGTGCAGACCCTGGTGGGGGATGCCCGGCCGGTGCTGACCGTGCCGCAGACTGCCATCAGCTACAACAGTTATGGTGATGCGGTGATGCTGTTGGAGGCCGACGCCGATGGCCAGACGCTGGCTCAGCGCCGCCAGGTGCAGACCGGTTCGGTGCAGAACGGACGGGTGGAGATCATCGCCGGTCTGCAGGCCGGCGATCGGGTGGTGCGGGCCGGCCACAACAAGTTGCGTCCGGGCCAACCGGTCAAGGTCGACAATAGTGTAGCGCTGGATGACGCCAAGGTGGATGCGCCATGAGATTCACCGACATCTTCGTGCGCCGGCCGGTGCTGGCCAGCGTGGTCAATCTGCTGATCCTGCTGATTGGTTTACGCTCTATCGGTCTGCTGGAGGTGCGGCAGTATCCGGAGACCCTCAACACCGTGGTTACCATCACCACCAACTATCCCGGCGCCAGCTCGGAACTGGTGCAGGGTTTCATCACCACACCGCTGCAACAGGCCATCGTCGAGGCCGAGGGCATCGATTACCTGACCTCCAGCAGCAAGCAGGGGGTCTCTAAGATCGAGGCCCACATGCGCCTCAACTTCGATGCCAGCACCGCGGTGTCCAATATCCAGGCCAAGGTGGCGAGTCAGCGCAACGTGTTGCCGGCGGACGCGGAAGACCCGGTGATCGACTCCACCACCGGCGACAGCACCGCGCTGATGTATATCGCCTTCGACAGCGAGAGCATGACCCGACCCCAGATCACCGACTACATCCAGCGGGTGATCAAACCGCAACTGCAGGCCCTGGAGGGCGTCGGCAAGGCCAATGTGTTCGGCCAGGAATTCGCCATGCGCGTCTGGCTGGACCCGGCGCGCATGGCGGCCCTGAACGTGACCGCCCAGCAGGTGGCGGACGCCCTGCGCGCCAACAACTACCTGGCCGGGGCAGGCGGTGTGAAGGGTAAATATGTGCGGCAGGACCTGCTGGTCACCACCGATGTGGGCGACCCGGAGGCGTTCCGCCGCCTGGTGGTGCGGGAAGATGACGGCACCCTGGTGCGCCTGGGGGATATCGCCGAGGTGGAGCTGGGTGGCGAGAGTTATGAATCCAGCGCCTGGCGCGATGGCGTCACCGCCAGTTTCATCGGCATCGAGGCGGCCCCCGGCGCCAATCCCCTGGACGTGGCGCGGCGGGTGACCGAACAGATGCCGAAAATCCGCGCCAATGTGCCGGAGGGGTTGAATGTGAAGATCCCCTACGACGGCAGCCGATACATCAGCGACGCCATCGACGAGGTCTATCGCACCCTGGGCGAGGCCCTGCTGATCGTGCTGGCGGTGGTCTATCTCTCTCTGGGCTCCTTCCGCGCGGCCCTGGTGCCGGCGGTGGCGGTGCCCCTGTCCCTGATCGGCGGGGCTTTCGTGATGTATCTGCTGGGCTATTCCCTCAACCTGCTGACCCTGCTCTCCATGGTACTGGCCATCGGTCTGGTGGTGGACGACGCCATCATCGTGGTGGAGAACGTGCACCGGCACATCGAGCAGGGCATGGACCGAATGGAGGCCTCGCTGCAGGGCGCCCGCGAACTGGCCCTGCCGATCATCGCCATGACTACCACCTTGTTGGCGGTGTATGCGCCGATCGGCTTCATGGGGGGACTGGTGGGCACCCTGTTCACTGAATTCGCCTTCACCCTGGCCTCGGCAGTGCTGATCTCCGGGGTCGTAGCGCTGACCCTGTCGCCCATGCTCGCGTCCAAATTTCTTAAATCCGCCACCGCCGAGGGGCGTTTCGAACGGGCCGTGGGGCATTTCTTCGACTGGCTCGCCAACAGTTATAAAAGACTGTTGAGTCGCAGCCTGGAGACCAAGTCGATCACCCTGCTGTTCGCCCTGGTGGTGCTGGTGTCGATCTATTTCATGTTCATCACCAGCAAGCAGGAGCTGGCGCCCACCGAAGACCAGGGCATCCTGTTCTTCATGGCCACCGCGCCCCGCACCGCGACCCTGGACTATCATAAGGCCTATGCGGCACAGATCAACGAGATCTTCAATCAGTACCCGGAAAAGGCCGACGCCTTCTTCCTGCTCGGCATGGAGACCAATACCGTGTTCGGTGGATTCAAGATGAAGTCCTACACCGAGCGGGAGCGCACTCAGATGCAGTTGCAACCCCTGCTGCAGGGGGCGGTCAGCCAGGTGGCCGGCTTCGATACCGTGCTGTTCCCCAAGGCCTCCCTGCCGGGTTCCGGCGGTGGCCTGCCGATCCAGTTCGTGATCACCAGCGATCAGGACTTCGACAAGCTGGTGGAGGTGGGCGATCAGCTGATCGGGCGCGCCATGCAGAGCGGTCAGTTCATGTTCCTGTCCAAGAGCGTGGAGTTCGATCGACCCATCACGACCATCCGGGTCAACCGGGAACGGGCGGGGGATCTGGGTATCTCGATGGCGGATATCGGGCGCAATCTGTCCAACCTGCTGGCGGGGGCGGAGATCAACCGTTTCAGCATGGCGGGCCGCAGCTACAAGGTGATCTCCCAGGTGGAACGGCGGTTCCGCCTCGATCCCGAGATGCTGGAGGCCTACCGTATCCGCAGCAGCAGCGGCGAACTGGTGCCGCTGGCCAGTCTGGTGACCCTGGAGCAGGGGGTCGAGCCGGCCAGCCGCAACCAGCACCAGCAACTCAACGCGCTGACCGTGCAGGGCATCGCGCTGCCCGGGGTCTCTATGGGTGACGCCCTGGCCAGCCTGCAAGGGCTGGCCGGGGAGTTGTTTCCCAAGGGCTTCGGTTACGACTACACCGGCGAGTCCCGCCAGTTCATCGAGGAGGGCAGCGCCCTGGTCACCACCTTCGTGCTGGCCTTGATCGTAATTTACCTGGTGCTGGCGGCCCAGTATGAGAGCTGGCGCGATCCCCTGATCATCCTGGTATCGGTGCCCATGTCGCTGGCCGGGGCGATGGCCTTCATCACCCTGGGCTTCGCCACCCTCAATATTTACACCCAGGTGGGTCTTATCACCCTGGTGGGGGTAGTGGCGAAGAACGGCATCCTGATCGTGGAGTTCGCCAACCAGTTGCAGCGTAACCGGGGGCTGTCGAAGCGGGACGCGGTGGTGGAGGCCGCTTCGATCCGCCTGCGCCCGATCCTGATGACTTCCGCCTCTCTGGTGGTGGCGATGGTGCCGCTGCTCACCGCTGCCGGTCCGGGGGCGGTGAGCCGCTTCAGCATCGGCCTGACCATCGCGGCGGGACTGGGCATCGGCACCCTGTTCACCCTGTTTGTCCAGCCCGCCTTTTATCTGTTGCTGGCGCGGGATCACGCACAAGAAAGCCACACGGCCGGTGCGGCTGCCGAACCTGCACGGAGTGAGAGCTAGCGGAATCAAGGAGTTCGGCTATCTGAGTGCAGTATGATTCCATAAGTGACTGACCAGAATCGCCTCCTTCCAGCGGGAGGGCCACCAGCCTAATCCTCCCCTCAGAGGGTGTCGCAAAAGGCGACACCCGATGCGGTCCATTGATGGGCCGCCATTTTCGACGGCTGCAAGCCGTTGCGAATGAAGGAAACGAGAAATCGCATTTTTTTGCTTCGTGTTGTAAAAGCCCCATGGAAGAGCTTTTACAAAACCCTCCCTTCGGGAGAGGAAATGACTTACAAGCGTTATCCATACGTCTCTATCTAGGGGAGTAGCGAGATGCCAGAAACCGCCGGTCCCGCCACGGTTTTTCATCATCTGACCGGAGACGAAGCCTTGGCCCAACTGGATGGGTCGATCCATGGTCTCAGCCAGCAGGCAGCCGCGTCCCGCCTGGAACGCTACGGCCGCAATGCCCTGCCCCGGACCAAACCGCCAGGGGTGGCGCTGGTCTTTCTGCATCAGTTTCTTAGTCCGTTGATCTACGTGCTTGGCGCCGCCGCGCTGGTCTCGCTGCTGATCCAGGAGTGGTCGGATGCGGGCTTCATCGCCGCAGTGCTGTTGGTGAACGCCATCATCGGAACCATCCAGGAGTATTCCGCCCAGCAGGCCGCGGCGGCTTTACAGCAACTGGTCAAGACCAACGCGCGGGTAGTGCGGGCCGGGGATGCCTATGAGATCGATGCGCAGGAGCTGGCGCCCGGTGATATCGTGCTGCTGGAATCGGGCGATAAGGTGCCCGCCGACCTGCGCCTGTTGAGCTGTCACGATCTGGAGGTGGACGAGTCGCTGCTGACCGGTGAGTCCCTGGCGGTGTTGAAGGATGCCCGAAAGCCTATGGCGCTGGACAGCGCCTTGGGGGACCGGCTGACCATGGCCTATGCCGGCACCCTGGTGAGCCGTGGCCGCGGCCGAGGGCTGGTGGTGGGCACCGGACTGGCCACCGAGCTGGGCCGCATCGCCTCGGCGGTACTGAACAAGCCGGCCGCCAAGGCGCCCCTGCAGGTGCGTATGGAACGTTTTACCTCACGGGTGGCGATCTTTGTTGGCGTGGCCGCGGTGCTGATGGCGCTGGTGGCCCTGAACCGCGGCATGCCCCTGGAGGAGATATTTCTGTTGGCGGTCGCCTTGGCGGTCTCCGCCATCCCGGAAGGTCTGCCGGTGGCGCTCACGGTGGCCCTGGCCATCGGCATGAAGCGCATGGCCCGGCGCAACGTGATCGTGCGGCGGCTGGTGGCGGTGGAGGCGCTGGGTTCCTGCACCTATATCGCCACCGACAAGACCGGAACCCTGACCCAGAATCAGCTCACTGCGCGTCTGCTCGCGTTTCCCGCCTGCGAAGAGTGGGAGGTGACCGGCGAGAGCCTGGAGCCGACCGGGGTCATCGTAAGCCCCCATGGTAGTCTGTCGGCGCAGGACCGGGAACTGCTGGGTCGCTTTTGTCAGGCGGCGGTGCTGGCCAACGAGGGTTTTCTTGGGCATCGCAATGACACCTGGGTATCCCATGGCGATGCGGTGGATGTGGCCCTGCTGGTGATGGCCCACAAGGCCGGTTTCGTGCAGAGCGAGACCGAGAACACCTTCCCGGCGCTGGCGGATATCCCTTTCGAATCGGAACGCAGTTTCGCCGCCAGCTTGAATCAGGTAGAGGGAGCTCAGCAGGCCTTCGTCAAAGGGGCGCTGGAGCGGCTGCTGCCGTTGTGCAACAGCATGGCGGTGCCGGGCGGCGAGACCAGACTCGACCCGGAGTTGCTGGAAGATCAGGCCTTCAAACTGGCCAGCCGCGGCTATCGGGTGATCGCCCTGGCGGCGGGGCCGGTGCAACTGGCGCCGGAGCAGGTGTTTTCCGAAGAACACCTCAAAAATCTGACCCTGCTCGGCCTGGTGGGGATAATCGATCCGCTGCGCGCCGAAGCCAAGGCCGCGGTAGCCGCCTGCCGCCAGGCGGGCATCGAGGTCGGCATGGTGACCGGCGACCATCCCACCACAGCACTGGCCATCGCCGCTGAGCTGGGTTTGGTGACCGATCCCAGTCAAGTGGTCAGCGGACCGCAGCTCAAGCGGGCTGCGGATGTGGCCGAGGTGCAGCGCTTGACTGCCGGGGCCCGGGTGTTCGCCCGGGTTGAGCCGCAACAGAAACTGGACATCGTGCTGGCCCTGCAACGCAACGGCCACTTCGTGGCGGTCAGCGGTGACGGGGCCAACGACGCACCGGCCCTGCGCGCCGCCCAGGTGGGGGTGGCGATGGGCAAGAGCGGCACCGACGTGGCGCGAGAGACCGCCGCGCTGATCATCACCGACGACAACTTCTCATCCATCGTGGCGGGGGTGGAGGAGGGACGCATCGCCTACGCCAATGTGCGCAAAGTGATCTTTCTGCTCATTTCAACCGGCGCGGCCGAGCTGGTGCTGTTCACCCTGGCGCTGCTCACCGGCCTGCCGCTGCCGTTGCTGGCGGTACAATTGCTGTGGCTCAACCTGGTGACCAACGGCATCCAGGATGTGGCACTGGCCTTCGAACCGGGGGAGGGGCACGAGCTGCGCCGTCCGCCCCGCTCGCCCAAGGAGCCGATCTTCAACCGCCTGATGGTGGAACGGGTGGTGCTGTCCGCCCTGGTGATCGGCGCGGTGGCTTTCCTGGTGTTCCAGTGGCTGATCGGATTGGGATACAGTGAGGCGGAGGCGCGCAATGGCACCCTTCTGCTGATGGTGCTGTTCGAGAACATCCATGTCTTCAACAGCCGCTCCGAAACCCTCTCCGCATTTCGTCACAATCCGCTGCGCAATCCCCTGCTGCTGTTCGGTACGATCATCGCGCAACTGGTGCACATCGGCGCCATGTACACCCCCTGGCTTAATGATGTGCTGCAGATCCGGCCGGTAACTTTGGAACTCTGGTTCGAACTGTTGCTGATGGCCCTCTCGGTGCTGGTGGCGATGGAACTGCACAAGGCGATGCGCAAGCGGTTTTTCTGATCTTTATCCATTAATCCGATATCAATTCCCTCCCCCCATGGTACGTGTTTTTTGACCGGAATCAGCTAAATGGTGGCCCTAAGACTCCCTTGTTTTTATTGAATGAAAATGCCCATGTAGGAGCTGCCCATGGCTGCGATTAGCGACGATAGTCGCTTTATGTAAAGACGTTGAAAAGGCTTACCGCCTTTGGTCGCAGCCACGGGCAGATCCTACAGTGGCTGAATAACCTGTGCGTGGCGATTTCTTGCTCAAGCTGCTTTTGGGAGCTGATAAATTCCTCGGCAGTGAGTCTGCCAACGGAATTTATTCAACTTGATTGGCAATTTGGTCACGACACCAGCAACTTCAGCCGGCGTATCTCCGCCAAGTGATCGTTGGGTGCGATGAAGGTTGTAATAGGCTCGATAATCCGTGAGCTTTTTCTCCAAATCAACGGCATTCCAGAACAACGTTTGATCAAGAAAGTCGCGGCGAATAGTACCGATGAGGCGCTCAATGAAGGGGTGCGAGCAGGGCGTATAGGGAATGCTTTTGACTTCGTCGACATCCAGAATGCGAAGGCTAGCTGCCCATTGATGGTAGGTGAGAAAAGGATCATGGTCAGAGCTGAGGTACTTTTTAAACGATGACCAGGATCAGTTCCTGGGATGGTTCCTTGGGTCCTGGCTTACCATTTCTATGAGACGAGAAAAGCAACTGATATTTTCGTTTCTTGAGTGCATCGTGGAATCTCAACAGCGTTGAAGGCTTGATGATAACTGCATCTCGCAGGATATACTGCGGACTGAGGAACAGCGACCAGAATTCCAGCAGTAATCGATAAGTTGCCGTAAGATTGGGTGCGCGTTGCCGACGACTGCAGGGATATGCAGGAGGTAGAGCAACGCATGGAGCAGTTGCCGAGAGCGATTGATGACCAGGAGTTGCTGTTTCATGAGAAGGCTGTCAGCGACAACGGCCCTCGCACCGCCAGGTCCCAGGAGTTTGGCGATCGTGGTTAATAGATGTGCGAGGAGTACCATCAGATCCTTCATGGCAGAAAAGAGTAAGGTAGATCGCTTTCAGGAACAAGACTGTCTAAGTTACCGTTATTAGGCGACAATTACGAATTCGTCACTCACACCATTGTGCGTATGCGGCAGCTTGACGGTCTTCAGCGTCCTTTGAGGGCGTCGATCAGCCGACCAACGTCGTAATCCCAACGCGTGTCACTGAGTTCAACCGCATTCAGCTGCGCCAGGCCCCGCAGTGGGCCGGGCAGCTGGTCCGCCGCGGGCATCCTGGCGCCGCCCACCAGGACCGGCAGCACGCGCTTGCCCTGGCCGAGCGCGGTCGCAATCTCGAGATGGACGAAGTCCGCCGGGTCCTCGATGCGCGGGCGAGCCCCGTCGCCGGTCACCGACAGCCACCGGTCCCCGATCATGACGATTACTACATCCACCGCAGTGAGTGCCCGATCGATCCTGCGAACGAAGTTTTCACCGGGGTCGATGTCGGCGATATCCATGAAGATGTGGTCGGCCCGGAAACTATCGAGCAGTCGCTCGTGCAGTGAGCGGGCGTAAGGCGCGCTGTCGCGACGCCGATAGCTGATAAACACGCTGACGTCGCGTGATCGGTCACAGTGCGGATCGACGTGATCCAGGGTCCGCTCGATTTCACCGGCCGTGCCGACCAGCAGTTCGTCGACATAGCGGAGTAAGGTCCTGAGCAGCGCAAACGTCGCCAGCCGTGCCAGATACGCCAGCACGGACGACGCGACGAGTATCACCAGGACCGCACCCAGACTGTTCAGCGGCACCGGCAGCAGGGTGACGAAGAAGATCCAGTAGGCGAAGAAGAAAAGCACGCCGGCACGGTTGTCGCCGGTCGGCCAGAACGCATTCTGCGCGAAGCGCGCCGCGACAAGCTGGAGCGATTCGTCTCTGCCGTTCCGGTCCTTCGGCCACGCCTCGTTCGAGAAGAACTCGTGCAGATAGTTGCTGATCGAAAGCTCGACGCGCTCGGCACCGTGCGTTGGAACTCGCGGTAGCAGTTTGACTGTGGCGGGCAGCGCGATCACCAGCAGCGCGACCAGCCAGGAAATCGCCATCAGCCATTGGCTGGGCAGCGGAAAGAGTTCCTCGAATCCGGGCATCGTGGGCGGCCAGTTGAAAAAATCCGGATGCGAACCGGCACTGACGATCAGTACCCCGTAGCGGCTCAGGAATATCGCCGCACCCGCTATCATCAGCGCCCACACCTGCGCGTTGAACGCCACATTGGCGATACGAAAACCGAAGCAGCGATTCACGTCCTTCAGATTCAGCTGGAAGAAGCGCGCCTCCTCCCCCGCGGGTACCCAGCGGCGTTGGTAGACGTTGCGCAGAAAGTAGTGGTTGTGCCGAAAGCACAGCACGATCGCCGTCAGGCCAAGGAAGACGATGGCGAACTGGACGACGCCGGCGGAAAAGACCAGCAACAGGTTCCAGTCCCTGTCGACCTTGGGTGTGACCTCGAACATGCTGGTCCAGTCTTGCATCTCAGAGGGGTAGCCCAGGTAAGGCGCTAGCAGGGTCGGCGCGTCCAACAGGTGAACCACCAACGTGACCACGAGCGGGATGGCCACATTACGCTTCGCAAGCACCTGCCGACGCAAGCCCTGGTAGACCGTCTGCCGGGCCGAATCCTCCTCGACAAGATCGACGATGGGCGGGTGGACCGGCGCCGGCCAGGCCGATCCGACCGGCACGATTCTCGCCATCAGCATGCGAAACGCGAACAACAGCGAGGGTAGCACAATGGCGAGCGACCACCAGTGACTGTCCCAGTAGCCGACGTAACCGTCGATCGTGCGGTGAGCGCCGACCAGCTTGGCGAGCAGGATCGGCCATGCGCCTGCTGCAAACAGGACGGCGTAGTCGAGGTGCTTGTTGGTATCCAACATCCTCACGACGACCCAAGAGGGGGCCACCGCACGGTCCTGTGGCCGATCGCTGTTCACGAACTCCTCCATTCCCGGTCGCCAGGATCGACCGCGCATCGCTCGAAGACTGCCGACATGCGCCTAGGCGCGGCCAAGGCGACAGGCCTTGCCTCTCTCGGCCGTGGCGGCATGCGGTAGTATAGGCAATATACGCGGAGTTTAGGCAGCATAAACGCCATTTTCTGAGGTTCTCCCAAGTATCCTCGGATTACTGGAAGGACTGCGGCAATCTGACTGAACAGTTTCGTAGAAAAGTGTTCAGTTTTTCGAGATGTCCGTATTCTCGAAGTGCCGCTTGACATCCATGCTTTTGTGTAAGACCCGGATGATCGTAATGCCGTGGTCCTGCGGCACGTAATACAAGACATGGCTGACATAGGGGAAGCTGATCAGGCCTTCAATCTACTGGCTGCGATTTGCGTCGAGATTGGGATTTTCTGCCAGCCGTGCCGCCAGTTCTTCCAAGCCGTCGATATATTTATGGGCTTGCTCTTTGCCCCAGTGCTCTATTGTGTAGTCGATAACGCCTTGCAGGTCTTCATTTGCTTCCGGGGTGAAACGGTATTCAGGCATCCTCGATACGCTTTCTTGACGTACTGAACACGGCGTCACTTACAAGAACATTGCCTTCTTCCAAACTTTTCAGTCCATTTTTTGCAATTCCCTTTTGAGGCATTCTTCTTTTGAACGCTTGCAAGTGCTCGAATTCAAGGGCCGAGGTCATCACGGCCACGGGCTTGCCGTTTCGATTGATGCCGATAGGCTCTTTTTGGGCTTTGAGCAATACTTCGCCGAATTCGCGTTTTGCATCACTGGCATTGAGTGTTTCCATGGTTTCACCATAAATTAAATAAGTTGGTCATATGAATTAATATAGTCTTATTCTTGGTCCTTCTGTCAAGGAAAAAACGCGCTGCAAAACCGAATAGATGGGCAGAGAACTGCTCACTCCGGACTGACAGCGCTTTGTCCTCCGGGTAGATGACGGTAGAGAGTGGATGGCGCTACGCTGAGACGGCTGGCGACTTGTTCGACGGTGATATCCGGATCACGCAGCAGGGCCTTGGCTTCTTTTAAATCGTTATCTGACAATGAAGGAGGTTTACCCCCTGTGCGGCCTCTATCCCGCGCCGCTTGCAGTCCCGCGTTTGTTCTTTCCCGGATGATGGATCTTTCGAACTCGGCCAGTCCCCCGAAGATATGAAAGATCAGCTTGCCGCCTGCGGTTGTGGTATCGATGGATTCTGTCAGGGACTTGAAGCCGATCTTGCTCTGTTCCAGCTCCTCGATCGTTTCAATAAGCTGTTTCAGTGACGGGCAAGACGGTCCAGCTTCCAGACGACCAAGGTATCCCCTTCGCGCATGTTGTCGAGTGCGGCTTTTAGCTGGGGCCGATCACGTTGCGCCCCGGAGGCTTTTTCCGTGCAGACCTTCGCACACCCGGTGGAGGTCAGGGCATCGAGCTGTAATTCCGGGTTCTGGTCTTGTGTCGATATGCGGGCGTATCCAATGAACATGACAGTCTCCTGAAACTCATCTCCAACCCAGCTTTTCGGAGAACAGGTTTCAAGAGATAGTTTTCGGAGACTTGAAAACGGGATTATAACCGGAAAGGCAGGGTAGGGGATCAATCTCCGAAAAACGGCCGTTTTTAAGAGAAACCATCGATTAAGCCAGGCCTTCATTCATTGTTATCAATATCTAAGTGACACCTGAAATGACTGGGCCGTGCTCAAAGCTGCCAATATGAAATCTGATATTTTCATTAGCATCGATAAAAAGCAGTCAGTGACCGCACCGAAAATCCGCACTTTTGAACGGCCGGTATTACTCCGTAAGCAGTTGGTCGTGTGCAGGGTATCAATGGCAAGTCATCGGCCGAAGCTGCCGCTGGAGATTTAGCTGACTACTTCCGCTATGATTTCGTTACCGGACATAGGCCAGGAAATCTCACCGAACGGCAGCTTTCTGATTTCCTCTGCGACCGGAGCCGACCCGTTGTGGTCCTTCGATAAACTCCGGCTGATGACCGCTCAGCAGCGGTTGCGGCCAATGATGGCCAAACCCTCAACTCGCCGTCTCGGGCATATTGCGGTCAACCGTGCGCAAGTGTGCTGTCGTTACCTGCGACCGGCGTCAACGGTACCGCAGACCGTACCCGCGCGTCGAGAAGTTGAGGTCTCCTAAGAGCCGACCGTACCGAGTCAGTGACGTAAGCTCAACGCCTGCTCGACTTTTCTCAAGACGGGTTCGGCGGAAGCTTGTCGGACTCCGCCTCAACCTCTGTTGCTTCGTCGGCCAATCCATCAAGTTCGATGAAAACTCCAGGCAAATCTTTGCGATACGAAGCTATGTTGTTGGATGTGACTACGTACCGCTCCCCGACGTTTTGGACTTGTTGGTAAATGAGTTCCCGGTGCTGGCTCCAGTACCGCCCCACCTCCTTCGGATCAAGGCCTCCTGGGAGTTCAGTCTTGGACGCAAAGTAGCCCTCTTTATAGCTGTCCGAAAAGAATGGGTTACTCAAATGCGACAGGCAATGGTCGAGGAAATGAAAGACGTTGTCCTCGTGTTTGTCGGGGTTGAAGCAGACGCCAAACACGTAGTCGTTCATCAGCCTTGCTATACCACCACCATCGCCAGCCCCACACTCGTCGTAATACCCGCAACCCACACCCGAACCATTTGGGGGCAGCGAATTGCTCAACTGGTAGATGACGAAGACCTTCACGACAGAGCGCGCTGCGGAAACACGCTGAGCAAGTGAAACAGCACCATGATCGGTTTGACCGTCCGGTGAAGTCTGCTGGCCAAGCTGAGACGAAGCTTCACCGAGAAACGCTTCATCTGGGGTATCACTAACTTCCGCAAGAAAGTTCTGCCGTTTATCAATGTAGATTTGTTTGAACAGTGCGAACACCTCCTGTGACAGTTTCCTCATCCCCATCAGAGCAAGCTTGCTGACTAGCCCGGATGTCTCAGCACTTCGATCCTGATGGACGATGAGGGCTCTATGCAGGTTGTATTGCTGTCCCTGACGATCTGCGGAACAGTGGAGCCGGAACAACATGAGATCGTACCAGCCAAGGACTCCGCGATCTCTGCTGGCAAGGTGTTGAAGTAGGCCTTTGCTTTCGTAGGGAGATTCGCCGAAGATCCGCCGGGCGATCTCTATGACGTTTTCATCAGTATTCAGGTGACGACTAGCCAATGACGTCCCCCAACCAGCGTGATCCAAGAGTTGCAGCAGGGAGTAGATCGATCTCTGCCGCAGTCCTCGATCATCATTTGCAATCGACGAGTAGCGCGGCAGATAGTCGACGAGAGTATCGATGGCATCGTCTGCGATAGCGCGAGTGAATTCACGTGACTGATTGACGAGCACCCTCCAGAACTGGTCATGTGCGTGCTCCCAGCGTTCCAAACGAAAGTCGGGTGACGTCAAAACAGCAACAATAGACTCCCCCTTCTGTACTCGTTCAACAGCCTCCTTGTATAGAACGAATGTCTCCTGTGGCTCGGGCGTGGCGAACCGCACAATAAGCTTGAGGTACCCCTCCAGATTCTGGAAGGAGTTTTCATTAAAGCAAGCACGTGACACCAGGACCGCCTCATCTACGTTCCCTGGATCGCCAAGGTTCAGAGTTTCTACGTCAAAGAGCTGTTTCAAAAGGAACCCTGCGGCTTCTTGTTGCTCTGCCACCAGAGCTGAGAACTCAGCCGAGTTCTTGAACTGGCGCCTGCGTTCTTCGGATTCACGATGCACCGAGAAGGCCCCGCAACGTCCCTCCGTCTCTTCGGCGTAGATACGCCTGAACAACCCTGGATAGTTCAGATGTAAGAGCATGAGATTGATGAGATCCCGTTTATTGAAGTCCGTCCGACCTAGGTTACTCCTCTCAAGTTGCATGAGCAGCATGGCGTTGACGAAGCGCTTCACTTTGCGCAGGTCGCCCACAAGGGGTAAGTACTTCGCTGCCAAGTCGCCATCAAGAATGTTTGCCAACTCGTTGAGCACGGCACCGAGCTTCAGCATCGTGTCGGAAGGTATCGAGCCCAGTTTGTTGTCTGCGCGTTGCCAGTCCCTGCGTAAAAAGTCCCGAATGCTGGAGCTGTCTATGAACAAGCTCAGCTTTACTGTCACAAACTTCTCAAGGAACTCCCGCGCCCTCGAACCTTCTTCCTTGGTTCCGGCAAGTATCTCGGTGTCGTAACAGAGGACGTAGGTAGCCTGAGAGAGCTTGAACGCCCGTCGCGTTGCGAACAGAACGTTGTTGGTAGCCTTCGCGTCCAATCGATCCAGATCGTCGATGACGATGATCACGCGACGGCCGATCCGCCTAAGGACCTCGTCGATATCGTCAAGCAGTTCATCAACGGTCTCCTGCGACGGTTCCAAGGAGAGTTTGAAGCCAAGGAACGACACGTCGGCCTTTCCCTTTATCAGCCGAGCGTACCGCGATGCCGCCGGCCGAAACTCTGGGGCGAAGACCTTTCGTTGAATCGCGGCGGACAAGTCGCGAATCAAGCGGTCGGCTAGGTCAGGCTCTGATGCATAGCGAAGAGGTTCGAATCGACAAACAATCACCCTGTCTTCTGCCTTTGCCCAATAGCGCTCTGCGAGATTGATAAAGCTTGTCTTGCCCACACCCCATGGTCCGTCGACCCCAAAGACAAGCCCCTGGTGAGCGTCGCTTGCCAGAACAGTCTCCGCGAACGATTTGGCTTGCGTCTCGCTCGCAAGCAGATCTCCTTTCTCGTCTCCAATTTCCTCATCCGCAATGAAGTAGAGCTGTGGAGCCGTTCTTTTGGGTCTTGGCCAGTACTGTTGAACCAGTGGCGACAACAATACGGCGCAGAGTAGAAGGAATACCGCTGGCGCCCAATAAGGATCCGCATTCTTGAGTGCTGTATGCGCCGTGGCTAGCCAGGGCGAGGCCAACACGTTTGTCCAGATACCGATGCCGATGGCAGCCATCAGATCAAGGCGAAAACTGCGACCCATGCGCACAGCAGCAACGTGCGCACCCCGCTTGACTGCGTAGGTTAGGCATAGCAGTAGACCCACTAGTATCCCACCTGCCTTCACCCAGAGGGCTACGTCAGATAATGCCGGAGCGAAGTTCGTACCGAGGTAGAAGGCGACCCGCCCAACTTCCGCACCCATGAAGCCAGTGGCGAGCGACCTGGCGAAAACCGGCAACTCGGGCATCTTCATCGCTGGCTTGGTATCCATCAACAATTTCTCCTGCGTGGTACGGCGCGATCTCCTCGCGCACTCGCCGACACTGCTGCCTATGTTAACACTCTACAAGCGTGTAGTTGGCTTGCCCGACGTCACTGATGGGCATTGGCTAAAACGAACACCCAGACCCGTAGTCCGAACGACGGAGCCCAGTCTGAAACAGCCGTTCGGTCGAAAGACATGAGTGGCTACTCCTGGCCGACCCCAGATATTCTGATAGCTCACTCTATCATTGATGTTGTCATATGAAACAACCTGTAACAGATGAATCACTGCTTATTGTCCATAATTTATTTAAGGAGTAGTCGAAGGGGCGTTGTATGGACTGAAGTTTGATTCAGTATACATAGGCCTTATTTCCCGCTGAAATAATGGAGGCACAGAAGGATCATCACTCATTATTTTTCCCTTTAATCAAGTTTTCACCGCAGTCAGTGATAAGTAAATATATCTCCCGATGGCTGAAGTAACTATGGAATTCGGTAATGTAGGAGCATGTAACATGAAACCACTCAAAGCTTTTTTCGTTGCGGGTGCAGCAGCATCAGCCATATTGATGACTTCACAAGTAATTGCTGAAAAGCCAGATAGAATTGTTATGCCACCGCCACCACAATTCGACAGCAAGGGCTACCCAGGTACAACTTGTCAACCAAGTACACTTGGACTTGCTACTTACAGTCAAGGACGCATATGTAACCCCGCTGGTTCAACTGAAGATTTGAATGTGTTTTGCCCTATTGTCAGAGACGATATGGAAGGTGGTGATGGCACCGTTATATTTGTCGATATTGCACAGTATGTGCGGGTAGTTGAATGTACTGCCTCGTCTTTAGGGAGATGGTATGATGTTGTTTATGAGGAAACCCGTAGTGTGATTCAACCCGCCGGAGAAGCTACTATTACTCTGAATCTGGAAGAAACTGTTAACCCAGGTTATTACAGTTTATCATGCATACTTCCGGAAGATTCATGCATATTTGGCTATTTTGTCTTGGAGTTTGAGAATTATGATTATGGCGAAATGACCGACTACAATCGGTAACTAAAAAGAGACTAATGCTTAGAACTTAACTGAACCGCCTGCTCGTTGTGGGGTGTAGTGTTTTTACCTACTACACCCCTTTGTACTTTAAGTTCATCGAAAACTCAGGAGGTAGGCCGAGTTCCCAAAACAGGTAATACTAGAAGAAATTTATATCAATTTTGGTGGGAACTCCCAAATGCAATGTGTGAAAATTCTTTGGAAGTAATCTGTCCAGACTTCATAAGGACTTAAATATAAAAAAACACCAGAGAGTGTTAACGTATTCTTGATAATATTAAACTAAACAATGCTAGAACGTGAAGCTTGAGCTTGATTCTGGATTTTTCGAAAATGTCTGCTATCAGCATAAGAACAGGCATTTTTTTGCATGCTGTTTTTGATCTTCTCTAACCAAAATGACAACTCTTTATAATGTCTCCATTAGGGTGATAGCGGCTTTAATAGCTTGCCTATTTAAATGACTGGAATTGGCCGGGGGCTGCCTTTGGGTATAGGTCCCGCATAGCTGACCTTCGCCGTACCTCCATCTGTTCCATTGGCCGCTTTTGGAAAATACGGGGAACCGCGGCTCTCGGCCAGGAAGAGTCATTCGGACTTTCACCGATGACCGGCAGCAGAATGCTGATTGCAGTCATTCATCTATTGATTGATATCACCTATCGTTGGTCAGTAAGCAGACATTCGATGGGCAAATATAATCTGTAGTAGGATTCTACAATGCGAGTACATACCCGAATGGCACTTACTTAAGGGTTAACGGATTGAAATAGAAAGCAAAAAAGGCTGGTTCAGGTGATAAGATGCAAATCGCCAAACCCACACGAATCAACCCAGGAACCAGCCTTTATGCATCCTAATCAACATGCCAGCTTTCATCAACAAAAACGGTTTCGCGGCCATGCCGCAAACAACGATTCCTACACCTTCTTCAATTTGTTGACTGGACCCGCGTTTCTGGATCAGGTGGAATCCTTGTTACCCGACCATCGGGAACGTCTGTTTCCTCCCACAGAAACATTATCGATGTTTCTGGCGCAAGTCATGAGCACAGATCGCTCATGCCAGTATGCGGTCAATGATGCATCAATCAAACGATTGCTCGGTGGTTTGACCCCTTGTAGTACACATACGGGTGCTTACTGCCAAGCACGTAGGCGTTTGCCAATGGAGATGGTCACCTCACTCACCCTTTATACGGGACGTCATATGGCACAGCACACCCCGGAGTCGTGGCATTGGCGAGGCCGGCCAGTACGGCTGGTGGATGGAGCTACGGTGACGTTGCCAGACACGCCAGTCAATCAGGAAGCCTATCCTCAACCCAGTAGCCAACAGCCTGGATTGGGTTTTCCCCAGTGCCGATTGGTGGGCATACACTGCTTGGGTAGCGGTGCAATACTCAATGCGGCCATGGGGCCTTGTAAAGGCAAGGGAAGTGATGAGCAGTCCCTGCTCAGATCGATACTCGACACCCTGGAATCGGGAGACATCTTGTTGGGCGATGCTTTATACGCCACCTATTTCCTGCTGTGTGCATTGCAGGCGCGGGGAGTGGATGGGGTGTTTGAACAACAGGGTGCACGACGACGCAGCACAGACTTTCGTCGAGGTCAGAAGCTGGGTCAGCGTGATCACTTGATTGAGTTGCAAAAGCCCAAGATTAAACCTGATTGGATGAACCAGGCACAGTTCGATCAATCACCCGACACGCTGACGGTGCGGGAACTGAAGGCCAGCGGCAAGATTCTGATGACGACGCTACTTTGTCCGAAGCAGACCCTCAAATCTGACCTAAAGATGTTGTATAAAGACCGCTGGCATGTGGAGCTGGATCTACGCAACATCAAAACGACCCTGGGTATGGAGACGCTAAGCTGCCTTACGCCAGCGATGATCGAGAAGGAGATATGGGTCTATCTGTTGGCCTACAACCTAATCCGGTTACTGATGGCTCAATCCGCTTTATTAGCCGATGTGTTACCCCGCCAACTCAGTTTCAAACATACCCTGCAGTTGTGGATTGCCTGGAGACAGAGTGGTATCGGGAGTAATGACGATGAAAAACTGGCCTACCTATTCATCCTGATTGCCCAACAAAAGGTTGGAAACCGTCCAGGACGTATAGAACCCAGGGCCGTCAAACGAAGACCTAAACCCTTTCCGCTACTGATGCAGCCACGACAGATCGCCAGGGAGGAAATCTTGAAAAATGGTCATCCTAAGAAGCTTAAGTAAGTGCCATTCAGTACATACCCCAATTGCTCTCTGTGATGCCAGATTGAATAGATCGGCTTGGTGCCCCGAGCCAAACAGAAGTTTCTTACCGAGATGCTCGATGCCTTGATTAAACAGCAACAGTCGGCGCAATGCTGGCAGCAATCGGGTGGCTAAATGACAAGCCACGCGAAGTCGGGGATTGGGTGAAGTGTTCTCTAGTTATCAATCAATAACTATCGAGACTGACGCCTTTGTTTCAGTAACAATACGCCACGCAGTCGACACGCCAGGACAAAACGACAAATATTGAACTGCGGCTGACTGCGTTGTTCTCCATAGGCATGCGATAATGGCTGCTACTTATCGCTCAATTATTGAGCACAGCCGGGAGCAACTCCTTGCTTTCGGCAAAATAGGAGAAATTACTGGAACCATGTTGCAGCGTAATGAGCAAGGCGCCCCAAGGCCGATCGCTATCGAATTCCCCGATGGCCCCCACACTGGCGAGAGATACAATGCGGACCTCTCCTTCTGCCCAAATCCAATCTGTAGATGTGGGCATGCAGAGCTGAGACTCTTCCGTGATCCACCGGGTGAGATGGAGGAATCAGCCCCGGAATTTCGCTTCGATTTAGATCTCATTGAAGGAGCACTCGCCACCGCCGAAAAGGAAGGCAGAAAATATGATCGCAACATTGCTCAGGCCTTTGTTGAGCAGATGCAGGAAGAGGATTGGCAACTGCTCTGGGAACACTATTTCGCATTTAAACGAGAAAGGACCAAAGAGACGCCGGATGAGGAATTGGAAACCCATTTTCCGGTTGCCGAGATCGAGGCATCCGGAGCAACGGTGGGATTTCAGGAGATTCTGCCCTTCACCGAGGATCTCCTGGTCGAAGCGGACGGTAGCCATTACCTATTTGATGACCAATACTGCGTACGCAGCGACTGCAATTGCACCACAGCCTATCTCACATTGGTCGAAAAGGTGACTGAGGAGTGTGTCGAGAAACCGGATCTGGCGGTACTTTCGCTCGATTATCGCTCCGGACAATGGCAGGTAGAAAATTTGGCTGGTATGGACGACGACCTACTGGAGCGGTTGGCGAAGCAGTTGATATATAAGGAGAACCGTGTCCAGATCGAAGAGCGGCACAATCGCCTCAGATCCCTTTACCGGATATACAAACGCTCCCATCATACCCCCGCACGATCAGCCACCCGCAAGGTGGGTCGTAACGACCCCTGCCCTTGTGGAAGCGGAAAAAAGTACAAAAAGTGCTGCATGACCGGATAACGAAATGATTAACCAACAAACAAATATCCTGGAGACATACAAGCGAATCCGCCCGCTCGGCGTGCAACTGAACCAACAACTGCTTCGTCACATCGACAAGTCGACCATGCAAAAAGTGGGAAAAGAGTTGGGATTGTTTAAGCGGGGAACCTTTGTATTCGGTTCCGAAGAAGAGACCAATGTCTTGGCCGACTTTTGCATCTTGTTCGCGGATGGGCCTCACTCGCCTATTACCCGATTGCAGCGTAGTGACAGCTTCACCCCGGATTCAGACGAAATGCAGATTCTGGAAGCGATGCAGTGGGCCGTCTACTCGGTATTTGTTTTTGACGAAATCGACGGCAAGGGGATCATCAAGGCCCACGACTACCTGACCGGAAATACGATTGTTTTGGTCGATCGAGGTCTCTCCGCTACAGCCATGCCCAACTTTGCACTTGCCACCAACCTGATACCCATACCCGGCAGCAACGCATTCATGACCGGCGGCGCAGCCCTGCCCCTTCATATCAAGGATGAAGGCGGTAAACAAGAGGTTGGCGCTATTATTGCCCGTTTCCACTCCTTTGCCGAAGAAGAGGGTGGTCTGTCCCGTAAACGCCAGCGCTTATTCGCCAAACAGCTGATCCGGATCTTAATACGTCACAACGCAATGGAGCATATGGAAACCAGATGATCCTATTGCTTGGGGAATGGTGACGCTTCCTTTTTACTCAACGGGTATCGAGGTGAGTTATACCTTCTTTCAAGAAAACACATACTTGAACGAATTCGGTGTTTTGCCTCAAAGTGGCGGAATGTAGCACTAATGTGCTACATTCCGCTTATGCGTTCATTGTAAAAGGGCGAAACATGCCTACGACGACTATCCGATTACCTGAAGATTTAAAGGACCGTATCGCACACGCGGCGGAACGTGCAGGCACAACCTCTCATGCCTTCATCCTTGATGCTATTGCCGAGAGAGTGGACGAGGAGGAGCGTCGCAATGACTTTTACGAGACCGCAGAGCAGCGTTACGCGGAGATTGTAGCCTCGGGGAAGACCATTTCGTGGAGCGAGATGCATACTTACCTTAAGAGTCGACTCGCAGGCAAAAAGGCGGCTCGGCCTAAAGCCAGAAAGTTGGTTCGCTGAGCAAACAAACTGATGTCTCGTATCGAACTTGCTTCTGAAGTAGGAGAAGATTTTGAGCGCATACTGGAACACCTGAATCAGCACGAAGTAGCGGACGCACCTTCCCGGATCGAGGAAATCCTTCAGGCGGTCTCGGTACTAGAACACAACCCCTTGATCGGTCGGCCAGCGCGAGCCGACATGAGAGAGCTGATTATCGGGCGACAATCCCGGGGATATGTCGCTCTATACCGCTATGTCCCCGAGATCGACACCGTCTTCGTGCTCGCGATACGGAGTCAGCGCGAGGCTGGCTACAATAGGACTTAGGCTGTGCGAGACGGGTAATAGCCAGGGTACTACTGGAATGGACTCACCCATCTACCCTTCCCCAGCAATGACCGCTTTCTTGGCTTGAAGAGAAGTGTTAATTGCCTGAGGTCAATGACCGCTCTGTCGGCGCTGCAGCCGGTCTGGGACCTCGGTGTGAAGGGCTGGTGTGGGTCGTGATCTGCCGTAGAGGAAATCAGAAAGCTGCCATTCGGTGAGATTTCCTGGCGTATGTCCGGTAACAGAATCATAGCGGAAGTAGTCAACTAAATCGATAGGGGCTGCTTCAGCCGATAAGCAGCAGGCCGCTGCAAGACGATGAACGTCGGCTACACCTCGGATAGCTGTCGTTCAAGGCGCCAGTGACCGAACGACCACAATGGGTTTGATTTCTGTCTATCAAGTAAATTACATCGATGTCCGGAATCTGCGCGTAGCTACCGTTGAAATACCGTGAATGTCTCACCAGAATGGGTAAGAAAGCAGACCTTAATGTTTCCCAAAAACGAAGGTTTTTGAGAGACTCAGAAACACTACAACACGTATTAATTCATAAATCGGGTATCATGCTCTCGCCTTGGCGCTGGGCCATCTACCGATCGACCCAGAAACGATATGATTTTCTCCAGCGACCTGTTTGCCAACGATGCCGGCTCTGGTTAGAGGGTCCGATTTCACGAACCCATGAACAATCGATGGCCAGCAAAAGGTAATTCATTATCACCGATGGTCTGAGCTCAAGACCCACCCGGAAGTGCAGGGTACGGCTCTACACCACTATGTCGAGCAGGAATTCGAAGACTTCCACAAGTGCGGGCGGTTGGAGCATGGATGCGCAGGAGCGGCCCATATGCTGTTCCTCGACGGCGTGTATGTCGAGCGTCCCTACGGATCGGTCCGGGTCCGTTGGGTGAAGGCGCCGGCCAGCATTTAGATCACCCAACAACGATCGCATCGCGCGGCGTGTCGGGCGTTACCTGGAACGGCAGGGACTGCTGGAACGCGATGCACACGACTGCATGGATGCTGGAGGTAGAGCGACGCAAGGAGCAGTTAGGGCCGCGGAAAAAATAAAATATCCAGAATTCACTACCTGTAACAGGCGAGAATTGTTAAAATATTGTTTATGACAAACGCACGGCAAAATCGAATGTAGAGGAACTGAATTTATGGAAAAATACCGCATCGCTGCTGAAGAGCAGTGAGCGGCGCCAGTTCATGGGCAAAGTGGTCAGTCTGCTGGGCTGGGGCGGCCAGAGCTTTGCTGAGCAGGTCTTGGGATGGAACCGTTGCACGATTCGTAAAGGCCAGGCGGAATTGCAGAACGGCCAAGCCATCGAAGACCGTTTTGAACAACGCGGCAGACGACGAGTTGAAGAGCGTCTTCCCAATCTACTGGACGACATCCGCTCGATCGTAGAGCCGTCAGGCCAAACCGACCCGACCTTCCGCAGCACCCGCATTTATTCACCACTCAGCGCCGAAGAGGTGCGTTTGCGGCTGATCACGCAGTGTGGTTACAAAGACACTGAGTTACCCTGTACCCGCACGCTACGGACCAAACTTAACGATCTCGATTATCGTTTACGCAAGGTCCGGAAGTGTCGGCCGCTGAAGAAGATCCCAGAGACGGATGCCATCTTCGAAGCAGTCCATCAAGTCAACCAGTCGGCCGATCAGGACGCCGGCATGTTGCGGATCTCCCTGGATAGCCAAGGCGACGGTGAAGGTCGGCCCGTTCACCCGAGGCGGTTACAACCGGCAAGGGGAAAATGCCTGTGATCACGACTTTCAACCCGAGACAATACTCACCCCGTTCGGCATCTTGCTGCCGCAAACCGGAGACAACCACCTGTGGTTCAGTCAAAGCAAGGTCACCGCCGATTTCATGGTGGACCGGCTTGAGGAGATGGTCCCGCGGTGGTAGCAGTCTTTTGGCCTCCACACCCTGGTGATCAATGCCGACAACGGTCCGGAAAGTAGCGGTCACCGCACCCAATGGTTGAAGCGGTTGGTTGAGCTTTCGGATACCCACCAACTGACTATCCAACTGGCCGATTACCCGCCATATCACAGCAAGTACAACCCAGTAGAGCGGGTGTGGGGCGTGCTGGAGAACCATTGGCGGGGCGAGATCATTGACTCTGTTGACAAGGCCCTCGGTCTGGCCCGGAGCATGACCTATCGGCAACTCAGACCGACCGTGCGAAAGATCGCCAAGGCTTACCAAAAAGGCATTTCGGTAGCGAAGAGCGGCATGCGGGATATTGAGGCGCGTCTGGAGCGCACCGAAGGCCTGGAACACTGGTTCATCAAGATCGTTCCGCAGCCTCAAATTGGATGATTATTTTTTTCCGCGGCCCTAAGTATGCGACACACGCAGTTTCATCATGAAACCAATCAACGAATTCACGATAGGTGTTCGGATAATCCCGCCCAGCAATCAAAACTGGCTGTGTCGGCGTTTTGTGCTTGGAAAGCTCCACCACAATATGTTGTGTCAAGAGGAGCTAACCGTCCACCCCCTTCTGTAAATTAAATACAGCTGTGCACTTGATTAATTATTATTAGGCAACTGCTCCGTATGTTAATCTACTCTTCTGACCCTACAGTCGTATCCGGCATTTGTACAATCTGATTTTGCAGGTTGCTCAATCTTCTACCCGCAGACAAGGGGGGAGTGCCGATACCCCACAGGATAGGATATCGGCATTTATCAGACTGCCCCAGCAAATTGGCAGAAGCCACTTCAACAACCAGTGGTGGACCGCGAGCAGGAGGGCAGGTTGCCCGGAGAAGAATTCCGGATCCTGGTGGGATATGCGGGCCAGCCAGACGCATTGTTAAGAATTCCTACTGACCTTGGTCGTGAGGTACATCCACATAGACCTCGAGGGGATAACTGCCGGAGCAATCCGTTGCCGTCACCTGGATCACATACCTGCGTCCCTGGCTTTTGCCGGTGCGTTCAGCTCTAAGATTCACACTCAGATCTCCCGTCACTTCGACATCCGGTTCGAAATTATTTTCGGCATATATGTCTTCGTAGTTACCGGCAGAGTTGGCGATGTTGGAAAACTCCTGAATCTGTACGCCAGTGATCGAGTAAGTAACGGATTCCTTCAGTGGCTCGACCCCTGAAACATCCAGGGTCACCGTCCGCATGCTGTGATCTGGCGGCCAGAGGATGTGGGTCGAAGCCACAACATGTCCAGTCAATGGACGATCGTCACATGGATCACACACATCACCCAATCCATCGCTATCGATGTCCGCTTGGTCAGAATTTGGATCAACCGGGCAGTTGTCGCACTCATCGCCAATCCTGTCGGCGTCAAGATCGGTTCCGCTTGTCACTTGGGCAAAGGTCGTTTGGCCTCCCCGTCTGCCCAGTGAGTCGATTGCGTAGACCATATAATTCAGATCGGTGTCGAAGGGAAAATCCTTATCGGAGTAAGAGGTGAGGTCCGTCTGGTACTCGAAGGAACCGTTTTGGCCCTCGAACAGCCGTTCAACCTTATAGTGTTGAGCGCCGAGAACCGGTTCCCAGCTGACATGGACCTGATCGCAGTTATACATGGCAGTGGGATTGGCTGGTTCTGACAGGTAGACATTGACCTGAAAATCTTGACTGACAGAGTTTCCTGTTGCATCGGTGGCCGTCAGTCTGAAGGTGTGCTCCCCGATCTGGATAGGCTCAGGTGTCCAGCTGAGTTGGCCGGATAGTTCATTGAAGGTTGCACCGGCCGGTAGGGTCACGGCATTGAAAGTCACAGAGGTAGCCTCAGGATCAGAGGCTATTATCCGATAGCTGTAGGGCATGCCAACCTCTGCCCATCCAACTGGTGAGGACTCCAGTGCAGGCGGCAGGTCTTGTGCCGTGATGGAATGAGTGTCCGGTTGAATCATTGGTACCGGCTGTGCCTGGGCCAGCCATTGTCGATTCCCCTTGAAAACGGCTTCGAGGCTATAGGTATCGCCAGGCAGGGCATCCGCCGTTCCGCTCACGGCTATGTTGTAGTCGCCTATCATAGTGCTGCGGATCAGCACCCGGTCCTCCGTTTCACCATCACCATCGAAATCACCCTCCTCGTAAACGGCATCGGGGATCTGATTGGAGAATTTGTCGATGCTCCTGCCTGTCGGATCGGTCACCGACAGATCAACCGGGCTGTGTGAAGTGATTGAGATGTCATAGTAGGCGGACATCATATCCGGCAGCGCCAATCCAGACAGGGGGCTCCCGGCATAGAGGGCCACCAGCCTGGCGGCATCGAGAATGCCGTGGGAGCTGTCCGTAGAACCCGGTTTGACGCCGCGTCCGGCGAGCACCAACGGTACGGTAGTGTCTGTATCGGTGTTGATCAGGTTGCCGTGAACCGCCTTATGCTTGTTATACCAGGCCATCATCGAATCGCTGAGGAACGCATAGCCGCTCTTGTAGTTGGCTGTTAGGATGATGTCGGCAGCCATGGCCCCCTGCAGGCCCCTGATCCTGGCTGCAGCTTCCATATAAAGGCTGCTGCTCCTGCCGGCGAAATACGTTTCCAACTCGTGTGCCTGATCGTTGCCCGCCGTATCACGATCGACGATCTTGTAACGATCCTGGGCATAAACCATGGAAAGATGCAGGCTCTCTGCGATGGCACTTTCGTATTTCAGGTAATTTCCGATAGCGACGAGCGCGTCTGCAGGGAGACGTTGCGTCCAGGATGTCATCCCCGGTGGCCTGATCGATATTTGCAACATACCGTCGTTGTAACCGATCCTGAAATAATCCTCCAGTTCATCCCAGTCATAACTCTGGTAAGCGATTACGGTACTGAGCAGGGCATCCTTGAGGGCATCCTGCAGATTACCGGCTGAGACGTGTTTGTTCACATCGGTCTGACCATGGTCGGCAGCCAGCACGAATGTGATCGAACTCAGGTCGGGATCATAATCCCTGAGTCCGTTGAAAGCGCCTCGACCGTTTAGGACATGGCCGAAGAACAGATCGAGCCGGTCTCGAATATAGCCATCCTGGATGGCTGTACCCCTCTTGTGGGAGATGTGATCCAGCCCTGGCAGATAGAGGGTGATGATGCCTGGCAGCTTTTGATACTGGTCGTGATATTGCTGGACTTTGTAAAGCAGTCTGTCTACCGATATGAGATCGTAGTCTTGGGCGGAATCGAGGTATATGAACATCTCGATCGGGTTGGGTTTGACCCACAGGGTCTCTCCACCGTTGTCTCTGGAGTACATGTGGAAGCCGACGATTGCGGGATCGGGCGAGGCGTCGTAGATGGTCTCCACCGAAGTGTCCAGGCTACGGTTCGCAAGTCCATCCAGGTAAACCATGGGCGCATCGGTTATGCCTATGAAATCAATGCTTTTTTGCGTGTTGCGATCGAAATAGTTGTTGCCGTAGATGCCGTGCTGCTGTGGATAGACACCAGTGACCAGGGTGGCGTTCGCGGCGTAGGTGATGGATGGAAAGATCGAATGGGTCTTTTTGAAATGGAAGGCAGTGGCCAGGTTAGTCCCGAACACCTCCTTCATTCTCGGCATGGTATTGGGATTGCTGTCGCTGATGGCCGCCTTGAACTTCTCCCAGATAAGCCCATCTACGATGAGGTAGACGACGGTTGGCTCCTCTGGCGGTACATCGGCGACCTCGACACTCCAATCGAAGGTTTTGTAGACCCAGTTAGAGACGCAGATTGCCCTTCCGTCTCCACAGTAGACCATGCGGATATAGAAGGGGTAGGTTCCCGGTGTGTCGTATGTATGAGTGTGGGTGTACTGTTTGTTCTCTTGATTAAAGGGCCAGCTGTCGTACAGTACAGACTGCCCTGTAACCGGATCCTGATAGGTATACTGATAACGCAGGACATAGCCGTCTATGGATACCAGATTGTTGAATTCCTGACCGGGCGGCACGGGGCCGTCCGGTACCTGAATCGTGAATTTTCCGTCAGGATCGCTCAGGAGTGTGATGCTTGCCGAGCTTTGTGCATCGGGAGTGGCGAGACTCAATGCGGAGATGCTTAAATTCTCCTGAACTGGATCCAGCGTGTGACAAGCAGAACATTTGCCGGTATCCAGTACGCATGGTTGCGTTTCGCACTGTAGGCCGAATGCCCCACACTCAGGTGGTATCTGGCTATCCACTGTTGATGTGGTCGCCATGGCCAGATTCGATATGATGATTGATGCGCTTAACATCAATAGATGAGCTTGCTTTTGCATCTTCTCCTTCCTCATTGTTGTTATGTCTATCTGATCATTGTTCAGAAGCGTCCTTCCATAGAGCTTTTCTTGAACAGAATCGAAAAATGTGATTTCTCGATTTATTCATTTTCATAGGCTTGACGTCTTTGAAAATAGCAGTACATCCTTATACTGGGATGGTTTCCGTCCTATGCGGACGGAAGCTATCTAATGGAGACTGCAGCCAACGCGAATATATGTGCGGTATCAAAGTTGGAAAATCATGATCAAGGCACCCAAACAGGAAGCGAATCCCACGAATATGACCAATGTCATACTCGATGCGTCAGATGCTGGTCCGTACTTGTTATGTAATCGTTCGGAATTTAGTTATTTTTCAGAATCCCTGCGATATCAAACGATCCATAGGGCGCAGACCAGAGGTCTGCGCCTCGGGTTTATTGACCGATTGACATAATTCTCTCTTCACCCTTCAAGTGGTTCGGAGGAAGATTCTTCACCTTGATCTGATCGTCACCTTTGAATATTGCCTGCCTATAGATTTCACCAGTGACAGTGAGTTGCACCAGTCCATCTTCACCGGCAAGATAGTTGGCAAGGAGATCACGGTTGAATTTGATCATCAATACACCATCCTGAATATCACTACGATCTGCAGGAATAGTACTGTTGATCAATACAGAAGGTAACAGGACGTCATTCGGATCATACTCGGAAGGTAGAGTGATATATACGGTTATCCAGTTTCCATTGCTTTTCAGGTTGAGGGTATCTGGATCCAAATTTATCGGGACTTCTATTATTGGGAGATAAAACTCATACGCACCAATATCATGACCTTCACCTTCAGGGCGAGTGTTGCCATCGATATCGACGTCGACCATATCTATCGTGTAGGTAATACCGTCAGGTCGGGTAAACGAAGTGATTGCTATGTCGATTGCTGGAGAAGCAGGACTTAGCGAAAAGTCCCCGTTATCCGGGTCGACAAACAGAGGATCAAGGCAGATATTCGTGTATCCGCCAAGGTAGTCGTCTGGATTGCTGAGACAACCTTCCACATCGGATCCGGCCACGATGTTCATCCCGCCACCACGCGCAATAGTCGGCAATACTGGATTGGAATCGTTACCGAAAATGATTGAATTGAGAATCGTATAGTATGGATTCCTGGATAGGGCATTAACCTCATAGTCTTCAGCGTAAAATCCGCCACCCAGCGTTAAAGCTGAATTGTTGGCTACAGTGGAAAAACTCAGATAACCGCCACCATAGGATCCAAGGTACACCCCGCCACCAGTTGCCGCAGAGTTATTAGCCAGCAGAGAATTCGTGGCACGAACATTCGAGCCACAACTGCTGGAACCGTAATTGTACAACCCGCCGCCAAGGTCCGATGCGGAATTTCCAGCTATTGTACTTTCGAATGCGCCGAATCCCGTGCAGAAACCCAACGTAGCAACACCACCACCGGACTGGCCGGCGCTATTATTGATCAGAGAACTGTTACGCAGTGTCGTACAACTGATGGAACCATAGATTCCTCCGCCGATATATTCAGCATGGTTATCGGCGATCACAGAGTCATCAAAGGTAATGAAACAGACACCGTAACCTGCGTAAACTCCTCCGCCATATCGTGCTGTGTTATTGATTATGATCATATCCTTGAATGACGGATCGGCAAATGGACTTGCATAAACACCACCACCGACACTAGAATTTCCGTTGGTCAGGGTAAATCCTTCTATGATTGGACGGGTGGCAATTGCGGACGAGTTGTTGGACGATTGAGAGATTTGCAGTACGCTACTAGCTTGTCCACCATCGATAATGGTGGCTTCGGCACCATCAGTGCTTTTCAAGATGAGTGATTTGTTTTGAATTATGAGATTCTCATAATAAGTGCCTGGACTCACCAAGACTGTATCCTGATCCCAAATCCATTGATTGTTCTCATCGATGTAGTATCCGATCGATGTGGCATCGATTGCCTCCTGAATGGTCAGGTAATCACCGGGAACAGTATATGTGTTTGCCGCATACAAATTCATTGTGACGAATGCGGTAAGAGGGAACGCAGCGATAAAGCGTGATACAACTTTACTCTTATATAAGAGTTTCATGATATTTCCTCCATAGTAAGAGATGGTTTATCAATAAACCTTATGATTATGATGTTTGTTGTTGTAGTGGCTGTCTGAGAAGTAACAAAATAAAGACAACCATACATATAGTAGGATGAAGAAATAATATCTTCTCTGACGTCAATCAACAATCATTACTTAATTGATACTGTAACTGGTTATCTATAAATGATATTGATGATGAACTGGAGTCTCATAACTCAAGTTTCGGAGTTCAAAATGGCGAAAACCTTGCCATCGCCATCACTCATACTCCAATCGCATCGTAAACGCATCCAGCTGAAGGCTGTGGATAAAGAATTCATGAATGCGTTGATCAATGGCCAGCATTAGCGTATCAGCTGAGCAACCCAGGGTTGCTTTTAATTCGTTGAGCGTACCGGATATGATGGCACGAAATAGCTGCCATAGACGCCCAGCAAAACTCAGCGAATCCAGCTGATCCTGTATCTGTGAGCGAATGTCACCGATGCGTGCCGCTTGGTCGACGAACTGTTGCTGGACCAACATCAAGTAACGAATTGCACACAGGTGTATTGAGGCGGTATGCGATGCAAAGGTGGCGGTTTGCTCCTGGAGGAAACCCAGATGCTGCTTCGCTTCCTTGAAATAGACTTCGATGCCCCAGCGCAAGGCATAGGTCTCAAGCATCTTGCTCATACTCATCTGTGTGTCGGTCGTTAAGAATAACGCCCAATCCTTTCGTCCTACAGCCGCTTCACCGGGTTCTTTGAGCCCCCGCACAAAGAGCAATCTCACGGTTTGCCAGCGCGGCTTCTTGTCCTCTTTTTCAGCCAGATCCAATTCCACATCCAGGGTCATGGCCTTCCAGGGCAGGCCGCGAACCTTCCGCCACGCTCCCTTGACGACATGGGTATACAGCTCCTGGGCATTCAGCAATTGTTTTTCCCCTCCAGCAACCGCTGCACGATATTTCATCTTGCCCTTTTTCATGCGCAGGATCGCACACAGCTCCAGTTCCAAGGCGGTGCGGATCATCGGCTTGGTACCAAACCAGGCATCCGCCAAGAGATAATCCGCGCACATCCCATCGCGAATTGCCCGCTTGAGCATGTTCGCCGCCATCTCCGGTTTGCTCTGGGTGGTCGCCTCTCGATAGCGCTTGGCCGCTACACTTCGTCCTTCCTTGTAAGGCTTGATCAATTCCCTGGCTTTGACCTGACTGATGTATATCTGTGAATCCAAGGGCAGGAAAGTCTCTTCGGTGGCCAATCCCAACGTCAACACCTGCTGTCCCATGACATGACGTCCTGTCACGTGATCAAAATGACTGGAGACCCCTTCCATTTTCTTGCCCCGGCGCGCCTTGATCGAATCATCCAACACGAACGCCTTAACCCGACTGCCGGAGAGTTGATGGTGTTGATAGACCGCCTTGGCTGACTGGCTGTTGAGCGCACGCCAGTTGATCTCTTCGCGTTTGAGTAAATCATACATCACATCTTTCCTCGCCTGAGAAAACAGCCCCAAGGCTTTGCGGGAAAACATCGCGATAGATGAAACGTTTAACCATTTCCACAGCAGTAGGACAAAGACTACCTCGGTAATCTCGATACCACTGCGTTTGGTGAAGCCGGCGCGTCTGATCAATGTATTCATTTTCAGTTGCTTCCAGGTATCGGCGAAGAGGTTATCAATGAAGTGCTTTGAATCGGTGATCACGGCACTGATCAAGGGTGGTAGGCAATCTCGCTTTGTGTCATGCTTCATGTGGGCCTCCGGGTGGTATTGTTGTTTGCCTTTGAACACAAACATTTTACCATGCGTGAGGCCCGCTTGTTTCTGCTATTCAATATGTTAGGTGTATTTTATTGCTGAATCTGAACTCCGAAACTTGAGTCATAAATAGACCAATTATTGGTTTAGCTGATAGGTCTTCAGTTAGCAGATTGTCTAGATTGGGATGTGGTATACAGGGAGGGAAAAGGATTGTGCATGTTATTAGAATTTTCTATCAAACTCTGTTTTACATATCATCAGTCATCTATGGGTCTGTCACGGTAAGCACTACAGAAAATAATCTGGTTTAAGGACAGTGGCACATAGTGGACGAAAGTAGTATTCGCCCACTAATATGACTTATTCGGATGTATATTCAATCAACTCGATTTTATAGCCATCGGGATCGGTCAGGAAAGCCATTTTCTTTCGGCCATCCGGTGTCTTTCCGGGTCCCCATGAAAAAGTTAAACCGTTTTTTTCAACTGTATCTTGTACTTCAGTCATAGAGTCCACTCTAAAAGCGACATGACCATAACCTTTGCCCAGGTCATAGGAATCAACGCCATAGTTGTAAGTCAATTCGAGCATAGGCCCAAATACATCATCTGTATCACCGGGCGCCTGCAGAAAGACCAAGGTGAATTTTCCATCTGGATAATCTGAGCGACGCACTTCCTTGAAACCCAGAATATCCTGATAGAATTTCAATGATCTGTCGATATTACCTACACGAATCATTGTGTGTAAATAGCGCATTCTGGTTGCTCCTTAAGGTATTCAAATGATCAAGAATATGTCATGAAGGGTATTACGTGAAAGGGAGGTAAAGACTACATCAAACCAAGGTATAACAACAAATCGTGCCTAACCCGGCATAGCCGGAACCAAAATTCGTTGCATCACCTATCCTTATCCTCAGTATCCCAAACAATGGATAGCCATCATGAGTCCCTTCATTGAGCGACACCAGGATAAGATCGCAGGTGTACTCTCCTGCTTCGATCGTGTTGTCATCACCGGCACCCTCCCTGATATCGGTTATGCGGGGGCTATGGCGGGCTACCTCAGTTACCACAAGATCCGACTGTTCGATTATCCCCGCTGGGCGGAACCGCTACGGGACGAGTTACGTCGCCATGCCGAACAGCTTGCTGCCAAAGCTGGCCTGGAGATCGAGTTTATCCGCCGTCACAAAGCCTTTCGCAAGGAAGACCGGATCAAGACCATCCTTGAAGAACGGGGCGATCATCCAGGCCTGGTGCATATCTTCTCCGCCATGGAATCCTGTACGGCTTATCGCCCCTGGCATGATAAGCAAAAGGGCCATACCACCCTAAAAACCATCTCAGGTAAATGCCTCCATTACTACTTCTATTTCATCGACAAGGCCTTCGGGCTCTGTTACGTCCGCGTGCCCACTTGGTCACCGTTTCGCCTGCAAGTTTATTTCAACGGTCACAACTGGCTGGCCCAGCGGTTGGTTAAAGCCAGCATTCCTTTCACCATGGCGGACAATGCTTTCTTATCCCCCGGTGTCAGGATAGATGTCGCCTCTCCTTGAGAGCCTTTGTTTGAGTAAGGGGGCATCACTGGATGGGAGGTTATGATTCCGCTGGTGTCTCATGGGAAGGAGCCCGTAGGGCGACTGGACATGAGACACCAGCGGGCGCCGAGCGATTGGCCTGACCTTCCTCAGTTGCCACTGAGAATGAGCACCATGAGATACTATTCTGAAGAGTTTAAATCCAGCCTCATTGCCAAGATGTTGCCGCCGAACAATATCCCGGTTCCAGACTTGGCCCGAGACACGGGGATCCCGAAAGATACCCTCTATGCCTGGCGCATCCAGCATCGACGCACCTTGGGGAAGACCCCGGCCAACCATCAGGCGCCCTCGGGTGAACTCAGTAGCGCGGCGAAGTTCTCTGTCGTGGTGCAGACGGCCAGCCTCAACGAGGTTGAGCTCAGCGCGTACTGCCGGCGTCAGGGGCTGTATCCGGAGCAGATCAGCGCCTGGCGCGAGAGCTGCCTGCAGGCCAATGCCACGGTGTCTGCCAAGATCGATCGGGCTGCGCTGAGCGCACAGACCAGGCAGATCAAGCAGTTGGAGGCCGAACTGAGACGCAAAGACAAGGCGTTGGCGGAAACGGCGGCGCTGTTGGTACTGCAAAAAAAAGTGCAGGCGATCTGGGGGGAGCCCGAGGACGAAAAATCGAACTCCGGGAGCGACAGGCAGTGACGGCCTGTATTGATGAGGCTTGTGCCGCCGGCGCCCGGCTGACAGAGGCCTGTCGCGTGGTGGCGATCTCAGCGCGCACCCTGCAACGCTGGCGTGAGGCCGGTGAGGTGAAGGCCGATGGCCGCCGGCAGGCGGGTCAGTCACGGGCGCCCGCCAATCAGCTCAGCGAGGACGAACGCCGGCAGATCCTGGCGATCGCCAATGCGCCGGTATTTGCTCACGTGCCCCCCAGCCAGATCGTCCCGATACTGGCGGATCGTGGCCACTACCTCGCCTCGGAATCGAGCTTCTACCGGGTGTTGCGCGAGGCCGATCAGCTGGCCCACCGCGGCAAGGCCAAGGCGCCCAGACACCCTCGCCCGACTCCGCTGCAGGCCTGTGCGGCAAACCAGCTGTGGAGTTGGGATATCACCTATTTGGCCACCACGGTGAAAGGCCTGTTCTTCTACCTCTACCTGATCATGGACGTCTACAGCCGTAAGATCGTGGGCTGGGAGATCTTCGCCACGGAATCTGCAGAACACGCCGCCACGGTCTTTCACAAGGCCCATCTGCGTGAAGGGGTGGGTGCTCAATCCCTGGTCCTGCATTCAGACAACGGCTCACCCATGAAGGGAGCCACCATGCTGGCGACCTTACAGCGTCTCGGCGTTATGCCGTCTTTCAGTCGACCCTCGGTCAGCAACGACAACCCTTACTCAGAGGCCCTGTTCAAAACCTTGAAGTATCACCCTGGCTTTCCCGACAAACCCTTCGACAGCCTTGAGGAGGCCCGTCAATCGGTCGCTGGATTCCAGCATTGGTACAATGAAGTTCACCGCCACAGCGCCTTAAAGTTCGTCACGCCGGGCCAGCGTCATCGTGGTGAGGATATCGCGATCCTCGAGCAGCGCAATACGCTCTACGCGACAGCCAAGCTCCAACATCCCGAGCGTTGGTCTGGAGCGTCTCGTAACTGGGAACACGAAAATATCGTCTTCTTAAACCCAAACAAAGCGACCAAAAAGGAGGTTAAACATAAAGGCAAAGCGGCTTAAATAATGCGACATCTTCCTTGACAACTACCGTTATCCATCGACGATCCTAAACGCGCCCAGACAATGGCCGACCGGTTGGACGCCAAACAACTCCACCACCGACTGGATCGATGGGCCAAGCAATTCTGCCCGATCCATCAACGTTTCCGCTCCGGTTACCATTGGAGCTTCATGCAGGTGGAGTTCGCCACCGATGTCGTCTTCCACCAACAGACCCAGTTTCAGCCACTCTACGAGGCCATCACCCGCACCGCCGTTCAAGCGGTTAAGGTCGATCAGGTCGCCACCTTCCTCGGCCGTAAACTCACCACCGCCTATCAGGGCGAAGTGGGCAATGATTTCAGCACCCGCATTCAGGGTACACGCATCCGCCACCAGATGGGGCCGGCCAGCATTAAACTCTACGATAAAGCCGGCATCATGGCCCGAGTGGAATGCACCACCAATGATGCCTCCTTCTTTAAAATCCACCGTTGGGTGGAACAACGTGACGGCTGGCAACAGAGGAAACTGGCACCGTTACGCAAAAACATCTATAGCCTGCGGGATCTGCGCAAGCTGATGAGCGCCGCCAACGCACGCTATCTCGCCTATATGTCAGAGATCGATGATCCTGATGCAGGGCTCAAGGACCTCGATAAGCTGTCAGGGCCCGCGAAGGACAATAAACGCTCATTCCGTGGATTCAACCTGTTTCAGCAACAGGACCATCAACTCTTCCTCACACTCGGGCGTGGCGAATGGTCCATCAGCGGATTTCGTGCCGCTGACGTACGGGCCTATATGCCCCAACTCTCTTCCAGTCAATCATCTTATCTGCTCAAGCGGTTACGTACCCATGGGCTGATCAAGAAAGTGGGGCGCCGATATAAATACTACCTGACCAAGCTGGGTCGCCGCGTCTTGGCTGCATCACTTAAAATTCGAGAGTATGTCGTGCTCCCTGCTCTCTGCTCCGAAACAACGTGAAATTTTCTTTGTATTTTTGTTCAAGATTTCTGGAGTAAGGTACTACGCTTTTTCCATCACTGCGTTCGGAAAAAGTGGTTCTCCTGCGGAGCACAACCGATAATAAACAATATCATGTAGGCCAGTCTGCCATGCAAAATTTAGACGACTTTTCCACTTATTATGACGAGTTGCTCGAAGGCCGCTATGATTGCATCGATCGCATCGTCCTCAATGGTTATTTCCCTCTCGGGCAACAAGGGGGCGGTTTTCGTACTTGGTGGCGTCAACTCACGGGGTCAGATGCCACCTTGGATCAGGTTCATTTACAGCGTATGGCTGGTCGCTTCAGCCGCCGAGTGCACGGCTGGGCCAAAAAGGAGGGTATACCCCTCATCCACTGTGTACCGGGTGAACGCAAACATGAACTGGCGGAGCAGTACCTGCCATCGAATCCCGACTACCAAGGGCTCTTTCTCATCCTGGTGGCCAAAGCACCAGGCTTGGTATGGGAGGTCAAGCACAATCCGAAAGGTGTCCCCCACCTGGTGCGCAAAACACCTTGGCCTTATGTGAACCACTATCACTTTCATCTGATCGATCCCGACTGGGGCCACATGACCCTCAAGATGAGTGGACACCCCCCATTTGGGTTACAGGTTATGCTCAATGGTCACGAATGGGTTGAACGTCAGGCCCGCAAACAGACTATCTCCGCGATGAAGGAGGGTAACTGTTTTGTGGGTGGTTCATTCCAGGCCCTGGATCGACTCGCCAGACACCTTGTGCGATGAGCACGCCATAGGGCGATTGACCGAGGGTCTGTGACCGTTGGGCTTATTCGAGCTGTCTGTGCTTTGCGCTGGATACAGGGGAGCAAAAGCGCTCTGGTTTCACCTACCGTTACTCGGCCTACCAGATCGAGTACAGTCGCAACCTTCTCTTTATCCGAGGGACCGCGTTGGACAGTGTGTTTCAAGGACTTATTGATCGAACCCGGCGCTATCCGGACATCCCCAAGCTGCAAACGATTTTCGGTTATAAGCACAGACCTCACCACCGTCAGGGCAAACAAGCCTTGCGCATGGTCCGAGCCTTGGACCAATCGGCCTATGACCTGACGGTGTTTAAGGTGCATTTTGGGTCATTGACCCTCAAGCTCTATGACAAAGGGGCTCGGGTGCTGCGCATCGAAGCCATTGTGCATAATATCAAAGGGCTGCGCTGCGGCAAGACAGTGGAGAAACTTCCGATCATGCTGGTCGAACTTCAGCGAATGGTGATCGATTTTCTCAATGTCGTTCAGGCCGCCCACCGTAGCTACTTGCC
>CAVQUR010000003.1:0-262654 GCA_963716875.1 uncultured Gammaproteobacteria bacterium
ATGATGAGCAGGACATGGCCTCGTTTCGCATGATCACTGCCCAGTTCTGCGTCACCGGCAATGCCAAACAGGCGGACATCGTGCGCGCCTTTGGGGTGACGAAGATCAGCCTGAAGCGGGCGGTGAAGCGCTACCGCGAGGAGGGACCGAAAGGGTTTTACGTGCCGCGTCAGCGGCGCGGACCGGCGGTGTTGACCCCGGCGGTACTGGCTGAGGCCCAGCAATTGCTCGATGACGGCCTGGAGACCCCGGAAGTCGCCGATCGACTGGGCATCAAGCGTGACACCCTGCGCAAAGCAGTCGGTGCAGGGCGTTTGCACAAAGCGGTAAAAAAAACGCTTTCGAACTGACGAGCAAGAGCGAACGCTCGGCCACCGATCGGGTTGCCTCGATGGGCGTGGCAGCGACCGATGTCGAGGGACGTTTGGCCGCCAGCGTCGGCGAACTCGATGCGGTGGTCCCGGACTTTACCCCGGCGCTGGACGTACCCAATGGGGGTCTGCTCTGTGCGCTGCCGGCTTTGCTCGCCGTTGGCCTGCTCGAAGGGGTAGAGCGCTACTTGCAACTGCCCAAAGGCTACTATGGCCTGGACAGCCTGTTGTTGCTGCTGGCCTTCATGGCACTGGCACGGCTCGACTCGATCGAGGCCTTACGCTACAAGGCCCCGGGCGAGTGGGGCAACCTGCTGGGCCTGGATCGGGTGCCGGAAGTGCGCACCCTGCGTGCCAAGATCCAGCGGCTGGCCCAAGAGGATGCACCGCAACAATGGAGCGCCGCGCTGTGTGAGCGCTGGATGGCCGCTGCCCCCGAGCACAGTGGTGTGCTCTATGTCGACGGACATGTGCGCGTCTACAACGGCCACCAGACGAAGCTGCCACGTCACTACGTGGCTCGCCAGCGGTTGTGCTTGCGTGCCACCACTGACTACTGGGTCAACGCCATGGACGGTCAGCCCTTTTTCGTCGTCAACCAGGCGGTCGATCCCGGACTGATTCAGGTCATCGAGCAGGAAATTGTCCCGCGTCTGGACCAACACCTACCGGTGCCAGTGGACCCCGAGCTACTCGACAACGATCCGCTGCGTCATCGTTTCACGCTGGTGTTCGACCGCGAGGGCTATTCCCCGGACTTTCTGCAGCGCATGAAGGCGCGAGCGCATCGCCTGTCTGACCTATCACAAATTCCCCGGCGAGGATTGGCCTGAACAGGCGTTTACCCCAAGCCAGGTTTGCCTGCCCAGTGGCGAGGTCGTCACCATGAACCTGGCCGAACGGGGAACTTGCCTGAGTAACCGATTATGGGTTCGAGAGCTGCGCAAGCTGACGACCGGGGTCACCAAACCGCCATCCTGTGCACCGACTATCGCGGCGAGGTGGCGCCCTTGGCCATGGCGATGTTTGCTCACTGGTCGCAGGAAAATTTCTTCAAGTACGCCCGTGAACACTTCGCTTTAGACCGCTTGACGGACTATCGAACCGAGGTGATTTCCGACCCCCTACGGGTGGTCAACCCGACTATCGCCACCTCGATGGGAAAGTCCGCTCGCTCACCGGCAAGCTCACCCGCCGCTTGGCCAAGTTCGCCGCCATGAGCCTCGATGAGCCCATTGAACCCAAGCATGTCGAGCCGTTCCTACAGCGCAAGGCTGTCTTGCAAGAGGCGATCGAGAACCTGCAGCGCGAAAACGCCATGGACGGTCAGCCCTTTTTCGTCGTCAACCAGGCGGTCGATCCTGGACTGATTCAGGTCATCGAGCAGGAAATTGTCCCGCGACTGGACCAACACCTACCGGTGCCAGTGGACCCCGAGCTACTCGACAACGATCCGCTGCGCCATCGTTTCACGCTGGTGTTCGACCGCGAGGGCTATTCCCCGGACTTTCTGCAGCGCATGAAGGCGCAGCGCATCGCCTGTCTGACCTATCACAAATTCCCCGGCGAGGATTGGCCTGAACAGGCGTTTACCCCAAGCCAGTTTTGCCTGCCCAGTGGCGAGGTCGTCACCATGAACCTGGCCGAACGGGGAACTTGCCTGAGTAACCGATTATGGGTTCGAGAGCTGCGCAAGCTGACCGACCGGGGTCACCAAACCGCCATCCTGTGCACCGACTATCGCGGCGAGGTGGCGCCCTTGGCCATGGCGATGTTTGCTCGCTGGTCGCAGGAAAATTTCTTCAAGTACGCCCGTGAACACTTCGCCTTAGACCGCTTGACGGACTATCGAACCGAGGTGATTTCCGACCCCCTACGGGTGGTCAACCCCGACTATCGCCACCTCGATGGGAAAGTCCGCTCGCTCACCGGCAAGCTCACCCGCCGCTTGGCCAAGTTCGCCGCCATGAGCCTCGATGAGCCCATTGAACCCAAGCATGTCGAGCCGTTCCTACAGCGCAAGGCTGTCTTGCAAGAGGCGATCGAGAACCTGCAGCGCGAGCTCGAGGCGCTCAAGGCCAAGCGCAAGGAAACACCTCATCATGTCAGCGTCGATGAGCTACCCGAGGAGGCACGTTTCCGCCGGCTCAGCACTCAGTCCAAGCACCTGATCGACACCCTCAAGATGATCGCTTACCGGGCCGAGACGGCGATGGCCAACAGCTTGCGCGAGCATCTCAAACGACCCGATGAGGCACGCCGACTCTTGCGCGCCCTCTACACCACCGAGGCCGATCTGTTGCCGGACACCGAAGCGGGCACTTTGACGGTACGTCTGCACCACGGCGCGAACGTCGCGACCAATCAGGTGATTGAGAAACTCTGCGAGGAGCTCAACGCAACCGAGACGGTTTTTCCGCGTACAAATCTACGTCTCGTGCTGAAATTGGGCTCGGGGTAAATTCCTCGAAATCAGGTCATCTGACCTTGCCACACGAGCTCAATGCCTTGGCCCAGGGCAATCCCCGAGTGATCCACCGACTGCTGTTTCGCGCCGCCTCGCAAACGCTGCTGGCTTTTGGGCGCAATCCGCGCTGGCTCGGTGGCGAGATCGGTATCACGATGGTCCTGCATACCTGGGGACAGAAACTCGATCAGCACATGCATGTCCATTGCGTCGTCACCGGCGGCGCGCTCAGTCCTGATGGGGAACGTTGGATCTCCGCCAAGCCCGGGTTCCTGTTTCCCGTCCGGGCACTCTCGGCGGTGTTTCGGGGCAAGTATCTCGAGGCCTTGGCACAGGCCTACGCGCGCGATGAACTGCACTTTGCTGACTCCACTGCGACCTTGAGCCAGGCCAGGGAGTTTCGGCGTTTTGTGGGTGCGCTCAAGACCCATGATTGGGTGGTGTACGCCAAACCGCCCTTTGCCGGTGCGCAGCAGGTGTTCGCGTATCTGGGCCGCTACACCCATCGGGTGGCGATCGCCAACCACCGACTGGTGAGTTTCGAGGACGGTCAAGTGCGTTTCCGCTGGCGCGATTACGCCCATGGTAACGCCCAAAAGATTCTGCCGCTGAGTGCCGAGGAGTTCATCCGACGGTTTCTCTTACACACGCTCCCATCAGGATTCGTACGCATTCGACATTACGGTTTGCTGGGCAATCGCTGTCGGCACGAAAAGCTGGCCCGCTGTCGTGCGCTGCTCGTTCAACCCGAACCCGAAGCGTTCGAACTTGAGTCGGTTGAAGCCATGATGGCCCGGCTCGTCGGCGTTGACATCCAGCTCTGTCCAGTCTGCCGACAGGGGAAGTTGCGTGTGATCGCCGAGCTGGCGCCGATACGGACTTTTCCACCCCTGCCAAAGGCTACCGGACCGCCACTATGAATAAACGCTGTAACAGGTCAATGCATCAGTCCACCGATCACCGCTTCCAGCCGTGGTCGCCTACCCATTCGTTTGTCGTTCTACCCAGCCAAGGTTTGCAGCTCTTTGTCACCGGATTACAGGCCAGCATAGCACTAGCTGCCATCCTCACCGGCTTCAGTGATGGCCTATCCAATCAGCAACTCACCAGGCTGTAAAAGCACTGAGCCCTACCCGTATCTTACAATCCCCATAGTCTTCGATAACCTGCGAGTCGCGGCTCAGTTCAATGTTCTTAAGCACCCTGCTGCGCAGGCTACTTAAGAACCTATTCAATGTGCTGCATACTAATTCAACACCCTAAACCATCACTGCATATCCATCAAACAATTGAGTAAAGCGTCCTGCCACTTCGGCATTTTTAACTCAAAAACTTCGTTTATTTTATGCAGATTAAATCTGGAATTTTTAGGCCTTGGTGCTGGTAATGGATATTCAGACGTTCGGATGGGCCTGATATCTGGTTGTTTCTCAGGTGATAAAAGATGGAGAGAGACAGCTCTTTGTAAGATCTCATTTGTAAATCCATACCAGGTGGTAGCTTCCGATGCGGTTAGGTTGTATATTCCAGACCTCTCTTCCCTGTTCCATTCCTTGCTGTTTATTTGCAATTTCGCAAGTACCAATGCTGTAACATCAGCAATATTTCTTGCCCAAGTTGGTGCTCCATATTGGTCATCAACAATGTTCAGCTTATCTCGTTCGTTTGCGAGTCGCAGGATAGTCTTCAGATAATTATGTCCACGTGCGGCATATACCCAGGTAGTGCGGAAAATGAGAAACTTCCCTCCAACCTCATTGATGGCCTTTTCACCAGCAAGTTTGCTGCGTCCATAGGCACTGATAGGATTAGGTATATCATCTTCGTGATATGGTGTGGTTTTACTCCCATCAAAAACATAATCCGTAGAGTAGTGGATAAATCGTGCCTTCCATCTATATGCCTCTTCAGCAAGTACACCTACAGATGTTCCGTTGATAATAGTCGCCAGCGTTTCTTCTCCTTCGGCTTTATCGACAGCCGTATAGGCGGCAGCGTTTACAATTATATCCGGGTTAATATCCTGGACGATGGCGGGTATAGTTTCAGGTCGTGACAGATCGCATTTTGCTCGATCCAACGCAACGACCTCTCCCAGCGGCATCAGGCTTCGCGCCAGCTCCCAACCAACCTGACCATTGGCCCCAGTAAGCATGATTATCACGGGAACACCTCGGCTTGATGTAACAAAAGGCCCTCTTGATCCTTAGGCGACAACTGCGGCTCACCTTCGATAGGCCAGTCGATTCCGATAGCTGGATCGTTCCAAACGATACAACGTTCATGCTCAGGCGCATAGTAATCCGTGGTTTTGTAGAGAAAATCCGCGACGTCTGACAATACAACAAAGCCATGAGCGAAGCCCGCAGGTACCCAAAATTGGAGGTGATTATGTTCGGAGAGTTCAACGCCCACATATTTTCCAAAAGTGGGAGAAGATTTTCGAATATCTACGGCGACATCGAATACTGATCCACTCACCACCCGCACAAGCTTTCCCTGTGGTTGTTGAATCTGGTAGTGAAGCCCCCGTAACACCTTCTTTTCAGAGCGAGAATGATTATCTTGAACAAACTCAACAGATACACCGGCCAGCTCACGGAAGGTACGGCTGTTGAAACTTTCCATGAAGAAACCACGCTCGTCCCCATAAACCTTAGGCTCAAGTATCAGTACATCTGGAATCTCTGTTTTGATCAATTTCATATGAAATCAGGTATCGCTTAACAAGGACAGTAAATATTGACCATAACTGTTTTTAACCAACGGTTCTGCCAGTTTCAGTAACTGTGCATCATCGATCCATTTAAGTCGCCATGCCGTCTCTTCCGGACAGGCAATCTTCAATCCCTGGCGATGCTCCAAAGTCTGAATGAACTGGGCGGCATCGAGCAACGAGTCGTGGGTACCAGTATCGAGCCATGCCATGCCCCTTCCTAACACCTCTACTTCCAGTTCTCTCTGTTCGAGATAGATTCGATTGATATCAGTAATCTCCAGCTCACCACGCGCAGATGGCTTGATTGTATGGGCGATATCCACCACTTTCGCATCATAGAAATAGAGACCTGTCACTGCATAGTGTGACTTTGGATGAATGGGTTTTTCCTCGAGGGCGACGGCTCGAGACTCCTTATCAAACACAACCACACCGTAGCGTTCTGGATCGACAACCTGATAGGCGAACACCGTCGCTCCTGATTCTTTTTTTGCGACTCTTTGTAAATGAGCTGAAAAACCATGGCCGTAAAAGATATTGTCCCCAAGGACCAGAGCGGTAGGATTACCATCGATAAACTGCTTCCCGATGATAAAGGCCTGCGCCAAACCATCAGGCTTTTCTTGTGTGGCATATTCAAGTGATATTCCGAACTGACTGCCATCACCGAGTAGTTGTTTAAAAAGCGGGGCATCATGAGGTGTGGTAATAACCAGGATATCCCGGATACCCCCGAGCATCAGGGTAGTCAACGGGTAGTAAATCATCGGTTTGTCGTAGATGGGAAGCAGTTGCTTGGAGACAACCTGAGTGACCGGATAGAGGCGTGTTCCGGAGCCGCCTGCCAGTATGATACCTTTCATATTTATCTCCCTAGGCCTAGCCTTTCTCCTCGATAGCTACCGTCCAGAACGTGTTCCCACCACGTACGATTCTCAAGATACCACTCCACCGTCTTACGGATACCGCTTTCAAAGGTCTCTACTGGCCGCCAGCCCAACTCCCGCTCAATTTTGTCTGCGTCGATTGCATAGCGCAGGTCGTGACCTGGCCGATCTTGTACAAAGGTGATCAGGTCGCTGTAGTGACTAATGCCATTTGGATGATCGGGCATCAGTTCCTCCAGTATTCCACACAATGCCTTAACCACTTCCAGATTTGTTTTTTCGTTATGCCCGCCAACGTTATATGTCTCCCCCACCACGCCTTTTACAGCCACCTGGTACAAAGCTCTTGCGTGATCATCTACGTAGAGCCAATCACGCACCTGATTGCCTTTTCCGTAGACAGGTAATGGCTTGCCATCGAGTGCATTCAATATCATCAATGGGATCAGCTTTTCAGGAAACTGATAAGGCCCATAGTTGTTCGAACAATTTGTGATTACCACAGGCAGGTCGAAGGTACGATGCCATGCCCGAACCAGATGGTCAGAAGAAGCCTTGCTCGCCGAATAGGGAGAACTCGGGTCATAGGCCGTCTCTTCAGTGAACATACCTTCTTGCCCCAGACTCCCGTATACCTCATCTGTTGAGATATGATGAAGGCGGAAAGACGCTTTATCCTCACTACCCAATGTATGCCAATAGCTGCGCGCCTCTTCGAGCAGAACACAGGTACCCATGATATTAGTTTGAATAAACTCTGTTGGACCGTCGATTGAACGATCAACATGGGACTCGGCAGCCAAATGCATCACGATATGGGGCCGATATTGTTTATAGAGGCGGGATATCGCTTGACGATCACAGATATCGGCCTGCGAAAATTGGTAACGGTGATGGTCTGAAACATTTGACAGGGATTCCAGATTACCTGCGTAAGTCAACTTATCCACATTATAAACTTGGTGTTCCGTTTCATTGATCAAATACCGGATAACCGCAGAACCAATAAAACCGGCGCCACCCGTCACTAAAAAACGCATTCTAGGTCTACCTCGATCTACTTAATGCAGCAAAGAATTGTACCAATCCAGATTTATCCCCTAGTCGTATGAGGGGTTGGGAGAAGGGAACTTGAATGTTTCAGGACGTCTACCGACAAGCGAGTAAATTGTAAGGGATAATCGAAATGATAGCGAGGCTTAGCCTCTTCCAATATGAAATGAGCCTGAAGTGACCTGATTCTGTCCATGATGGAGGTATGAAAACCATCATGAACGATTCCCACATTGAAACCCTCGAACAGGTCCGTCAATTTCTGGATAGCGTGGCGGTCATGGAGATCACCATCCCGTCAAAGACCGAGGGCTACCACTGGATTCAAAGGACGCTGGTTCGGTTTCAGTATCTGACGCTTGGCAAGGCGGATCGAGGACTGATACGTCGCTATCTGCAGCAGATCAGCGGCTACTCCAGAGCACAGATTGCACGACTCATAAAGCAGTACCGGAAGACGGGACGGATTCAGCGCCGACAGCGTACCGTGAAGGGTTTTACCTCCAAATACACACGGCAAGACATCCGCCTGCTGGCGTGTCTCGATGAACGACACGGCACACTCAGTGGTCCGGCTACCAAGAAGCTTTGTGAGCGTGCCTGGCAGATTTTCAAGCAGACAGAATACCAACGTCTTGCCGGCGTTGACCTTCGGGTAACCCGCCGGGGATTAGCCAATCGAGGGTTTCGCACAGCGAATATACGATCTCTTTGCGTGAGAGTGTGGGAAATCGTTGTAGCATGAGCCGGATATGCTCGATGTCCTCAGCGAAGATCTCCCGATCCCCCTGGATCGTAATCGGTTGTGTTGGGTTCGACACGCGGTGTAATTCCAAGATGGCAATGATTCAGGGTGAATCCTGCCAGCTTGATTTAGGCTTGTCTACCCTTTATGCGAAAAAAGTTTTTCTGATACGCAGTAAGTGACTGGTATCTCTTGGATGTTTGAGACGTGCGTCAGGGCTGGCCTACAGACAGTTAAGAGTAATTGCTAATTTTATGAACAATAGATTGGCCTAGGATAGGAGCGACTGATCAGTTGATTAGAGATCGGATTTTCATCTGGGTTGGTATTTTATCGTCGATTATTATCAGCCCATAACCATTAAAACATAGAAAATTTTGTATTGTCGGCAATGGCGGTTAAATCGTCTAGTTTGCTGCAGAACGACATGCTACATAACACCCCTACAAGAATAAAGTTTCTTCATATAAGGTGGGCAATATGTCATCCCTAATTTCTACTCTGTCTACTCTGATTAATTAGAATCAGACTCGTAACCATATGAAATAAATGTTAAATATATCAAAGGGATGAACGAGATAATCGTGAATATCAATCCCATATCCCGCCACTTTTCCGCACACCATGCCATCGGTAACAACCAGATAAGATTGACCAATAATACCCCGACAGTAACCCAAAGATGGCTATTCCAATGCCTGGCTAATCGTTGATAGGTATGCGATCGATGCGCTTCGTACCAACGTTCCTTTCTTAGGAAGCGCCTGATAAGTGTCACAGTAGCATCGACAATAAAGACACCCAGCAATATTACCCAGCTCCAAATAGATAAGTCTCCGCTCTGAGTTGTTATTAAAGCAGTTACGCCAAAGAGAAAACCTAAAAAACTACTACCCACATCACCCATAAATATTTTTGCCGCTGGCCAGTTCCAAACCAGAAATCCAGCAACTCCTGCAATAATAATTCCTAACCATTTGATTGTGGATGCTCCAGTATCATTCCAGAAAAGCAGCAATATTGCCCCAAATGCCACAAATATTGCTTCAACGCCCGCCAGCCCATCAATACCATCCATAAAATTGAAAAGATTTAATAGCCAAATCACGGCTATCGCGAATATCAGATAATTCACCCAGGAAGATTGTAGTATCCAATCACCTATCCTGAATTCTGGAGTACCAATCAGCACCACAACGCCAAATACCACTACGGCATGCGCTAATAATCTCCATCTCGCGGGTATATGTTGATGATCGTCCCAAAAGCCAATAAATGCGATACACGCACCTCCACTAACTATTTCGATCAACTGCTGTAAATTATCTACACACCTTTGATCGCCAAATAAGCTAAGAATACCCACGACTATTACAGGAATCAGGACAAAGGAGAGGCCACCTCCTGTTGGAGTTGGGACACTATGAGAACTCCGCGCATTGGGGATGTCCATCAACCCTTTGTGCAATGCATATTTCCTGATTCCCCATGTCATTATAAGAGAGGACAAGAATACCAGGCTGTAAAGCAACCACTCTACCATTGTTTTTTCAGTGAGTTACCATATATATCATCCAGCTGATTTAGCCAGAAATTGATCAAATGAATATGCTGGAATCCAGTCCAATTGTCTTTTATGGCCTTTTTTACGCATTTATTCACATAGACTCTACGCTGCACGAATAAGTCATTTTTCGTACCCGTTTGTTTAAAGGACTTTTTGGACTACTAATATCGATTAATGCGGTATTAGATTGTCTAATGGCTTTCGATAATGAGTAACCGGTTATGCTTGATAGTTACCACTTGTTAGTAATTGGCGCAGCAGGAGGGCCATAAACTGATTATCCTCGCTAGAATCATTTGCAATTAAGGATGTCCTGATAAATGGCCAAAGTCTCACAATTTACTTTGTCTATTGTAAATTCATCTTCTACCAATTTTCTTCCAAGCATTCCCATCTTCCTTCGTAACTCAGAAGAATCGATCAGCTTTTTTATTGCTTCAGCCAAGATGACAGAATCTTTTATTGGGACAAGAAATCCATTGATTTCATTTTGGACAATTTCCCTACATCCTGGTGCATCCGTGGTAACGATAGGTCTTCCGCAAGAAGCAGCTTCTATCAGGACTTTTGGCACACCTTCTCGATAAGATGGTAGGCACACTATGTTCGACCGAGCTAAGATTTCAGGCATATTTGCTTTGCGACCCCACCACTCAATAACTCCATCCTTATGCCAAGCCTGTAGTTGATCATTAGATATGGAAGATGGGTTCTCGCTATCGCTATCACCTACAAGTACGAAACGGGCAATGATGCCCTTGCTATTCAGCCGTTTTGCTGCATTTACAAATTCACCAACACCTTTATCCCAGAGCATACGAGATGCCAGCATGACAATTGGCAGCCCAAAAGTTTCTTCTTGCACGCTATATTGTTGAGTGTCAACACCAGAACCACGTATTAAAGAAACCCGTTCGCTACTTAAAACATTTCCGTCGCACATCAATCGGACATCGTCTGGATTTTGCAGAATCACTCGACTTCCATTTCGGTTAAGTAGCATTCGAAATGCTAATTTAACTACAGGGCGCAATAACTTCGATTTTAACGAAGATGAGCTAAACAGGAAACCAAGTCCAGCCAAGGCATTGACCACGTGACGAACGTTTGAAAATTTAGCTGCTATAGAGCCATATAAAACTGGCTTCATGGCAACATGGTGAACTATGTCTGGTTGCTCAGTTTCGTATATGGAAATAAGGCGTCTTATAACACGAATCTCAGATATTGGATGAAAACCTCTTCGTGAAATCTCCAATGGTATCAACTTGATACCCGCACTTTTAATCTGTTCGCCGTGACAACGAACGCGTGTGGCGACTGATACCTCAAACCCCGCCTTTATTGCCGCGGACGCCAAAAATAAACGATGTGAACAAAAATACCAATCTTCAGTCACGAAGAACAATAACTTATGTGATTTCAAACAATCTCGCAAGTATTTATGTCATTGATAAACTTCATTTAATCAAATCTTGCCAATGATGAGTAAATCGGCGTGCTTAAAGATATTGCTTTAATTTTTACTGCCCGCGCGGTGTATTAAATCAAGCATTCTCTGTTCTGTACTATCTAATGAATATTCCCGCTCAACCTTATCTCGAGCTGCTTTACCCATGTCTATGCGGATTTCACGATCTCTCATAATTTTATTCAGTGCATTTATCCAATCATCATGAGTTACTGCTAACATACCCGTTATATTGTGATCTACAATATCCCTGTTTACTCCAACAGGCGAAGCAATGACCGGTTTGCCGCATGCCATATACTGAATGAGTTTATAGCCACACTTTCCCTGCTCCCAAGGTCCGTCAAGTAACGGCATTATTCCAATATCAAATGATGCAATCTCTCTAGCCTCACTTTGTTCTGACCAATCATGTATTTCCAAATTAATTCCCGGCATATCAACTGGTCCTGAACCAACAAGCAGCAAACGGACGGTTTCATCAGCACAGACCTTTCTAAATACTGGCTCAAGAATACTAAGATACTTGGCTGTTTTTGGCGTACCTATCCACCCAATTGTAAAAATGGATTCTCGTGATGTACTGTTTAAAGGATATCGATTCAAGTCAACTACCGTAGGTAGCAATTCTACCCATTCTGCTCCCGCTTTTAATGCATGGTTTTCAAGATACCGATTACCAACCAGAACCAGTGTGGCAGCACGCATAACGCGGTCAATTTTAGCTCCTAGAAACCAGCGAATCCATCTGTTCTGATTTATATCATACTTATGAAATATGGCATCATCATAATCCACAATATACGGTATATTTAGCACTCCAAAGAGTTGTTCTATCCATGCCGGCAACCACGGAAGCAACTCTTTTTCTAACCAAACAAGGTCGAACTCTCCACTTCTCAACAGCACCATCAGCCTTAGAAAATAAGCCTTGACAATTTTACCCCATTTTCCGCGCTGACCAGTATAAATCGTCTGCAGGTAGTGATTATCGAATAGAGGGCTAATCTCTATATGTAAATTATTCGATTCAAGGAAGGGTATATACTGCATTGACCTTAACCGACTACTTGCCCCCATTCGGGTATAGCGACATAAAAGGAGAACCTTCATTTTCACCAACCACGTTTAAATATAATTCGGTCTTTTCGCATCACTGTCAGTGAAATGATATTTGTTATTATTTTTTTATTTTAATGCGATCCATGATTAGCATAGGCAATTGTACCCATAGCATGGCATATCCATGCATTGTCTCTTTCACCATAGAAATTGAACCTTTGAATAAAGCATTTACTACTCGCAACAGGGGTTCAAGCAGTAAAGTTCCAAACATTAAACCTAATGCTGATTTGGTCGAAAAGTGCTTAAAACCATACAAAATTCGACTTTGTAAACTATAGTACAAACGTTTAGCCATAACCTGTTCTGAAGTACCTCCACCCTTATGGTATGCTTGTGCTTCAGCAAGATAAAAACTACTCATTCCAATTTGAGTGACACGGTATGAAAAATCTAAATCCTCAAGATATAGAAAAAATTGCTCGTCAAACCCTTGCAATCGATTAAAAACAGAACGTCTCACCAGGTAAAACGCGCCGATCACATGATCGACTTCTCTACTCTCCGCATGATCCCAATCATGCATTTTGTACGTTTTCAGAAAACCCAAGTCTAATTTATCCAGCCCCAAAATCTTGTTTAAAAAAGTACCAGGTTGCGGAAATCGCACACAGCTCCTTGCAATACTTCCCGAATCGTCTTTCAGCTGAATACCACATACAGCCACATGCTGATTATAAGATTTGTTCATGAAATTGATTGGTTCTGATAGTGACTTGTTGAATAACCGAGTATCTGGGTTAAGAAAAAGTAGATAATCAGCTTTACTACCTTTTGCCCCTTGATTACAGGCTGCGCCGAATCCCAGGTTTCGTTTATTGTGCAGGATGCTTAGTGGTAAAGCGAGATCTTCGAGATCGGTGACAGACTTGTCACTAGATGCATTGTCTACCACAACGACTCGTGACAACTCGTAACCTTCACGGCTTGTTAATGTAATTGAATCCAGGCATTTTCTTAATAGTATTCCAGCATTCCAATTGACAATAATGATATCTAATAATGCCATCTATACATTCTACACTTACCGCCCGTCAAAGATTATATTACTTGATAGCACTTAGAAACACCTCTTCACCAGAATTTTTCTTGAAAAAAAGCAATAGCCATTCAACTAATTCCATAGCTTCTGCCCAGACTCTTTGTCTTATTGAATAGCGACCTGAATGTTGTATTCTTCCACTTTTATGCAAAGAATTACTGGCCAAAAAAATACCTCTCGCACGTGGAATACTCCGGCAGTCTATTTTATCAAAACCAACTCGCCTAACTAACTCTTGAAGCGAGGTGGGATTGAATATGTGCAAATGCCTTGGCGGTTCCAAACCACGCCAATCTGCTCCATATAGGCCATGCCCCCAACTTTCAGCATTCGGTGTAACACAAACCACTCGTCCTCCTGGCTTTAATACTCTTTTACATTCATTTAGTAGGGCCAAAGGATCATAAACATGTTCTATTAAATGGCTCATGGCGATTACATCAAACTTATCATCTGGATATTTCTGTTGCGCCAGATCTCCAAGGTGAACAGTCAAACCCTTTGCTTGAGCAATATGTACGGCGTTGATATCAAGGTCAAGGCCTTCAACTTTCCAACCTAATTTATCCAGCCCGTTTAACATTTCTCCATTGCCACAGCCCACCTCAAGTAACCTGCCGTCTGGCTTGGCATTTAAGAAAAACACTTTAAAATCGATGTCAGTTCTACGGCCAGGATGCAAATATGTTAACTGCCCGAGTAGTCGATCATAAATTGATATACCATCTATATCATACCCATAACGCTGTGCTGTATAACCCATACTTATCCGTCTGTAGAAGTGTCGTAGTACATTATCTGGTATTTTTGTCGTTTCCTGGTGTGTGTAATATGATTGGTAGAGTTTACTAATCTCATTTTCCAGTGGCATTGGGTCTATCCATATTAACCCGCACTTTGTACTTGGGCACTTTTTTAAGCTCCACTCGCCCTGAGAACCAAACAGACGATCATGTAACCTGTTGTAAAGCAGTTTACCTTTTTTGCCACAAATAAAACACTCCGGGCAAGGAGCAGTGCTGATCGAGTTATTGATATTATTTGTCATTCATAATCTACAACTAATTGTAGCTGCCATCGAAACAAGAAAAGTTTCACAACGCAACTTATGATATTTGTTAATAATTCCTAGCTTGAAATGGGCATCCGTTTCAAATAACCACTCACTGCAAATCGTTCATCCTCAGCAAGAATATAAAACCAAGCAAAAGGAATAAATAAGCCAATTATTGATATAACGAACACCATCTTTACTAATAAAGATGTCATCAAAATACCCACAAATAGTATAATTAAACTAAAACTTACTACTAACACCACTGGCACAGTCAAATAATTTGAAGCTAACAATAGCCTCTGACTCATAACAAGCAAAACAACAATATCCACCACCATACGCAAAGCCCAAACAATAGCTGCACCGTTAATTCCGTAGGAATCAAGCAACCACCATAGCATAAGCATGTATAGTGGTAGCTCAACCATGTGTAATTTTGCTGTGAGATCTGGCCTGCCAGCACTTTGAACCAGACCGAAAGGAACTTGAGCAAGACTATTAACAAACACCCCAACAACCAGCAATTGCATCACCACAGTACTGCTTTCTGCGAAATCACTTCCAAGCCAAAGAAAAAGTCCTGAATAAGCAAAAGTCGATATGCAAAGTACAACAGGAAACATTACTATAAAAATATACTTTATGGCACGTTCAAATAATTGGGCCGCATGCCCGCGATTCTTAGCAAAATTAGTAGAGAATGCGGGAAACATTACGCCCATAAATGCACTTGGAATTATCAAAAGTTTGGTAACAACTTCATATGGTGTTGTGTAATAGGCAACGGCCGCCATGGAAATCATTGCACCTATAAGAAAACGATCCATATAGACCATTAAAGGGCCTACAATATTGGTTACTGTCATCCAGCCCCCGAAATTCAACAGCGGCCATACAACCTCTCTTCGCACACTCAATGATGACCCCAACCGGGGAACCACTCTCAAACACATTATTATGTGCACACTCCAGGCAATCAATCTTATTATTATTAATACCGAAACGATTGGAACTAAGCTGTCGGAAAACGGCAACGTCAACAACGGGCCCAAAAAAGTTGAAATACCTAATGGGATAAGTATTGCGTTTATCATCCCAAATCGCTGATAGGCCGAGAGTACGCCTCTTAGCCCAGTTGTGGTAATAACAAAGGGGATTGATGCAGAGAGTAGATAGAATGCAGCAAGCGTTTCATACTGCATTCCAAGGGGTATATTTAAAAGCGTACTTACAAGCCAGGGAGAAAGCATTGCAACAACAACTCCACCCACTATTCCCATTAAAGTCATTAGTGTCAATGCTGTCCAGATCAATATTGGCATCTCACCTTCTTTGCCACGTCCCAGGTTTTCCGCAACTAGCTTTGTAAGTGCGCGCCCCAGTCCCAAATCAAATAGACTGAAATATCCCACAACCATCCAGGCTAATGTCAAAACGCCGAAGCGGTCTGTACCTAGACCTTCAATTAAATAGGGTATGGCAATAATGGCAACAATCAGCGGAGATCCTGTACCCAGGAGATTTAAAAAAACATTACGGGTCAACCGTCGCCCACTCGTCAGATGCCGGTTGTCACCTGACATGTATTACACCCTTCTCTCCCCCTTGAACCACCACAATCAAGAAAATTAATCCGCTGAATATATTATGTTGATTTGTAAGAACCCAATAATCACATCTAGCAAAGTTATCAATTCGCACCACACACCCAGCACAATTTCTTATGGGTTTGGAATAAAAATTCATGAATACACCAAGTTATATTAGGAAACCATTTTCTACATTAGTTTCTATTTTGATTGCGACTGTTCTGCCAGGCATTGATTACTGTTCCAGTTTTTCTTCATTGGCTAGGCGGGCGGTTAAGTAGACATCCATGCGTTAGAACGCCGCTCTCGATTTACGGCATATCCAGCCTGCATCGTCAGTCAGATTTACTCAATAACTCTAACCCATGGTAATATACAACAAAGTATCATCTTAATTAGTTCATATGCTGAAGAGATTATCTTAATAATCAAACAATAGCTGTAGATCTACTAATCTTTACATGACTATTTTCCTGTATGACTAAGCCTCTCTGACAGATAACTTAAACAACTGGCTTTTTACTTGAAATGCTGCTTCTTAGACATGTCGAAAAGTAAATGTACAAATATTAGTTGCAACGAACTCATTAGCTCATTATATCTTCGTCAACATTAAATATCGTGATAATCTAAAAGATGATTCCACGCCGATTTCGTTCGCAAGGAACGGCTTTAGTCCATGATGCACTTATGATACCTATCGCATGGCTAATGGCATATATATTACGATTCAACATCACCCTACCCCCCACAGCTTATTTTGAAAGTGGTATCAATGCACTAGCCATCATCTTTCCGATCCAGTTTATCGCTTTTTGGGGATTTGGACTCTATCGCGGCGTCTGGCGATTCGCATCACTGCCCGACATTCTACGCATTCTCAAGGCTGTTATCGCCGGAACAGCCGTTAGTATGGCATTTTTGTTTATTCTAAGTCGTGGTGTAGGTGTTCCGCGCTCAGTTCCTATTCTCTACACTCTTTTGTTGATTGTTTTCCTCAGTGGTCCACGAGTCATTTATCGCTGGATCAAAGACCATCGAATTTATCTTGTTCCTGGCCAAAGAGTACTGATTGTCGGTGCAGGCGACGCAGGTGAAATGCTTGCAAGAGAGTTGTTGAGAAATCAGGATACGCTTTACCTCCCTATCGCATTTGTGGATGACAATTCACGACAGATAGGACGTGAAATACATGGCCTACCCATTGCAGGTCAATGTGAGGAAATTCCCAGTCTCGTAGATAAATTGGATATCGATATCATCATGCTGGCCGTTCCTTCTGCTTCATCCGATCAAATGCAAAGGATCGTCGAATTTTGCGAACAATCTGGTATTCCTTTCCGATCTGTTCCACAACTAAAGGATTTGATGTCAGGTCATGTGCAAATAAATGATATCCGAGAGATCTCAATTGAGGACCTTTTGGGCAGAGAGCCTGTCTCGCTTGATTGGCCTGCAATCAAAACCGCCCTTTCTGACAAAGCCATCTTAGTAACTGGCGGGGGTGGCTCGATTGGCTCTGAACTTTGCCGTCAATTGGTAAAACTCAATCCTGCTATCTTAATCGTCTTAGATAACAGTGAGTATAATCTCTATTCCATTGAAATCGAATTACAAAGCTTATTTCCTAAGCAGCGCTTGATTTGCCACCTTGGTGATGTCACCGACCTAGTATTTCTTGAATATATTTTCTCTCGTAACCATCCTGATGTTGTCTTTCATGCTGCTGCTTATAAACATGTTCCCATTCTAGAAGCTCAGATTCGCCAAGCGATTCGAAATAATGTACTAGGCACTTGTAACGTGGCTAATCTTGCTGACAGATCTGGCTGTGATACGTTCGTCCTTGTCTCCACTGACAAAGCAGTAAATCCCGCGAATGTAATGGGTGCTAGTAAACGAATTGCTGAGATTTTCTGTCAAAATCTCAATGCGCACTCCGATACAAACTATATTACTGTTCGGTTTGGAAATGTTCTCGGTTCTACTGGAAGTGTGATTCCTTTGTTCAAAAAACAAATTGCTGCAGGCGGGCCTATAACAGTTACTGATCCTCGAATAGAGCGTTATTTCATGACCATTCCTGAGGCCTCACAACTCATCATGGAGACTGTAGTCTTGGGAAATGGCGGTGAAATATTTGTGCTGGATATGGGCAACCCTGTAAAGATAAAATATCTCGCAGAACAGTTGATACGCCTGTCTGGTAAAACCCCAGATAAGGACATCAAGATTGAGTACATCGGCCTCCGCCCTGGTGAGAAGCTCTATGAAGAGTTATTCCATGAAAAGGAGTTGCTAGAGAAAACTACCCATAAAAAAGTATTCCTCTCACTGCATCGTGAAGTTGACTGGATATGGCTTAATAAATTGATTGAGCAAATGGCTGTTGCTTGTGACCAATATAATACAGAAGCGTTACAAACACAGCTGAGCCAGCTTGTACCTGAATATACTAAAACACAAACTTTGCCCAAAGTTCCAACAATGGCCGACGCGGCCGTATTAGACTGAAGCTAATCACGATATGCATATACCAATGATTAACCCTTCTGTTCCGTGAACCACTTCACCGCACCAATCCCTTCTCAACCTCTACACGCTTATCGTGGCCAACAAGTTTCTCGACCAACTCCAAAGCAAAATCCATTGCGGTGCCGGGGCCGCGCGAGGTGACTATTTTGTCATCCACGATCACCCGTTCCAACTGCACATCCACTCTGGGCAGATTCATTTTGTCTAGTACGCCGGGGTAGCTCGTTGCCTTTCGGCCATCCAGCAGCCCTGCTTGCGCTAACACCTTGGGGGCGGCGCAGATCGCGGTGGTATATTTACCTTCGGAAGCCAGGCGCTTGAGCAAAAGATGGATACGCGGATCATTGTTGAGATGATCAGCCCCGGGAAGGCCGCCTGGCAGCACAATCATATCAAAGGCTTCGTCGATAACCTGATCCAGACTGGCATCGGGCAGCAGCGTCAGGCCCCGCGAGGCCTTGACTGGTTTGTCATCCAAACCTGCGGTTACAACCGCTACCCCAGCCCGGGTCAGAATATCGGTGATGGTGACGGCTTCGAGTTCTTCGCATCCCTGAGCGAGGGGGACGAGTACGCGTGCCATAGGATGCTCCCTTCGTTGGTCAGTTGAGAGGCCGGCACCAATTCTACCCCCTGTGCGGCCAAATTCGGTAATTCTTCGGCCAATACGGCAACCGTCTCGAGATAAGGATGGCCAATACCGATCGCATGGCCGTTTTGCCTGGCCAACTCGATCAGTTTGTACAATTGCCCGCGAATCTCTTCTTTATCTTCCACATTGTCGAGGAACACATCGCGTCTGGCGGATTCGATGAAATTTTTCCGCGCCACCTTCTCCGCCACTGTCTTGTCGGTTGTGCGGCTGTCAATAAAGAACAGGCCGCGTTCCCGGATGCTGCTCATCAGCCACCGCATCGCGGTGGGATCCCGGGTCAATAGACTCCCCATGTGGTTGTTGATCCCCGCCACATGGGGAACAGAGGTCAACGCCTCATGCAAGGTCGTCAGGAACTCGGTTTTCGGCATCTCCAGCGTCAGGCCGCCTTGTCCCAAGCGATTTCCTTGATGAGATTCCATGGGCAGATGCAACATCACCTGTTTGTGTTGCGCATGGGCCTGGGTGGCCAGCTCCCTGCCGTAGGGGGTATGGGGAAGGAACGAATAGGTTACTGGACCGGGCAGCCCCAGCGCCGCCTTGCCGATCGCCTGCTGATTACCCATGTCATCGATGATCAGGGCAAGCTTCGCAGCAGGAGGCTCAGCCAACTCATGCGGCTCGGCGGAAGCCGCTGCCGGCATGGACAGTAGTAACCCGGCCAGCCCGCTTCTCAGCCACATTCGATTCATCGCCAACAATTATTCAAGTCAACCGGTCTTCTTACGATGCAAAATCACCAAGCCCTTCAGCAAATTCAATGCCTCATTCAATTGATAATCCTTGGCGACCAGAGAGGCTTCATCTTTCTCATTGGCCTTTTTTACCCGTGCCTTGCTATCCCCTTGCCCGTTGCCATTCTGCAAATGCCTCGACAGATCAGACTCCTTGAGCGGTTTCATCCCTTGCGCCTCGGCCTGCGTAAGCTTGACATCCTCCAACTCGATATCGGGTTTGATTCCTTCCGCCTGGATCGAACGGCCCGAGGGTGTGTAATAGCGGGCAGTGGTCAGCTTGACCGCGGAGTTTTGCGTTAGCGGAATGATGGTTTGCACCGACCCCTTGCCGAAAGTCCGCCGGCCCATGATCACGGCCCGGTGATGGTCCTGCAGCGCACCGGCAACGATCTCCGAAGCGGATGCGGAACCCTCGTTCACCAGCACGACAATCGGGGCGCCATTCAGCAAATCATCCGGCGCCGCCTCGAATCGCAGCTGTGAATCTTCCTCACGTCCTTTCGTATACACGATCAAGCCAGACACCAGGAAGGCATCACTGACCGAGACAGCCGCGTTGAGTACGCCACCCGGGTTATTCCGCAAATCCAGCACCAACCCCTTCAACAGTCCTTTGGCTTCACCCTTGAGCTTTCTGATCGCTTTCTGCAGATCATCCGTGGTGTGGGATTGAAATTGGGATATCCGGACATAGCCGAACGCATCCTCCAGCAGCCGGCTCTTGACACTGGCAACCTTGATGACGGCTCTCACCACTTCGAACTTCAGCGGCTTTTCCTCGCCTTCCCGCACAATGGTGAGACTGATTTTAGTACCCGGTTTACCGCGCATCAGTTTCACTGCATCGTTCAAGGTCAGGCCCTTAACCGGTGTCTCGTCCAACCGCACGATCAGGTCGCCAGACAATATACCCGCCTTTGCGGCCGGGGTATCATCAATCGGCGAGATAACCTTGACAAAGCCGTCTTCCATGCCGACCTCTATGCCCAGGCCGCCAAACTCACCCTTGGTGCCCACTTGCAGGTCTTTGAATTCATCCGCATCGAGATAACTGGAATGCGGGTCGAGCCCGGAGACCATGCCTCGAATCGCATTCTCCAACAACACCTTGTCTTCCACAGGTTCCACATAATTGGCCTTGATCCGGCCGAAGATTTCAGCAAAGTTTCGCAGATCCTCCAACGGCAGTGCGCTTTCACCTGCACTGTCTTGCGCGAAGGCATTGGCCGTGAGCACCAAGCCTGCAATGAACACGAGACAGGTGCTGAAAACCGCCAGTTTATATTTCAAATGCTTCATCCAATAATCTTCCTGCATGCATGCCGCGCAATGCGGCCCATTCGTACTGTAATGTCAATTAGCCATCCCGGCAGGATACGCAGTTGCCGCCCCCTGTTCGGAATCGTGGCAAAGTCTGTGCGATATCGTATATCCATCCTTTGACACCCCCCTCTGGCCGGTAGTTTCAATAGCAGAATGTACTGTGATGCTATCACTGTTTCAGGCCACCCCTCCGGAGCGGGCTGGCTAAAAGGCCCTGCAGCGGGAAATCGATAGCTGATTCGCCTGCCCTTGATCTGCTTGCACCACCCTTTGGGATCGACGGGTTCACCGTTATGCCGGATACCGAAATAGACCCCCGTTGAACTGCGCCCTCCGCTACTGCCTACCTGGGCAATCACCTCGCCCGCCTCGACCCATTCACCGGTTTCCTTGAACAGGCTCTGGTTATACCCATACAGGCTCATATAGCCATCACCATGATCGATGATCAGCAACAGCCCGAAGCCCCGCAACCAATCGGCAAAAGCGACCCGACCATAATGTACCGACCGCACCTCGCGCCCTTCCGGAGCTTCGATCAATACCCCATCCCAACGCAACTTGCCAACTTCCCTGGTGGAGCCGAAACTTGCGCTGATACGCCCTGTCGCTGGCCAGGGCAGTTTTCCCTTGCGGCTGCTGAACGGGGTATTGGCGGCCGGATCCAACGGGATGTCCGCCAACACATCCTGCAGTTCGATCAGCAATGACTGCAGCTGCTTTTCATTGGCTTGCAGCCCTTCCAGTTCCTGCGCCTTGCTCTGAAGTTGCAGATTCAGCGCGGCGATGATCCGTTCCCGCTTCTCGCCCGCCAATTCCAATTGCTGTTTTTCTACTTCCTCTTTGGCAAACAGTTGTTGCAGCCGTTGCTCCTCTTCGCTGATTTCCTGTTCCAGCTTCGCCAGGCTTTGCAGATGCATGTTGGATCTGTCTCATCTGTGCGAAGCGTTCCGCATTGAGATAATCGTAATATACCAGCAGACGACTGACTACTGCCGGATCTTGTTGATTCAACAGGATCTTGAGCTTTTCCTGGCGGCCCATGACATAGGTGGCGCGCAATTGACGCTCCACTACCTGGCGATGCTTGTCCAGCTTCAGGATTGCATCGCGCGTTCCAGTTCCAGTTCAGCCAGGCGGCGCCGTTGTCTCTCCAGGCTCAAGCCCAGCACCCGAATACGCCGGGCGATCAAACCAATCTGTTTCTCGTTTTCACTAAGCGCCGTGTTCTGCGCCTGACGTTCTGTCTCGACCGAATTGAGTTGGCTGCGCAGCTGTTGGATACGGGCCTTGATCTGTTCCAGCTCCCGGGACTTCTCATCCAGGTCAGGCTGTTCGCCGGCCTGCGACAGGGGGCAAAGGCCCCCCAGAACCAGCATTGATCCGAAGGATAACACCGCCGGGCAACTTCAACTCCCCTCCAGAAACCGTAGCAATGAATGCCCTTTCATTTCCGACGGGTTTTCTGAGTCTCATCATCTTGAGCAGCGTCGGAGCGATATCGCACAGGGCTCCATTGGCATCCAGTTCCGCCTCCCGGCCCACGTAGATCAACGGCACGGGGTTGGTGGTATGGGCGGTATGGGCTTGATGTGTCATGGCGTCTTCCATCTGCTCCGCATTACCATGATCGGCCGTGATCAGCATTTCGCCACCGGCCTTGTGCAGCGGCTGTTTTAACCCGTCCCAGACAATGCATCCACGGTTTCGATGGCCTGCACCGCGGCTGCCAGTTTACCCGTGTGGCCCACCATATCGGGATTGGCGTAGTTACAGATGATGGTATCGTATCGTCTCCCTTCGATGGCTGTCGACCAGATGATCCGTTACCTCCTCCGCGCTCATCTCCGGCTTCAGGTCGTAGGTGGCGACCTTGGGCGAGGGAACCAGAATGCGATCTTCCCCTTCAAAGGGCTTTTCGATGCCGCCATTGAAGAAAAAGGTCACATGGGCATATTTTTCGGTCTCCGCCAGACGCAACTGCCGCATGCCCTGCTTCGCCACATACTCCCCGAACCCATTGCTGCAGCCTTTCCGGGGGAAAGGCCACCGGGATACGCGAAATCCTTGTTGTATTCGGTCAGACTCACAAACCGGCCTAGCCTGGGTACACGCTTTCTGGCAAAGCCATCGAAGTTCTCTTCAGTGAACGCGCGGGTCAGTTGCCGCGCCCGGTCGGAGCGATAATTGACGAACACCAGCACATCCCCATCCTCGATGGTCACCGGATGCTCTCCCTCCGGCACGATCGCGGTGGATTTCACGAACTCATCGCTCTCACCCCGGGCATAGGCATCTTCCAGAGCGGCGCAGGCACTGGTGACCTGAAAGTCACCAACGCCATCGAGCAACAGCTCGTATGCCTGTTGGATTCGATCCCAGCGGTGGTCCCGATCCATGGCGTAGTAACGGCCGACCACACTGGCGAATCCTGCCTCGACCCAGTTCGTTGAACACCTGATTCATGGCCCGGATCGATGCATCCGCACTTTTTGGCGGGGTGTCTCGGCCATCGAGGAACGCATGTACATAGACCTCTTGTGCACCCTGCTGTACCGACAGCCTCACCATGGCATGGATATGCTCCTCATGACTGTGCACGCCGCCCGGCGAGAGCAAGCCAAGGATATGCACCGCCCGCTTGCCGTTCCGCCGCTTCAGCGACTGCCGCGGTCAGGGTCTGGTTACTGAAGAAAGAACCGGTGCGGATCGAACGACCCACCCGGGTAAACTCCTGGTAGACCACACGCCCCGCTCCCAGATTCAGATGGCCCACTTCCGAATTACCCATCTGACCACCCGGCAGACCGACCGCAGCCCCCGAAGTCCGCATCAAGGTATGTGGATATTCATTCCACATTCGGTCCCACACCGGGATCCGCGCCGCGGCAATCGCATTGGCTTGAGGGTCTTCGCTGTAACCCCAGCCGTCCAGGATGAGCAAAACGACCGGTCTTGGTGTTTTCTTCATAAATGTCTTTTCTACTCCCTATCCACTGGAGATGATTCGACTATTACCCGATTATTTCAATCAATTACTGAATAAACCGGCTATTATAGGCATAGACCCAGCTATCCACGACCTTACCGCGAATCAAGCCGCTTAAACCTGTGACTATCAGGTCTTCTCAATACCCATAAAAACAGCGTATTATTGTATTAGGTATTAGTGTAAGGCTTAAATCCATGGAACAAAAATTCGGAAAACCGGCTAAACCCGTATTGAGTACCGACCACAATGAGATGGATGCACTGTTTGCAACCGACGAGGATGTGGATCGCGCCTCCCGCTCACTCAAGGCCATGTCTCATCCGTTGCGGCTGAAGATTCTCTGCACCCTGGGGGACCAGGAGGTGAGTGTACAGGATATCGTGGAGCAGGTGGGCACCTCGCAGAGCAACATCTCCCAGCACTTGGCCATTCTACGGGACAAGGGGATTCTCGCATCGCGCAAAGACGCCAATCGGGTCTATTATCGGGTCGGCGACTTCCGGACCTTGAAGCTCATCGGCATGATGCGCGAGGTCTTCTGCTCACATAATGAAACTCCGAACACCGCCAACTGCAGGCAGGACCATTCGAGTCGGCAGGCGGGAAAAGACCGACTTGACCCTGGGTATAAATACGACTCATCTGCGGGGTCTATGCCAGCAGGTCACTCAGGCCCCTTAACCACAACAGCCTAGTGTTATAAACTCTCACCCCTTTCATTTGCTGGTTACGAGGCCCCTTACATGCAACAGCTCATCGAATTTACGATGAATCACTGGATCCTGGTGTTATCCTTTATCCTGGTCAGCGGTTTGTTGATCTACAACCTGTTGCTAGGGAATAAGGGCTCCGTCGATCCGACCGGAGCCACCGAAATGATCAATCACCAGGACGCGGTGGTGGTCGATGTCCGCCCCGCCGCCGATTTTCAGAAGGGCCACATCATCAATTCCATCAATATTCCGAGCAACGGATTCAATAACCAGATCAACAGCCTGAATAAACACAAAGAACAACCGATTATCGTCAGTTGCCGCTCCGGTTCGCAATCCCAGGCCGCCTGTCAACAGTTGCGAAAAGCAGGATTTGCCCAGGTGTTCAATCTGCGTGGCGGAATCCTTGCCTGGCAGAGCGCCAATCTACCCATTACCCGAAAGAAATAAACCAAAGGAGGCAACAACTATGACCAAAAAAGCCCAAGCAGACGAACCGAAACGCGAATTCTCACTCCAGCGCATCTATACCAAGGACATCTCCTTCGAGACACCCAATTCACCCGACATCTTCAAGAAGACATGGAAACCCGAGTCCACGGTCAATCTCAATACCGAAGTGACCAAGCTCGACGACGATGTCTATGAGATCCTGCTGACCGTCACCATCACCACCAAGATCGAGGATCAGACCGCTTATCTGGCAGAGGTCAAACAAGCCGGCATCTTCGGCATCAAGGGTTTTCCCGAGCAGGAGATCGGACCGCTGATGGGTTCCTATTGCCCGAATCTGCTGTTCCCCTATGTGCGGGAAGTGGTAACCGACCTGGTCACCAAGGGCAGCTTTCCCCAAATGGTGCTGCAGCCGGTCAATTTCGACGCCCTCTATGCCCAGCATCAGCAGGTGTTGGCGAAAAAGCAGGCGGAAGGCCAGACCAAAGCCAAGCACTAGTGTCTGACGTCCACCCGCATTGCCGTGCTCGGGGCGGGCTCCTGGGGCACCGCACTGGCCATCCTGCTCAGCCATAAGGGGCTGGATGTGCGGCTTTGGGGCAATCTCCCGCATGAGATCGAACAACTGACCCGGGAGCGGCAGAACAGCCAGTATCTGCCAGGCATCGCCTTTCCCGATTCGCTGTCACCGCGGGTTGAGCTTGCCGAAGCCTTGCACGGCGCACGATGAGGTGCTGATCGTGGTCCCCAGTCACGCCTTTCGTTCCGTACTCAAGGCCATCGCCCCGCTGCGGCCGGCGCAGGCCGGCATCTCCTGGGCGACCAAAGGGTTCGAACCCGGCAGCCAGAAGCCTGCTCTCCGACGTGGCCGGCGAGATCCTCCCGGCAGGCGAATCTGGCGGTCATTTCCGGCCCTACCTTTGCCGGCGAGGTGGCCCGCGGCCTGCCCACGGCCATCACGGTGGCCTCCACCTCAACCGCCCATGCGGAGCGTCTCGCCAACCTGCTGCACGCCCCATGGTTTCGCGCCTATACCAGTACTGACATCATCGGGGTCCAGGTGGGCGGCGCCACCAAGAACGTGCTCGCGATCGCCGCCGGGATCGCCGATGGCCTGGGTTTCGGTGCCAACACCCGCGCCGCCCTGATCACCCGGGGCCTCACCGAGATCATGCGGCTCGGGCATCCAGCTCGGCGGTCAGTCCGAAACCTTCATGGGACTGGCGGGCCTGGGCGACCTGGTGCTGACCTGCACCGACAATCAATCACGCAATCGCCGCATGGGACTGGCCTTGGCCAAGGGCCTGCACCATCGAACAGGCGCGCCAGGAAATCGGGCAGGAAGTGGAAGGCGTCCATACCGCACGGGAAGTTTATCTGCTGGCCCGTAAATGGGGGGTCGAGATGCCCATTTCGGAGCAGGTTTATCAGGTCTTGTATGCGGGCCTGGATCCCCAAGAAGCGGTGCACAACCTGTTGGATCGCCGACAAAAGGCGGAGACCCTCTGAGGCAAAATAACACCTCGCGCGATTTCCCGGGGGCGGATCGCATCGAACACGCACCCCTATTCCGCCCCCGCAAACTGCAGTTGCCGCCAGGCCTCATAGAGGATCACCGCATACCGCATTGGAAAGGTTCAGGCTGCGACTCTCAGGTCGCATCGGGATCCTCAACAGGGCATCCGGGGCAAGACTGTCCAGCAAGGACTCTGGGCAAGCCCCGCGACTCCGGCCCGAACAGCAGGGCATCACCCGACTGAAACCGGGCGTCGGCATAAAAACGCCGCCCCGTGTGGTGCAGGCATACAGGTTATGCGGCTGCACGCGCTGCTAGAAATTCTCGAAATGACAGCATGCTCCTGCAGCTCCGCCCACTCGTGATAGTCCAGCCCGGCCCGACGCAATCGCTTGTCGTCCAACTCGAACCCCAGGGGCTGAATCAGATGTAAACTACTGCCTGTATTCGCGCATAGGCGTATGATATTACCCGTATTCGGTGGGATCTCCGGTTCATAGAGCACAACATGAAACATTCCATCACCTCTGGCTGGAACGGAAACCCAGCCTTCATCTGGCGCTCCCTCAGGTGCATGCAAAAGCCGCGTTTGCTTCATTTTCTGCCGGTTGCGGCCGTTAACCCAAGCAGTCCTGCCCAGCGCGCTACTGAGCGCCGATTTGAACGGGTCTGATTAGCGAATCGAGAAAAAAATGCCTGACATCAACCCGTCCCCTTTGTTCACCGAGTTCTGCGGCATGCCGTTCAACTCACCGATCGTGCTGCTGTCCGGCTGCGTGGGTTTCGGCGAAGAGTACACAAGGGTTAAGGGCTTCAGCAACCGGGAGGTCGGGGCTGTCTGTTTGAAGGGCACGACCCAACAGCCCCGCCTGGGCAATCAACCCCACCGGGTGTTTGAAACGCCGGCCGGCATGCTGAACGCCATCGGGCTGCAGAACCCGGGCGTCGACAAGGTCGTCGATGAGATCCTGCCCAGCTCTGGATTTCACTGAAACCCGCTTTATCGCCAATGTATCCGGTTCTACCGTGGAGGAGTATTACGAAGTCACACGACGCTTCGATGATTCACCCATCGATGCCATCGAGATCAACATCTCCTGTCCCAATGTCAAGGAGGGCGGGGTGGCCTTCGGCAACGATCCGTCCATGTCGGCCCGGGTGGTGGAGACCTGCCGCAATGCGACCCGCAAGCCGTTGATCACCAAACTCTCCCCCAACCAGACCGACATCGCCGCCAATGCCAAGGGTTGCATCGAGGCCGGCAGCGATGCCTTCGCCGTGATCAATACCCTGATGGGGATGGCGGTCGATATCGAAAGCAGAACGCCCGTGATCGGCAACAATCAGGGCGGGCTTTCCGGGCCGGCGATCAAACCGGTGGCCCTGCTCAAGGTGCATCAGGTCTATCAGGTATGTCGCGACCATGCGATCCCGATCATCGGACAGGGCGGCATCTGCAGCGCGGAAGACGCCCTGGAGTTCCTCATCGCAGGCGCCAGCGCCGTCGGCATAGGCACCGCGCTCTTCTATGATCCTTTGATCTGTCACAAGATCAACCGGGGTATCGCGGATTACCTGCAGCGGCATGACCTGACATCGGTGGACCATCTGGTCGGCACCCTGCAACTGCATCAGCAGCCACCCTCAGGTGCAGCTGTTGAGAACAAGAGGCATCGAACGTCTAATGCAGCAGTTCAATGCGGCCCGTCTATCCACCGTTAATTCGGCTAAAAAAGGATTCCCAGTGTTATGGATTACTCCAGCAGTCAACTCAACCCCAAGATTCTGAGCAAATTCCAACAGCTGGATAACCTGAGACCCATGCAGCTTGAACTGCTGGCCAACTCCCTGCACATTCGTGCCGCTCCACAAGGAACAAAGATCCTGGCACGCGGGGATACCTCCGCGTTCGGCCTCTATCTGTTGAAAGGCAGACTGCGTCTCACCTCCACCGATGGCCGGGTAACCGAAATCAGTGACGACTCGCCGCAGGCGCTCAGACCCGATAGCTCACCTGCTGCCGCGCCGTTACGATGTCACCGCATCGACCCAGGTCGAATATCTGACGATCGACAGTCAACTGCTGGAAGGCATCCAATCCGAACATGGGGATGCCTTCACCGCGACTGAAATCATGCCGGATGCAGAAGATCCCGAGCGCATGTCCACCGGAGATCATCTCAAACTCACCCTGCTGGACGATCTCGAGCATGATCGCCTGGTCCTGCCCAGCCTGCCGGATATCGCGATTCGGGTGGGACGTGAGATGAACGAGGAGAATACCAATGCGCACAAACTGGCCAGCATCATCCAAACCGACCCGGCGATCACCGCCAAACTGATCCGCGCGTCCAACAGTCCCCTGTATGCGGGTGTCAGCCCCGTCGATTCCTGCAGCGCGGCGGTGATTCGTCTGGGCGCGAATACGACTCACAATCTGGTGCTCACCTTCGCCTTGCGGGAACTGTTCGTGACTCGCTCGCCCATCCTCAAGGCACAGATGCAGCGACTTTGGGAACACAGCGTCAAGGTCAGCGCACTCTGTTATGTGCTCGCCAAGGTTATCGGTCGACTCAACCCGGAACATGCCTTGCTGGCCGGCCTGCTGCACGACATCGGTGAAGTGGCGATCCTCAACTACACCAAACGCTTCCCGGATCTGCTCAGAGACGAGCAGACGCTCCATCAGATTATCAGGGACCTTCGCGGCGTTATCGGCACCCGCATCCTGAGCGCCTGGGACTTTCTGGAAGATCTGGTGACCGCAACGGAACAAGCGGAGAACTGGTACAGAGACCATCAAGGGCCGGCAGACTATGCCGATCTGGTCATCATCGCCCAGCTGCACAGCTTCATCGGAACGCCGAAGATGCACGGGCTGCCGGCCCTCGAATGAGATTCCCGCCAGTAAAAAGCTCGAGATTGGAGAGCTGACCCCGAAAATGAGTCTGAAGATCCTGGATCGGGCGGCAGACAAGATACATCGCGCGGAGGCCTTGCTCAGGTCATAGGCGCGAGGTCTGTCATCCTCTGTTCGTTCAGCCCAATAAGCGGGCGAATTTTCTGCTTTCATGGCTACTGTCGAGGGCGATCTTCAGGGTCATCGTCAGAGGAATGGAAAGAAACATCCCGACCGGTCCCAATACCCAACCCCAGAACACCAGGGAGACGAAAACGATCAACGGAGACAATCCCAGGCCTTTACCCATGTAGCGAGGCTCGATCAGATTGCCTACCAGGACATTGATCAGCACATAGCTCAACCCCGCCCAGAATGTCGCCCAGGGGCCCAGTTGTATCAGGGCCAGAAGAATCGCCGGGATTGCGGCAATGATGGAACCGATGTTGGGAACATAGTTGAACAGGAAGGCCATCAGGCCCCAAAGGACCGGATAATCCACCCCAATCAGCCCTAAACATATCGACACCGAGACACCGGTCAACAGACTGGTGCTGGTCTTGATGCTCATATACCGTTTGATGCTGCGAGGTGATCTCCTCGATACGCTCCATCGAAGCCTCCGGATCGGTCGAAAAGGCGCGAATCTTCTGCTGTAAACCTGCCGCCTCCACCAGAATGAAGATCACGGTGATCAGGATAAACAGGGCCTGGGCCAAGCACATTACCCAAGCCGGTGAGCAAGTTACCCGCCAGCGCCATGGCCTTGGCGGGGTTGACATAGCCCAGCAGGGCATTTTCATCCAGCCTGACCCCATAACTCTGCAACCAGATGAACAGACCCATGACTCTGGTCTGTGAGGCGTTGCTGGTACTTCGGCAGATTGGTCTTGAAATCATTCAGGGAGCCACCGATCATCCAACCCAGCAGGATGCCGCACAACATGATCCCGACTCACCACCAGGGTCAGGGAGAGCCAGCCCGGCACCCCTTTGCTGGGTGAGGAAAGAACAGCGGCGGCGCGGCCATCACGGCGATAAACAGCGCCAGCAGAAAAGGCACCAGCAGTGGCTGCGCTGCCTTCATGCCCGCCACCAGAATAATAAAGGCCGCCGTGACCAGCATAAAGCGGGTGGCGGGGGCCGGATCGCTGAAAGGTTGACTCATGGAGCGGATTACCGGATTATCTGAAACTCGGGGACGGGATTCAGGCGCGACCAGGTCTTGGAATCCTCATCATACAACCAGACTTGCTGATCGAGCAGCTGCTTCACCTGCTGTGTGGACTCGAACACATACTCGATCATAACGCCTGCACGGCGCGATTTCGCCCCAGTATGCTGGGCCCTTGCACGACCTCGTAGCGGGTAACCCTGAGGTCCTCGGATCGGCTTGCTCTCCTGCAGGTCTCATCCCATCTGGCGCGAAACCTTGCGCCTGCCCCAGGTCGCCCCAGCGAACCGTCGCTTGATAGCGGTTGAGGGTGTCCAGCAGCAGGCTGGACTGCTGTTTTTCACTCAGGCTCTGGCAAGCGCTCAGCAGCACGCAGAGGACGAGCAGGAGCGTCGATTGTCTAGGCCAAAGCGACCTCCTCAGCAGACGGCTTTTTCTACAGTCCGCTCAAACAACCCGGTTCGGGATGATGCCCCGTTCTTCCAGAAACTTGATCATCTGCCCCACACACTCTTCCAAGGCTGTCACGTTCGGTATCGACCACCACCTCTGGCTTTAGCGGTGGCTCATAAGGTGATGAAATTCCGGTAAATTCTGGTATTTCGCCTGCCCTGGCGCGTTTGTACAGACCCTTTACATCCCGCTCCTCACACTTTTCCAGAGAACATTTCACGTAGACCTCGAGAAAGTCCCCATGGGGGAACAGACCACGGGCGCGATCCCGATCCTCACGAATCGGAGAGATAAATGCGGTCAGCGCAATGACCCCTGCATCGACGAAGAGTTTGGCCATCTCCCCAATCCGGCGGATATTCTCGGTGCGATCTTCGACGCTGAAACCCAGATCGCGACACAGGCCATGTCGCACATTGTCCCCGTCGAAGACATAGGTACGGCAGCCGCGTTGATGCAGTTCCTCTTCCAGGGCATGGGCAATGGTGGATTTGCCTGATCCGGACAAGCCGGTGAACCAGAGCAGTTTCGCGCGGTGCTGGTTGAGTTTTTCCCTGCGTTCGCGGGTGACTGTGGCATGATGCCAGACGATGTTGTTATCCATTGTAAATCCTTCAGAAAATAAAAATGCAAACAAAATATCCAATCCAACACCTTAGCGGTCAGACGGGCTGAAAGCATGAGCACATTGCGTATCGGAACCGATGCGGCATAAGGTAGCAAAGACTCGGCTGTAGGTCTCTGTGTATTTTTATAACTTGCCTCTGTAGCCTGTTTTTCCCCATATCCGGGAGCAAACGTCAATTTTTACTACGTGAGGCGCGTCAGGGAAAAACACGCCCATGAACAGCCATTCACTGTTAGAATGCCCGGAGAAATTCCAGTGGTTATTTAACTATCTATGCACAGTGGCGACCAGCAGGAACCCCAAACGAGAAATCATCCTCGGAGACAGTCGGATAACCCTGTTGGGTACGGCTCACGTCTCCCGTTCCAGTGCAGAAAAGGTTTCCGAACTACTCGCCAGCGGCGATTATGACGCGGTGGCCGTGGAGCTCTGTCCCAGCCGTTACAATGCCCTGCTCAATCCGGACGCCCTGGCCAAGATGGATCTGTTCAAGGTGATCCGGGAGGGACGCGTCACCCTGGTGATGGCCAGTCTCGCCCTCGGCGCCTACCAGCAAAGGCTGGCGGACCAGTTCGGTATCGAACCGGGCGCCGAACAACGGGAAGCAATTCGCATCGCGCGCGAATCCCATCGCCCCCTGCTGTTGATAGATCGGGAGATCAGCATCACCCTCAAACGGGTCGCCGGCAATCTGTCCTGGTGGAAACGCATCGGCCTGTTCAGCGGCCTGCTCGCCGGCATCCTTTCCAAGGAGGAGGTCTCGGAAAGCGAGATCGAACAACTCAAAGACGGCGACATCCTGGAAACCACCTTCGCCGAGTTCGCCGAAGATCGCCAGGACCTCTACCTGCCACTGATCGATGAAAGAGATCGCTACATGGCGGCGCGTCTGCTGGAGGAGATCGAGGCCAAGGGTCATGAAAACCTGCTGGTGGTGATCGGCGCCGGACACATGCAGGGGGTTGCCCGATATCTCGAAGAGCAACTGGAATCACCCGACAAAATCATCACTGACCTCGATCAGCTTCCTGTCCCGAGCCGCTGGCCTAAAGTCATTCCATGGCTCATCGTGGGGTTGATCTTCACCGGTTTCATCATTGGCTTTCTGCGCAGCCCGCATCTGGGCTGGCAGATGGTGGGTGACTGGGTTTTGATCAATGGCGGACTCGCAGCAGTGGGCGCGCTGATCGCTGCCGCTCATCCCTTGACCATCCTCACCGCCTTCTGCGCCGCACCCCTGACCTCACTGAATCCGGCCATCGGCGCCGGCATGGTGACGGCGGCCACCGAACTTTATCTGCGAAAGCCCAAGGTAGCCGATTTCAGCGCCTTGCGCACAGACACCACGACCCTGAAAGGCTGGTGGCAGAACCGGGTCTCTCGCACCCTGCTGATCTTTTTCCTCAGCACCCTGGGTTCTGCCGTTGGAACCTATTTTGCCGGTTTCCGCATCATCCAGCATCTGGCCGGCTGACCTTCTTCAGCGCTCGAATCGCCTTGAGGCGTAACTCCCGCAATACCCGACCCGCCGCTTTGCCTGCCAAGCCCTGTAGTATCCGCCGGTCGACATCCCGGGCAACGGTATACAGCCGCTTGAATTCTACCGCCTGTGGATAGGCGCGCGCTTGAAAACCTTCCCGGCCCCGGTAGTCTGCTTCACACACCAGCAGATAGTCGACAAAGGCCTCTGGCTGACGAAAAGCATCCAACCTGTCCAGCAAACGCAGAACGGTGCTGGCCTGCAATTCAGCCAATCGATGACAATGGCCGTGATATTTTGCACAGCGCTCCGCCAGGACACGGCAACGGGTTGGCACGCGCAAGCGTTCGCACAGCGTTGAGACCAGTCGAGCGCCAACGGTTTCGTGCCCATGGTGACTGGGCAGGATTTCCCGTGGCGTCATACCCTTACCCAAGTCATGGGTCAGCGCGGCAAACCTGACCGGCAGGGAAGGTGAGAGCCGACAGGCGATTTGCAGGCTGTACATGGTATGCACCCCGCAATCCACCTCCGGATGCCAGTGGGTCGGTTGTGGCACACCCCAGAGCCGATCGATCTCGGGCAATACGCTGGACAAGGCGCCACAGGATCTCAAGGTCTGAAAAAAAGGTAGCGGATCGTCCAGTTTCAGGGCGCTGCTCAGTTCCTGCCACACCCTTTCCGGCACCAGGTTACGCAACAGGCCGGCCTCCACCATGCGTTGCATCAGGTCGAGGGTTTCATCGGCCACCTGAAACCCCAGCGCCTGGAAACGCGCCATGAACCTGGCGACCCGCAAGACCCGAATGGGGTCTTCGACAAAAGCGCCGGATACGTGCCGGAGTCTTCTGGCCCGCAAATCCCTGACGCCGCCGAAGGGATCGATCAATCTCCCCTGTGCATCTTCCGCCAGGGCGTTGATGGTCAGGTCGCGGCGCGCCAGATCTTCTTCCAGGGTTACCTGGGGGTCCGCCCGGGGCACAACCGGCTTTGCCTCACCTGATGGAACCCGGCCGGTGCGGGCGAGGGCATAGTCTTCATGGGTGATGGGATGAAGAAAGATCGGGAAGTCCCGACCCACCTGTTTGAAGCCCAGTTTCAGCATCTCTTGACGGGTGGCGCCGACCACCAGATAATCCCGTTCCCGCACCTCCAGTCCTAGCAACCGGTCCCGGATGGCTCCACCTACCAGGAAAATCCGCATCAGCGAGCACTGCGTACCTTTTGCAAGGTGTTGCGCGCGTCCTCCAATGCCGTCTCCGCTTGTTTCACCCGCTCGAAATAGGTGGGCTTGATCCTGCGTTTGCCACTTGCTGTCATCTGCCAATCGTCATCTTGCAACTCCTTGGCGACGTTCAAATCGGACTCCGCCATCTCTACGGCCTTCTCCGCCTCTCGCACCTTTGACGCACGGGCCTCTTCCTTCTGTTTCCGTTCCTTTTGCATGGTCTCGAGTCGCGAGCGTAATGCCTTGTTACGTTGCTCCGATTCCTGCAAGGATCTGTCCGTGGGCCCAGGCAACAGCTCGATGGTCTGCACCGGATTGCCGCCTGGTGGGGGCGTGTCGGTAAAAATCACCTGTCCCGTTTCATCCACCGTACGGTAGACCTCATCCGCCATGACCAGCAGTGGCAACAATACCGCCACCAGAAATAGCTTCAGCGCCAAGCCTCTCATATCTATCTTCTCCAAGAGCCGAATCCTGACCACACAGGGTCCTTAACTCGTCGCAATCAAATTCCAGCCCCCGGCAGAGAGCTGGCGCAATCCTACCGGGCTTAGTCTTTGTAGGCCTTGTGACAAGCCTTGCAGGCCTTGCCCAGGGCCTGGAACGCCGGTTTGATCTTGGCCTGATCCCCACTCTCGGCCGCCTGGCTCAGGGCGCTGGCTGCGGTTTGCAAGTCTTTGTACTTCTGCTCGAAATCCTCCATATTCAGCCAGATGTCCGGGAGCGCGTCGCTCCCCTCTCCCTCGGAGTCTGCCGGGAACCCGGCAAGCAGATCCAGGTTGGCGGCAGCCTCCAGATCCTTTGCGTGTCTGGCAAAGGCCGCCTGCTGGTAAGGTAGTTTCCCTTTCATCACCGCACCCATCGGTTTCATGTTCCAATTGAACAGGGTCATGATCGACTGTCGGTATTCGATCGCCCGTTCCACTTCACTGCCCTCGCCGGCATGCGCCACGCCAGCCAGAGGGTAGGCCACAAATAGGCACAGCGAGAAGAGTGAGCACTTGTATTTCATCAGGTTCATCGTGTTGGTTTCCTCCGGACATGTGGGGAGTGGAGATTATCAATGATGGCATTACTTGCGTTGGGCTAGAATACCCCACTTAAGTTCCAACTTGAATATCGATTCCGAACTGAGCTTGTTTTATTAAATGAACCGACTGCCCAAAGCGCGCATCCGCGAGATCCCCTACAACTACACCTCCTTTTCAGACCGGGAGATCGTGATCCGGTTTCTGGGCAAATCGATGTGGGAACTCATCGAGCAGCTCCGCGGCAGTCGGCGTACCGGTCGTTCCGCGCGCATGCTGTTCGAAGTCCTCGGGGATATGTGGGTGATAACCCGCAATCCCTATCTGCAGGATGACCTGCTGGACAACCAGCCACGGCGCAAGGCGCTGATCGACGCCCTGCAGCACCGGCTCAATCAGTTCGACCAGCGCACCAACGGCAATCTGCAGGCGATCGAATTGCTTGCGGCGGCCCGTCAGGCGGTCACTGAGTTTGCCGAACGTCTCGATCAGCAGATCAAACTGCGTCATACCACCCGGCGGAATCTTGCCGGCCTGACCCGGCGGGACAATATCGATTTCAGCGCCATCGCCCGGGTGGCCCATGCCACCGATGCCACCGACTGGCGGGTGGAGATCCCTTTCGTGGTCATCACCCCCGATCATGAGGATGAGGTGGCACCGCTGGTGCGCGCCTGTATCGATTCGCGGCCTTACGCTGATCCCGCGTGGCGGCGGCACCGGTTATACCGGCAGCGGCATCCCCCTGGACCCCCACTGTGCGGTCATCAATACGGAAAAGCTGGATCATATCGGCAAGATCGAGACCATCAGCCTGCCGGGAGTAGCAGGCAAGAGTCGCTGTCGTCAGCACCGGCGCCGGGGTGGTCACACGTCGGGTCTCCGAGGTGGCCGAGACCAACGGCCTGGCCTTCGCGGTGGATCCCACCTCCCAGGACGCCTCCACCATCGGCGGCAACATCGCCATGAACGCGGGCGGCAAGAAGGCGGTGCTCTGGGGCACCACCCTGGACAATCTGGCCAGCTGGCGCATGGTCACGCCCGAAGGCCTCTGGCTGGAGGTGGAAAGGCTGGACCACAACCTGGGCAAGATCCACGAGCAGGAGCAGGTACGGTTCCGCATCACCCGCTATGACAAACGAGCGCAAGAGTCTGGTCGCCGATCCCGAAATCCTAGAGATGCCCGGCTCCCTGTTCCGCAAGGCCGGTCTGGGTAAGGACGTCACCGACAAATTTCTCGCCGGCCTGCCGGGGGTGCAGAAGGAGGGCTGCGACGGCCTGATTACCTCTGCCCGTTTCATTCTGCACCGCATGCCATCCCAGGTGCGCACCATCTGTCTGGAATTCTTCGGCACCGATATCGGCCGGGCGGTCCCGGCCATCGTGGAGATCAAGGACTATCTGGACCAGCATACCGAAGTCCTGCTGGCCGGGCTCGAACATCTGGACGAGCGCTATCTGAAGGCGGTCAAATACTCCACCAAGGCGGCGCGCCGGGAGCGCCCCAAGATGGTGCTGCTGATCGATATCGCCGCGGACGACGCCATCGATCCTCGATCGGACCGCCACGGAGGTCGTCGACAAGGCCAATGCCCGCGACGGCGAAGGCTTTATCGCGAGTCAGTCCCGAGGCGCGTCGCAACTTCTGGCACGACCGGGCGCGCACCGCCGCCATCTCCGCCCATACCAATGCCTTCAAGATCAACGAGGACGTGGTCATCCCATTGGAGCGACTGGCTGACTACAGCCGCGGGATCGAATGGATCAACATCGAGGAGTCGACCCGCAACAAGATCCATATCGCCGAGGAGGTGCTCGACTATCTGGCCGATGAACGCCATCTGCGGGTACTGGGCGAAGAGTTCGAGGCCAGTGACGAAAACCGCACCATCCTGCAGGCCAAGGTGGATCTGGCCCGCCAGGCCGTACAGCAGGCCAAAGCGGCGCTGGGAGCAGATTCTGCAGCAGCATCGAAGCACCGGCCCAAGCACACACCCCAGCTGCTGATGCGCGCAAGAGCAAGTCATTGCTGCGTCCCGATGACCGGCTGTTGGACCTGCTGTTGCGGCGGGATCTGGTGATCTCCTACCGGCGGGAGGTCGCCTCCCGGTTGGAGGAGATCTTCCCAGGTCAGGAAATGCAACCGCTGCGCCATGCCCTGCGCGAGATCCATCGGCGGCTGCGCGATGCCCGTCTGTTCGTGGCCCTGCACATGCACGCCGGTGACGGCAATGTGCACAGCAACATTCCGGTGCATTCCGACAACTATGCCATGTTGCAGCAGGCCGACCGCATCGTGCGATCGCATCATGCATCTCGCCACCTCCCTCGGCGGGGCGATCTCCGGCGAACACGGCATCGGTATGACCAAACTGCAGTATCTGGAGCCGGATAAGCTCGGCCGCCTTTGCCCAGTATAAAAAGCAGATCGATCCTCAGGGCTGGTTCAACCGGGGCAAACTGGCGGCAGGCTCCGATCTGGAACGGGCCTACACCCCGTCTCTGCGTCTGCTGGAGCAGGAGGCCATCATCCTGGAGGAGAGCGAACTCGGCCTCCTCAATGACGAGATCAAACACTGCCTGCGTTGCGGCAAGTGCAAACCGGTCTGCATGACCCACGTACCGCGCGCCAATTTACTCTATTCGCCGCGTAACAAGATCCTCGCCACCGGCCTGATCATCGAGGCCTTCCTGTATGAGGAACAGACCCGTCGCGGCATCTCGCTGCAGCACTTCAGCGAAATGAACGATGTGGCGGACCACTGCACCGTCTGCCATAAATGCAAGAGCCCCTGCCCGGTGGACATCGACTTTGGCAACGTCACCATCCTGATGCGTAAGATCCTGGTGGATCGGGGTAAGAAACGCCGCAGTCTCGGCACCCTCGCGGCCATGACCTTTCTCAACATCACCCATCCCCGGGCCATTCGCTGGATGCGCAAGGGCATGGCGGAATGGGGCTTCAAGGGGCTCAATCTGGCCTATCAAGGGGCCGTCAAGCTCAATCTGCTGCACTCCCAGACCGAGCCACCCAGGGCGACAACCGGCACCCCCAGCCCGACCAGCCTGCTGGTGGAGATGGTACAGAAACCGATCCGCGTGGATCCGCCAAAGCAGACCCTGCGCGATGCGCTCAGACTGGAAGACGCCCGCTCGGTGCCCATCCTGAGTTATCCGGACAAGGTCAGCGAAGAGAGCGACGCGGTGTTCTATTTTCCCGGCTGCGGATCGGAACGGCTCTACAGCGAGATCGGCCTGGCCAGTCTGGCCATGCTGTGTGAATTGGGCGCCGAGACCGTGCTGCCGCCCGGCTATCTCTGTTGCGGTTATCCACAGACTGCCGGCGGACTGAGCGCCCGCGGCCGGCAGATCACCACCGAGAACCGGGTCCTGTTCCATCGCATCGCCAACACCCTCAATTACATGGATATCAAGACCGTGCTGGTCTCCTGCGGCACCTGCATGGATCAATTGCTCAAATACGAGTTCGACAAGATCTTTCCCGGTTGCCGGCTGCTCGATATTCATGAATACCTGGCGGAAAAAGGCGTCGCCCTGGATGGCAGCCAAGCCGCCGAATACCTCTATCACGATCCCTGCCATACACCAATGAAGCAGTACAATCCGCTGCAGGTCGCCGCCACGCTGACCGGCAAGTCGGTGGTGCTGTCCGAACGCTGCTGCGGCGAGGCCGGCACCCTCGGCACCAGCCGCCCCGATATCGCCAACCAGTTGCGATATCCGTAAATCCGAAGAGCTGGGCCGGGGTATCGATACCCTGGCTAACCGGCATGGGGGCAAACGTCCCGAGATCAAACTGCTCACCTCCTGTCCGGCCTGTCAGCAGGGCCTCAGCCGTTACACCGACGACACCCTGTTGAAACCGCAATACCTGGTGCTGGAGACCATTCGTCAACTGCAGGGGGAGCAATGGCAGGAGCGCTTCCTGCAACGGATACAGCAGGACGGAATCGAGCTGGTGCTGGTCTAGCGGAAGCCTACCGGGGCTTCGGCTGCGCTCATTTCAAGGTGATGGTCCTGTCCCGGGTGTCCTCATAGAACCAGATGTGCCCATCGCTTTTCATCATGCTGATGCTGCCCCGCAGCATGCTATCGCCGCAGGCGGTGACGGTGATGCTGTGGTTGGGGCGCAAGTCCCCCACGAACAGGGTGTAGGGACACAGGTTGTCGAACACACACAATTCCCAACTCTCACGGCTGATGTTATGGATGGTCACCTGGATCGGCCTCGGATAGTAGATCGAACGACGATAATCGTCATAATACCCTGACCAGCAGGCATCCCATATCGCCTCATCCGACATGTAGCGCTGTGCGGGCTGGGACATCGGGCTCCATAGCGCAGCGACCAGGTATATTGTGAGCAGTAGGAGATGTTTCATCATGCTGGCCTAGCATCGGCTGTGGACCCGCTCCTTCGAATCGACACAGCTCATCGGGGATTGCCATTGACTTCCCTGTAACGCCTGTCTCTATTGCTATTTTAGTTCTTATCCGATCAGGACGCTCTGATCGCATCGCGCAGCTGATTCAGTTCGGCCAGACGTTGCCGCGCCGGTTGCAGGGTTTCGTCGCCGTTCCGTGTCTCGAACCATTGTTGCCCTTGCTCGCAGAGCGCTGCAAGCTGGGCAGGATCAAACAGGCTCACGGCCGCTTCGAACTCCGCCTGGTCGGCACTCAGCAAAACCGGTAAAAGTTCATGTTCCTGAATGAGCGACTCAGGGTCCAGCAGGTCGGCCACCAGGGGATACTCGAGCAATGCGTAATGGGTCCTGCGCGCCTCCTCCTCGTGCTCCAGTTGCTGGTGCGCCAGGGTATCGTTGCCGGCGCCCTTCCAGACGGCGTGCATGATCACTGTGGTCAGCTTTTTGATCGCCTCTTTATTGGGAGTCTGATCATCCGCCAGACGACAGGCCTGCTCGTAGAACTTATCGAGCCGCTCCTTGAGTTCGAGAATAACCTCACTCTGTTCATGGGGGCCCAGGGCCACCGCTTCGCCCACCAGCTTGCGCAGGTCGCCGATATAGGCCACCAACTCCTCATGATCGAGGCGTTGGGCCTCATTCAATTGATTGGGTGTAAGTATGCGCTCACTTTCAGGAAAGAGTAGATTCTCGTACTTGCGCACCAGATACCGCTCATGGCGTCCTGGCATTTCACTGAACAGCAGTCGCATGGATCTCTCTCGGGTGAGTCATACGTATGGGGTTAATGTTAACCTAACATCCCTCATCCACATCCATATCAAAACCGGGATTTATCGCCTCGTAGAGTGCAGCATAGTCTTCATCGCAGTAACCGGCGGCAGAACCCTTTTCGAACACCTCCAGCATGACCTGAGAAATGCTGAATTCCATGCCGCTCTTTTCCGCCACCTGACGAAACAGGGCCAGATCCTTGATCAGGTGTTTTAGGGGAAAGTTCGGTTTGGCATAGTTGTGTTCGAGCATCTTGGCCAGCTTTTTGTCGAAGGTTGGGGCATAGAGCGCGCTCTCCCGTAACAGGCCCATGAACTGCTCCACGTCAACACCCTCCGCCCGAATCAGCCCCAGACTAAGAGAGAAACCGGCCGTGAGCGTGGCGATCAGCTGATTCATGGCCAGTTTCATAGCGGCGCCCTGGCCCACGGCACCGACATGTTCGATCTGTTTGCCCAGACAGCGCAGCACCAGCAGACAATCCTGGTAGAGCGAATCCGGCCCGCCCGCCATGATGATCAGACCGCCGGCTCTGGCCTCCGGGATACTGCCCAGCACCGGTGCTTCCAGATAGTCACCACCGGCGGCGACCACCCGCTGACCGATCTGGCGACTCTCGTCCGGACTGATGGTGCCCATCTGCAAGAGCATTTTTCCCTGCAACAGTGCAGGGATCTCACTCTTGAACAACACGGAATCGATGGCCGCGGCGTCGCTCAAGGTTAGAATCACCAAGTCGGCATGTTGGAGCGCAGCAGCAAGGTCCGGTTCGGAGGACAGGCCTTCTGTGCGGGCTTTTTGCAAGCCCCCTTCAGAACGGTTCCAGCCCCGCACCTCATGCCCGCAATGCTGCAGGCGCAAACCGATCGGTACTCCCATCAAACCCATTCCCAAGATACTGATTTTCATGGCTCTGTCATCTGATGCTTTGCGTAATGAAGATCTAGCCGTAAGCCAATGCTTACGCTGAATGATAGACCCGGCTCAATTCGTGCACCGCCTCCACCATGACGCCGGCATGGTGCGGATCGACTTCCGGATGGATGCCATGGCCCAGATTGAAAACATGGCCACTGCCCTGGCCAAAACTCTCCAGCACCAGGCCCACTTCGGCGCGGATCCTCGCCGGCGAGGCATACAGGCTGCAGGGATCCAGGTTGCCCTGCAGGGCGACTCGATCCCCCACCCGGCGGCGTGCCTCGGCCAGACTCAGGGTCCAATCGATACCCAACGCATCACAACCGGTATCCGCCATCTTCTCCAGCCAGAAACCACCCCCTTTGGTGAACAGGATCACCGGCACCCGACGGCCTTCTGACTCCCGGACCAGACCCTTGACGATCCGTTCCATATAGTCCAGAGAGAAGGCCTCATAGGCCTGTGGAGTAAGCGCTCCACCCCAGGTATCGAAGATCATCACTGCCTGAGCGCCGGCGGCTATCTGGCCATTCAGATATGCGGTAACCGTGTCCGCCACCTTGCCGAGCAGACGATGCATCAACTCGGGCCGGTCGAACATCATGCCCTTGACTTTGGAGAAATTCTTGGTGCCGCCCCCCTCCACCATGTAGGTCGCCAAAGTCCAGGGACTGCCGCTGAAACCGATCAGGGGTACCCGCCCATCCAACTCCCGGCGAATGGTTCGCACAGCCTCCATCACATAACCCAGGTCTTCTTCCATGTCCGGCACGCCCAGGGCGTTCACCGCCGCCTCGTCCTGCACCGTCCGTTTGAAACGAGGTCCCTCGCCGGTGGTGAAATAGAGCCCCAGACCCATGGCGTCCGGCACGGTTAGGATGTCGGAGAACAGGATCGCGGCATCCAACGGATAGCGATCGAGGGGCTGGAGGGTCACTTCACAGGCCAATTCTGGATTACGGCACAGATTCATGAAACTGCCGGCCTTGGAGCGGGTCACCAGGTATTCCGGCAGATAGCGTCCAGCCTGCCGCATCATCCACACCGGGGTGACATCGACCGGTTCACGGAGCAGCGCACGCAGCAGGCGATCGTTTTTCAATGGGGTCACGGAAAATTCCTTTGATGTGCATAATTGTTATCAGTAATGATCGGAATTGTACACAGAAACGGTCAAAGCTGCCTCAAACCGCCGGCCGCTGTATGATGCATGCCTCAGACTGAGGTAAAGCTCACGATGCACTCCACGATCCTCCATCCCTGGAACATCACACCCGGCGAAGCCCGGGAACTACAGCTCGAACTGAAGCCAAAGGTCATCACCGCTGATCGGTTTACACCCCCTTGCTGGGTCGCGGGGGTGGATGTAGGCTTCGAGGCGCGGGGGACGATAACCCGGGCAGCAGTGGCGGTATTGAGTTTCCCTGGGCTGCAGCTGGTGGATCAGGCCATAGCCCAGCAAGCCACCCGTTTTCCTTATGTGCCCGGTCTGCTTTCGTTCCGGGAGATCCCGGCCATTCTCGAGGCCCTGCAATCCTTAAGCCGGCCGCCCGATATGCTGCTGTGTGACGGTCAAGGGCTGGCTCATCCCCGCCGTTTCGGTCTCGCCTGTCATTTGGGGCTGCTCACCGATCTACCCTCCATCGGGGTCGCCAAGAGTCGTCTGGTCGGCCGCCATGAAGCATTGCCGGAGCACAAAGGGGCCTGGGTTCCGCTGCTGGACAAGAAGGAGGTCATCGGTGCGGTGCTGCGCACCCGCGCTCAGGTTAAACCACTCTACATATCGATTGGTCATAGGATCAGCCTGGCCAGCGCCATCCAGTACGTATTGGCCTGCACTACCCGCTACAGGCTACCCGAAACGACACGGGCGGCGCATAACCTGGCCTCGAATTGAGGCTGATTATTCGCGCATGTGTTCGATGTATTGGGGGCGATCGTCCATCGCCAGTCTCACCCCTGATGCCGCCGCCTTCAGAATGATCGGCTGATCCTTAAACTTCAGGGCACAATGGGCGCGGCCATGACTCTCCAGGGGGAGAGGCAGCATGTCCCGATAGGTATAGACATTCTCACCCACGTCCCCGCCTGCACAGACACAGGGACATTGCGGTAGTTCGCCCTCGACCTCGGCGTCATGCGAACACCAGCTCACCGGTCTGCCACCAGCGGGTGCGTTCCTCTGAACCGCTCATGGTCTTGATGATGTAGGCACGGGAAAACCGTACCTTGAGTTTGCCCTCTTCGAAGGGTGATCGACTCGATCTCACTTCCCGGCAGATCAATCGTGGTGGAATCCATAGTCTTACCTGCTGCGTCTTCTTAAACTTCGATGGGTAACAGATCATAACCCTGGCCAGGGCTAAATCGAAGGTTTGATACCACGAATTTACTAGAGGATCTTCGGGTTCAGAGCTCACCCTGTAGACCCAGCTCCTTGATTTTACGTGACAGGGTGTTTCGACCCCAGCCAAGCAGGCGGGCCGCATCCTGTCGCCGTCCCGCGGTATGTTCCAGCGCAATCTCGATCATGATAGTTTCGAATTCAGGCTCCGCCTCGTTCAGCAGGCCTTCCGCCCCTTCCTGCAGGCGCTTACGGCCCCAGTTGCGCAACAATTGGCGCCAGTCGACGCCGCTCTCCTCGTCCGTTTCTTCCTCCTTCAACTCAACCGGAAGATCATCCAGATGGATCTCTTGTCCTGAAGCCATGACGGTCAACCAGCGAGCGGTGTTTTCCAACTGCCTCACGTTGCCAGGCCAGACCAGTTGCTTGAGATAGGTCTCCGTCGCCGGGAGGAGGATCTTCGGTTCCATCCCCAGTTCTTCAGCTGCGGTATTTAAAAAGTGATGCATCAACAATGGGATGTCCTCCCGTCGCTCACGCAGGGCCGGAAGTTGGATGCGGATGACATTCAGACGATGAAACAGATCCTCGCGAAAGGCGCCTTTTTTCACCAGGCCCACCAGATTCTGATGGGTGGCGGCGATAATCCGCACATCCACCTTCACCGGGTCATGTCCACCTACCCGATAGAATTCACCATCAGCCAAGACCCGCAACAAACGGGTCTGCAGCTCTGCGGGCATATCCCCGATCTCATCGAGAAACAGGGTGCCCTGGTCGGCCTGCTCAAAACGCCCCTCGCGCCGGGTTTGGGCCCCGGTAAAGGCGCCACGCTCGTGACCGAACAACTCCGACTCCATGAGATCCCGAGGGATGGCGGCCATGTTCAAGGCAATGAACGGGAGCGGCGGCCCTGGGGCTGTGGCGATGCAGGGCGTGGGCCACCAGTTCCTTGCCAGTGCCGGATTCCCCATTGATGAGCACCGTGATGTTGGATCTGGCCAGCCTGCCGATGGCGCGAAAGACCTCCTGCATCGCCGGGGCTTCACCGATAATATCGGGACTGCTAAGCGACTCTTCAGAGGCGGATTTTTCCTGGTTGGCCTGTTGCCGGCAGGCCCTGCGAATCTGGGCAACCGCCTCATCCACATCGAAAGGTTTGGGTAGATATTCGAAGGCGCCTCCGTGATATGCGGAGACCGCGCTTTCAAGATCCGAGTGGGCGGTCATGATGATGACCGGCAAGTCCGGATAGCGCGCGTTAATCATCTCCAATAATTGCAGTCCGTTCATCCCGGGCATGCGGATATCTGAGACAATCACATCAGGCTGTTCACGCTCGAGGGAGCCGATCACCTTCTCGGCGCTCTCGAAACAGGTAACATCCATCTCCGCTTTCTGCAGGGTCTTTTCCAGGACCCAGCGAATCGAACGATCATCATCGATCACCCAGACTCGACATGACTTATCCATCAATACTGCTCCAAAGGAAGTAATACTCTAAAAATGGTTTCACCCGGTTTGCTGGAGAACTCGATCAAGCCTTGATGTCGGCTGATCAACTCCTGGGAGATAGACAGCCCCAATCCCATGCCCTCACTCTCGCCGCTGACCATAGGAAAGAAGATCTTTGCCTGCATCTCCTCTGCAATCCCCGGTCCGTTATCGCTCAGCTCCACGGAAATGACATGGCGGTGTTTTAGGGCACCGATCGTGAATTGACGCAGGATCCGGTCCGGATCCCCAGTTGACCGTTGCTCCCCGCCGCCCGGGCTCCATTCCGGAGGATATTAAGAAACGCTTGGATCAACTGATCCACATCACCGACCATGGTGGGTATACTCGGATCGTAATCTTTCTGATCGAAAGCGTTACCCCCGTTTCCGCCCGCACCAGACTGCAGACCCGCTCCAGTACCTGATGAATATTGACCTCCTGGCGTTTCGACAGCTTATTGGGACCGAGCATGGTATCGACCAGATTCTGCAGGCGGTCGGCTTCCTGAATGATAATCTGCGTATATTCCTTTAGTTCCTCATAAGGCAGTTCACGTTCCAATAACTGGGCCGCCCCCCGCAAACCACCAAGGGGATTTTTTATCTCATGGGCCAGGCCTCGCACCAATGCGCGTGATGCCTGGTTACGGGATAACAAGCTCTCCTCACGGGAAATCCTCAACTGACGATCGACTTGTTGCATTTCCACCAGGAATTCAATAATCCGACCCTCTTCACGGATCGGCGCCACCGTGCAATCAACGGTGATCTCTCTTCCATCGGACAGGGTCAACTGGTGTTCGCGCTCAGTGAATTGTTGACCGGTTTCCAGGGATCGTCTGAGCACGGATTCCACCTCCGAACAGCGGCAATGGATGAATTCCTTGACCCGCTGACCCAATATTTGTCTGGCGCTCACGGCGAGCAACATTTCACCGGCGGTATTGATGTAGCGCAAAACCAAATCGCTGTCGAAAAGCAGTACGGCACAGCTGAGGTTCTCCAACATCCGCTGTTCCAATCCACGTGATGTGCTGTTTGGATTCATGGAATATGAATTAGCAAATATCGAACCAACTGTAGAATAATCGAGGAGAATCTACTTAATGCTTAATTCTGCTTCTTTTCAGAAGCCATTTTTTAGAGAAAAGCAATCAAATACTGAAGTCATCTCTGAAATTCAGGAAAAGTCGTAGAAACTGAACGAGTATACCCCAACCACGGTCCGCTTCCGGCGCACAAAAACAGTGCACCAAAGGAACCTTGTATAGAGGCCGCTAGTTTTCAGGGCTTGGCGATGGCAGCCTTGCGCAGGTGAAAGCTGATAGATTGGCTGGTAATCTGGGGCTTACCTTCGGCATCGACCACTTTTGCCTGCAAGCTGTGGGTGCCTAGATTCAGTTCACTGAGACTGAACTGGGTCGTGGTAAGGTCTTTGTTCAGTTTAGTTCCATCGAGATAGACATGGATGACATGCCCTGCGTTTAACATGGGAGAAAGGCTAAGGCCCACATTCACCACCCCTTGTTCACTCCGCAAGGTTTCATTATCTTCCGGTTGTGCAATCTCGAATGACTGATAATCGCTGGAGACTGTCACCGGCTGAACATCGTTGTTGGATTCAGCCACAGCTTTTGATCCGTTACGATGAACTTTTCCGGTGGATATGGAGACCTTTTCGGCACCGGTTTGATAGGTATCGGAATAGATAACAACGCCATCTTCCGATGTCCACTTATAGACATCTCGAGCAACGCAGGGTAGGGCGGTGATCAGGATAAGAAAAAAGATCCAGGTACGCATCGTTCAAGGATAGACCAGGCATCGGGGATTGAACATGCTATTCAGTTCGCAAAAAAGGCATCTCCCTGGTTCGGGAGATGCCATGACTCGTTCTTACATGGACAGGATTACGACTCGTCGGGACATCCCTGTCTCATGTGTTTTTTATAAGCTGTAATACATATCGAATTCTATCGGGTGGGTGGTCATGCGAATACGGGTCACCTCTTCCATCTTCAGTTTGATGTAGCCATCGATCAGATCGTCGGTGAAGACCCCGCCAGCGGTGAGAAATTCATGATCTGCGTCCAAGGCGTCCAAGGCCATGTCCAGGCTGTAACAGACGGTTGGGATATTGGCCGCCTCTTCCGCCGGCAGGTCATACAGATCCTTGTCCATGGCATCACCAGGATGAATCTTGTTCAGGATACCGTCCAGACCGGCCAACATCATGGCTGAGAAGGCCAGATAGGGATTCGCGGTCGGATCAGGGAAACGCACCTCGATTCGACGTCCTTTCGGGCTGGAATCCCAGGGAATACGGATGGAAGCGGAGCGATTCCGGGCAGAGTACGCCAACATGACCGGAGCTTCGAATCCAGGCACCAGACGCTTATAGGAGTTGGTAGAGGCGTTGGTGAAGGCATTCAATGCCTTGGCATGTTTGATGATACCGCCAATGTAGTACAAGGCCATTTCAGACAGACCACCGTACTGATCGCCAGCGAAGAGATTCTCTCCTCCCTTGCCCAGGGACTGATGCACATGCATGCCGGACCCGTTATCACCCACCAGCGGCTTGGGCATGAAGGTAGCTGTCTTGCCGTAGGCGTGGGCTACGTTCCAGGTGCAGTATTTCTGGATCTGCACCCAGTCGGCGCGTTCCACCAGGGTGCTGAACTTGGTACCGATTTCACACTGACCGGCGGTGGCAACCTCATGATGATGCACCTCGACCGGGACTCCCATCTCCTCCATGGCCAGGCACATGGCGCCGCGCAGATCGTGCAGGGAGTCGACCGGAGGCACCGGGAAATAACCTCCTTTGACGGTGGGACGATGGCCGATATTGCCGTCTTCGTAGACCCGTTCCGAGTTCCATTCGGCCTCGTCGGAATCGATCTTGACCATGCAACCGCTCATATCGGCGCTCCAGCGCACGTCATCCAGCACGAAGAATTCCGGCTCCGGTCCAAAGTAGGCGACATCGGCAATTCCGGTCGATTTCAAATAGGCCTCTGCCCGCTTTGCAACCGAACGGGGATCACGCTCATAACCCTGCATGGTGGTAGGCTCGAGGATATCGCAACGGACGATCAGGGTATTTTCGTCGGAAAAGGGGTCCATGACAGCGGAATCATCCTCTGGCATCAAAACCATGTCAGACTCGTTGATACCTTTCCAGCCAGCGATCGAGGAACCATCAAACATCTTGCCGTCCTTGAACATGTCCTCGTTAATCAGATTGGCAGGCAGGGTCACGTGCTGTTCCTTGCCGCGGGTATCGGTGAAGCGCAGGTCAACAAACTTCACATCGTTGTCTTTAATCATCTTGAGGGCTTTCGAGGCCATTTCTATCTCCAAGTCTAGGTTTGTTATTGATCGCTGAAACACTGTTCAATCAGCGTTGCATTAAGGATGGTATCAGCCGGTAAAACTATACCAGACAGCTTGAATATCGCTAAACTAGCATTATTTATGCCATATATAACATGTTTATCGTAGTGTCAATAAGTGGTTCAACCACCTCAGTTCTAACATATTCAAAATTCTATAGATATAGGCTTCAACGATCGCCCTTCGCAAGACGCGCTAGATTAGCATTCAAGGGCTAAAAATGATCCAGAAATCTTCCTGAAAGATTCACATTATGCACATAAGTAGTGCATTATGATTAAAATAATGCACTATTATGGTGCTAACCGAACCAGATTTGTACGTTTCCTGAAGATATCCGACGATTCGATCTGCCCTCTGATAAGCCCTGCGTAATTCAGCCGCATGTTCTTGTGAATCAAAACAATTCACCGGCAGATATAGATCCACATCGATCTGACCCGAGAGGTAATGCAGAATGATGCGTTTCCTGCGGTTATAGCAGGCGATCTCACGCCAGTGCTTCGCAAGTTGCGCTTCCGCCTGTCTTCGTAACGGCAGATCCGCACAGCAGGGTCCCTCCGCGTCATCCTCCGGGTCGATATGCACCGTCACATCACTCAGCAGATCAACCTCATCTATCAATCGCATCTGCACCACTTCAGCTATCCGATGGCCTTCCGATACACTCAGCCAGGGGTCCACCTGCACATGCACATCCGCCGAGGCATGCCCGCCCATCTTGCGGGTACGCAGCATATGCACATTCGATACCCCGGAGACCGAATTGATGATCTCCCGTATCTCCTCGACCTTTTCCTCTTCCAGACTCGCATCCACCAATTCCTGCACCGCCCCCCAGCTAAGGCTCCAGCCGATGTGCACGATCATCACGCCTACCAGAACCGCGGCAATGGCATCCAGGTAAGGCAGGCCGGCCATGGTTCCGCCGATACCCACCATGACCACAATCGAGGAGATGGAATCGGTTCGATGATGCCAGGCATTGGCACGCAGCAGTTCGGATTTGATGCGCCTGGCCAGGTTCTGGGTGTAATGGTAAAGGCCCTCTTTGACGAGAATGGAAAACAGGGCGACATACAGGGTGATTGAGTGTGGATGCAACAACTCCTCCGGACTGAACAGCCTCTCGCCCGCATCCCAGATGATGCCCAGACCCACCAGGATCAGAATACTCCCCAAACCCATGGTGGCGGCAGTTTCAAAGCGCCCATGGCCATATGGATGCTCCTCATCAGGGTCATTCTTGGCATGCCGGGCGGCAAACAGGACCAGCCCGTCGGAGAGCAGATCGGACAGGGAGTGAATACCGTCCGCCAGCAGCGATTGCGATTGCCCAACGATTCCAAAAAAGACCTTGATCAGGGTCAGAAAAACATTGACCACCGCACCGACTATCGTCGCCTGACGCGTCAGACGGTAACGGATCTCTTTTTTCTCAGTCAATTGATCCATTAAGCTACTCCGATTCACCCACTTCCAGCACCACGAATGTATTCATCGTCGATTTTTCTGGTTTCTATCAATTTGTGGCCATTGATACGACACCAGGCCGGAATATCGTTGAGTACCCCGGGATCCGTACAGACCACTTCCAGGCGGCTGCCGGCTGCCAGCTGTTTGACCCGATTCTGCACCCGAATGACGGGCATGGGACAGAGCAGCCGGCGACAGTCGAGGACGATACGTACTCAAATGAACCAATCCTCCGGTATTTCATGGGGTTTAAGTGGTTGTACCGTCAATTGACGTAGTCTGCCCCATGCGGATCCGTATATTCCAATTCCACCTCTAGGCGCATCTCGTCCCTGGCTGTAACGGGCAACCAGACGGGCAGCCAGTTGAACCTCGTCTGCATCCACCTCACCATCGATCAGCGACAGCGGACCTGGATGGCTGATGGTCGTCAAGCTGGAAAATTGTTTACGATAACCTTGTAGAAAATTACCTTCACCCTCCTCTCGCGAGATGATGAGCTTGAAGTGGGGCGCCGGGCGCAGATGTCTGCCCACCTTCAACAGCATGATGTCATCCATTTCATACTGTTTACTGCCTCTCGCCCGCCATAGATCGGCCAATTTGACCGAGTACTGGGCGTCGGTGAGAAAACAGCAGCCGCCCGCAGGTTGCGCGTAATCCTCAAAACCATAACTGTTCGGCCAAGGCTATCTGCGGTTTACGACTGCGGCCGCTGAAATCAAAGAGTCGTTCCCGGTCCACCCATCCCTCCCTCTCCGGCAGCGTGGCAGGAAGGTTTTTGGCGCACAGGGGCCGCAACAGCAGATCTTCCGCCCCCGACTCATGCGCCACCACCGGCATGGTAGCCTTGCGCTGCGACATGGGACGTTGACCGATCACCTCACCGGTGATGATAAAATCGAAGTCCTTCTGTTGGATCCATTCGTAGGCCTTTTTCACCATGAAGATCTTACAATCCAGGCAGGGATTCAGGTTGGCCCCATAGCCATGTTTCGGATTGAACACGACCTCTTTGTATTCCTCTACGATATCGACGATATGCAGTTTTATTCCCAACTGTTCGGCAACCCAAAGGGCATTGTTTCGTTTTGGCTTTGTTCTGATCCTTTTTACGAATGGCATGGGTATGACCCTCCACGCAGAAACCGGTATAAAAATTGATCCCCTCGACATGAACACCCTGCTCCTGCATCACCCGGGCGGCAAGCAATGAGTCGAGACCACCGGATATCAGGGCGACTGCTTTACGTTTTTGAGTCATATTCGTACGGATCAAAACTCGGAATTCGTTGAATTATACGGAATTGCCGCCAACAGACATCCGCCAGTTAGCCATGGTATTGATGCACCGCTATAATCACCAGTTTTACAGCTAAACCCATGGAACCCGGACGTGAACCGAGCTTCTGAGCAGAAAAAATATGATGTATCGACCTTCCAGGGCCTTATCTTCGCCCTGCAGACTTACTGGGCCGAACAGGGCTGTGTGATTCTGCAACCCTACGACATGGAGATGGGCGCCGGTACCTTCCATTCAGCAACCTTTTTACGTTCCATCGGACCCGAACCCTGGAATTGCGCCTACGTACAGCCATCACGCCGCCCCACTGACGGAAGATACGGTGAAAATCCAAATCGGCTGCAACACTACTATCAGTTTCAGGTGATCCTTAAACCCTCGCCCATGGAGATTCAGGAACTCTATCTCGGATCACTGCAACAATTGGGCATAGATCCACTCGTCCACGACATCCGTTTCGTCGAAGACAACTGGGAATCACCCACCCTGGGGGCCTGGGGACTTGGCTGGGAGGTCTGGCTGAACGGCATGGAGGTCACCCAGTTCACCTATTTTCAACAGGTCGGCGGACTCGATTGCCGACCGGTTACCGGTGAGATCACCTACGGACTGGAACGTATTGCCATGTATCTGCAAGGGGTGGAAAGCGTGTTTGATCTGATCTGGACTCAAGGTCCCGCTGGCCCTGTGACCTATGGGGATGTGTTTCACCAAAATGAAGTAGAGCAGTCGACCTATAACTTTGAGCAGGCCGACGTCAATTCCCTCTTCGACTGGTTCGATAACTGCGAGAAGGAAAGCCAGCGGCTGATCGAAAAATGACTGCCCTTACCGGCCTATGAACAGGTGTTGAAGGCGTCACATACCTTCAATCTGCTGGATGCCCGCCACGCCATCTCCGTAACGGAACGGCAACGCTATATCCTACAGGGTGCGTGCGCTCGCCCGAGCCGTCGCTCAGGCCTATTACGACAGTCGCGAGGCATTGGGCTTCCCCATGCTGAAATCAGCTCAGGAGGCCACAATCAATGAGTAATAGGACAAGATCTGTTGGTCGAGATCGGTACCGAGGAACTGCCACCCAAGGCACTGGCAACCCTATCTGAGGCCTTCACGCAAGGTATCGACGAGCAACTCACCCAATTCGGTCTGTCCAGAGACAGGATAAAATCATACGCTACCCCGAGACGTCTGGCCGTATTGGTAGAACGCTTGGATACGGCCCAAGCAGATAAAGAGACCGAACGCAGAGGTCCCGCCCTGCAGGCTGCTTACGATGCGGAAGGTATCCCCACCAAGGCTGCGGAAGGATTCGCCCGCTCCTGTGGTGTGGCCGTGGCAGATTTAGAAGAATCGCAAACCGCAAAAGGCGCTTGGTTGGTCTACAGGCAGACCGAACCAGGCCGCCCTACCCGGGAACTGCTACCTGAAATCGTAGAAAAATCCCTTGCCAGACTACCTATACCCAAACGCATGCGCTGGGGCTCAGGGAATGAAGAATTCGTTCGCCCGGTGCATTGGGTCGTCCTACTGTTTGGCGAGGATGTCGTACCGGGCCAGAATCATGGGTCAGGAGACCGGCAGGACTACTCGGGGTCATCGTTTCCACCATCCGGAACCGATCGTCATCGACCAACCGGCCCGATTACCGCCGGCTTACTCAAACAAAGCGGCCATGTGATCGCTGATCTAACAGAGCGCAAGGCGCTCATCGAACAGTCTAGTCAATGAGGCAGCCGCACAGAAAAATGCCAGGGCTGTCATAGACAATGGACTTCTCGATGAAGTCACGGCCCTGACTGAATGGCCAGTACCCGTTATCGGCAGTTTCGATGCACGATTTCTCGAAATTCCTTCAGAATGTCTGGTACAGGCCATGCAGGGCCATCAGAAATATTTTCCAGTTGTCAATGCAGAAGGTGAACTGCTGCCCATGTTCATTGCCATCAGCAACATCGAAAGCAAAGCAGATCGACCAGGTCAGATCGGGTAATGAACGTGTCATCCGGCCCCGATTCAGCGATGCGGCCTTTTTCTGGGCACAGGATCTGAAACATCCGCTGGAACATCATATCGAGAGACTTAAAAGCCTAAAATTCCAGGATAAATTAGGTCAGCATGCATGATAAATCGGGGCGCATTGCAGCCATCGCAGACACGCATCGCCGAACAAATTGGACTCGACAAAGCATTGGCGATGCGGGCAGCCTGGTTATGCAAATGTGATCTGATGACCGATATGGTTGGAGAATTCGCCAATCTACAGGGCACCATGGGCCGATATTATGCCGCAACGCTCAGGCGAGGATCTCCAGGTCGCACAAGCGATGGAAGAGGTCTACCTGCCGCGTCATGCAGGCGATAATCTGCCGCAGTCTGATTGCGGTAGAACAATTGCCGTTGCCGACCGAGCTCGATACGTTGCTAGGCATCTTCGCCATCGGGCAAAAGCCATCGGGCGCAAAGGACCCCTATGGATTAAGGCGAGCCGCCCTGGGTGTCCTGCGGATCTTGATCGAAACTCCCATTGATCTCGACCTTGAACAACTGCTTCAACAGGCCGCTGAGGCCTTGTCAGTCCAGATCGATGTATCCTCCCAGATACCGGAGGTGTTCGATTACATCATGGAACGCCTGAAGGCTTATTATACCGACCAATCCATTCCAGCGGATTCGGTCGATGCTGTATTGGCCCAGCGGATAACCCGGCCGGCGGACTTCAATCAGAGGGTCAGAGCCGTCACAGAATTTCGTAAACTACCCGAAGCGGAAAGCCTGGCGGCTGCCAATAAACGCATCCACAATATCCTCAAGAAGACCGATGAGACTATCCCTGCTTGCGTGGATTCAAACCTGCTCTCTGAACAGGCCGAAAAATCCCTCGCCACAAAGATAGCGTCACTGGAACCGCGAGTAAGGCCGCTATTTGCTGCGGCAAAGTATACAGAAGGTCTACTGTTGCTCGCTGGACTAAGGGATCCCGTTGATACCTTCTTCGATCAGGTGATGGTTATGGTGGATGATCAAACCATTAGATTGAACAGGCTCGCCCTCCTATCCCAACTGGAAAAACTGTTTCTTAGCGTAGCCGATCTATCGCGACTTCAATAAAAAACCGGGTGTCATACAATGAATAATCATGATTCCTACGAACAGATGTTATACGCGGTCAAGGAGTTTCATAAAAAACATTGTTTTAAAGAAAGAGGCGGTGAAGAGATGACTTACCGCATCTCGCTGATGTCTGAAGAGTTGGGTGAGATCTCATCCTGTGTTACTAAAGGCAAGAGCAAGGAAGCATTGGCAGAGGAAGTTGCAGATCTGTTGATTCTTGTGATGGGAACCGCTATCGCTCAGAATTTCGATCTCAACCAGGCATTCTGGTCAAAAATGGAAAAACTAGGCAAGCGCCAATCCCGTATCGTTAACGGCCGCGTACGTGTCTCTGAATTTCGAGGCGTGGACTAGCCTTAAAACTAAGTAAGTATTTACTACATATGAAACTCATTATCCTAGACCGGGACGGTGTCATTAATCAGGATTCCAAGGAATTCATCAAATCCCCTAACGAGTGGATACCAATCAGTGGCAGCCTGGAAGCCATTGCTCGTCTCAATCATGCGGGGTTCCGTGTATACGTCGCTTCAAATCAATCCGGTATCGGAAGAGGTTTGTTCGGTATAGAAACTTTAAATGCTATCCATGAGAAGATGCTAACCGAACTACAAAAGCAGGGAGGGCGCATTGAGGCCATCCTGTTCTGTCCTCATGCACCAGAGCAACATTGTGACTGTCGTAAACCGAAAGCCGCTCTCTACCAGCAAATCTCCAAACGTTCGGGTCAATCTCTCCAGGATGTTCCAGTTATTGGCGACTCCATGCGTGATCTGGAAGCTGCGGTTAGTGTTGGGGCCCGTCCAATCCTGGTTCGCTCAGGTAAAGGGGAACAAACACTCCTGCAATACGCAGATTTTTTAAGCGGGATATCCTGTTTCGATGATCTCTCACAGGCGGTCGACTCTATCATCGATGAAACTTCCGTAGACGCTCCATGATTTTCATCCGCTCAGTCATCTTTTTCCTGTTTTTCCTTCTCAACACCGTCTTCTTCGCAGGCTTTGGTTTTATCATCGGCTGGTTCTTACCGGGGAATACAAAATACATAATCGACACGACATGGAGTCGATCATCGCTTTGGGCTCTGAAGATCATCTGTGGTTTAACCTACCGAGTAGAGGGTAGAGAAAACATCCCGAAGGACAGTTGCATCGTTCTTTCGAATCATCAATCAACCTGGGAGACCATCGCTCTGATCAGCCTTGTGGATCATCCAAAAGTATGGGTACTCAAACGAGAACTGATTTTTGTGCCCGTCTTTGGTTGGGTCATGATTCACTTTAAGCCGATTGCGATAGATAGAAAGGCAGGACGCAAGGCCGTCAGACAAATTATCGAGCAAGGAACACAAAGACTTAAGGAAGGTTTATCTGTAATCATTTTTCCAGAAGGCACGCGTATCGCACCCGGTGAGAAAAGGCGTTATGGAATTGGCGCCGCCATGCTGGCTGAAAAATCCGGCTATCCAATCCTACCAATAGCTCACAACGCCGGTGTCTTTTGGAAGCGACGCGGGATCATTAAATATCCTGGTGTGATTGATGTCAGGATCGGACCCATGATTGAAAGCAGGGGACATAAGGCTATAGAAATCAACCAGCTGGTCGAGGATTGGATTGAATCAACCAAGGCTACTCTACCCATGGAAAGACTAAGTAAGTAGGTACTCACTAAAGAAGCTCTTACCTCACGATGCAGGCACCATCATTCAAATGTCAAGGTTCTCTACGGTTAACGCATGAGCCTCGATAAAGTCACGTCTTGGCTCCACTTGATCGCCCATCAAAGTGGCAAATATCTGGTCAGCCGCCACTGCATCCTCTATGCTGACTTGTAGCAACCGGCGACTTTCAGCATTCATTGTTGTTTCCCATAACTGATCAGGATTCATCTCACCTAATCCCTTATAGCGCTGAACATGCTGACCGCGCTTCGCTTCGTCCATCAGCCAATTCAATGCCTGTTTTAAAGTTCTCACCTGTTGGGTTTTATCACCACGCCTGACGTAAGCATCTTCGCTCATCAGGTCGATCAGTTTTTCACCCAATTCGACAATCTTTCGATATTCTATGGTCAAGAAAAAACTAAAAGGTACAAAATGATCAGTACCAATTCCATGAACCTTTCTCGTGATCAATATACCGCTTCTGTTCATCTCATCCTTGTCAGTTCCTTTCTTTAATGCTACCGAACAGGATTCTGCAATCTTCAACTCCGTATTCAGTCTTCCTTCCATTTCAACAATCCATCCTGCTAACATTTCATCATCACTCAGCAATCCTTCTGTGATTTTTGTCATGTAGATAAGCTTCTCAAGAAAACTCTTATCATAACGTCTGGAGAGACGGTCAATGCTTGCCGCTATTGCCAAATAAGATCTGGATAACTCCTCTAGACTAGCACCCGCCAATGCCGGTGCTTCTGCATTGACATATAAAGAAGCATTATCCAATGCGGATTGCAGAAAATAGTTGTTCAATTCTTGCTCATCCTTGAGATATTGCTCTTGTTTACCTTTTTTGATCTTAAACAGTGGTGGTTGGGCTATATAGATGTGCCCACCTTCAATTAATTCTGGCATCTGGCGATAAAAGAATGTCAGCAACAAGGTTCTTATATGAGCACCATCCACATCCGCATCCGTCATAATAATAATGCGGTGGTACCGTAATTTTTTTAGGTCGAATTCCTCTCGACCAATGCCACAACCCAACGCCGTGATGAGGGTACCAACCTCAGCCGATGACAACATTTTATCAAAACGCGCTTTTTCAACATTCAAAATTTTACCCTTCAACGGCAATATTGCTTGGAATCTTCTATCCCTACCTTGTTTTGCAGAGCCGCCGGCAGAGTCTCCTTCTACAAGATAAAGTTCTGATAAAGCAGGATCTTTTTCCTGACAATCTGCCAGTTTCCCAGGCAATCCAGCAATATCCAATGCACCTTTTCTCCTGGTCATTTCTCTAGCTTTTCTCGCAGCTTCTCTTGCCCTAGCCGCTTCAATCATCTTACCAGCTATATTTTTTGCATCGCCTGGATTTTCTAACAAATAATCATGTAAATGTTCGGCAACAAGATTCTCAACTACCCCTTTGACTTCTGAAGATACCAGCTTATCTTTGGTCTGAGACGAAAATTTAGGATCAGGCACTTTAACAGAAAGTACAGCTGTCAATCCTTCCCTTGCATCGTCACCGCTGGTATTAATTTTTTGTTTTTTTGCCAAGCCTGCCTGTTCAATATATTGATTCAGGGTTCTAGTTAATGCTGCCCTGAAACCAGCAAGATGAGTGCCACCGTCTCGTTGAGGGATATTATTTGTATAACAGTAGATATTTTCTTGATACGATTCATTCCACTGCATGGCAATATCGACAATGATTCCATTTCTTTCATCAGAAAAGCTAAAAACTTTGTCGTGTAGTGGTGATTTATTTTTATTTAGATGTTCGACAAATGCAAGAATTCCTCCCTTGTATTCAAATATATCTTCTTTTCCTGTTTCATCTTCTTTCAAGACAATCCGAACGCCTGAGTTAAGAAATGACAGTTCACGCAGTCTCTTCGCCAGAATGTCATAATGAAAATCAAGATTAGTAAATGTCTTCGAGCTTGGTTTGAATGTTATACATGTACCCGTCTTATCAGTGTCTCCAACTACTTTCAATGGCTCAACTGGTTCTCCATATTTATATATTTGCTGCCAAATCTTACCTTGACGATAAATTTTTATAATTAATTCTTCAGATAATGCATTTACTACGGACACACCTACACCATGGAGACCACCTGATACTTTATATGAATTATTGTCAAATTTTCCTCCAGCATGAAGTACTGTAAGAATCACTTCCGCAGCGGATCGATTCTCTTCAACATGTATATCAACTGGTATACCTCTTCCATTATCCTCGACAGTCACATAGTGATCGGAATGTATTGATACAATGATTTCATCACAATAACCCCCAAGTGATTCATCTATCGAATTATCAACAACCTCAAAAACCATATGATGAAGGCCAGTTCCATCATCAGTATCCCCAATATACATCCCTGGGCGTTTCCTTACTGCATCAAGACCTTTTAGCACCTTTATATTGGAAGAATCGTAGGACATTTCATTACCTGATTTAAAGAAACAACACTTTTACTAGTATCATTATACCCTCACCCTCGCCATCAATACTTAACTTATTTCACCATGTTCCACGTGAAACAATCGTGTTTCATATTGAAATAAATCATATATTTGAGGATCAATTGAAGTAATAAAAGTCTGGATATTTTGTTGATGTATTGATTTTATTATTTTTTTGATATTTTTATCATCTAATTCAGATTGCAAATCATCTATCAACAGCAGTGGCGTTTCGGAATACTTTCTCTTGACAATTAGTAATTGTGTGAGAATTAGTAAAATTGAAAGTATCTTTTGTTGTCCTTTAGAAAGGACTTCAATGGCAAGATGATTTTTTAAATAAATATACAGATCCGCTCTATGCGGTCCAAAATATGTCACTCCTTGATTCGTTGAGTTGCTGGAATTAATAGCTTCCAATAAATGGACATTATTCTTCCAACCTCTCTTGTAATCGATATTGACATTTCTTAATTCAGGATAATCATATTTTATCTCTGTAAATATATTCATAAATAGATTCATATACTTCTTTCTCAATTCATCTATTTCGTTGCCATATTGAACAAATTGATTGTCCCATGCACTATGGTACCCCCGTCCTTGTTTTAAGATCGAGTTTCGTTGTGTAAGAATTTTACTATAAGTATTTACTAGTGATGCATATTCATGTTCCACGTGGAACACCCCCCAATTAAGAAATTTTCTTCTATATTTTGGCCCATCCGTTAATAATCTTTGTGTATCTGGTGTAACTATCCCTAATGGAACTTGTTTTACATGATCTGAAAGTTTTTTTTGTTTGTTTGCATTCAAATGAACCAGAGTTTTAGTTTTAGTAATTTTTATTCCGATATGGGAGATTATATTTGTTTCGTAATTTATAGTTGAAGCTATAAGTAATTCCTGTTCATTGTTATGAATCAATCTTTCAGATAAATTTGTTCTGAAGCTTTTACACCTGGATAGTAAATAGATTGATTCTAGAATCGACGTTTTACCAGAACCATTAGGTCCTGTTAGGAGATTAAAATTTGAAGATGGGTTAAATTTAGCTTGTTTAAAAAGACGTAAGTTTTTTATTTCTACTTCTTGAATATTCAATTTGGTCATTTCATTAGCAAATAAAAATAAGATATGAAATTATATCCTCATAGGCATCACAACATATCTGCTTTGTTTATTATCCTTTCCGTATATCAGTGCACTACTGTTTGAATCTTTTAATTCGATAATTATTTTTGATTCGGTAATTGCTGATATGGCATCCAAAAGATAACCGACATTAAAACCAATTTTTATATCATGTCCTTGATAATCTACCTCTAATTCTTCTTCTGCCTCTTCTTGTTCAGGATTATGTGCTTGTAATTGAAGAACTCCATTCATTACATTGAACCGGATACCTCTATATTTTTCATTAGACAGTATTGATGCACGGTATAGAGATTGTTTTAGTAGATTTTTATCTGCAGTAAGTTCTTTATCAGCACCGGAAGGCATGACTCTATGATAATCTGGAAATCTTCCATCTATCAGTTTTGTCGTAAAAATAGAATTAGGTAGTAATACTTTTAGATAATTGGAACTCAATTCTATTTTTATATTTTCTTCACGATCGTTCAGTAGTCTAGATAATTCCAAAACTGCCTTCCTAGGTAGAATAACTTGAATTGCAGAGTTATCTTTTGACTCGGTTGTTACTTCACTAAGAGCTAATCTGTGTCCGTCAGTAGCCACAGTTCGTATCGTACTATCGTCGATTTCTAAGAGCATGCCATTTAGATAATAACGAACATCTTGTTGAGCCATAGCGAAGGCTGTCTTTTCTATAAGCTTCTTCAAAGATTTTTGTTTGATCAAAAATAGATTATTAGTATTAGACGCTTCAATCACTGGATAGTCTTGCGCAGGTAATATTCCCAAAGTAAACCGGCTTCTACCTGATCGTATCCTGGCCTTGTCATTTTCGATCTCAATAGTGATTTCAGCCTGTTCAGGTAGCGCCTTGCAGATATCAAGAGTTTTTCTTGCAGGTAGAGTGAATTCTATTTCGCCTTCGAAATCGGCAAGTGCCTGGGTTCTTAGTTCAACCTCTAGATCTGTAGCAGTCATGTCCATAAGTCCAGGACGTGTTTTTACGAGTATGTTTGCCAATATAGGTAGCGTTTGACGACGTTCAACGATTCCACTTAGGCTCTGCAGAGGATCTAAAAGAGCTTCTCTTGTTGTCTTTATTTTCATTGATATGACTCGAGTAAATAATAAACTAAGTTATTTTATGAATGTTTATTATAGTTATTATGCAACTCATTTTGGTCGAATAAGATTTTATCTTATTGAATAATAATAGTTAAATTAACTTTAATGAGGTGATTAGAGTGTAAGTAATGCTAGATGTAACCTGTTTACGCATTGTGGATAAATTAACGTTAGATTTGTTTCTCTACTTCTACTCATGTTATCCACATCAGGTGCTCAGGGTTCTCAACAGGTTTGAATAGTCCTCAGCAATGCGCAGGTCAGAATCCTTTAACTCTTGTATCTTCCTATATGCGTGAATAACGGTTGTATGATCCCTACCACCAAATGCTTTCCCTATCTCAGGCAGACTATGATTAGTCAGTTCCTTGGCAAGTGTCATAGCGATCTGTCGAGGCCTCGCTATGGATCGACTGCGCTTGGCGGTTAAGAGATCGGATGAGCGAATCTGGAAATATTCTGCAACGGTTTTCTGAATACTCTCAATTGTGACCTGTTTGTCATGCGCGGCTAGCATGTCACGTAACGCATTCTTGGCGAAATCAAGATTTATCTGTTGACCCGTGAATGATGCGTTTGCGACGACGCGCCGTAGAGCCCCCTCCAGTTCGCGTATATTTGAGCGAATACGTTTGCCCATGAAAAAAGCGACCTCACTGGGAAGTTCCGCATTGAGTTGCAAAGCCTTGTTCTGCAAAATAGCCACCCGTGTTTCTAAATCAGGCGGCTCTATGGCAACGGTAAGACCCCATCCGAATCGTGATTTTAAGCGCTCTTCCAGACCGGCCACCTCTTTGGGAAATCGATCACTGGAGAGGATAATCTGTTGTTGTGATTCGAAAAGAGCATTGAAGGTGTGGAAGAATTCTTCTTGTGATCTTTCTTTACCTGCAAAAAATTGAATATCGTCGATCAGCAGCGCATTAAGTGAGCGATATTTCTTCTTGAACTGATCAATTGTATTGTGTTGCAACGCCTTGACCATTTCTGATACGAAACGCTCTGAGTGCAGATAGACTACCTTGGCGCCAGGGTTATTACATAGAATTGAGTTACCTACCGCATGCATCAGGTGGGTTTTACCCAGGCCGACTCCGCCATAGATAAATAGGGGATTATAGGCTCTGCCGGGATTTTCACTGATTTGTATAGAAGCTGCGCGGGCAATCTGGTTCGACTTCCCCTCTACAAAGGTTTCGAAAGAAAAATTTGGATTGAGATTGGATTCCACCAATGGCCTGCCATTGACCGTTGGCGTGTTGACTAGATTTTCAACGGGACTGTTGAGTAGGTTTTTTTTATTTTTTTTCTTACTGCCTATTTCGACTGATACCTGGGTGAGATTATTACCACAGATCTTATACAGGTGCTCTTGTATGGATTGAAGATAATGATTTCTAACCCAATCAAGCACAAACTGATTGGGAGCCAGTAGCTTAATCTTTTTTTCGTCTTCAATGACTTGAAGAGGACGGATCCAAGTGTTGAACTGTTGAGCGGAAAGCTCTTGTTCAAGACGCTGAGAACAATGTGGCCAAAATTCCAAAATGGATCTCTCTATTAGGAAAGTTCAAATATCGAAGGGTTACTCAACAATATGTGCTGGCTGGCAGCCACGACATTGATCACAGAGTCTACTCCCCAGAAATTGACTTATCCACAGTAAAAAGCAGCTCAAAATGCTGGGTTGATGAGCTGATTTGATTTGACAATCCATACGGATTAGAGCTATTTTACGGCTCTTTTTTCGGCCTTATCGGGCCCGTTCCATCAGATGTTACAACTACCGGTAATCTGTTATGAAAAGAACTTTTCAACCCAGTAACCTTAAGCGGGTACGCACGCATGGCTTTCGCGCACGCATGGCGACAAGAAATGGTCGTAAGGTCCTCAATGCGCGTCGCGCTAAGGGTCGAGTTCGTTTGGCTTAAAGCTAGACATCGTTGCAGTCAGTTAAGGGGAAATTTCCCCGTAGGTGCCGATTATTGAAACCCGACGAATTTCGTCGGGTTTTTAATGGTCATGAAAGATCGTCTGATCAAAACTTTGTTGTAATGGCACGTGACAATAGTCTTGAGTACCCTAGACTTGGATTGGCCATATCTAAAAAGAAGATTCGACGGGCTGTAGATCGCAACAAGCTGAAGCGACTCATACGGGAAAGTTTTAGGATACATCAGGCATTACTGACAGGATTGGATCTTATCGTTCTGAATCGTAACGTGGATATGACGGAGTCGAATGGAAGCTATCTGGATTCATTATCCTTCCATTGGCAAAGACTGATCGGAAAATGCAAATTGTCCTGATCTTTCTGATCCGAGTGTATCAGACTATCCTCAGCCCATTTTTAGGAAACCACTGCCGCTTCTACCCAAGCTGCTCTAACTATGCGCTGGAAGCACTGGAGAAGCATGGTTTTCTAAGGGGTCTCTGGCTATCCCTGCGAAGAGTTTGCCGCTGTCATCCCTGGCATGAAGGTGGTGTGGATCCAGTCCCTGAACCAAATGAAAAGAAGTCTCATGGATAATTTAAGATTGATTCTGTTCTTCGCTCTCGCCTTTCTTGGTTTGATGCTTTATCAGGCATGGATTGAAGACTATGGGACAAGGCCAGCTTCAGAGGAAGTGACTCTGACTAGCCCTCAAGAAGCGGCACCGGTCATACCGGCTCCACGGGATATGCCAGCAGGGTCTGTACCTGATGTCGTTACCAATAGTGAAAAAGCGTTTGACCGGCAGAATCAACCTTCCTTAGCAAACGCTGATGGGAATGTTCCCAGTAAGACGGTGAAGGTGGAAACAGACCTGCTACGTGCTGAAATTTCTACCCTGGGCGGAACGATGCAGCGTGCGTACTTATTGGATTATCCGGTAGCCCCTGAGACTCCAGACATCAAATTTGAACTTTTATCCCCTGCAATGCCGGATCTGTTCATCGCCCAATCGGGTTTGATAGGGAGCGAGAAAGTCAAGGCGCCGACCCATGAAGCGATTTATCAGGTTGAACAAACCGAATATCGACTGGCGGATGGTCAGGACAAACTTGATGTCGCATTGAGCTGGACCAGCAATGATGGAGTTCAGGTCATCAAACATCTGGTTTTTCAGCGCGGCAGTTATCTCATCGATGTCATACATGAGGTGAAGAACCGATCGGGGAGTCCATGGGTTGGGAGAGATTATGGTCAGTTACAACGCAGCGAGCCTGCCAGCCATTCAAGATTCACGACATATACCTACACAGGAGGGGTTTATTACACTCCTACTGATAAGTATGAAAAAGTAACGTTTGAGGATATGGCAAAAAAGGGTCTGAGTGTCGACTCGGCACAAGGCTGGCTTGCCATGATTCAACACTATTTCTTGAGTGCCTGGATACCCCAAAAAGATCAGATAGAACATTACTATAGCAACAGCCTTCCAGGTCCGAAGTATCTGATCGGGAGTTACTCGCCCGCAGTTGAGGTACCTGTCGGTGAGACTTATCAGTTCAAGCGGCAACTCTACGTCGGTCCTAAGCTGCAGGATAAATTAGAGACTATTACCGAAGGCTTGGAATTGACCGTTGATTACGGCTGGCTGACGGTGATCGCAAAACCTATCTTTTGGTTATTGGAGGCGATTCATGATCTCGTGGGTAATTGGGGTTGGTCCATTATCCTATTGACCATCATAATCAAGGCAGTTTTCTATAAGCTCTCTGAAACCAGTTATAAATCAATGGCTAATATGCGCAAGCTGACCCCACGTCTGCAAGCCATGAAGGACCGTTACGGGGATGATAAGCAACGGCTCAATCAGGCCATGATGGACATGTATAAGAAAGAGAAGATCAATCCATTAGGTGGTTGTTTGCCGATTGTGGTGCAGATTCCCGTGTTTATTGCGCTTTACTGGGTCCTGCTGGAGAGTGTCGAACTTCGTCAAGCCCCCTTTATCCTGTGGATAAATAATCTTTCCGCCAAGGATCCCTATTTTATTTTACCTTTGATCATGGGCGTGTCCATGTTCGTACAACAGAAGCTCAATCCAGCTCCGCCTGATCCCATGCAGGCTAAGATCATGATGAGCCTGCCTTTCGTGTTTACCATCTTCTTCGCCTTCTTCCCGGCTGGTTTGGTGCTCTATTGGGTAGTAAACAACCTCATCTCAATTCTTCAGCAGTGGTATATCACGCGAAAAATTGAACAGGGAGCGAAGAGTTGACTACATTTCCGTAGATTATCTGACCGCCGCTAGTTTCTTGCTTGTCCTTGCGATCCATTGATACCATCGCTGCCGTTGCAACCCCGCCGGGTCGTGGTGGTATTGGTATCATCCGATTGTCGGGGCCGCATGCGGTAACTATCGCCAGCTCGGTCGTTGCGCGTTTACCAGCACCAAGAATGGCTGGATTTGCACGATTTTATGATGACAGGAAAGAGATGATCGATGAGGGCATCGTTCTCTACTTTGCCGCGCCGCACTCTTTTACGGGTGAAGATGTTGTAGAACTGCAAGGCCATGGTGGACCCGTAGTGATGGATCTGTTGCTGCATAGGGTATTGCAGTTGGGTGCGCGTCTGGCCCGACCGGGTGAGTTCAGTGAGCGGGCTTTTCTCAATGGTAAATTGGATCTGACTCAGGCGGAAGCCATTGCCGATCTGATAGATGCGGGAACCCGATCCGCAGCGCGTACGGCGAGTCGCACCCTACAAGGTGTTTTCTCCCTGAGAGTGCATCAACTCGTAGAGAGAATAATTCAACTCAGACTCTATGTGGAATCTGCCATTGATTTTCCGGAAGAAGAGATCGACTTTCTGAGTACGGGAAAAGTAAGCGCTGACTTACAGAAAATCATAAATGAACTCGAAGATGTTTTAGCAACGGCCAGAACAGGCAGATTACTCCGCGATGGCATGACCCTAGTCATCGCCGGACGCCCGAATGCTGGCAAATCGAGTCTGCTGAATGCCCTGGCAGGTCAGGATACGGCGATAGTCACGGAGTTTCCAGGTACGACGCGGGATCTTCTCAAAGAGCGAATTCAGCTCGATGGTATGCCGATCCACATCATCGATACTGCCGGTATACGTCAGAGTATAGATCCGGTTGAACGGGAGGGCATACGCCGGGCCAGAGCGGAAATTGAAATGGCTGATCGCGTGTTATGGGTTTTTGATGACCAGGCGGATTCCGACCATCTCGTCTTGGATCGCGCCAGTTTGCCTGAAAAGGTGCCGCTTACCCTGATTCGCAATAAAATCGATCTGACTGGTAGATCCTGCGCCATTGAACAGACAGAGCTGGGAGTTGAGATCGCCTTGTCGGTTAAAAGCGGACAGGGCATTGAGCTGTTACGCCAGCATTTGAAGGAGAGTATTGGCTTTACAGGTCCGAATGAAGGCGAGTTTATGGCCAGACGGCGTCATCTGGATGCCCTTGAACGAGCCCGAGGTCAACTCCTGCAAGGTGCAACTGTGCTTGATGAGTATCACGCGGGTGAATTGCTGGCGGAAGATCTGCGCCTGACGCAACAGCAGTTGAGTGAGATCACAGGGGAATTCTCTTCCGATGATCTGCTGGGCAGGATTTTTGCCACATTCTGTATTGGTAAATAGAATAGAATGGCTGCAGCCATCTGTATTGTTGAATGGCAAAGGCTGAAATAAAATCTATTATGAAATCAGGATAATAAAGAGGAGACCGACCATGCTGGGTGAATCCCATCAACTGTTGCTTGAATTTCCCCAATATGCAGAAAAAATTGCCGAATTGCGCGCCAATAGTGATGTCTTTCATCATTTGATGGATGAATACGACTGGATGGATTCGCACATTCGCAGCCTGGAAGAGGTCGCTATTCCGGTATCGGATTTTCATATTGAAGCAATGAAAAAGCGCCGCGTGCATCTAAAAGATAAGCTATATCAATTGATAAGCAGTTAACAATAGCTAATCAGGCTTTTTTATTTGGTCGAAAAAGCCTGACCTGTTGACGAAACATTTGTGTCATCTCAGGTGTTGGATCCGGTCCGTAACGCAGCCGGATGTAGCTGGTGAGTAAACCATCAGTCTGTGCTGACAAATCTGGCCTTTCTCTGGCAATGCGCCGGGAGTAATCCAATGGTCCCTCGCTGGGCCTGCGGGGAAGCCCGGCAAAGGCCAATTTTTGACACAGCCGCTGATAACTTTTAAGCACAGGACCGAGTCGCGGCTGACCCTGCAGGAGGATGTATAAGGCAATCAGACTCATTGTCAGCCCAATCAGACCCAATGACAGGGTCAGCCATTGCATTGTCCTGGAAAAATCGATTCCGATATTGTTGAATAAATTGAACTGTCGCGCGCGATTATAATCGAGTATCCAGCGTCGCCAGCCGATGTTTGCCGCATCCAGTGTCAGCCTGAGTTTGTTCAGGGCTGAATTTAAACGCCCCCCATCGTCGAGTTGAAACCGTACCGGCGAACCGATTCCGGCGAGATCCAGTTGGATGGGATGTCGGATTCTTTCCGGTGCCACTGCCGCGGTGGGATCGATACGGGTCCAGCCCTGTTGTTCCAACCAAACTTCACTCCATGCATGAGCGTCATACTGCCGCAGGATGTAATACTCTCCCACTGGATTGTATTCGCCTCCCTGATAGCCGAGTACCATGCGAGCGGGTATACCTGCCAGACGCATCAGCAGCGTGAAACTACTGGCAAAATGTTCACAAAAACCCTCCCTACCCTCAAACAGGAACTCATGGATAGGATTGTCAGGGTAGGTTGGTGGACTCAGTGTGTAAACAAAGGGTTGCTGATGGAAATATTGCAGGGCAAGCTTGACCATGTCCTGGTCAGTGGAGGAAGTTATCCGCCAAGCTTCGACCAGTTTGCGCTCCTGTTCAGTCACATTGTCAGGGATTGACAGGGACCGCTGGAACTCCTCCGGGCTGGGCGAGCCGGTGCGATAGCGGGTGTTTGAGCGCAACTGATAGTGCCGGAGTCGTTGAACCGGATGTACGGACAGAATGGTGAAGTCTGTGCTCAGGCTGCTCCCGGGCGGTGCGAACTCAGGCAACTCCAGGGCATAGAGCCAGCGTTGTCGATGGGGCTCTAGGAAGATTTCATAAGCCACGGGGTGTGATGATTGGGATAATTTGGCAGGCTTTAGGTTGCTGCCGGTCTGCTTTCGATTGAACCAGTCGAAACCATCTGTATCCCACAGGACCAAGGCGCGCCAGTAGCGTTGCTCCGGCTCTGGTGCCGTGTCAAGAAACTTGACGCGAAAGGCCACCTCGGGAGATTGGATGAGCTGGCTGATACTGCCAGGCGATATATGATCGCTGAGGCCAGTCAGGGCGCTGTTGTCACTTGAACCATACTGCCACAGTGGTTGGCTGAGGCGCGGGAATAGAATGAACAGAATCGCCGCGATCGGTAGTGCTTGCAGGCTGATGCTCAGTGTCTTTTTTAGGGGTTCGATCAACTGCTTGGAGGGGCTGACCTGGTTCAGCTCCAGGAGTAATGCGGTCAGGCTCACCACCACAAAGAGCAGATAGAGGGCAAGCAGGAAGGTTTGGTTGTAGAGAAACTGTGTGATGACAACGAAGTAGCTGATAAAAGTGACCACATAGACATCCCGATGTTTATGCAGTTCCAGCAGTTTCATGCCCAACATGACGGTCAAGAGCGAGACGCCGGCGTCGCGACCCATCAGGGTATGGTGTTGGCTGTAGACCAGCAGGCCGCCGAGCAGAGTCAACAGCATCAGTACCCAGCGGCCAGGTTGGAATCGAGGGCGCTGCAGACTGATGAATCGGAGAACCAGCAATAACAGTAACAACACCGATATCGGGATGGGAAGATTCGACAGATGCGGCGCGGCGGCGAGGATCGCCACGCCCAGCACAAGTTTGTGGATACGCGGGGTAAGGTTGATCGCTAACGGAGCTCTGATGCTGGTCATCAAAATCTGGCCAAGGCTGCTAGGCATTGGTGCTTGTGCTGATCGTCCAAGCCTGGGGTAATGATGGTGCCAGGCAGCTTAAGGCCATAGCTCTGATGGCTTCGTGCGGCGAGCAGCACAAAGCGGCACAATTGACGCAGCCGTATTTCGGGATCGGGGTCTGTGAGCATATCCCAGTCAAGGTTTATTAGTTCCGTGCGGTCTCCGCCAAACTGCTTACTGTAGAGCCCCCGTTCCCTTGCCAAGGCCTTCCAATCGACCTGTCGCGGCGAATCGCCGTCTCGAAATCCCCGCAAACCAACAAAATCGTCCGCCCCGACCCCCCGGTCCCCCACCTCGCTTGGGTTGTAGGTGGCTAGTACGGGAGGATCGCCGTACGTTGCAGGTTGGGGATAGACCAGACACACCAGGTCGAGTTGCGCATAGGTCCATGCTTTGAAAAGACCGAAAGGATAGCGTGAGTGAATGCATACTCTATCGAGCCGCAGCTGGCCTCGATGTTGGGTTGGCAGGGTAATCAGCAGTTGGCGGATGGCGGCTGCCGGGAGGTCAATAGCATCCCCCTGCCCGCCAGGCACACTGATCGAGATACCATATCGATGCTGGCTGCCGGGATTTTCCAGGGACAGTTTGAATCCTGCCTCCTGACCCGCGAAAACCGGTGTAGCCTGCTGCTGGGAAATGCTCAGACCCAACAGGTTGCGCCAGGTGTGCAGGATACTGGTGAGCCAGACACCACCGAGTAGGAACGTGAACAGGTAACCCAGATTGCTGCCATAGTTGATGGAGCCGAGCAGCATCAACATGAGCAGGAGCACCAGAATAATTCCCTGTTGGGTCGGCAAGATATAGATACTGCGGGGCCGGATGGTTGCACGACCTTTGCCGTCCGGTTTGGCGGTACGCAGGAAACGCATGATCCATGCACTCCTGAGCTTGTTCGAGTGGGCCATGTTCAGGGTACCGGGATCGTTTCCAGCAGCGTCTGCACCAGGGTCGTGTGATCGGAGGTTTCCGTCTCGCCCAACGGCTGCAGACGATGACCGATGGTGGACGGGATGATAGCCTGCAGATCTTCCGGTAATACCTGATTACGGCCTTCCAGCAGGGCCCAGGCCCGGGCGCTGTGCAACAGCGCGATGCCCGCCCGAGGTGACAGGCCATGGCGGTAGCTGGCGGATGTGCGAGTGTAGGCGATGATATCCTGGCAGTAGTCGAGCAGAGCATCCGATACGAAGACTTGCTCTACCCGCTGCTGTTGCTGGGCTAGTTCCGCGGAGTGGAGCATAGCGGGCAGATGGTTGATCATGCTGCGGCGATCCGCCCCGGTCAGGAGCTCCCGTTCCGCTTGACGCTCCGGATAACCGATATGCACCCGCATCAGAAACCGGTCGAGCTGGGATTCCGGTAAGGGAAAGGTGCCGACCTGATGACTGGGATTCTGCGTGGCGATGACAAAAAAAGGTTCCGGTAACGGGCGGGTTTCACCTTCGGTGGTGACCTGCCGTTCTTCCATGGCTTCCAGCAAGGCGCTTTGCGCCTTCGGGGTTGCCCGGTTGATTTCGTCGGCCAACACCAGTTGGGCGAAAATTGGACCCTGGTGATAGCGGAAGGCTTGTTTCTCCCGGTCGAATATCGCCACGCCGAGGATGTCCGAAGGCAGCAGATCACTGGTGAACTGGATGCGCTGATAATCCAGGCCCAACAAGCGGGCTAGGGTATGCGCCAAGGTGGTCTTGCCTACGCCGGGCACATCCTCGATCAGCAGGTGACCACGCGCCAAAAGACAGGCCAGGGAGAGTCGAACAACCCGCTCCTTGCCCAGCAAAATACTGCTGGCGGCATCGATAACCTGGTCCAGTTTGTTTGGCATGGCCTGACCTCTATCACCGTTTGGCATCTTATCGGCTAGAATAACCATTTTTCCAACCTTTATCAGATTACTGATGCTGTTCGCAGATTCCTATGACGTGATTGTGGTGGGAGGTGGCCACGCCGGTACCGAGGCAGCCTTGGCCAGCGCGCGCATGGGCGCCAAGACCTTGCTGCTGACGCACAACATCGAGACCCTAGGGCAGATGAGCTGTAACCCCGCGATCGGTGGCATCGGCAAAGGGCATCTGGTAAAGGAGGTGGACGCGCTGGGTGGCAGCATGGCCCATGCGGCGGATCAGGCCGGCATCCAATTTCGCATCCTCAACTCACGCAAGGGACCCGCCGTGCGCGCTACCCGCGCCCAGGCCGACCGGGTACGCTACAAGGCGGCCATACGCTTTATGCTGGAGAATCAAGCGAATCTGCAGCTGTTTCAACAGGCGGTGGATGATCTGTTGGTAGAGGCGCACCAGGTCACCGGCGTAGTCACCCAGATGGGCTTGAGATTCCGCGCCCGCGCCGTAGTGCTCACGGTTGGAACCTTCCTGGGCGGCCGCATCCATATCGGTCTGTCAAATCATGCGGGGGGGCGCGCCGGAGATCCGCCGGCCAACACCCTCGCCGGGCGGTTGCGTGAGCTGCCGTTCAGGGTAGAACGCTTGAAGACCGGCACGCCACCCCGCATCGATGGCCGCACTATCGATTATTCCGGTCTGCAGGCTCAACCCGGTGATGATCCCACCCCGGTGTTCTCTTTTCTGGGACGGAAAGACGAACATCCGGAGCAGATTTGCTGCCATATCACCCACACCAATGAACAGACCCATGAGATTATCCGCGGCGGCCTATCCCGCTCACCCATGTATACCGGAGTGATTGAAGGAGTGGGTCCCCGTTATTGTCCGTCCATCGAAGACAAGATCGTGCGCTTTGCGGACAAGAGTTCCCATCAGATCTTCATCGAGCCGGAGGGGCTCGACACCCATGAGATCTATCCCAATGGCATCTCCACCAGCCTGCCTTTCGACGTGCAATATGCGCTGGTCCGCAGCATGCGGGGATTCGAAAAGGCGCATATCACCCGGCCCGGCTATGCCATCGAGTACGACTACTTCGATCCGAGGGATCTGCAGGCCTCCTTGGAGACCAAGCATCTGCAGGGACTGTTCTTTGCGGGACAGATCAACGGTACCACCGGTTATGAAGAGGCGGCGGCCCAGGGGCTGCTGGCCGGGTTGAATGCGGTGCGCATGAGTCGCGGTCAGGAGGCCTGGATTCCGCGGCGTGACGAGGCCTATCTGGGTGTCCTGGTGGACGACTTGATTACCCGGGGCACCATTGAACCCTATCGGATGTTCACCAGCCGGGCGGAGTATCGCCTGCTGCTGCGGGAAGACAATGCGGATCTGCGCCTCACCGAAACAGGGCGGAACCTGGGTCTGGTCGATGATGACCGTTGGGCCGTCTTCTGCACTAAGCGGGAGGCGATCGAACGGGAACAGCAGCGTCTGCAGAACCTGTGGTTGCGTCCAGCCGACTTGAGTGATAACGAGTCCGAACAGTTGCTGGGAGGCGAACTGAACCGGGAGGTGCGGGTCCTGCATCTGCTGGCTCGGCCGAACGTCAATTACCGCAAACTGATGCAACTGGGGGATTTGGGTCCGGGCGTGGCTGACCCGCAAGTGATAGAACAGTTGGAAGTGCAGGCTAAGTATGCCGGCTATATCTTGCGCCAGCAGGATGAGATCGAGCGACAACGGGCCAACGAGGCCGTGGTGTTGCCGCTGGATTTCGATTATGCAAAGGTGCGGGGTCTGTCGACGGAGGTCAGAGAGAAATTTCTGCGCCACCAACCGCAGACTTTGGGTCAGGCCGGGCGCATCCCCGGGGTGACGCCGGCGGCCATCTCCCTATTGCTGATTCATCTGAAAAAGCATTCGGCCTGATGTCGCAGGGCCCTATCGATGCCACCCTCAAGGTGAGGCTGCAAGCTGGGGCCCAGGCCCTGGGACTCACTTTGACAGAAGATGTGAGTGAGCGGCTACTTCTTTTTCTCTCCTTGTTGGTGAAATGGAATAAGGCCTACAATCTGACCGCGCTGAAGGATTCTCGAGAGATGGTCGAGCGCCATCTGCTGGATAGCCTGTCAGTGCTGGGTTATCTGCAAGGCAGCCGCATCCTGGACATGGGGACCGGTCCCGGTCTACCCGGCTTACCCCTTGCCCTGCTGCGTCCCCAGAGTCACTTTGTGTTGCTGGACAGCAACGGCAAAAAGATCCGTTTCGTACGCCAGGCGGTGCTCGAGTTGGGCATTGGAAATATCCAGCCGATACATGCCCGGGTCGAACAATTTCTCCCGGATCGGCCATTCGATACCATAATCGCCAGGGCCTTCACCGCCCTGCCCAGGATGCTCGAATTGACGGCAAGACTGCGGGTGTCGAACGGCTGTTTACTGGCGATGAAGGGGGCGGTTCCCGTGGAGGAACTCGAGCAGCTCCCGGCTGCGATGGACGTCAGGGTCATTCCTCTGCGCTTACCGTTCAGTCAGGCCGAGCGACATCTGATAAAAATCACCCAAAGTCCCTGAGCAGATACTGCATGCTATTGTTGGCATAACTTGTGTCGCAAGGCAGTATCACTCGGCAACACCTCCCGCTATTATAAAAGCCATTAATCCTATCCAGTGGAAAGCAGCATGGGCCATATTATTTCTATCGCCAATCAGAAAGGGGGGGTGGGCAAGACCACAACCACGGTGAACCTGGCGGCATCCCTGGCGGCCATGAAAAAGCGCATCCTGATGGTGGATCTCGATCCCCAGGGCAACGCCAGCATGGGCGCGGGGGTGGACAAGCACAACCTGCAGCACACCAGCTGTGATGTCTTGCTGGGCGATTGTCAGTTGCCCGAAGCCGTCATCCATGTGGAAGAATCCGGCTTCGACGTGTTGCCCGCCAACGCCGATCTGACCGCGGCGGAGGTCGGATTGATGAACGCCTCGATGCGGGAAAGGCGCCTGCGCCAGGCCCTGGTTGGCGCCAGATCCCGCTACGACTTCATCCTGGTGGACTGCCCTCCTTCGCTGAATATGCTGACCCTGAATGCGCTGGTGGCCGCAGACGGTGTGCTGATCCCTATCCAGACCGAGTACTATGCCCTGGAAGGACTCTCCGCGCTGATGAACACGGTGCGGCAGATCCAGTCACAGCTCAATCCACAGCTGCAAATCGAGGGTTTTTTGCGCACCATGCATGATCCGCGCAACAATCTGGCGCTGGATGTTTCCACCCAATTGATCTCCCATTTCAAGGATGAGGTTTTCAACACCATCATTCCACGTAACGTCAGAGTCGCGGAGGCCCCCAGTCATGGTAAACCGATTTTACTGTATGATAAGGCCTCGCGCGGTGCCACGGCTTATCTGGCGCTTGCCAGTGAATTATTGCGCCGGCACCGTGTTCGAACCTCAGAATTGAAACAGGCATAACGGTAGACACACATGACGGCGAAAAAGCGTGGCCTTGGCCGGGGGCTCGATGCCCTTCTGGGCGGTATCAATGCGGAGCATGCTGAGACAGCGGAGAGGGCACAGCGCGATCATTCCCATCTGACCCGCCTGCCGGTCGACCTCATTCAACGAGGACGTTATCAACCGCGCCGGGAGTTCGATCCCGATAGCCTCAGGGAACTGGCCGATTCGATTGCCGCCCAAGGTGTGATTCAACCGATCGTTGTCAGGGGCGTGGAAAACGGCCGTTATGAACTGATCGCCGGCGAGCGCCGCTGGCGCGCTGCGCAACAGGCGGGGCTGGATGAAATCCCGGTGGTCATCAAGGAGGTGACGGAAGAGGCCGCCATGGCCATGGGTCTGATCGAGAATATCCAGCGGGAGGATCTGAATCCGCTCGAGGAGGCCAATGCCCTAAGTCGCCTGCTGCTCGAATTCGAATTGACCCATCAGGCCGTCGCCAAGGCGGTGGGTAAATCGCGCACCAGCGTGACCAATCTGCTCCGGCTGCTGGAACTCAACGAAGATGTGAAGGTTCTAGTCGAGAAGGGGCAGTTGGAGATGGGCCACGCCCGTTCATTGCTGGGTCTCAAGGACCAAAGACAGAGTGAGGCGGCCGCCAAGGTGGTCAACCAAGGCCTGTCCGTGAGGGAGACGGAACGACTGGTGCGTCGGCTGCAGGGCCTGGAACAGAGCGAAGCAAAACCGAAGGCCGCCAATCCGGTGCAGGACGATCCGGATATCCGGCGTCTGCTCAGCGATCTTACCGATCGGCTCGGCGCCAAGGTGGATCTGCAACAGAACAGCCGGGGCAAAGGTAAACTGGTGATCAGCTACAACAGTCTCGATGAACTCGAAGGAATCCTCGACCACATCAAGTGAGCCTTTTTAGGGCATTTTTAATCACCCATCCTTTGACCTTGTATTTCGGAACACTTATACTCCTCGCACCTTGCGGGTAAGTGCTTAAGAGGGGATCCGGGAAACTGGTATGCAGCCTACCGGAAACAGCCAGATCCGCCACATCATATCGGCCCAGTTTGGAGTTGCGATAAGCGTCGCACTCGCACTGCTGCTTTTCAATCAGTTGTATGCCTGGTCGGGTCTGATTGGGGGTCTGATTTCTGCGTCGACCAACGGGTTGACGGCACGGAAGGTGTTTCTTCCCTACCGGGCGCAAAATCCTGGTGAAGTTCTCGCCCGCTTCTATGGGGCGGAGTTCTGGAAGCTGCTCCTAACAGGTATTTTGTTTGCAGTGGTGCTGATCTCTGTGGAACCCCTTAGCTTCGGCGCCTTGTTGGGTTGCTACCTGTTCGTACAGTTAGTGGTTCCGATAATCGTGTTCGTGATAGATGATCGACGAAAGACCAGGTGAATGAGAAATGGCTGCAGATACCCTGACTTCTAGCGAGTATATCAAGCACCATCTTACCAATCTGACATTTGGTGAGATCGATGGAACCTGGCGTCTCGCCCATGATGCCGCCGAGGCCAAGGCCATGGGGTTCTGGGCCATTCATGTCGACACCATGTTCTGGTCGATCGGCCTGGGTATCTTGTTTCTCTATCTGTTCAAAAAGGCCGGCGAGAGCGCCACCAGCGGCGTACCGGCGGGACTGCAAAACTTCGCCGAATGGATCGTCGAGTTTATCGATACCAGTGTGCGCGGATCCTTCTCTGCCAAGAACGCGCTGGTGGCGCCGTTGGCGCTCACCATCTTTGTCTGGGTTTTCCTGCAGAATTTGATGGACCTCGTACCGGTCGATCTGGTTCCCTGGTTGACAAATATGCTGGGCGTACATTTCATGAAAATGGTGCCTTCCACCGATCCCAACGCCACCTTTGGCATGGCTATCGGGGTATTTTTCCTGGTGATCTACTACAGTATCAAAATCAAGGGCGTCGGTGGTTTTGTCGGTGAGTTGACCCTGCAGCCCTTCGCCTCCAAGAATCCGCTGATTGCCGCCCTCTTCATTCCGATCAACTTTCTGCTCGAATTCGTCAGTCTGGTGGCCAAGCCCATTTCTCTCTCCCTGCGTCTGTTCGGTAACATGTATGCGGGCGAGATGATATTCATCCTGATAGCGATCATGTACAACGCCGGCTTGGTGCTGGGTCTGTTCGGCGGGGTCCTGCAGCTTGGCTGGGCCATATTCCATATCCTGATCATCACCTTGCAGGCCTTCATCTTCATGACGTTGACGATCGTCTATCTGGACATGGCGCACCACGAACACTGATTTTTTACTTCTAACAACTTCGTTCATTAAACGGGAGACCAATAATGGAACAAGCATTGCTGTACATTGCCGGCGCTATCATGATGGGCCTGGGCGCTCTTGGCGCTGCAGTAGGTATCGGCGTACTGGGAGGCCGCTTTCTCGAAGGCGCTGCACGTCAGCCGGAACTCATTCCCATGTTGCGCACCCAGTTCTTCATTGTCATGGGTCTGGTTGATGCCGTGCCGATGATTGCTGTCGGTCTGGCAATGTACGTGCTGTTCGCCGTCGCCGGTTAATCTGGATAGACGACGAATCGGCTATCGTCACATCCAACGAGGGGTAATTCCGGGATGAACATCAATCTGACACTGATTGGTCAGCTGCTCTCCTTTATGGTGTTCGTGTGGTTCACAATGAAATTTGTGTGGACCCCAATCATGGGCGCGCTGGAAACCCGTAAGAAGGAGATAGCATCAGGTCTGGCCGCAGCCGAACGTGGTCAGCATGAGCAAGAGCTGGCAAAAGAACGGGCCAAAGGGGTCTTGCACGAAGCCAAGGCGCAGGCGGCCGAGATCGTATCGCAGGCACAGAAGCGGGCGGCGGAGATCGTAGATGAAGCCAAGACCAACGCACGCGGTGAAGGCGAGCGGATCCTGATCGCTGCCAAGGCGGAGATCGAGCAGGAATCGAATCGGGCGCGGGAGCATCTGCGATTGAAGGTCGGCGAACTGGCCGTGGCGGGAGCTGAAAAGATCCTGCGGAAAGAGATCAACGCCGAGGCGCACAAAGACATCGTCGAAGCATTGGCACAAGAGATCTAACGCATATGGCAGGTGACGCAACAACATTCGCACGTCCTTATGCGGAAGCGGTTTTTGCCCGGGCCGATGAGACCGATAAGCTGGACCAGTGGTCCGAAATGCTTGATCTGCTGTCCGACGTGGTGGCTGATCCCATCATGGCAGGCATCGTCGCCAATCCGCTGTTCGATCGAGGAGATCTAGCCGATTTCGTGCTGGAGATCGGTGGTGGTCGACTCACCGACGAAGGCGCGAATCTGGTCAAATTACTGGTACGGAACAGCAGACTGACCCTGCTGCCTGAAATCGCCAGACAGTTTGATGAGCTAAAAGCGGAAAAAGATCGGATGCTGAAGGTGCATGTGATCTCCGCTTACGCACTCAAACCGGCGCAGGAGAAACAATTGGCCGAGGCCCTGAAGAAAAAGCTCGGCAGAGAAGTCAGCATAACCAGTGAAAAAGACCCCGAGCTGATCGGTGGGGTCCACATCCGTGCTGGGGATATGGTGATCGACGGCACCGTCCGTGGTCGACTGCAGCAACTGGCGAACGAATTGGGAATCTAAGCGAGAAGCCATCATGCAACTCAATCCATCCGAGATCAGCGAACTGATCAAGAGCAAGATCGAGAAATTCGATCTGAAGACCGAGGCCCGCAATGAGGGCACAATCATAACCCTGACCGACGGTATCGCCCGTGTCCATGGCCTGGAAGACGCCATGTCATATGAGATGCTCGAATTTCCCGGCAACACCTATGGCCTTGCCCTAAACCTGGAGCGGGATTCCGTGGGCGCGGTGGTGCTGGGTGATTACAAGCATCTGACGGAAGGCGATCCGGTCAAGTGCACCGGTCGGGTATTGGAGGTCCCGGTTGGCGAGGAGCTGCTGGGTCGTGTGGTCGATTCGCTGGGCCATCCGCTGGATGGAAAAGGGGCCATCAATGCCAGCGACACCGCCAATCTCGAGAAGGTTGCCCCGGGCGTCATCGAGCGTAAATCGGTGGATCAACCGGTGCAGACCGGTATCAAGTCCATCGATGCGATGGTGCCGATTGGCCGGGGGCAACGGGAGTTGATCATCGGCGACCGTCAGACCGGTAAATCAGCCGTGGCGGTCGATACCATCATCAATCAGAAAGGCACCGGCATCAAATGTATCTACGTGGCGGTGGGACAGAAGAACTCCACCATTGCGCAGGTCGTGCGCAAGCTGGAGGAGCACGGAGCGATGGAGCACACGATCATCGTCGCCGCCCCGGCCGCCGACTCTGCTGCGATGCAGTTCCTGGCTCCCTATGCCGGCTGCACCATGGGTGAATATTTCCGGGATACCGGTCAGGATGCGTTGATCATCTATGACGATCTGACCAAACAAGCCTGGGCCTACCGCCAGGTCTCCCTGCTGCTGCGGCGCCCGCCGGGCCGCGAAGCCTATCCGGGTGATGTGTTCTATTTACACTCCCGTCTGCTTGAGCGGGCTGCCAGAGTGAATGAGGCCTTTGTTGAAAAGGCCACCAAGGGGGCCGTGAAAGGCAAGACCGGTTCCCTCACCGCCCTGCCGATCATCGAGACCCAGGCGGGTGACGTGTCGGCATTCGTCCCGACCAATGTCATCTCCATCACCGACGGTCAGATCTTTCTCGAGGCGGATCTGTTCAACTCCGGCATCCGTCCTGCGATCAATGCCGGTTTGTCGGTTTCCCGCGTCGGTGGCGCCGCGCAGACTAAGATCATCAAGAAGTTGGGTGGTGGCGTGCGTCTGGCATTGGCCCAGTTTCGCGAACTGGCAGCCTTTTCGCAGTTCGCCTCTGACCTGGACGAAGCCACTCGCGCGCAGCTCGAACGAGGCGAACGGGTTACCGAATTGATGAAGCAGAAGCAGTATTCACCACTTACCATCGCGGAGATGGCAGTCTCCCTGTTTGCAGCGAACGAAGGTTATCTGGACGATGTGGAGGCAAAAAAAGTAGTGGATTTCGAATCCGCGCTGCATGGTTACATGAACAGCAGCCAGAAGGCCTTGATGGACAAGATCAACGCGACGGCTGATTACAATACGGAAATTGAACAGGCCCTGAACGCCGCCCTGAAGGAATTCAAGGCCAGTCACACCTGGTAGTCTTGTATATATTCAAAGTCATCCAAGCATAGGCTTTAACCGATATGGCAGGCGCAAAAGAGATACGGACTCAAATTTCCAGCATCAAGAACACGAGCAAAATCACCAAGGCGATGGAGATGGTTGCAGCTTCGAAGATGCGGAAGGCCCAGAGCCGGATGAATGAGACCCGGCCTTATGCGGAAAAGATGCGGAACGTGATCGAGCATCTCTCTCATGCTCATCCGGAATATCGCCACAGCTTCATGATCGAGCGGGAAGAGAAGAGCGTTGGCTATATCATCGTATCTTCCGACCGAGGTCTTTGCGGTGGTTTGAACAACAACCTGTTCCGGATGTTGCTCAGAGAACTCAAGGCCAAGAGGGATACCGGAACAGAGGTCAGCTTCTGCACCATCGGAAACAAGGCCATGGGTTTTTTCGGCCGCTTTGGCGGTAATCTGATGAGTCAGGCGAACCATTTGGGTGACGCGCCACATATCGAGGATCTGATCGGTACGGTCAAGGTCATGCTGGATGCCTATTTAGCAGGTGAGATCGATAGTATCTATATCGCCTACAACAAGTTCGTCAATACCATGACTCAAGAGCCACGGGTGGATAAGCTGGTGCCGATCCCCTCAGACGTGGATGAGGAGCTTCGTCACCATTGGGATTACATCTATGAGCCGGATTCCAAAGACGTGCTGGATAACCTGATGATTCGTTATATAGAATCGCTGGTCTATCAGGCTGTGGTGGAAAATGGCGCCTGCGAGCAGTCTGCCCGTATGGTTGCCATGAAGGCCGCATCGGATAATGCGGGTGAACTGATCAACGAGTTACAGCTGATCTACAACAAGGCGCGTCAGGCGGCGATTACTCAGGAGATTTCTGAGATTGTGGGTGGGGCGGCAGCGGTCTAGCTCTACAGCCAACAGAATTTAATGTTTTATTATTGATGAGTCGCCTGGCGCGGCGAGAGGAACCAGAAATGAGTTCGGGCAAAGTGGTACAAATCATCGGTGCGGTGGTGGACGTCCAGTTCCCAACCGGCCACATGCCGAAGGTCTATGAAGCGCTCACTATTCCAGCGGCGGGCCTCACCTTGGAAGTGCAGCAACAGCTGGGCGACGGCGTGGTACGCACCATTGCCATGGGATCGACAGATGGGTTGAAGCGTAGCGTCGAAGTGGTCACAACCGGAGGTCCCATCACGGTACCTGTGGGTCAGGGGACTCTGGGTCGGATCATGAACGTACTGGGCAATCCGGTAGACGAGGCCGGTGAAGTGAAATGCGACATCCGCATGCCGATACACCGCACCCCACCCAAGCTGGAGGATCAGGCGGCTACCACCGAGATCCTGGAAACCGGCATCAAGGTCATCGATCTGATCATGCCCATCGTCAAGGGTGGCAAGGTCGGCCTGTTCGGTGGCGCCGGTGTGGGCAAGACCGTGACCCTGATGGAGCTGATCCGTAATATCGCCGTGGAACACTCGGGCTTCTCCGTGTTTGCCGGGGTCGGCGAAAGGAGTCGCGAGGGTAACGATTTCTATCACGAGATGCAGGAAGGCGGGGTCATCGACAAGGTGGCCCTGGTCTACGGCCAGATGAACGAGCCACCCGGCAACCGTCTGCGGGTGGGACTGACCGGCCTGACGATCGCGGAATATTTCAGGGACGAGGGCCGCGATGTGCTGTTGTTCGTAGACAATATCTATCGCTACACCCTGGCAGGCACCGAGGTGTCCGCCCTGCTGGGACGGATGCCGTCGGCGGTGGGTTATCAGCCCACTCTGGCGGAGGAGATGGGCACCCTGCAGGAGCGCATCACCTCGACCAAGACCGGCTCGATCACCTCGTTTCAGGCCGTGTATGTTCCGGCGGATGATCTCACCGATCCCTCCCCCGCCACCACCTTCGCACATCTGGACGCCACCCTGGTATTGTCCCGGCAGGTCGCCGAGCTGGGCATCTATCCGGCGGTGGATCCGCTCGATTCCACCTCCCGTATCCTCGACCCCAATGTGATCGGTCAGGACCACTACGACACGGCCCGTGCGGTACAGGGAACCCTGCAGCGCTATAAAGAGCTGAAAGACATCATTGCCATATTGGGTATGGACGAGCTGTCCGAGGAAGACAAACTGATGGTTCAGCGTGCGCGCAAGATCCAGCGCTTCCTCTCCCAACCTTTCTTCGTGGCCGAGGTATTCACCGGCAGCCCTGGGAAATATGTCAGCCTGAAGGACACCATCACCGGCTTCAAGGCCATCGTCAATGGTGAATATGATCATCTACCGGAGCAGGCCTTCTATATGGTCGGCAGTATCGAAGAGGCCGCCGAACGGGGCGGTGACGTCTGAACCCCAGACGGGAGATTGAGCCATGGCGATGACAATCCATGTAGATATCGTGAGCGCTGAAGGCGAAATCTTCTCCGGCAGCGCGGAAATGGTATACGCGCCGGCCGCCATGGGTGAAGTGGGAATCGCGCCCCGTCATACACCCCTGGTGACCCGTTTGAAGCCCGGTGAAGTTCGCGTGGATCGAGGCGGCGGTAAACCGATGCAGCACTTTTACGTTTCCGGCGGCATCCTCGAAATCCAACCCCATGTGGTCACTGTTTTGGCGGATACGGCAGTGCGGGCCGCTGATCTAGATGAAGCGGCCGCCCAGGAAGCCAAGCGCCGTGCCGAAGAGGCCATCGCCAACAAATCCGCCGAGTTCGAGTATGCCAAGGCACAGGCGGAACTCGCCGAAGCGGTCGCGCAGCTGCGCGCCATAAAAAACTTGCGAACTAAGCGTCCCTGATACCCACTCCATCAGTTGGGTCCGAGTTGCCTCGGGCCCTCATGAAACGAGCATGTCGAAAGAAACTATCAAAACCGGGAAATTCGTATCCCTGACCTATTCGATTTCCGACCACCAAGGCAACGTGCTCGAACAGAGCGACCTGCCGGTCAATTACATACACGGTGGGGAGACCGAGTTGATCGGGGGGATGGACAAGGCCGTTGCCGGGAAAGGCGTGGGCGATGAGGTGACGATCAAGGTTTCCCCGGCGCAAGGATTTGGTGATCACGATCCAAATCTCACCTTCACGGATGATATCGAGAATGTCCCGCCCCAATTCAGGCAACTGGGCGCTGAAGTCCAGATGCAGAACGAAGCGGGTGAAATGAAGAGCTTCTTCGTGACCAAGATCGAAAAAGGCCTGCTGACCGTGGATGGCAATCATCCTCTGGCTGGCAAGGAATTGATGGTGAAGGTAAAGATCCTCGAAGTGCGGGATGCCACCCGGGAGGACGCCATGCATATCGGTATTCCCGGCCAGTCCCAAACCCTGAATTGATCAACACATAGAAATAGGGCGTTACTTGGAGGTCGTGATCTCGAATCACTATCTCTACTTGGCCATAATTTGCAGGGTTGGACTCAATAAAACTATACTGATTTTTCATTTATCCACCATTCACCCTGTCCAGCCGTTATTGTTGGATTGGTAATAATCCTTTTGATTTTTTTTGCATTTTTTTGTTGGGAACGGGTAGCCCGAGAATTAACTCCTGATTACTTTTTTGGAAGTCTTAATGAAACTTGGTGTCTTGATACTGGCTGCAGGCGAAGGAACCCGCATGCGTTCCGGTCTACCCAAAGTGCTCCATCAACTGGCTGGAAAACCCCTGCTGTCGCATGTCATCGATACAGCGCGGGATTTCTCGCCCGATGAAATCACCGTGGTGTATGGCCATGGTGGTGAACAGGTGAGGGATCTGCTGGATGCGGACGATCTGGACTGGTGTGAGCAGAAACAACGGCTTGGAACCGGTCATGCGGTGATCCAGGCCTTGCCTTATCTGCAGCGGGTCGATCAGGTCGTGATTCTGTACGGAGACGTTCCGCTCATAACCAACCGGACCCTGCAGGCGTTGTTGGATGGGCTGCGTATCAGTGACCTGGTCCTGCTCACTGAAAGTCTCAATGACGCCACCGGCTATGGCCGCATCCTGCGCGATACCGACGGACGGATTACCGAGATCGTGGAGCAGAAGGATGCCAGTGACGAGCAGTTGCTGATCAAGGAGATCAATACCGGCATCATGGCGGTCGAACGCTCCCGCTTGGAGGATTGGCTGAACCGCATCGACAATCGTAATTCGCAGCAGGAGTATTACCTGACCGATATCATCGCCCTGGCGGTGCAGGATGGCGTGGTGATCGAGGCGGTGAAACCCGCCAGCGAGGAGGAAGTCATGGGTATCAACGACCGCCAGCAGCTGGCCTATCTGGAGCGGCACTTACAGCGTGAAATTGCTGACGAACTGATGAAATCAGGAGTCACCCTCGCGGACCCCGCGCGCTTGGACGTGCGCGGCGTGCTGAGCGCGGGACGCGATGTGTTCATCGACTGTAACGCGATCTTCGAAGGCCGGGTGGAACTGGCGGATGGGGTCAAGATCGGGCCCAATGTGCTGATCAGGAATGCTGTGATCAAAGAAAACGTGGAGATCCTCGCCAACAGCGTGATCGAGGATGCGTTGATAGGAGCAGGTTCGCGGATCGGACCGTTCGCGCGCATCCGGCCGGAAACCGAACTGGCGGATCATGTGCATATTGGTAATTTTGTCGAGGTGAAGAAGAGCCGGGTCGCTTCCGGCAGTAAGATCAATCACCTGAGCTATGTGGGGGACAGCGTTATCGGCAGCCGGGTGAATATCGGCGCGGGCACCATCACCTGCAATTACGACGGGGCCAACAAGCATCAGACCATCATCGGGGACAATGCCTTTATCGGCTCCGATACCCAGTTGGTAGCGCCGGTGACCGTCGGTGCCGGCGCCACCATCGGCGCCGGCTCGACCATCACCCGGGATAGCCCACCCGACAAGCTGACGCTCAGTCGCGCCAAACAGATCAGTGTAGATGGCTGGCAGCGGCCGGTCAAAAAACCCAAATTTTAGCACCAAGGAGCCGTTCGTATGTGTGGCATTGTCGGCGCGATTGCGCAACGGGATGTAGCCCCCATTCTACTGGAGGGGCTGAAGCGCCTCGAATACCGGGGTTACGACTCTGCCGGTTTGGCGATTCTCGATGAAAACCAGTGTATTACCCGGCACCGCACCCTGGGCAAGGTCAAGGAGTTGGAACTCGTCCATCAACAGCAGCCGCTGCCGGGCAAGGTCGGGATTGCCCATACCCGCTGGGCGACCCATGGCGAACCGGCGGTGCGCAATGCCCATCCCCACATCTGTCAGGAGAGTGTGGCGATCGTCCACAACGGCATCATTGAGAATCACGACAGCCTGCGGGAGGGTCAGAAAAAGGCCGGACACCGCTTCACCTCCGAAACTGATACCGAAGTCATCGTGCATGCCATCCATGACCAGCTCAAAACGGGTGTGGATCTGCTGAAAGCGGTGCGCAACACCACCCGTACCCTGGATGGGGCCTATGCCCTGGGGGTGATCTGTAAAGATGAACCCAATCGGTTGATCGCGGCGCGGCATGGCAGTCCGCTGGTGATCGGACTGGGCATCGGTGAGAACTTCATCGCTTCGGATGTTTTCGCCCTGTTGCCGGTGACCCAGAAATTCCTGTTCCTCGAAGACGGTGATATTGCCGAGATCAGCCGCCTCGGCATCATCATCTATGACCGGGACGGCAGACGGATCGAACGGAACATCAAAGAGTCCGGACTCTCGGCCGATGCGGTGGAGCGGGGCGAGTATCGTCACTACATGCTGAAGGAGATCTACGAACAGCCCTCTGCTATCGCCGATACGCTGGAGGGGCGACTGAGCGGCAGCCGGGTGTTGCCGGACAGCTTCGGGTTGGCGGCGGAGCAACTGCTGAAGCGGATTCAAGCGGTGCAGATCGTGGCGTGTGGCACCTCCTACCATGCCGGCCTGGTGGCTCGCTACTGGTTCGAATCGGTCACCGGCCTGCCCTGTAGTGTGGAGGTGGCCAGCGAATACCGCTATCGCAAACATCATGTAGCGGCCAACTGTCTGTTCGTCACCATCTCCCAGTCCGGTGAGACGGCGGACACCCTGGCGGCCCTGAAACTGGCCAAAGAGTTGGGTTACGCCGGTTCCCTGACAATCTGTAACGTGCCGGAGAGTTCATTGGTGCGGGACTCGGACCTGGTGCTGTTGACCCGTGCCGGCCCCGAGATCGGCGTCGCTTCCACCAAGGCCTTCACCACGCAACTGGTTGCCCTGCTGATTCTGGTCACCGTGATAGGCCGATTCAATGGACTGGATGCAGCAGCGGAAGAGCGTCGTGTCGAGACCCTTCGCTCCCTGCCGAGTAAGATCGAAGCCACCCTGAAGCTGGATGAGGCGATCAAGGTGCTGGCCGAACGGTTCGTGGACAAGCAGCATGCCCTGTTTCTGGGCCGGGGTGATCAGTACCCGGTGGCTATGGAAGGGGCCCTCAAACTGAAGGAGATCTCCTACATCCATGCCGAGGCCTATCCCGCCGGTGAGCTGAAACACGGACCGCTGGCGTTGATCGATGACGAGATGCCGGTCATTGCCGTAGCACCCAACAACGAGCTGCTGGAAAAGCTCAAATCCAACCTGGAAGAGGTGCGCGCCCGTGGCGGCGCCTTATACGTGTTCGCCGACGAGCGCCTGGAGATCAACGAAGAGAGCAATATGACCGTGATCAAGGTGCCTAACGCGGACGGTTTTATCCAACCCATGGTCTTCACCATCCCCCTGCAATTGCTTGCCTACCATGTGGCGGTGCTGAAAGGCACCGATGTGGATCAACCGCGTAATCTGGCGAAATCGGTTACTGTTGAATAAGCGGCATGGAAGCTAACGGCGTCTCAGGATGAAGGTTGCGGGGATCGGCTTGGCAGTGGCAGGCTGAGCCCCGGATATGTCATGGGTATGATTTGACAAGTGACTCGCCTCCCGGCAAGGCCTGGAGGTCGAGCCCCCGGTGCAGACCGACGGTCTACTACTCAGTCATCATGATCATGCTTCAGCGCACTTTCGTTGAAGCAAATTTCGCCCTCGTTGCGCACCAGATCCAGGTCGTTTACCCCGGTGCACGGGTTCAGTTGACCTGTGACCGTGAGCGTCCCGTGAGCGCCGGCGTATTTACCGGTTCCGAAAACGACATAGAGTTCCTCTTTTATCTGCAGCAGACAATCGCTCAAGGGAGTGACCTCGACCAGGGTGTCCCCGGAGGTATAGATCAGCCCTTTGGCTTGTTCGTCAGCCAGGACGTGATTCAGGGTCTGGTCAGGGTTGTTAACACCGCGCATGGGGCCTGCGATTCTAAGGCGCCGATTTTCTCGATCGGCAGAGGTCTTTTTGAGGACCACGCGATATTGACCCAACATCTCAGGGCATGGTTGGAGCATATTGCCGTCTGTATCAAACTCAGGTACGCAACTCGTCAATGCCGAGCCATGTGCCGGTGAATAGCAGACTTCTCCAACTTCCGAGGCGCTCGCGTGGGTTGCCAGTGCTGATGTTATCAGGAAGGGTAATAATCCGAGCTTAGCTTTCATATTTCGATTCTCCTTGTTTGCTGTTCCTGTTTATTTGGAACGCTGTTTTTTTGTTAATACATGAGGCTGGCTAGCAGTCTCTCAAAATGCCGAGCGGCACAACACGAGCTCAATTTCGCTGGAGCGCTTCCATGAGCCTTCATAAGCCCCAGAGAGCGCGCCATAACTGATTGAAAATAAGGAATTAAGTAAAAAGATGGCGATCTGTCCTTGGGCACATCTGCGATGCGATTAGTTGGATCGGTTGGTTTGTCGTGTCTTCCTTATGTTCTCGCTCGCATCAATCATAAGGAAATATATTCGCATTTTGAACCGTAATATGAGGCAGTGGATGCCTGCAGGCTCAACTATCCACTCAGCAGGGGGTTCTGGCTCTTGGCCACGCCGAGATGATCGTTTGCAGGCGTTGAATTCGCCTGCGGGTGGCAGCGCAGCAGCACTGTGTTTGGTGGAGCCGAGGAGGATCGAACTCCTGACCTTCGCATTGCGAACGCGACGCTCTCCCAGCTGAGCTACGGCCCCAGTAGCATGAGGATTCTACCTTGCGATCCAGTGTGGCGCCAGAGGGATCTTAGTTAATGATTGGAACGAAAAGCCTCAGCTGTCAGGCACAACCCCAGTGCGATGCGACAGTGGTCACTTGAGATCGGAAACCTTCATCAACACTTGCAGGAAGGCCTTGCAGGAATCGATCGAAGCGGACTCTTCCATGGTGTGGTAGTCGGTTGTCGGGATCTGTAGGGTGGTGCCATGCACCAGGCCGTTGGAGCTGGCGGTGATCCGGCCCATTTCGGTGCTGCCGAAGGATTGGGGCGTCAGTCCTTGTTGCATGGCCAGGCTATTCTTTGCTTCGATAAAGGCATCTTTGTAGGAATAGTTGATGCCGAGAGACCGGCAGTAACCCTCGAGTTTGTTGGTGGTATCTAGATTGAACTCAGCATTCGCATCCCGCCGGCGTAGCACCACATGTTGCTCGTTGGCTGTTTCGACATCCGGATAAGGGCTGGTATCCACCACAATCAGCTGATTGGTTTTACCACCAAAACGACGAAACCATTCCAATAGATAACGCCAGCTTTTTCCGGCCTCTTCCTGTGCGGTGAAAAAGGCGGTTCCCCGGTAGCCGAGGCTGAACAGATGAACCAGGATTGCCGCGGTCAGTACGTTATCCAGTTGCCCGACAACTCTCCCGTTGTATATTCTCAGGCGGTCGGTAAAGGCGACCGGGGTGTCTGCGAGTAGATATTCCAGCCCATCCACTTCGAAAATGAGATTATTACGGTTTTCACAGATATAGGAACGGGTGATGGTGCCGGCCCCATAATAAGCCCCTGACCAGGGTTCGTAGGCCATCACCGGCACGGCTTCAAATCGGTCGGAGATTTTATTCATCAACTGTTCTGATACGGAGTTGCCCAGCAGATCCGAGCGGCTGCCGGCAACGAAAGCCGCGTACTGAAATTCATTGGGGCCCGTACAAATCAGGCCATGCCGGTCGATATGAGCGGAAAACATACTTGAATGAGGCGCTTTGCCCTGAGCGACGAGCAGGCCCTCATACCAGGTGACATCGGCGCCCCTTTCTTCTAGTGCACGCTGGAGAACACGAAAAAAGGCGTGTTCCGCACCGACCACGCTTGGCTGACGGATCAGCTCCTTCAGCAGGTCGATGAACTGTTCAAATCGCATGTGATGCATAAGCGGAGACTTCGATGGATGAAGGTCTGGTGGTAAAACTGTCTTCAGAGTTGAGACTATCTATGACGAATTCACTACACTACTAGGAAATTTTCCTGTAATAAAGGGCTTTGGCTGCAGACCCACCGCGATAGGTGACACGCCATTAAGCGCCTGGCCATTCGGCGAATGTCGTATATGATCGGATTAGTAAGGAAATAGAGAGGCTTCACTGGAAGACTATGACTGACGTGACGCAAACCCGCAATTTAGCCGTATTCTGTGACTTCGAGAACGTTGCGCTCGGAGTCCGGGATGCCAAGTATGCCGATTTCGACATTCAGAAGGTACTGGAGCGCTTGCTGCTCAAAGGAAATATCGTGGTCAAGAAGGCCTATTGTGATTGGGAGCGCTATAAAGACTTCAAGGCGCCCATGCACGAAGCGGCATTCGAGTTGATCGAGATCCCGCATGTGCGTCAATCGGGCAAGAATTCAGCGGACATCCGCATGGTAGTGGACGCCCTGGACCTATGTTACACCAAGCTGCATCTCGATACCTTTGTCATCGTTAGCGGGGATTCCGATTTCTCACCGCTGGTCAGTAAATTGCGTGAGAACAATAAAGTGGTGATCGGGGTCGGAGTCAAGCAATCCACCTCCGACCTGCTCACGGCCAATTGTGATGAGTTCATCTTCTATGATGACCTGGTGCGCGATGCGGAGAAACCCAGTCGCGGTCGGCGTAGAGGTTCAGGCAAAAAAAGCGCCAAGAAGAAGACCGCATCGGTCGAGTTGAGCGATGAAGAAAAAAAGATACAGGACGCTTTGGAATTGTTGGTTACCACCGTCAAGGATCTGTTTCGGGAGCGCGGCGAAATGGAAAAACTATGGGGTTCCATGGTGAAACAAACCCTGAAGCGACGCAAGCCTGGCTTCAATGAGAGCTATCATGGCTTTAGCACCTTCAGTAAGCTGCTCGAAGAGGCCGAGAAACGCAAACTACTGGTCTTGGAGGCGGATGAAAAGTCTGGTGGATATGTGATCAAAAGCGTGACATCAGAAGATTAATTTCAATTATACAAGTGGCATGGCTTTTTTATCCTTACGCAGTTCAGGTGTCTAAATTAGCCTATCTTTAGATTCTATGCCTGGCAGCAGTTTCGCTAGTATCGAGTCAGTGAATATCAGGCCTGATATGGGCATTGACCGGTGTGCTCGTTGCGCCTGCTCCTGCGATTCCATAGATTTTTATCTGATACCCCAGCTTCTTGTTTTACGGGTGACATTAGGAAGAAATAATGCGACGTATCTTACTCATGATGTTATTGATCGGCTTGGCGGGTTGCGCCGGTATGGGCCATCGGGAAGGGGACGTGAAGGTCACTATCTCTTCTTTGCATTTGCTGGAATCAACCTTGCTGGAACAACGCTACCTGTTCAAGTTGCGGTTGCAGAATCGTTCTCAAAGCGCACTCACAGTCTCTGGCATGAGCTTTGATGTGGAACTGAATGGAAGGGAGTTCGCTTCGGGGGTGAGTAATCAACAGGTGTCGGTTGCCGCCTTTGGTGAGGCGTTGGTCGAGGTGAGAGTCAGCAGTTCCCTGTTTGAGATCATCCGCCAGATTCAGTCGATGCAGGGACGGGAGCATAAGGCGTTAGCCTATAAAATCAGCGGCAGGGTGCATATCGGTAACGGGTTCTTCAATGTGCCGTTCAAGGAGACTGGCGTGATTGATCTGGATATGCCGGCTGCGCGGCGATCAGGCGGGATATGAACGATGTCTGGCGACAAAATGCGGCGTTTACCTGGGGATTGGCGGAGGGTTCTGGAGAACCAATAACCCGGCCGATCCAGAAATTCTTTGCTGAGTATGTTTATGGCGTTGATTATCTCAATGCGGATGAGAATGGCATCAACAAATTCATAGGCAACGGCAATTCATTGATCAAAATTGACAGGGTCTTTCCTCAGGCCGTCTTTGTGGAATTCCACTTTGCCGGATTCTTTCCTGACTATCAGGGCTTAGACTGGCGCAGTCTGCGCATAGTGATGGAAAAAATGCCTCTGATGGCTGATAGCGATTTTGAATGATCAATGGACCATTTGAATGCGCTTATTCAATAGGGTCTATAGATGACAGATTCAGGGTGAAGGTATCGATTCACCACAATAAACGGTGCGGTCCTTGCCCATGCGTCTGGCGTGTTTCAAACGTTGCTCCGCCAACTCGATCAATGCGTGCCAATCCGTGATTTCATCGAGCATACGCTCCGCCGCCCCGATACAGGCGGTCATTGGCTGGCCGTCTGGAAGGACACCGATACCTATCTTGCGAATGCGTTCGATGGTGACCCTGACCCCCGTACAGTTAGTCTTGGGCAACATAATCAGAAAGGTATTATCACTCCATCTGATCAAGGTATCGTTGCTCCGCAAATCCTCCCCAAGAATATCGGCCGCCTCTAAGATGATAAGGTCAAAAGTGTGGGAATCGTATTCACTGACGATGTTGTCCATATTCTCCAATTCGATCAAGGAGATGGAAAAATAGTTGTCATGCAAAATGGCCGCTTGAAATTCACGTGCCAGGCTGTCTATACCGGAGCGGCGCGTGAGCGTGCTGGTCACGGGATCGTAGGAGGACCGGTTGATCAGGGAGATCATGTTCTGGATTTGCATGGCGGCGGAGAATACCGCTAGGCCTATTATTATCAGTAATAACCAGACGGATGGCAGCAGCTGCAGGATCGGAAAATGATTGAAATAGAGCCAGCCGCCGACGGCGATGGCAGAGAGCGGCATGGCAAAGGCCAGCGCCTCGAGTATGGTGAGTGGGAAAACCCCGAGTCCGGCCACTGACATATAGGGAAGCATGGTATAGAGCTGAATCATCGAAGAGTTCTCGCCAGCTTCCGCCGTCGGTGGGAAGTAATAACCCGAAATGAGGAAAATTATTGGAAAAGCAAGCAGGAGCAGCGTCAATAGAAATCGGCTCGTCAACTGCGAAGTCGTATTTTTCCTCGGCCATGCCAAAAGAATAAAAACCGTGGCTAGGGCGATCTTGATATAGGCAAGCCTGGCGAAGGTATCACTTGCCAGGATCAGGTAGTCGATGGCCAGCCAAAGCGGCATCAGGATCGCGAAAAAGATGGAAAAGAATCGAATACGCTCGATGTTAATCAGTGAGCGATGGCGTTTGATATAGAGCGGATGATCTCGCGTTGAGAACAGGTCGATTAATTGATCGACGGTATAGATTTGGAAATTGGCGCCCAACTTTCCCAAGAACGGTCGTAATCGAGTCATAATGGGTATAGGAGAAGATCATGCTAAAAGAATATTTCAACACACGATTTAACCCCAAGACAATCATTGGGTCATGTTCTCACGAAGCGCCTTTGCCGGAGCGGAAGAACATGAAGTGATTCACATCCCTGTGGTTGGAATGGGCTCAGTTTAAACAGGCCCGGGCCACTATTGACCGGAGCCGACTTCAAAAATGGGCGATGGGATCAGGGTCATTGTCAGGATCATCAATCGCATAACCATCTGAGTCCGGTGTTGCCAAGTGCAACAGGATGCCGCAGACATGCGGCGCTGCCATGGAGGTGCCCGACATGATCGTGGTGCCACCTCCCATTTGGGTCGACAAGACGTCCACGCCCGGCGCGGCAAAGTCCACCGGCTCCCCCCAGTTGGAAAAGCTGGCGAAAATATCCTTGCTGTCGATCGCCGAAATGGTATAGACGTTGGGATGCTCCACATGCGCGGGTTCGTAATCCTCCGCATCCGCACTTTCATTACCTGCGGATACTGAGAACCGGATACCCAGATCGGCCGCCCCGATTACCGCATCATGAATGCTGTCCTGATGACCCAGACCGCCCAGACTCATATTGGCGCAATCCCCGGCCACCCCATTGGCTGCGACATAGTCGATACCGGCTACGATCCAATCGGTCATGCCAAAGCCGTTCTTAGAGAGCACCCGCACCGGATGCACGGTGGCATTGGGAGCCACGCCCACTACGTCGATGTCATTATCGATCGCGGCTACGGTTCCGGCTACATGGGTGCCATGACCGTTGGCATCGTCTGGTGAATCTTCTCGGCCCCGTGGTAACGAAATTGGCGCCGTACCCGACATTCAGGTCAGGGTGGTCCAGATCGATTCCGGTGTCGACGATCCAGGCGTGCAGTTCGCTGCCATCCACGGAACCGCCGACTCGTTCGATTCCCCAGGGGGTATCCTGTAGGGATTCAGTATCACCGTCATCACCATCATCACGACCCGTTCCTGCTCCTGGTCCCGGCGCCGGTTCAGCGCTCCAAGTACGGTCGTCGACCTCCTGAGGAGCGCTTCTGTCTGCGGCCCAGACGATCGCATTGCGCTCATAATAGGCGACATTGGGGTTAGCGGCGATTTTGGCGGCGGCTTGTGCGGATAGGGTGGCAGAAAACCCCTTTATCGCCTTGCTGAAGATGTGGCGTAGTTGACCCTTGTTGTCCTGAGTGAGGCGATGGGCGAGAGCCGCGAATCTCGCTGCTCCCGACCTGTGCATGAAAAACAAAGATATAACTGGAATCGGCTTGTTCCAGCAATTCCGCGGGAACCCTATCAGGCAGGCCGATGACGGCACCAGCCGGCAGCGCCCAGAACAGTGTGAAACTCAAGGTGAGAAACGAGTCTGGTTATCATAGTGCGCATGACTCCTCCTTAAATATCATTATGGAAACTGGATCATACTGGCAACCAGGTTGCGATACATATGATTGGGCTCAAACAAAACCTGCCGTGATCCGAAGTGAAACAAGTTGTAACAGATTGATGGATTTCAGAAGTCAGTTAGAAACATTTGTTGTTTAAACTTGATATCAAGTCGAAAGGAGGGAGCTGACATGGTGGGCTGGCTTTCCGATCAGACTTCGGGTCATGCCAGGGTCGGCTCCAGCGGATTCGGTGAGGCAGGATCGGCATGAGTGGTTCATTTGTCGATGAACGATGGGTGGTATGTCGAGACCCGAGGAGGGGAAGACGGACCTTATCCGAGTTTAGACGATGCGACGGAATTCTGCGAAAAGAAGTTTATTGCACGAGAGTCGAGCGACATATGAACCAGTTTAGTAGAGGGGCATTGCCTGGGATGCGGTAAGGAGTTATCCGACACGCCTTCGTTCCACGGCAAGACCTACAGGGTGTGTAGCCAGTGCGCAGATATTATGCAGCAAGGCAATCACAAGGACTTTTTCAAGGTGATGAAGGCGGTTTCCAGAAACCTTGACAGTGCGAGAACGGAACACAGATTTAGCTACCAAGTCGGAACGCAGTAATTCGGCTTGGATTAACGCCATCGGACTTTAACCGGCCGAACGGGTTGTAAACAGACTTCCCAACGGGGGATTCACCCCCCTTCCTCCTTTAGCCCCCTACCCCAGGGGGCGCTTTCTTTTGTGCATAAACTGCGGTGGAACAGATCTGTTTGTGTATACTGTGTACTGACATAAAAGATCGTCCAAATTAGCGAGTTGATAGGATTCATCGAGTTCACGACAGCTGCAACTACAGTATGTATAAAGAATTTTTCGGGATTTCTGAAGATCCTTTTTCAATTACACCTGATCCGAAGTTTCTCTTTCTGAGCGAGCGCCATCGGGAGGCCCTGGCCCATCTTATCTTCGGCGTGACCGAAGGCGGTGGTTTCGTTCAGCTGACTGGCGAGGTCGGTACGGGTAAGACCATGCTGTGTCGTAATCTGCTGATGCAGCTGCCGGATGAACTGAATATCGCACTGATTTTCAATCCCCGGCAGACCCCGCTCGAGCTGGTCGCCAGTCTGTGCGACGAACTGCAGGTCGGCTATCCCGAGGGTACGGACAGTATCAAGGTGCTGGTGGACTGTCTTAACAGCTACCTGTTGGAAAATCATCGAGCAGGGCGGCGGACGGTGGTGATCATCGATGAGGCGCAGAACCTGAGTTTCGAGGCGCTCGAGCAGATTCGACTGCTGACCAATCTGGAGACCACCGACGCAGAAACTGTTGCAGATCATTTTGGTGGGACAGCCGGAACTGCAAAGTCTGCTGGCACAACCCGAACTGCGTCAGCTGTCTCAACGGATTACCGCCCGTTACCACCTTACCCCGCTGACGGCCAAGGAAACCAAGGCCTATGTGATCCATCGGCTGAATGTGGTCGGTTACCAGCGGCGTCTGTTTACCGCGGGCGCTTTGCGTCTGCTGCACAAATTGACCGGCGGTATTCCACGACTGATCAACGTCATCTGTGGACGCGCCATGCTGGCGGCCTATGGTCGACACATCGAGACGATCAATCGCAGGATGCTGCGGAAAGTGGCAATGGAGGTTCAGGGTAAAACGAGCCGAACTTCCCTGGAAGAAAACCTTGACATGGGGTATGACTGGGGCGGTTTTTCCTGGCAGTCGGCGTGGTCGCCTGGAACTCCAAGGATGAGATGGCGGTGCTGGCTGATTTCCAACATCGCCTGCTGTCATCGGTGCAGACCGAGCCGAGTCAAGAACTGTGGATACACAAGATTACTCCGATCATGCCAGAGAATCCACGGCCCGCGCCGTCAACCCGGGCGATGGTTGCTGAAATGCCCAAGGAACTCGAGCCATTGTCAGCGATAGCCGGAGATCCGGCGTCTGAACAGATCCCGGAACCCATTCAACCCCCGGCAGCTCCGGTCGATTTTGCTGAAACGGTGGAGGACAGTACGACCAGTTCAGCTGAGTCGGTGGCGGCGCAAATCGTCAAGGAGATCGGTTCGCCGTCCACCTTGGTGGGTATGCTGGATGATGTTTCCAATGCATTTTCCACCCTGTTCGGTTATTGGCAGGCGGTTTATCCGATCGCGGAGAACGGTTCCGCCTGCGAGAAAGCGGAAGCCATCGGGCTCAAGTGTGTCTTTGGCAGAGGTACATGGAAGAATCTTGAATTCTATAATCGTCCTGCGGTGATAGAGTTTTTGCTGGACAATGGTAAACGCTATCATGTGGTGGTTTCCGCCATGGACGACGGTTTGGTCACCTTGGATCTGGGGCAGAAGCGCGTCACCCTGCCAAAATCCGAAGTGGAAACCTTGTGGACCGGGAGTTATATCATCCTGTGGCGGCCGCCCAACCTGAGCTCCTCGATTCTGACCCTGGGTAGCCGTGGTCGGGATGTAAGCTGGTTGACGGAAATGCTTGACAGGGCGGAGGGGCGGCCTTCAACTAACCCAAACGATCTCTCGCCAGCAGTGTTCAATTGGGCGCTCAAAGAGCGGGTCATAAACTTTCAACGTGCAATGGGTTTGACTGCAGACGGTATCGTCGGCAAACAGACGCTGCTCAAACTCAACGCGGCCCAGAATGATCCCAATACCCCACTGCTCATACGTGACAGAGGTTAATTTGCATGTCGTCGATTTTGGAAGCGTTAGAACGCGCAGAAAAAGAGAGAAACCCGGTAGAGAAGCGCTCCTTTATCGACTCGGATCTATCCAATCCGGGCGTATTACAACGGCACTGGGTGTGGATCATCGCCGGCGTGACTGCTCATCAATCTGTTCATCTGGGTGTGGGTGATGATGAGTCCAGGCCAATCAACCGATGACGATGCGAGTTCCGCCGCAACACACGCGGAAAAGCAGCAAGCAACTGGCCACCGCCGATACGGTGGTTTCGATCCTGCGAGCAGCCCAAGGCGGGGGTGGAGCGTAAGAGCGATCCGCCACTGGTGGTGGAAGCCCTCGTATCAAAAAAAAGTGTCGATTCCGCAGTTTCCGCCCCGGCCACTCGTATGCCGAAGCCAACACGACCAACCCAACCGGCACCACCACCGCAGGCCGAGGTGGTAGAGGCCCCGGTTCCCCTGCAGCCCCCGGGAGGACCGGTAACCGATTCAGGCGCGGAACAAGCGGAACTGCCGCCAGCTCCTGAACCGGCGATTGTGGCCGCAGCGGCTCCCGCTGCAATAACCGCAACACCCTTAGGATTACCCGCCTCGTCAGCAGGCGACGGGCTCAAACAGACCGCTGTGGAGGATCAGGCGCAACAGATCCCGACGCTTTGGGAGTCGCCGGCCAACCTGCAAGAGAAATTATCCGACTTGAAGATCAACATCCATGTTTATAATGATGAGGCTGCACAGCGGTTCGTAATCATCAACATGCGGAAATACCGGGAAGGGGATCGCCTGGAGCCCTCCGGCATGCAGTTGGAGCGCATCACCCGGGAGGGTATAGTCATCAATCATGGCAACGGACGGATAAGGATGTAATCCACCTAGTCTCCCGGGATCGGTTGCGGCACCGCAGATTGAGATGACCGATTCCCGGATACCTTGAATCCGGCCAAAAGCTTCTTTGCTTCCATCATCAAACTGTAACAATTTGAAACACTTTAAACGTTGCTGGAAATATTTGAGAAACACCTAGCCATTAGACTCCTTTTCCTGTTGAATCTGTCGATACAACAATAAAGTGCACCAATTGGGAGAAGGGCAATGAATGCAAATTCCATCTATCTGACTTGCTGGCCTGAAGATCCTGCCTGGCCTGATCGCTCCAACACAGACCCCTACGACGTTATTGCCTGACGTATCGTTTCCGACAACTGTTTCCTCTTCGGGTTGGCTGCAGGGGCTGTCGGCCCGTCCAAGCCTGATCCTGATATCGCTGGGTAGTGTCGGGTTGATTAAGGTAGGTACCTGATTTCACGTACTATTTGAGATTGGTGTGGCCACACCACCGACGGCGCCGGTGACCAGGGCGCCTTGCAGCGCTGGAAGTTGCTGAAAGCCTTCAATCAGTTTTTCATTCCATGCCTGGGTCAACTGCTTTAGATAAGCGCAGTCTTCCTTCAATAGATAATACTCCCCGGGCATGAAGCTATTGGCATGATAGAGCAATAGCTCGATGGGTGGACCGACACTCAGATTACTGCGCATGGTGGAATCCATCGAGACCAGGGCGCAGAGTGCGGCGGTCTCGAGGCTGGTATCGGGTTTGATGATCCGGTCCAGGATGGGTTTGCCGTACTTGCTCTCGCCGATTTGCAGAAACAAGGTGTCCTGCGAGGTGGTGATGTAGTTGCCTTCAGGGTATACCAGCATCAATTGAGGCTCGTGACCGATGATTTGGCCACCCAACACAAATGTTGCATGATAGGTTGGACCGCCGCCGGTTTTCGCCTGCTGCTGGCGGTTCAATTCACCCAAGTATTCAGCCGCATCGTGCATGCTGTGCATCATCCCAAGATTCTTTGACTTCCTTTGATCGATGTCTTTTTTGATTTGATTGATGACCGCCTGGGTAGTGGCCAGATTGCCGGCGGAAAGGATGAAAAACTGACGTTCATGAGAAAGAGGAAATCGATACATCTTGCTGTAGGTGTTGATCTGATCGACACCGGAGCTCGTGCGGGAATCAGAGCAGAATACGATGCCTTCTTGAACAGTGATCGCGACACAGTAAGTCATTCCGGAAAACCTTCTATTTATTGGGAAACAGCCATCGGGGATTAAGTCGGCGTAACTGGACCAGGGCGCTTAGGAGAAACCTAACGTGTTGAAGGCCCGGCCGAATCTCCGGAGTGATCCTGGCCTATCAAGCGTCGGGTACCAGCTCTCGCCATGAGAAATCTACCATCCTGCCGAGTTTGGCTGGGTCCATTGTAACTGGATCGGTAATTAACACAATCCATTGCGTTTCACTGGGCAAGTCGAAGTCCCTGTCAGGCTGGGCATGAATCACCATCCAAGAAAATAAATTCTTTTTATTGAACAAGTTATCTCATAAGCTTGAGTCGGTCACTAAAGCGCCTAACCCGTGTTGCGCATGCCTGCAGCGATGGCATTAATGGTCCTGAGCAGGGGATTCAGCCATTGGATACGTTGAGCCTCCCGATCAGTCCCGGACCGGTATCGTTTGAGCAGGGTAACCTGAATGTGATTCAAGGGATCCAGATAGGTGTGGCGGCGGGCCAAGGACCGTTGCAGGTCGGGGGTCTCGTCCATGAGGCCGTGCAAACCGCTGACATTCAGTACTTGGGTCAGGGTGCGTTGATATTCCTCGGCAATCCGTTGATAGAACGCTACGCCCTGCACCCTATCCAAGGTCAGTTCCGCATACTGTTCGGCGATGCGCATGTTGGCCTTGAACAGGGCCATCTGGGTATTGCTCAGTAGGGATCGAAAAAAGGGCCAATCATGATACATTTTCTGGAGCTTGGCGGTCCGCTCTGGATCGTTGCCGCGCCACTGCTCGAGGGCATAGCCAATACCATACCAGGCCGGTATGGTAAAACGGGACTGGGCCCAGCCGAATACCCATGGTATTGCGCGAATCGATGTGATCGAGCGGCCTGTTTTCTTGCGGTGGGAGGGCCGTGAGCCGATATTCAACAGGGCGATCGCCTCTACCGGCGTGGCCTCATAGAAAAAGTCCACGAATCCCGGTGTGTGCTGTACCAGGTCCCGATATTCCATTTCGCCCAAGCGGGCCAGTTCGTCCATGATGCCGAGAAAATCCATCCGGTCCATCTCGGAGGCTCGATCAGGCAGCGACTGGCCTTGATCAGTCCGCTGATGCCCATGGTGAGTTCGAACAGGGCGGTTTCCGGATTGGCATAACGGTAAGAGAGCATTTCACCCTGCTCGGTGAATTTGATCTGGCCATGCACGGTGTCCACGGGCTGGGCGAGGATCGATTCATGGGTAGGGCCGCCGCCGCGTCCCACCGTGCCGCCCCGACCATGGAACAGACGGCAGGAAATCCCCCGGTCGTCCGCCAGGGCAATGATGCATTTCTGGGCGTCATACAGTTTCCAGCCGGATGCCAGGATACCGCCATCCTTGCAAGAGTCGGAATAACCCAGCATGACCTCCTGGAAGTTCCCGGAAGCCTTCAGCAGTTCGGCATAGGTCGAATTGTCGAACAGGGTCTGCATCACGGTGTCGATCCGACTCAGGTCATCGATGGTTTCGAACAAAGGCGAGATGTGAATGTTGCAGAACCATCCATCGGCCTCCTTGCCGGCCAGGCCCGCCATGCGTGCCAGCAACATCACTTCCATGACGTGACTCGCTTCATGGGTCATGGAGATCACGTAACTGCCGAAAACATCGGGGCTGATCTCGGCCCGCATGGCCGCCATGATCTCGAAGACTTCCAAAGTTTCCCGGGTGTTCGGGGTCAGGTTTACCTTGTCAATCGTGAAGGGACGTGGATGGGCGATGGTCTCAGCCAGCAACGCCAGCCGTTCCTGTTCTGTGAATGCCTTGTAGTAGGGTGCGCCGGGCTGGCGGGCAAACAACTCCGCGACGGCGTCAGTGTGACGGGTCGACTCCTGGCGTATGTCCAGGTGCACCAGAAAAAAACCGAATGTCTCCGCCAGCCGGATCAGATCCTGCAATCCCTCGTCCGCGATGTTCCCGTCACCGTGGCTGCGCAGGGAATCCCTTATCAGGCAGAGATCGGTGAGAAAATCCTTTTCCGAGGCATAACCCTCGGGTGCACGCCTGATATCCCGGTAGGCCATCCGGGCATGTAACCGATGGAGATTACATTCCAGCCGCTGCTTCATGATCTGCAGTTTGCGACGGTAGGGTTCACTCTGATCATTGATAGGCTGTCGGGCGAAGGCCTCACGGCAAAATTCCTCGTCTGTCGCCAGGCTGGTGAGAAAATTTGCGGTAGGCTGAACCATCGAGGCGGAGTGGCTGAGTTCCTGGGACAGTCCGGACACCCTGCTAATGTACTCCTCCAGTATGAGTTCGTGGTGCATGCGAACCGCCAGCTCCGTGGTTTCCGGTTTCACATAGGGATTTCCGTCCCTGTCGCCTCCTATCCAGGAGCCGAAACGAATCAGGCTGGGTATGGGAAATACCGATTGACTGCCATAGATTCGCTGTACGGCATCCTCTAATTTGCGGTACACCCTGGGCACTGCTTCGAATAAAGACTCTCGGAAGAAGAAAAGCCCTTGCCCCACCTCATCCAACACCTGGGGTTTCTGTTCGCGAACCTCATCGGTTTTCCACAGAATCTGGATCTGCGCCTCGAGTTTGCGGTGCAGTGATTGTTGGTTTTCAAGGCTCAGTTTACGCTGATGCAGTTCCTGTGAGAGTAAGAAGACCCGCCGTAGGGTTTCCATGATGGTGCGTCTTTTGGCTTCAGTGGGGTGCGCGGTGAACACCGGCGTATAGACGATGTGTTCCAGCAGGCTGCGAAACTGGTCAGCACCCACACCGCTGTCATGGAAAGCACGGACGGTATGGTCGAAAGAACCGATCCACAAAGGACCCCCATCATTGATCCGGTCCTGGCGGCGGCGATATTCATAGGCCTCTTCAGCAGTGTTGACCAGGCTGAAATAAAGGGTGAAAGCCCTGACTACATCGTTGAGGATCGAGGGTTCCACTGCGCTGATGAGACCGATCAACTGCTCCCTCAGTTCCGGGTCATCTTTTTCGTGCAGTCGGACAAACCCGGCAAGCAGTCTTTCGACTATCACCAGCACCCGTTTGCGACTCTGCGCACGCAGCACGTTGCCAAGCAGGGTGCGGAACAGTTCGATTTCACTTTCGAGGGTAGTCGCTGTGTTTGCTGGGTTCATGGCTGCGTATAGTGACTGCGCTCAGAACGCCAAGTTTACTGAAGATCCCGTAGTATCGCCACGAATAAACCGGCGTGGCGGTGTTTGGCGAAGCGGGGTCGGACGCCGGATGATTCGTCAGTCTGGTTTGAACTGATAGCGAAACCCAGCCATGCGGACCAGCAAAGGCTGGCAGCATGACTCGGTCCGAGTGCGAAAAAGGTCAGTTTTTTTTGGCTTTATGCCCGAATGAAAGCAAGGACACAAGGAAGGCAAAGTGCCTGATCCTGCAGAATGGCAAACCCACTGCGCGGCAGATAAAGTCAGCTCGTTGCCCCGTGTCCAGACGCGCAATAGGTTTGCCCAGGACGGTTATATCTAGCCGGGCTGTTACGGGATTGTCATATTGCAGTAAACTTTGCAGGGTGCTTTTTAGTTGTGGTCGATGCGATAGAACATTTTTGATGAAATAACGGAGAAGTCCTGCATCACTGAGATCAATTACGCCCTGACCGGATTTCAACTGCAGTCTGATGCGCGATCCCGTTTCATGGGTAATTTCTAGATCAGCATCAACGGCCAGATACCGACTATCGTTCATTTTGGGGTCTGCGCATCCTTGGCGCTGACTTTCAGCACGCCATTAAGACACCATCTGGCGGTTTTGGGATTGGGGTCGACCTTATTTGGGACGAAGATTTCTAAATTTTCGAAGCGGTAAGTGACCTCGGCCCCGCGACCGGTCAGTTTGTCATAGAGGTCCATTGCGAGATCAGACCAGGTTTGATGTTCGTTATTCATGGGATCACTCCTCGGTTTGGTTAGTTATGATTTTCCGTTCAAGTGGATTGAGAGGGAGCTGGCCAGTAAGTTTTTTTCGGGAATAGTGGCTTGTGCATCAGTTTCGCCCACTCTCGGAATACTAGTGTCGCCCAGTATTTCACCATATACAAGTTAGAGAGTGGGCGATGGGAGGGCCGCCGGTCGCCGTGGCGCCGAAATGCCTGGACTGGGCTCACCTCAGCCGCATTGTCGCTCCAGCAGGATGCATCAGAGGGTAGGCATGCGCTCCAATCCCAAGGGCAACCGTTCGAGGATCCATAGCCATTGATTCTGTCAGGGACAACTAGATATCAAGTCATACTGTCTGTTGATATTGAGGTGCCATCAGGTTTAAGCAGCAGTACCCTTCGAGCCGGGCGGCGTCCCACGCGAGATTCTGCCGGCGGGCGACTCAGTTTTGCGTCTTCCAACTTCCATCCGGTTGGCGGCAGGCGGTGCCGTAGACTTGCTCGTTTCTGCCGCCGATGACTGCGTCGATGGTGTATTCCCGGCAAGGTGCGCCATCCGTTTCATAGGTCCTGGTCGGGGTCACGGAATAGTAGTTGCCGCTATCGGGATTCTGCCAGCTCGAAGGCACCCCCGTGCGGACCGTTTCCAGGCTGCGTGTGGTCTTAATGCGGTCGGTTTCATCCATCGATTGCCCGATTGACCCGCCGATAGCCGTTCCAACCAGGGTGCCAACGATGATCGCGGCGGTTCGGCCGCCGCCTTCACCTACTTGGGAGCCGAGCAGTCCGCCAAGCACGCCACCCACCACCATGCCGGTCTGCTCACTCGGGCCTTGATAGGAGGCGCAGCCGGATAAGGCAATGGAACAGCAAAGGGTCAGGGGCAGCAGTTTGAATTGCATGATTTAATTCTCCTCGTGGCGCGACTGTCCCGCGCACAGCTCGATTCGGTGAAATGATGGAATTTTTTTACCTTGGAATAAATTGGGCTTTCGATTCCAGATTATAGGTCAATATTCCCGACGTACGCATCTATGTTCCGCTGGAAGATTATGATCCTGGTTTGATCAGCCTGGAAGGCAAAAGGTTCCTTATACAACACGCCAAGCATAAAATCTCGTGCTGAAGCAGTCTGACGGAGTGGCAAGACGGGGTGCACTGCGCCGGCAGCTAAGTCGGTCGCACTGACGATGGGTTGCAGCCTGTTGGATAGCCGTTGCAGGTGGCGTCAAACCGAGTGCCCTGCTTATAATGAGTCGTTTATTCTCCAGCCGAGGACCCCTGCATGAATCTGGATAGAGTCAGCTCTGGCTCCAACTTACCCAACGAAGTCAATGTCATTATCGAGATTCCCGCCAACTCTGATCCGGTGAAGTATGAACTGGACAAGGAGACCGGGGCCATGTTCGTGGACCGTTTCATGTCCACGGCCATGCACTACCCCTGCAACTATGGCTATGTCCCCCATACCTTGTCAGCGGACGGCGATCCGGTCGACGTACTGGTCCTGACCCCCTATCCGTTGATCCCCGGGTCGGTGATCAAGTGTCGTCCCGTGGGGGTGCTCAAGATGAAGGATGAATCCGGTGACGATGCCAAAGTGCTTGCAGTGCCGTTGGACAAACTTTGCAAGACCTACCGTCAGGTGCAGACCTTTCGCGATCTTTCGGGCGAGATTCTCAACCGTATCTCGCACTTTTTCGAACACTACAAGGATCTGGACGAGGGTAAATGGGTCCGGGTCGATGGTTGGTACGGCGTCGACGAGGCCAAACAAGAGATCATCAATAGTGTCCAGATGTACAAGGACGCCCCGGAAAAGCCTAATTTCTAAAAGTCTTTCGGCGGTCGTGGCTGGCTATACTAGCGCTTCGTGTCGCTTGAAAAGTGGTATCCGATGAAAGTCTGCATTCTTTCAGACAGTCACGACCATATCCCCCTGCTGGATGCGGCCGTTGCGCAAGCCAAGGCGGACGGGGCGGAGGCGGTGCTGCATTGCGGTGATGTGGTGGCCCCCAGCACGCTGCAATGTCTGAACAAGTATGATCTGCCGGTGCATGTGATTCACGGCAACAATACCGGAGATCTCTTCAGCCTGGCCCGGATGGCCAACCGGGAGGGTTCGAATATTCATTATCATGGGATGGATGCGGGGGTCGAGCTGGCGGGCCGCAAGATCTTTCTGGTCCATTATCCGCACTATGCCAGGGCCATGGCGGCCACCGGTGATTGGGATCTGGTTTGCTGCGGCCATAGCCACAAGCCGCGGATTGAGGAACTGGACAATATCCGGGGCGGCAAGACACCCGTGGTCAATCCGGGCACCATCGGGGGCGTCGGGCGTACGCCGGCCACCTATATTCTGGCAGATCTCGAACAGATGCAGTTTGAGCAGCGGGAAATCGACAAGGCCATCGAACGCGAGGCGGGTTACTGAAGCACCATGGCATCTGAACTGACTCATTTCAACGCCGCCGGGGAGGCCCACATGGTCGACGTGGGCGACAAGGCGATCAGCCACCGGTTTGCCGTCGCCGAAGGCAGCATCCGCATGCAACCCGAGACCCTGCGGCTGATCAGAGAAGGCGGGCATAAGAAGGGAGATGTGCTCGGCATCGCTCGCATCGCCGGCATCATGGCGGCGAAAAAGACCGCTGATCTGGTGCCGCTCTGTCATCCGCTCGCGCTCACCGAGGATCAGCATCGAGCTGAGTCCGCATCCTGACGACAACTACCGTATATTGTCGGAGCCGGGTGGAAACCCGCGGCCAGACTGGGGTCGAGATGGAAGCCCTGTGCGCTACCCAGACTCGCCCTGCTTACTATCTATGACATGTGCAAGTCAGTGGATCGCGGCATGACCATCGAGCAGGTCAGGCTGCTGGAGAAAGCCGGCGGTAAATCCGGCCATTGGCAACGATCCGTTTCACTTTCCAATGCCAGGTGAGAGCCGAAGTTACCCGGCTTGAGATTGTCGATGCTGAAAGCTGGAACCCTGGCGTGGTAGCTACTGGCGGATTATAAAAAGGCAGGGAGGGAGATTCTCATGAGTAAATTTGTCGAGTGGTCGGATGCGCTCAGTGTCGGGATCGAAGAGATCGACGAACAGCACAAGGTGCTGGTGGAACTGGTCAACCGGATGCATCAGGCGATTCATGCGCGCCGCGGTAGTGATGTGGTGAAGGGCATTCTCGCCGAGCTGGTCGACTATACCCGGATCCATTTCGCCGTTGAAGAAAGCCTCATGCGGATTCTCGATTACCCCGGTTACGAAGCGCATAAAATTGCCCATGAAGCGTTATATCGGCATGTGATCCAATTGCAGGAGAAGGTCGAAACAGGCAGGACGGCGATCGGCTTCGAGTTGATGCACTTTCTCAAGAACTGGCTCACCAAGCACATCATGGAACAGGATATGAACTACAGCGCGTTCTTTCTCTCTGCCGGAGCCAAAGCTAAACTGGGGAAAAAATCTTGGATCAAACGTCTCTGGGGCAGTTGACCCGGTCCGGCGCCTCCTTTAGGGTGCTGGGGCGTTATCACCGAGTCCCGTGTGTTCAATGAATCCATACTATTACCGCGCCCATTTTCTGAAAAGTGCCGCCCGGCTCGCCCAGGCCCCCATCGATGAAGGCATTGAGGTTGCCTTCGCGGGACGCTCCAATGCCGGCAAATCCAGCGCCCTCAACACCCTCTGCAACCAAAAGAGCCTGGCCCGCACCAGTAAGACGCCAGGGCGCACCCAGTTGTTGAATTTCTTTGCCTTGGATGAACAGCGGCGGCTGGTGGATTTGCCCGGATATGGCTACGCCAAGGTGGCCGAAAAGGTCAAACGCGAATGGCAAGGCGCCCTGGCGGATTATCTGGAACATCGGCAATGCCTGCGCGGACTGGTGCTGTTGATGGACATACGCCACCCGTTGATGGATTTCGATCTGCAGATGCTGGAGTGGAATATCCACTTCGGGTTGGCGACCCACATCCTTCTGACCAAGGCGGATAAGCTCAACCGGGGCGCGGCCGGCAACGCCCTGTTACAGGTGCGCAAGGCCTTCCAGGATCGGCCGGAGATCAGCGCACAGCTGTTCTCCTCGCTCAAACAGCAGGGCATAGACGAGGCCCATCAGGTGCTCGACAGTTGGTTCGATATAGCGGCTGACTGACAAAAAAAAGGTCTCACTGCCTAAAGGGGAGAAGGCAGTAAGACCGTATCTTCCCGAATGGGGTGTCGGGAAGTTCGGGCCGCAAGGGAGGGGAACGGCCCTGTGTCATTACGACATAACTTATGAGACTGGTTGGTTTTTAGAAAGTTCCGGCGCTCCGAATAAAATTTAATGCGCCCGGGATTGGCCGAGAATTAAAATTCTAACCAATTGAAATTAATAATTAAATTAGATTGGGTGTTGAGCGAGAGGCGTTGTAAGTTGTTCGCCAGTCATCGCGTAATGAGAACGGGTGCACACTTCGTAGATCACACGGATCTGTTCCCGGGAAAACAGGCGAACTCCACCAGGAAGCCAATCAGCGCCAGCAACAGCAGTCCTTCGTACAGGTGGAACCAGAATAAGGCTAACGCCAGCAACCCATACAGGGCGAAGCGGAACCAGCGGCTGCGTTTCCAGACAGGCTCACCCATTTAGTGCGCTTCGTCCCAGTTGTCACCGACTCCAACGTCGACCACCAGCGGTACGGTCAGCTGCGCAGCCGTTTCCATATGAGCGCGCAACGGGGCGAGAGCCTGGTCGAGAAACCCTTCCTTGACCTCCAACACCAGTTCATCATGCACCTGCATGAGCAAGCGCAACGGTGGTCTTTCCTGCTCGATCCAATCATCCACCGCCAGCATGGCCCGTTTGATGATGTCCGCCGCGGTGCCCTGCATGGGGGCGTTGATCGCGGTGCGTTCCGCCGCGCTGCGGCGCTGATGGTTGCGGGCGTTGATCTCCGGCAGATAGAGCCGCCGACCGAACAGGGTTTCCACAAAGCCTTTGTCGTGGGCCGCTTTGCGGGTCCGATCCATGAATTGCCGCACCCCGGGATAACGCTGGAAATAGAGTTCCACATACGCCTGGGCCGCACTCTGTTCGATCCCCAGCTGTTTGGCCAGGCCGAAGGCGGACATGCCGTAGATCAGGCCGAAGTTGATCGCCTTGGCGGAACGGCGCTGTTCCGGTGTGACCTGATCCAGCGGGCTGCCGAAGACCTCCGCGGCGGTGGCCCGGTGAATGTCCTTGCCGGCGGCGAAGGCGGCCTGCAGGCCCGGGTCTTCGGATAGGTGCGCCATGATGCGCAGTTCGATCTGGGAGTAGTCGGCGGCCACCATCTTCCAGCCGGGTTCCGGAATGAAGGCCTGCCGGATGCGCCGCCCCGCCTCGTTGCGCACCGGGATGTTCTGCAGGTTGGGGTCGGAGGACGAAAGGCGGCCTGTAGCGGCCACCGCCTGATGGTAGGAGGTGTGGATGCGGCCCGTGTCCGGGTCCACCAGTTCCGGCAGTTTGTCGGTATACGTGGACTTCAGTTTTGACAGGCCGCGGTGCTCGAGGATCACCGCGGGCAGCTCATGGCCCTGCTCGGCCAGTTCCGCGAGCACCGACTCGGCGGTGGAGGGCGCTCCCTTGGGGGTCTTGGCCACCACCGGCAGCCCGAGTTCGGAAAAGAAAATCTCGCCGATCTGTTTCGGCGAGCCCAGGTTGAAACTGTGGCCGGCGATCCGGTAGGCCTGCTGTTCCAGTTCGTGCATCCCTTGCGCAAACTCCCGGCTCTGCTGCCGCAGCATCCGGCTGTCGATGCGCACCCCGTTTCTCTCCATGCGTGACAGCACCGGCACCAGGCGTACCTCTAGCGACTGCAGCAGCTCGGCGAGCGAGCCCTTACTTTCAAGATTTGGCCAGAGAATCTGATGAAGGCGCAGACAGATATCCGCATCCTCCGCAGCGTAGGGCGCGGCCTGGTTCAGTTCGATCTGATTGAAGGTAAGCTGTTTCTTGCCTTTGCCGGCGATGTCCTCGAAATGGATGGTGTCGTAATCCAGGTATTTCTTGGCCAGCGAATCCATGTCGTGGCGGGTCGCGGTGGAATCCAGCACATAGGACTCCAGCATGGTGTCGAAGGCGATGCCGCGCAGTTCGATGCCATAGCGGGCCAGTACGCTCATGTCGTATTTCAGATTCTGGCCAACCTTCTTGTGCCGTTCATCTTCCAGCAGGGGTTTGAGTTGAGTAAGCACCCACTCGCGCTGCAATTGTTCAGGCGCGCCGGGATAGTCGTGGGCGACTGGTACATAGGCGGCGCGGCCCGGGGTCATCGCAAAAGAGAGTCCCACCAGTTCGGCCTGCATATAATCCAGGCTGGTGGTTTCGGTATCGAAGGCGAACAGTTGCGCCTGTTGCAGTTGCTTGAACCAGGCATTGAACTCCTGCTCGGTTAGAATGGTGGCATACTCGGCCGCGATTGCCGGTGCTGCCTCACTGGCCTGTTTCGGTGGCGTGTCCTCGAGGGATGCCAGTAACCGCTTTGCCTCCATGCGGGTGTAATGCTCGCGCAAGCCCGCTTGATCCGGTGCCTGCGGGGTGAGGTCATGCGGCCCCAGATTCAAGGGGACATCCAGTTTGATGGTGGCCAGCTTCCGGGAGAGGGGCAGCTGCGCCAGGCTGGCCCGCAGGTTTTCTCCAATCTTGCCCTTGATCTCGTCCGCATGGGCCATCAGATTGTCCAGGTCGCCGTATTCGCTCAGCCATTTCGACGCTGTCTTGGGTCCGCATTTCGGCACCCCGGGGATGTTGTCCACCGCATCCCCCACCAGGGCCAGGTAGTCGATGATCTGCTCCGGGGTCACGCCGAATTTATCGATCACCCCCTGGCGGTCCATGAAGGTCTCGGACAACGTATTGACCAGGCTGACGTGAGGGCTCACCAACTGGGCCATGTCCTTGTCCCCGGTGGAGATCAGGGTGTCCAGTCCCATCCGGGTGGCTTGCTCGGCCAGGGTGCCGATGACATCGTCCGCCTCCACCCCCTCGACCATCAGCAACGGGAGACCCATGGCGCGGACAATGTCGTGCAGAGGTTCGATCTGAGCAGCGCAGCTCCTCCGGCATGGGTGGCCGGTTTGCCTTGTATTCCGGGTAGATCTGGTTGCGGAAACTGCCGCCGGGGGCGTCGAACACCACCGCTATCTGGTCGGGAGCATAGTCGTCGAGCAGTTTGCGTAGCATGTTGACCACACCCACGATGGCGCCGGTGGGTTCGCCACGGGAGTTGGTCAGGGGCGGCAGGGCGTGAAAGGCGCGAAACAGATAGGACGAACCGTCCACCAGGATGAAGGGTTTGGTTGCAGGCATGGCTTGGCGACTGGTTATAAGGGCATAGGCGGGGATGTTAGCGGATTATCGACCGGTTTGTCCCCTGCCGGAGCAGACTTTACTGGGAGCGGTCAGCCGCTGATGCACAGGGATACATGGCGCATAGGTTTGGCTATGGATGTCGTACGGTCATCCGGACAATGAAAAAGGGCGCCTAAGGCGCCCGATAGATGGGCGGAAATGAATAGCGTATCAGATACCGGAGCCGCGAGAACCGGTGAATTCCGGATAGGCCTCGAGGCCGCATTCGCCGATATCCACTCCCTCGTACTCCTCCTCCTCGCTGACCCGGATACCCATGACCACCTTGATGATCATCCAGGTAACGAAGCTGGTAATGAAGGTCCATGCGAGGATGGTGCCCAGGCCCATCAACTGGGCGCTGAATATGGCCTCCGTGTTCGACAGCGGCACCGCCAGCAGGCCCCACATGCCGACCACGCCGTGTACCGAGATGGCACCGACCGGATCGTCAATCTTCAGCTTGTCCATGGTGATGATGGAGAAGACCACCAGGATACCGCCGATCGCACCGACCAGGGTCGCCCACAACGGGGTGGGTGCGAGGGGTTCGGCGGTAATCGCCACCAGACCGGCCAGGGCGCCGTTCAGGGCCATGGTCAGATCCGCCTTACCGAACAGGATGCGGGCGGTGATCAGGGCGGCCACCACACCGCCGGCCGCCGCCGCATTGGTGTTGACGAACACGGCCGCTACCGCGTTGGCCTCTTCGATATTCGAGATCTTCAGCTCGGAACCGCCGTTGAAGCCGAACCAGCCCAGCCACAGGATGAAGGTGCCCAGGGTGGCCAGCGGCAGATTGGCGCCGGGAATGGCGTTGACCCGACCGTCCGCGGTGTACTTGCCTTTGCGGGCGCCGAGCAGGATCACCCCGGCCAATGCGGCGGAAGCGCCACACAGATGCACCACGCCGGAGCCGGCGAAGTCATTGAAGCCGGCGGCATCCAGGAAACCGCCACCCCATTTCCAGTAGCCCTGCATCGGATAGATGACACCGGTCATCACCACGGCGAAAGCCAGGAAGGCCCAGAGTTTCATGCGCTCGGCCACCGCACCGGAGACGATGGACATGGCGGTGGCGACGAACACCACCTGGAAGAAGAAATCCGACATGCCGGAATAGTAGGTCTCACCGTTGCTGGCCAGCACATCTTCGACGCTGTTGTCGCCGCCGAACATGAAGCTGAGATCCAGGGCGGGGATATAGCCGTTGCCATCCCCCGGGTACATGATGTTGTAGCCCATCAGCATGTACATGATGCAGGCAATGGCAAACAGGGCCACGTTTTTGGTGAGGATTTCAGCGGTGTTCTTGGCCCGGACCAGGCCGGCCTCGAGCATCGCAAAACCCGCCGCCATCCACATGACGAGGGCGCCGGATACCAAGAAGTAGAAGGTATCCAAGGCGTAACTGAGCTGTGTAATCGCTTCCACGTTACTTCTCCAGAGAATTATTTCATTGGTTATAGTGCTTCAGGGCCGGTTTCACCGGTACGCACCCGAACCACCTGCTCCAGCCGGGTGACAAAAATCTTGCCGTCGCCGATCTTGCCGGTCTTCGCCGCACTGGTGATCGCTTCCACGACCTGGTCGACCACGTCGTCATCGACCGCGATCTCCACCTTGATCTTGGGCAGGAAATCCACCACATACTCGGCCCCACGGTAGAGTTCTGTGTGCCCCTTCTGACGGCCGAAACCCTTGACTTCGGTCACCGTGATGCCGGCCACGCCGATTTCGGAGAGGGCCTCGCGAACATCATCCAGCTTGAACGGCTTGATGATTGCGGAAATCATCTTCATGCAAGTTACTCCTTATTTCGATCTGCCTGTCCACGGACAGACAGACCACTCGGTTGATTGATGCGGAAAAGCGAATTAGAAGGTTTTGGCCCAGGAGACGAAGAATTTCATGTCGTCGTTGTCGATATCCGTGTCGGAGAGGCTGAGGGTCACGTCACCGAAGTCACCGGCGCTCTTGGTCAGGTCTGACCTGGTAATGGGTGTAGTTGAAGTCAGCGCCATTAACCCCGTCGTCTTCAAAGGAATAGCTGGCCGACGGTGAAACCTACGCCAAAGTCCTCCGGTAGATCGAAGCTGAGGCCGGCGTAATAGTACAGGTCACCTTCGATAAAGGTTTCGGCCGCCGCCGTGTCCTCCACGTCACTGGAAACGGTGTAGTTCAGACCGGCACTCAGGAACTGCCAGCTGCCGCTCAGGCCCAGTTCGAGGAAGTTCGCGTCATCGTCCGGTCATAGGTGTAGTAGATCAGCCCGACGTCATAACCGAAGTCGCCGACCTCACCGGCGTAACCACCGTAGAGATCCAGTTCGTAAGGCGACGTGTCAGGCCCAAAATCCACGTTGGATACCCAGGTGCCGGCATACAGACCGGTGGCCCCGCTCCAGTCCAGCCCGCCCGAGATGGCCGCTGCATCATCGGTCTGGCTGACGCCGCGCCAGATGTAATTGCTGGTGGCGCCGATGTTCATGCTGACTTCGGCGAGTACGGGGGCCGACAGCCCCATACACGCCATACTACAGGCCAACGCAGTTGTTTTGATTTTCATCTTCAATACCTCTAAAAAATTTGCCAATTACTTCAAAATGAATTCATTCCATGTGCCGATAAAGGAATACACCACAGATTCATCACTCAACATGCACGATACATACCAAAGTTGTTATTATCTTTTAGTTACTTTGGGTTACTTTATTAGTTCAAAATCTGGTAATAACGTTAACTGTTCTTTACGCACCATAATGGTTCGCACAAAACCTGACTGCTCCAAAATGGAGCGCCACGTTGGTGCAAAATGAAATGGCCATGGTTGGCTGGACAACGCGGGTATTCAGGGCTAATGTCTGCCGCATGATTGATCCGAAGACCCTAGATGACCTGGCCGGACGTCTGGCCGGCAGCCTGCCCACCGGTCTGCAGATCTTGCAGGACGACCTGAAGAAGAACCTGCGGGCCAGCCTGGAAGCGAGTCTGGCCAAGCTGGACCTGGTGACCCGCGAAGACTTTGATGTACAGGCTGCCGTGCTGGCCCGCACCCGGGAAAAGCTGACCCAACTGGAAGCCCGGGTGCGTGACTTGGAAAAGCGTGTCATATAGATCAGCAGGTGCTCAGGTTAAATCTCAAATCTCTGCGCAAATGGCCGTTAAGTTGTCAGCACAACCCGGTCATTCCCGGAGGCACCGCCGGGTCAGGTCGCAAGCCGGCTAATCCGGACACCGGTCAACCTACAGGCTGACCCGCATACTTTCCAATCGCCTCCAAGGAAGGTTTCATGTCACTGGCAATTCTGCATTGCCGCGCACAAACCGGGGTCCAGGCCCCGCTGGTCACCGTCGAGGTCCACCTGGCCAATGGTTTACCCGGTCTTTCCATCGTCGGGCTGCCGGAACTGGCGGTGCGGGAAAGCAAGGACCGGGTGAGAGGCGCCTTACTCAACAGTCATTTCGAATTCCCGGCGCGCCGCATCACGATCAATCTGGCCCCTGCCGATTTGCCTAAGGAGGGCGGACGTTTCGATTTGCCGATTGCCCTGGGGATTCTGGCGGCCTCCGGGCAAATCCAGAAAGCATCCTTGCCAGAGTATGAATTTGCCGGAGAGCTGGCCCTGTCGGGGGCATTGAGACCGGTCAAAGGCATGCTGCCCGCTGCCCTGGCGGCGAGGAGTGCGGAGCGCAGTCTGATCCTGCCGCTGGAGAATGCAGCCGAAGCCGCCTTGGTCAGTGCGCTCGACTGCTTTGCGGCGAGTCATCTGCTGGAGGTCTGCGCGCATCTTAACGGGGTCAAGCCACTCCCGCTGTGGGAGCCGGCTGAGGCGGAGACGGCGCAACAGGCGCTGCCCGATCTGCTGGAAGTGCATGGTCAGCAGCAGGCCAAACGGGCCTTGGAGATCGCTGCGGCCGGTGCCCATTCGTTGCTTTATATCGGGCCGCCGGGCACCGGCAAGTCGATGCTGGCAGCCCGTTTGCCCGGCCTCCTTCCCGGCATGACCGAGCAGGAGGCGTTGGAGAGCGCGACGATCCGTTCCGTGGCCAATAAGCCTTTCAATTACGCGACCTGGCGGCAACGCCCGTTTCGCGCACCCCATCATACCGCTTCGGCCGTCGCCCTGGTTGGCGGCGGCAGCCACCCGAAACCCGGGGAGATCTCCCTGGCCCATCATGGGGTGTTGTTCCTGGATGAGCTGCCGGAATTCGAGCGGCGGGTGCTGGAGGTGTTGCGGGAGCCCATGGAAACCGGCCAGATCACCATCTCACGGGCCAGCCAACAGGCGGATTATCCGGCCCGTTTCCAGTTGATCGCGGCCATGAATCCCTGCCCCTGTGGACACTTGGGAGACGGTACCAGTCGCTGCCATTGCAGCAGCGAACAGATTGCCCGTTACCGCAGCCGCATCTCCGGCCCCCTGCTTGACCGCATCGACATGCACGTGGAAGTTCCCAGGCAGCCGACGCCATTCATGGGTCAGGCAAGCGGCCAGCCCGCGGAGCCAAGCCGCGCGGTACGCGAGCGGGTTGAGGCGGCCCGCGAACGCCAGATGCGTCGCCAGGGCAAGACGAATCAAGCCCTGGCGGGCAGTGAAGTAGAACTTTATACCACGCCGGACGACTCAGGCCGCGAGCTGTTGTGTCAAGCGATGGAGCGGCTCGGTCTCTCCATGCGCGCCTATCACCGCATCCTCAAGGTGGCGCGCACCATTGCGGACCTGCAGGCGGTCGAACAGATCCAGACCCGGCACATCAGCGAGGCGATCGGCCTGCGACGGCTTGATCGCCGCCAGGCGGGAAACTGAGGAAAACTCCGTGCCCCGGGGAGCTATTGAAAATGCGCACACATTGCTAAACTGCCCCCCATGTTGCGTTTCGAACATCTTACTCTGCGTCGTGGCGCCAAGCTGCTGATCAGCGATGCCGGTTTCACCCTGCACGCCGGCTGGAAGGTGGGCATTACCGGCGGCAATGGCAGCGGCAAGTCGAGCCTGTTCGCGCTGATTCGGCAGGAACTCCAGACCGATGCGGGTGATCTGGTGCTGCCGCCGAACCTGGAGATCGCCCACGTGGCCCAGGAGACGCCGGCCCTGGATTGCACCGCTATCGACTACTGTGATCGACGGCGACCGGGAGCTGCGGCGGATCGAGACTCGCTTGGCTGCGGCCGAAGCGGCCCACGATGGCACCGCCCAGGCCCGCCTGCACGAACAGCTGCACAGTGTCGACGGTTACAGCGCCAGGGCCAGGGCCGGTCAGTTGCTGCATGGACTGGGATTTTCCTCCGCGGAAGAGCAGCAATCCGTCAGCAGCTTCTCCGGCGGCTGGCGGATGCGCCTGAATCTGGCGCAGGCACTGATGTGTCGTTCCGACCTGCTGTTGCTGGACGAACCGACCAACCATCTGGACCTCGACGCGGTGCTCTGGCTCGAGGGCTGGCTCAGGAACTATGCGGGCACCCTGTTGCTGATCTCCCACGACCGGGAATTTCTCGATCGGGTGGTCGACCATGTCGTGCATATCGAACAGACCCGGGCGCAGCTGTACAGCGGAAATTATTCCGTTTTCGAACAGACTCGCGCCGCCCGCCTGGCCAATCAACAGGTGGAGTACGAGAAGCAGCAGCGCGAAATCACCCACATCCAGCATTATGTTGAGCGATTTCGCGCCAAGGCGACCAAGGCGCGACAGGCCCAAAGCCGCCTCAAGGCGCTGGAGCGTATGGAGCTGATCGGCCCGGCGCATGTGGACTCCCCGTTCCATTTTCGCTTTCGCGAGCCGGAAAAGAATCCTCACCCGCTGCTCCAGCTCGACGATTGCGCCGCCGGCTACTCCGGCAATATGGTCCTCGAGGCAGGTCGCCTTTTCCATCCAGCCCGGTGATCGAATCGGTCTGCTCGGACCCAACGGCGCCGGCAAATCGACCCTGATCAAGCTGCTCGCCGGGGCGTTGCAGCCGGCGGAGGGCCAGCCGCCTGGTGGCCCAGGATCTGTGCATCGGCTATTTCGCCCAGCACCAGCTCGAACAGCTCGACACCCAGGCCACGCCCCTGCTCCATCTGCAGCGCCTCGACCCGGATGCCAGTGAACAGCAACTGCGCGATTTTCTGGGCGGCTTTGGTTTTGCCGGCGAGCAGGCGTTGGCCCTGGTGGGGCCTTTCTCCGGCGGGGAAAAGGCTCGTCTGGTGCTGGCGCTGCTGGTCTACCAGCGCCCCAACCTGTTGCTGCTCGACGAGCCCACCAACCATCTGGATCTGGAGATGCGCCACGCCCTGGGCCAGGCGCTGCAGGATTTCGTCGGGGCGATGGTGATCGTATCCCACGACCGGCATCTGCTGCGCATCACCAGCGACCAGCTCTGGCTGGTGTATGATGGCCGAATCGACGATTTCACCGGCGACCTGGACGACTATCCCGCCTGGTTGATGGAACATCGACGGCAGTTGCACGATCAGGGTGAGCCGGTCCCGACCGGTGAACATACCGCAACCGCGCGCAGGGACCGCAAACGGTACGCCGCGGAACAAAGACGCCAGCTTCAGCCTCTGAGAAACAGTCTGCGGAAACTCGAGCAGGAACTGGCGAGGCACCAACAGCAGCAGCGGCATTTGGAGGCCCGGCTGGCGGATAATGGGCTCTATCAGGCCGTTCGCAAGGAGGAATTGAAGCAATGTCTGGCGGAAAAAGCGGCCATCGACCGATTGATAGCATGCGCGGAGGAAAATTGGCTTGATATCAGTGAGAAATTGGAGGCTGCACAGACACTTGGAAACATATTAAAGTAGAACCTGCCTGGCGTTGCAGTGACACGCACAGTTAACCTTGGCCAATGACTGGCCAGTCGCTTGCTTATGATTGGTGCATTCGGTCATTTGTCGGCGTAATTTCGAACAATGCACTTTGCAGAGAGCTATACATGAATATCTATGTTGGAAACCTTCCCTGGGCCATCAGCGACGATGAGTTGCGTGACCTCTTCTCGGAGTTCGGCGAAGTGTCGAGCGCCAGCGTCATCATGGATAAATTTTCCGGTCGCTCGAAAGGTTTCGGTTTTGTCGAAATGCCCAATGACAGCGAAGCGGAGGCCGCTATCAAGGCCATGAATGACAAGGAGATGAAAGGCCGAAATCTCAGAGTCAATCAGGCGAAGCCGAGGGAGGACCGCCCGAAGCGTTCAAGATACTGAATTTTAATATTGAAATTATCACTCCCGGCAGCCCGATGCCGGGAGTCTGCGGAATCCCTGCCCCGACTTCTCCGTCGCCAGGCAAGACCATGAAGCTGTTGCTGTACGCCGTTATCCTGTTGTTGCTGGCCTTTCTGGTCTGGCCGTTCACGGTGATCTATCGCCTCGACCAGGCCCTCCAAACCAACGATCGCGTGGTCATCGACCGTCTGGTGGATATTCAATCCATTCAACTGCAGATCAAACGCAAGATGAACAAGGAAGTGGAGAGCACGATCGGCGATGTCTCAAACAGCTTTGTGGAATGGTTGCAGAACGGTATTCAACGCCTCGGTAACGACGCCATCGAGCACATGGTCAATACCGACTGGGTCCTGGTGCAGCTGCGTTCCCACAACCCGGATCCCCGCGTTGGCGGTTTCATCGGACCACCTCGGCTATGCCTTCTTCGATGCTCCGGACAGCCTGTTGCTGCGCATCGGCGATCTTGGCGACGAATCCCGTGCATGCCCGCCTGACCCTGGAAAAACTGGAATGGCGCATCACGGCGATCTATAACTGAGCCCGGTCATGCGGGCGGCTGGCGCCGACGGGCAGGGCTGGGACGGCAGCTCAACGAAGACCTAAAGATTTTTGTTCGTTTGTCGCTACTGCAGATCATCTCGTTGATCTTTAAATATTATGAAGACAACCCCCTTAATCTGATTGCGCGAGGTCTGGTATCGGAACCGGTAGACCGTCATCCGGTTCACCGCAGATCTGAGCACTAAAGAGGATCGCAACATGACGGATGCTATTGCTTTCAATAAGGCCCTGTTCGAAATCTGCCCGCTGGGTATGCTGGCGCTGGACCAGACGCCGACTATCCGCTGGCTGAATCCCGCCCTGGAGCAAATGCTCGACCTGTCCGGTAAGGAGTTGATTGGCAAGGATAAAAACAGCCTGCCGAGAGAATTGCACGCCCTGTTCGATGAAACCGATGTACTGCATCTCTGCCTTGAATGGGGCTGACGAACGTTGGCTGCGGCGCGATGTCCACGTGCTGGTCGATCGAGGCAGAAGAGGCCCTGCGCCTGCATTTTTATCAAGACATCAGTCCCCAGGTCATGGCCAAGCCAGGAGTGCGAGAAGTCTGCGTAAAAAGGTCGATGAACTCACCATCACCGACGAGTTGACCGGTCTTTCGAATCGACGGGCTACGCTCCAGGCGCTGGCCATTCAGGTTACCCGCAGTCGCCGTTATGGCAACCGCTTGACCCTGGGAGCCGTCGGTATCAGTTATCCAGGCGATCCGACCGTACGCCTGCCGGATGTCTCGATTCTGAGCTTTTCTCATTACCTGCGGGAACGTCTGCGCTGGTCCGACACCATCGGCCGCTATGAAGAGCAGACATTTCTGCTGGTGATGCCGGAAACCGGCGAAAAAGACGCCATGCACCTGCTCGATCAGATTTAGCAGGAGTGCCAGGACGGGGCGTTGAAAGAACTGCCGGACGCTGCGCCGGTGCCTTGGGTCAAGGTGGGCGCCGCTGCCTGGATGAAGGGAGACGACCCGCAACGACTTGTGCAACGGCTTTGGGGTTCTTGGGGTCTTAGTCGATTCCCTGTCTGGTGCTGAGCAACCTGATACAATCAGGGAGGTGTCGCAAGCAGGCCAGCAGATCTCTTTCGAGGATGGCATCAGCCGGAAAGATCTGATCACCATTCGAGAGCGGTTTCTCAAGCTCCACCGGACGCGACTGGAACGGCTCCTGGGAGAATTGAGCGTCAGCAGGCAGGAACTGATCCAGCTCCTGCCGCTGCTGTTCCACATCAATCATCCGATGCTGCCTGGTTATGTAAAGAGTGACACGCCCAGGGGCATTCCCGACTACACGCCAACCGGGCAGGTGCTCGATGCTGTTCGCAGGCTGAGCCGCAGCTTTCAATACAAGCGTCGGGCCTAGCGCGTTGTTCCAGATCGAAGGACTCTATCTGATGGGCAGTACCGGCACTATCGCCCAATCTTCCAGCAGTGACTTCGATCTTTGGCTCTGTCATGCGCCTGGCCTCGGCGCGGTAAGACGCCAGCAGTTGCAGCAGAAAGCGACCCTGATCGAACAGACCGCAGCCGGACGGGGACTGGAATTGCACATTTTTCTGATCGATCCGGAGGAATTCCGGCACGGTTGCAAGGCCAAGTTGTCCCTCGAGAGCAGCGGCAGTACCCAACACAGCCTGCTCCTCGAGGAATTCTACCGCAGCGCGGTACTGCTGGCGGGGCGTTACCCCCTGTGGTGGCTGGTGCCGCCCGATCAGGAACTCGACTACCGGCGCTATGCGGACAATCTGTTGTTACAGCGGTTCGTTAAGGCCGGTGAAGTGCTCGATCTGGGGGGGCTGGAGCAGGTGCCCGCCGACGAATTCTTTGGTTCCGCACTCTGGCAGCTCTACAAGGGGATCGACTCGCCGTATAAATCGATTCTGAAGATCTTCCTGATGGAGGCCTACAGTCGAGACTACCCGCATCCGCTGTGGCTGGCCCAACAGGCAAAAGCGGCGATCTATGTGGATGTAACCGACCCGGACCAACTGGATGCCTACATCCTGCTGTACCGACGCGTCGAGGCCTATCTGGCCGGGATCGATGACCATGAACGGCTGGAGCTGGCGCGGCGTTGTTTCTACTTCAAGGTGGGTGAGCAACTGAGTCGCAATACCAGCCTGCGGCACTGGCGCAGACAGGCCTTGCTGCAACTGACGCGACAGTGGGGCTGGAGCCAGGCGGACCTGCAGATGCTCGATTCCCGTGCCGAATGGAAAATCGATCAGGTCATCAAAGAACGCAATCTCTTGGTGGGGGTGCTTTCCCGCAGCTACCGCCTGCTGACGGATTTTGCCCGCAGCTACGCCGACCAGAGCCGGATCGATCCCAAGGAACTGAATCTGCTGGGGCGCAAGCTTTATACCGCGCTCGATCACCGGCCGGGCAAGATTGATTTCATCAATCCGGGGATCTCCCGCAATCTGGCGGAATCTCATCTCTCCCTGCACCGGCGGCCGTCGCGGGATCGCAGCCTGGCCTGGATGCTCTACCAGGGTAGCGCCGATGAGGCACAGGCGGCAGAGCAACGCCCGATCAAGATCACCAGTCATCTGATCGAGATGTTGTTGTGGAGCCACGTCAATCAGGTCTGGGATCAGCGCACCCTGCTGTCGCTCTATCCGGAGGATTGCGCGGTCAGTCGCAACGAATTGCTGGAGCTGCGCCGCAGCCTCGTCAACCTGTTTCCCGGTCAGCAGCCGGTGTCGGTGGACATGAAGGCGCTGGCGCGGCCGGCCGCAGCCATACGGGTCGCCCTGTTCATCAATATCGGCACTGACCCCTTGGAGCATCTCTCCAGATCGGGTAAACAGTTGACCAGTGATCGGTATGACCCGCTGAGCTTCTCCTCGGCCAGAACCAACCTGGCCATCGATCTGGAGGAGTTGCAGCAAACCAGCTGGGGAGAGCTGCTGATCACCCGCCGGGAAGGCCAGTCAGGCTTGCTGGATTCGATATGCAATGCCCTCAATATGCGCGATTTCGCTGCGCAAGCAGCCGCTGCGCATCGATGCCTACTGTTTTTCCTCTATTCGCGGTGGTCAGATTGCCGAACGGGTGAATGAGCTTTTCAACCATATCGTCAGCTACTTCAGCGATCCGTCCCAGCGCGATGGCCGTTATGCGTTTCGCCTGGGCCGGGAGTTTTTTATCGTGCAGCGGGAGCGGGAAAAATTCGCCTGGCGCAGTCTGGAATCCTTTGACAGCCTGCTGGATGAACTGGCACAGCCGCAAGCCCGTTTCCATGGTCTCTCGTTTGATCCGGAGATCCTGGGTGATACCCCCTATCCCACCCTGTATCGCTGCAATCGCCCGGCGATCATCCAGCTGTTCTATCAAACCCTGCCCCAGCAGATGCAGATCTATCTGCTGGACGAACAGGGCGCCTTGTTCCGGCAGACCCTGGCGGTGGACAGTCCCCGTTATCTGATGGTGCAACAGCGGCGCTTCCTCAACAGCCTGCAGCAGCTGCGGAATCTGTTGCCCGGTGACGCCGATAATATACTCAGTGAACCCGAATTCTATGAATTGCGTCATGAACGGTTGAGGGTTGGGTGGTAGCGCGTCGTCAGGTCCCTTTGCTGCGCCCGGATGACTATATGGAATTGACGCTGGTCACCGATCGGCTCGATTTCAGCGCCCAGCCGTTGTCACTCATCTGTGGTGACAAGGAGTTCACCCGCTTAGAGTATGGTGAGGATATCTATCGGGCCACCGCTGCGCATTTACACGCCTTGCGCGAAGTCGGTTCCAACTACCCCATCTACCTGACCTCGTTGCGCTTTACCGGTCTGGAAATGATGCAGCCACCCAGTACGGTCGCATTGCTCGAACTTAAGGAACGGATAGAGTCATGTCTCAATCGATCAACCCGAGGATTGTTGCAGTGAGACAGCATAGCGTTCGGGCGAGACAGCCTATTTGTCCATGCCCTCTGTGGCGCCTGATCACCAAGCGTTATACTGGGATCGATTTAACTGCCCTGGATCAAATCCCATGCAGTATTAGGCCCCGTTATCAGCGCTGGCTGATCATCGCCATACTCGCCCTCAGCAGCCTGCTTGCCGCCTGCGGCCAGAAAGGTCCCCTCTACCTGCCCGAGCCTGAGCAGGATGAGCAGATCGACAAGCAGTAATGAGCCAGCTCCATTTCACCAAAATGCAGGGTCTCGGCAACGATTTCGTGGTCATTGACGCGATCAATCAGCAGGTCGATCTGACGGCCAGACCAGTGTCGGAAGTTGCAGACCGGCATTACGGTGTCGGCTGTGATCAGATCCTGTTGATCGAACCGGCCAGATTGGCGGCACACCGATTTTCACTATCGGATCTTCAACGCCGATGGCTCGGAAGTCGAGCAGTGCGGCAATGGGGCCCGTTGTTTCGCCCGCTTCGTGCATGACAAGGGCTTGAGTCGGAAGCGACGGATCCCGGTCGGCACGACAGCGGGGCGCATCCTGCTGAGTCTGGAGGCCGATGGCCAGGTTACCGTCGATATGGGCGTGCCGATGCTGGAGCCCGCCTCTATTCCATTTCGCGCCGGCGCTCGGGCGCTCACCTACCCCCTGCTATTGCCCCAGGAGACACTGATGATCAGCGCCGTCTCCATGGGTAATCCCCATGCGGTAGTGCTGGTGGAATCGGTTGCGACGGCGCCGGTGGCGCGGCTCGGTCCGCTAATCGAGCGCCATGGGGATTTCCCGCAGCGGGTCAATGCGGGTTTTATGCAATGCCTAGACCGTCAACACATCAAGCTCAGGGTCTATGAACGGGGCGCCGGTGAAACCCTCGCCTGCGGTACCGGAGCCTGTGCCGCGGTGGTGGCGGGACGCCTGCGTCGGCCTGCTCGAGGCACGGGTGGAGGTCGGTCTGCCGGGCGGCAGACTTGTGATAGAGTGGCAAGGGGAGGATACTCCGGTCTTGATGAGCGGCCCGGCAGAGGCCGTATTCGAAGGTACAATTGAACTATGAACCACCATACATCCAAATCAGGCGCAATCAGCGCTGACGAGACCGAACTGGAAATCGTGCAGTATCTCAGCGAGCATCCCGATTTCTTTGTCAGACAACCGGATATCCTGCCCGCTATGCAGATCCCCCACGACAGCGGCGGGGTCATATCCCTGATCGAAAGACAGGTGGCGATGTTGCGCAATCAGATCCAGGACTACCTGCAACGCCTGGATGCGTTGGTGAAAGTGGCAAAGGAGAACGATGCGTTGCAGTCCAGAATGCATCGACTCACCCTGGAATTGATCGATGCGGCGACCTTCGATGAGGTTCTCACCGCCCTCGAGGATGAATTACACGACGATTTTCAGGCCGACGCGGTGGAGTTACGGCTGTTTTCCGCTGCCCAGTTGAGCGAACATCTCGATCAGGAATTGCCGGATCACAGCGCCACCTTCGAAAGCTTTTTCAAGGATAACCGGCCGATCTGCGGTCCTCTGACGCGCGGACAGATGGATTACATCTTCGGGGCGGAAGGCGACGAAATCGCCTCCGCCGCGTTGATTCCGTTGCAAAGCCAGGGGGTGCTCGGCCTGCTCGCAATCGGCAGCCGTGATCCGCGGCGCTTCGTTCCGCAACAGGGTACCGAGTTCCTCACCCGCTTGGGTGAGATTATCAGTCACACCCTGAAGGCGGTTTCATTGCCCGGTGTGTGAGGTCCCTGCTTACCGCGCGACAACCGGGCTCGTCCGGGAGCAGACCGACGGGTAATCTTCGAGCAAGATCGAGCCCAGCACTGCGCGCAGATCTAGGCCCGGGCGCTGCCGGATTGCTGATCGCGGCGCGGGTGGAAATCAGGGAATGGGCAAATACTCACCGTTGCGTTGCGACATTTTTAACCGTCCGGTCTGTCAGGTACAATTTCCGATCTTCAATGGCCAAGACTTGGGTTTACAGTGGAACAGTTCAGAGGCACAACCATTCTGTCAGTACGTCGCGACGGCAAGGTCGTGATCGGTGGCGATGGCCAGGTCTCCCTCGGCAACACCGTCATGAAGGGCAATGCCCGCAAGGTTCGCACCCTTTACAAAGAGCGGGTGATCGCCGGTTTTGCAGGCGCCACCGCCGATGCCTTCACCCTGTTCGAACGTTTCGAGGGCAAGCTGGAAAAGCATCAGGGCAATCTGACCCGGGCGGCGGTGGAGATGGCCAAGGACTGGCGCACCGACCGGGCCCTGCGGCGTCTCGAGGCGCTGTTGTGCGTGGCCGACGCCAGGGCCTCGCTGATCATCTCCGGCACCGGCGATGTGATCGAACCGGAACACAGCCTGATGGCGATCGGTTCCGGGAGGCGCCTTCGCCCAGGCGGCGGCCCGCGCCCTGCTCGAGAATACCGAACTGAGCGCCAGCGCGATTGTCGAGAAAGGTCTGCATATTGCGGCCGACATCTGCATCTACACCAACCACAACCTGGTCCTTGAAGAACTCGAGAGCGAGCACTAACAGCAAACATGTCGGAAATCACTCCCCAGCAGATCGTAGCCGAACTCGAACAAGCATATTGTCGGTCAGACCGAGGCCAAGCGGGCCGTGGCCATCGCCCTGCGCAACCGCTGGCGCCGCGCCCAGGTGCCGGAAGCCCTGCGCAACGAGATCACGCCCAAGAACATCCTGATGATCGGTCCCACCGGCGTGGGCAAGACGGAGATCGCCAGGCGCCTGGCGAAGCTGGCCAACGCCCCGTTCCTGAAGGTCGAGGCGACCAAGTTCACCGAGGTGGGTTATGTGGGCGGGAGGTGGATTCCATCATCCGCGAGCTGGCCGATTCCGCAGTCAAGATGGTGCGCGAAGAGGAGATGGAAAAGGTCGCCGGGGACGCCAGTGACGCGACCATTGAACGCATCCTCGACACCCTGCTGCCCGCCCCCAAACCGACCAGCTGGGAAAACGATTCCGGTACCAACGGTATTTCCAGCGCCACCCGCAATAAATTCCGCGAAAAACTGCTCAATGGGGAGCTGGACGACAAGGAGATCGAGCTCGAGGTCAGCTCATCGCCGATGGGGATCGAGATCATGGCCCCGCCCGGCATGGAGGAGATGACCCACCAGCTGCAGGGCATGTTCCAGAACCTGGGCTCCGGCCGCACCCGGCGGCGCAAACTGCGCATCAAGGACGCCTTCAAGGTGCTGCGGGACGAAGAGGCCGCCAAACGAATCAACGAGGAAGACCTCAAGCTGCGCGCCCTGGAACTGGTCGAGCAGCAGGGCATCGTGTTCATCGATGAACTGGACAAGGTCACCAGTCGCGCGGAACACCAGGGCGCCGACGTCTCCCGCGAAGGGGTGCAGCGGGATCTGCTGCCGCTGGTCGAGGGCTGCACGGTATCGACCAAGCACGGCATGGTGAGGACCGACCATATCCTGTTCATCGCCTCGGGGGCCTTTCATCTGTCGAAACCGTCCGACTTGATTCCCGAGCTGCAGGGTCGCCTGCCGATCCGGGTCGAACTCAGCGCCCTCACCTCCGATGACTTTACCCGCATCCTGACCGAGCCGGATGCCTCGTTGACCGAGCAGTATCAGGCCCTGCTGGCGACCGAGCAGGTCAAGCTGACGTTTACCGACGATGGCATCAAGCGCATTGCCGAAACCGCCTGGCAAGTGAACGAAAGCACCGAGAACATCGGCGCCCGACGCCTGCATACCGTGATGGAAAGGCTCCTGGAAACCATCTCCTTCGAGGCCACGGAACACGCCGGACAGAGCTTCACCATCGATGCCGGCTATGTGGATGAACATCTGGCGGAACTTGCCGCGGACGAGGATCTGAGTCAATACATCCTATGATCCGGACGGCTTGGCTCAACCCCAGCCTCGAACCGGTCAGTGCCACTTGATAAACCTGAGGCTTCCTGGGCGACCGGCTGTGCTCGGCCTCATCGATGTCAGAGCAGCACTCACAGGCTGGGAAGGCAGCATGCCGTCGCTTTATCTCCAGCCACTGTGAGGGCTATTTCCTCCTCTTTAACCTGCTCCGGAATGAGATTGTTTCAAACTGGTATATCATTGTTTCAATATGTTATTAAATACACTTTTACGCGCCGGGTTACTGTATACTCAAACCAGTTAAAATAATCTTTTTAACTACCGCTTTTGTGAGAAACGCACTATGTCCCATCCTGCTCCAACCGAGATCCATCTCCATAAAAAATCCCGCGTACTGGAGATTACTTTTGCCGACGGCAAGAAATTCAGCTACCCCGCCGAATACCTGCGGGTCTACTCCCCTTCCGCGGAGGTGCAAGGCCATGGGCCTGGCGAGGAAGTCCTGCAGGTCGGCAAGGAGGAGGTGAATATCGCTCATATCGACCCGTCGGCAATTATGCCGATCTGTCTGCATTTCGATGACGAGCACAACACCGGTATCTATTCCTGGGAGACCCTGTACCGGCTCGGGGTCAACTACGAACATAACTGGCAAAGGTATCTGGAGCGCTTGAAAGCCGCCGGCTACCAGCGCAAGGAGCCGTCGGCCTGATGGTTGCAGCCGGTGACAGCCTCGGACATGATGTAGCCAGCATCCTTCAATTCGTCCGGTTGCCTTCCAGGGAGGGTGGCAGTCTGATCCAACAAGTGCCAAACCCATGACAATCGAGAACACTACGCACTTTGGCTATGAGACCATTCCACTGCAAGAAAAGGCCGGACGGGTCAGGGCGGTGTTCGATTCCGTCGCCAACAAATATGACCTGATGAACGATCTGATGTCGTTCGGCATCCATCGGCTCTGGAAGCGTCAGGCTATCGAACTGGCCGGCGTGCGCCGCGGGCAGCGCGTGCTGGACCTGGCAGCGGGCACCGGGGATCTCTCCGCCCGCTTCAGCGGCCTGGTGGGACCTGAAGGTCAGGTGGTGTTTTCCGACATCAATGCCAGCATGCTGCAGCAGGGTCGCATCCGCATGCTCGATGAGGGCCGGGTCGGCAATCTTCGCTACGTCCAGGCCGATGCCCAGCATCTGCCTTTTCCGGACGATTATTTTGATTGCGTCACCATCGCCTTCGGTCTGCGCAATGTGACCGACAAACAACTGGCCCTGGACGCCATCTTCCGCACGCTCAAGCCGGGCGGCCGCCTGCTGATCCTGGAGTTCTCCAAGCCCACCAGCAAGCCCCTGGAAACCCTGTATGATCTGTACTCCTTCAATCTGTTGCCCAAGATCGGAAAGCTGGTCACCCATGATGAGGAAAGTTACCGTTACCTGGCCGAATCGATTCGCATGCACCCGGACCAGGAGACCTTGAAGCAGATGATGGAAGACGCGGGCTTTGAACGTTGTGACTTTTTCAATCTCACGGCCGGGGTGGTCGCCGTGCATCGAGGTTACAAGCTTTGAGCGCACATCCGGGACTAGGTCAGCCGACGACATTGCCAGGTAGGCTATGCATTTCCGGGACTCCGGATAGAGAATTCATGCCATGACTGTCAGCGCCGCCGCCATCGCCGCCTTCGAGCAGTTGCTCAATCAGGCCATTCGCATGGACCCTGAGGCCTTGGCTCGCCTGGCTCCGCTGCATGGCCGGGTGATCAAGTTTGAACTGATGGGTCTCGGTCTCTGTCTCTTTCTGATTCCCGATCCCTGCGGTATCCAGGTCTATCAGGGGTGCGAAGGCCAGCCCGACTGTGTCCTGCGCGGCACTCCGCTGGATCTGGCCAGGATGCGCTCCAGCCATGCCAGCGCCGAGCAACTGTTCAGCGGAGCCGTCGAGATCAGCGGGGATTCGGCGCTTGCACAACAGTTTGCCGAGGCCATCGCCGGTCTGGATATCGACTGGGAAGAGCAGCTGTCCCGCCTGACCGGGGATGTGGTCGCCCATGAAATCGGCAGTTTCGCGCGCGGCCTGTTCCACTGGGGCGATAAGGCTGCGGAAAACCGCCGGTCTGAATCTGCAGGAGTATCTGCAGGAGGAGCTGCGGCTGCTGCCGAGTCGCTGTGAAGTGGAGCCGATGCTTTCTGAAATCGATCGCTTGCGCGATGATGTCGAACGCTTGGCTGCACGCATCGACAGATTGCAAAAACAGCTCCATTCCGGCGAGCCCGCTCAGTGATCCATCCCTCCCAGGTTGTCAGGCTGCTGCATATCAACCTGGTATTGCTGCGGCATGGACTTGATGAGGTGATTCTCGCCACCCATCTGTTTCGGCCCATCCGCTTTCTGTCTGTTTCTCTCGCCCTGGTACTGGTTCCGCAAGGACCGCACTATCCCCTATCCGGTGCGAATTCGCCGCAGTCTGGAAGACCTGGGCCCGATCTTCATCAAATTCGGCCAGATCCTCTCGACCCGCCGCGACCTGCTGCCCGACGAGCTGGCCAAGGAGCTGGCCCGGCTGCAGGACCGGGTGCCGCCCTTCCCCGGCGCACAGGCCCGCAGGATCATCGAAAAATCCTTCGGCTATCCGATCGAGCAGGTCTTACTGGAGTTCAACGAGACCCCGCTGGCGTCCGCCTCCATCGCCCAGGTGCACACGGCGAAGCTGAAGGACGGGCGCCCGGTGGTGGTGAAGGTGCTGCGACCGGGCATCGACAAGGTCATCCGGCGCGATGTGGATCTGCTCTACACCATCGCCCGGATGGCGGAAAGATACTGGAAGGAAGGACGCCGCCTGCGTCCGATCGAGGTAGTGCAGGAATACGAAAAGACTATCTTCGACGAGCTGGACCTGATGCGCGAGGCCGCCAACGCCTCGCAGCTGCGCCGCGACTTCCTCAACAGCGCGATGCTGTACGTGCCCGAGGTCTACTGGGATCTGACGCGGCGCAATGTGCTGGTGCTGGAACGCATCAGCGGCACCTCGATCGGCAACATCGAGGCGCTGCGCGCGATGGACATCAACTATGCAGCTGCTGGCCGAGCGCGGCGTCGAGATCTTCTTCACCCAGGTCTTCAAATTCAATTTCTTCCATGCCGACATGCACCCGGGAAATATCTTCGTCGAACCCAATGCGCGCTTCATCGCGGTCGACTTCGGCATCATGGGCATGCTGACGGAACAGGACAAACAGTATCTGGCGGAAAACATGCTCGCCTTCTTCAACCGGGACTACAAACGGGTGGCGCAGCTGCATATCGAATCCGAATGGGTGCCGAAGGGCACCCGGGTCGAGGAGTTCGAATCGGCGATCCGCACCGTCAGTGAGCCGATCTTTGAAAAGCCCTTGAGCGAGATCTCGTTCGGCCATTTTCTGTTGCGGCTGTTTCAGACCGCCCGGCGTTTCGATATGGAGGTCCAGCCCCAGCTGGTGCTGCTGCAGAAGACCCTGCTGAATATCGAAGGGCTGGGCCGCCAGCTCTACCCCCAGCTGGATCTCTGGAGCACCGCCAAGCCCTTTCTAGAAGGCTGGATGAACGAGCAGATCGGGCGCGAGGCCTTTGTGCGCAAGATCAGGCAGAACCTGCCCAAGTTCGGCGAGCACCTGCCCGACCTGCCCGGCAAGATCCACAAGGTGATCAACGATGCCCAGGCCGGCAAACTCGAGCTCAACTGGAAATCCGCTGAACTGGTGCAGCTGCGCAAGGAGCTGCAGCAGAATCACCGCAACACCCTGGCCATGATCGCGGGCAGCAGTATGCTGCTCAGCGGCACGCTGTTGTTGCTGTTCGGCGCGAGCGCGCTGATTCCGGTAACCGCCGCCACCCTGATTGGCGGCGGGCTGGGGGCGGGCGGTGGCCTGGTCCTGTTGAGCGCTTGGTTCTCATCCGGCCATTGACCATCAAGCAACCCGGTGCCACCCGTCTTCCATCGCGGCCAATCAGAGGGCTGAGGCCCTTTTCCGCCAGCAGTACGCGGACCGACAGGGTCAGTCGGCGAGGGGTTGCCGACCTGCACTGGACAGACCCGCGGTGACCCGGTTAGAGTCAGACCATAAAGCCAGAAGAAAGTACCCAGGCCGCTTTCGTGCGGTTGACAAACAAGCGGTAAAATACCCACCAAGGACTCCAGCATAGCGCGGGGAATCATGGGCAACACGGCCGTACACATCCTGAACCTGACACGCAGCTACCGGGAAGCCGATCGGATCCACCAGGTGATCTGTGACGCGGACATGGAGATCCTGCCGGGCGAGTGCGTCGCCCTGCTGGGACGCAGCGGCTCTGGAAAATCCACCCTGCTCAATCTGATCGCCGGCATCGACCGGCCCGACAGTGGAGAAATCATCATCGGTGGAGAACGCATCACCCAAGCTGCAGGAACCGGCCCTGACCCTGTTCCGGCGCCGCCGGATCGGTTTTGTCTACCAATTCTTCAATCTGATACCCACCCTCACCACCGCGGAGAACATCGCCCTGCCGCTGGAGCTGAACGGCTATCCAAAGCGGGAGATGCACTACAAGGTCGAGCAGATGCTGGAAGCCGTGGATCTGCGCCAGCGCGGTGCCGCCTATCCCGACCAGCTCTCCGGAGGTGAGCAGCAACGGGTCTCCATCGCACGCGCCCTGGTGCACCGTCCGGCCCTGGTGTTGGCGGATGAACCGACCGGCAATCTGGATCAGAGATCCGGGGAACAGGTGCTGGAGCTGATGATCTCTCTGGCGCAGCGAAGAGCGCAGCAGTCTGTTGCTGGTGACCCACAGTCTGGCGGTGGCCCGCCGCGCCGACCGCATTCTCACCCTGCAGGATGGCCAGTTGACCGAACAGGGCGCTGGAGCTGGCATGGTAAACCGGCTGCTGCTGCTGAGCGCCTACCGTCATCTAAAGCGGCACCCCTGGCAGACTTGGTTGTCGATCATCGGCATCGCCCTGGGCGTGACCGTGATCGTCGCCGTGGACCTGGCCAATCAGAGCGCCCGCCAGGGCTTTCTGCTCTCGGCCGAAACGCTGACCGGGAAAGCCACCCATCAGATCGTCGGTGGGCCGCACGGCGTGCCGGAAAGCTTCTACCGGGAGTTGCGCATTGCAGAAGGGTCTGCGCAGCCGCCCCGGTGGTGGAGGGGTCTGGTGAAACGGGCTCGGAAAACCTGCAGCTGATCGGGATCGATCCCCTGGCCGAAGCGCTGTTCCGGCAGGTCGGCGCCGGCCTGGGGACGCGAGGCGGCCAGACGCTTGCTCACGGAACCGGCCACGGTGCTGTTGTCGAGCATTACCGCCAAGCGCTTGGCCCTCGCCCCCGGCGACAGGGTTGACGTTTCAGTGGCCGGGCGGCCGGTCACTCTGCACATCGTCGGTCTGTTGCAGGGGGATAACCCTGCGGTTCTGGAAGGGTTGCTGCGTGGCCGACATCAGCACGGCCCAGGAATTGCTGGGACACGCAAAATGGCTCGACCGCATCGATCTGATCCTGGAGCCGGCCCAGGCGCAACGGCTGGCGGATGCCCTGCCCCCGCCGCTGCGTCTGGAGGAGCCGGCCGCCCGCACCCGGATCATGAGCGAGATGATCGAGGCATTCCAGACCAACCTGGCCGCCATGAGCCTGCTGGCCCTGCTGGTGGGCGCCTTTCTGATCTACAACGCCATGACCTTCTCGGTGCTGCGCCGCCGCCAGTTGCTGGCCACCCTGCGCCTGCTCGGCGTCACCCGCCAGGCCCTGTTCCAACTGCTGTTGCTGGAAGCCGGTCTGCTGGGCCTGATCGGTACCGCCCTGGGTCTGCTGCTGGGGTTGTTTACCGCCCACTTTCTGGTGCATCTGGTGACCCGCACCATCAACGATCTCTATTTCGTGCTCACGGTAAGACATCTGCTGCTGGAGCCCTTGCTGTTGTTCAAGGGCGCCCTGATCGGTCTCGGCATCACCCTGCTGGCGGCGCTGGCGCCCGCCATCGAAGCCGCCGCTACCGTCCCGGTCAGCGCCCTGCGCCGCTCCCAACTGGAGCGGCGGGTCCATCAGGGACTGCCCTGGGTCGGACTGTTGGGCTTCGCTTGCCCTGGTGGGCGGTCTGCTGCTGATCGAGCAGCCAGGATATGGTCTGTCCGCTGGTTTTGTCGGGCTGTTCCTGATCATTGCCGGTTACAGCCTGCTGATGCCCCTGGTGGTGGTGCTGATCAGCCGCCTCAGCGGCACTCTGGCCGGGCGTGGCAGTCTGCTGATTCGGTTTGCCCTGCGCGGCATCAGCGCCAATCTGAGTCGCACCGGACTCTCCATCGCCGCCCTCAGCGTGGCCGTGGCGGCAACCCTTGGCGTCAGCATCATGATCACCAGTTTCCGCGCCACCGTGGAGGACTGGTTGGGCTATACCCTGCGCAGCGACCTCTACGTCTCCGCGCTCTCCAGCCGCTTGAACGGCTCGGATGGTAACCTGTTGGAGCCCACCCGGGGCTTGATCAAGTCTGTACCCGGGGTAGCGGAGGTCAGCGGGGGCCGGCGGACCACGGTCAACAGCGAGTATGGGGTGACTGATCTGATGGCCATCGAGATGGATTCCATGCGGCATAAGGGCTTTCGGTTTGTCGAACCGCCAGTGGCGGATCTATGGCCTCAATATCGGCAGGGAAAGGTCTTGTTGATCTCCGAGCCCTATGCCTACAGGCACCGCCTGAAGACCGGTGACGACCTCCTGCTGTACACCCCGAAAGGACCGCTGAGTCTGCCGATTGGGGGGGTGTTTTATGATTACGGTTCCGACCGGGGCGTGCTCAATATGGACTATGCGACCTATGTCCGGTTGTGGGGTGATCAGGGTTTTTCCACCTTAGGGGTGTTTCTGCAGCCAGGAGTGCAGACCGTGGCGGCGATCGAGGCGATTCGTGAGCGCCTGGACAGCCTGGATCAGGAGGTCCAGATTCGTTCCAATCGGGAGATCCGTGAGCATTCCATGGAGGTCTTCGATCGCACTTTCGCCATCACGCAGGTCCTGCGCCTGCTGGTTATCGGTGTCGCTTTCGTGGGTGTGCTGAGCGCCTTGATGGCGTTACAGCTCGAGCGTACCCGTGAGCAGGCCTTGCTGCGCGCCACCGGCGTCACCCCGGGGCAGCTTTCCCTGTTGACCCTGCTGCAGACCGGCCTGATGGGGCTCTATGCCGGTCTGCTCTCCCTGCCCCTGGGTTGGTTGATGTCGGAGGTGCTGATCAAGGTGATCAACCGGCGCTCCTTTGGTTGGAGCATCGTGACCACCCTGCCACCCGGCGCTGTCATCGAGGCCCTGATCCTGGCCCTGTCCGCCGCCCTGCTGGCCGGACTGTATCCCGCCTGGCGCATGGGGCGGGTCCAGCCGGCCCTGGCCTTGCGGGAGGAGTAGGCGGGTGCGTGGGTTCCCTGTTCTGCTGCTCACTTTGGTATTGCTTGGCTGCAACCAGCCTGTGCCGGAGCCGGAGCACACTCAGGTAGCGGAAGCCCTGGGTGGCGGTGATCTCGAAGGCTTCGCCCGCGCCTTCGAGATCCGTCCCTTCAGCTTTCCCGAGGACCATGGCGCGCATCCGGCATATCGCAATGAATGGTGGTATCTGACCGGCAATCTGCAGGCCGAAGACGGTCGTCGCTTCGGGTTCCAGTTCACCCTGTTTCGCATCGCCCTGACGCCCCAGCCCGTGGCCAGCCCTTCCGCCTGGCGTACCCGGCAAATCTGGATGGGGCATGCGGCCCTGAGCGATCTCAGTGTGGAAAAACACCAGGCCTATGAACGCTTTGCCCGTCAAGCGATCGGCCTGGCGGGGGCGACGGCCCTGCCCTTCCGGGTCTGGCTGGAGGCCTGGCAATTAGAGGAGTCAACCGGCGGCGCCTGGCTTCTGCGGCTGCCCACCGATGACTTCGATCTGACCCTGGAACTCGAACCGGTCAGTCCCATCATCCTGCAGGGCGATCAGGGGCTTAGCCAGAAAAGCGCAGAACCCGGCAATGCCTCTTACTACTATTCGATACCCCGCCTGCGCGCCACCGGGACCCTGCGCCGCGCGGACCAGGAGCTGCCGCTCAAGGGACTGGCCTGGCTCGATCGGGAGTGGAGTACCAGCGCCCTGGGGCCCGAGCAGGCAGGGTGGGACTGGTTCTCGCTGCAGCTCGACGACGGACGCAACCTGATGTACTACCAGCTCAGACGCAAGGACGGCTCGGTCGATCCTCACAGCGCCGGTACCCTGAGTGATAGTGAGGGTCTGCAGGCTAAGCTGACACCTGCCGAGATCACTCTGACCCCATTACAGTATTGGGAGGCTGACGGCCGACGCTATCCCATCGAGTGGCGCATGCAGGTTGCGGGTGAGTCGAGCTCCTGGCTGATCCGCGCCCTGCTGGCGGATCAGGAGATGCGCATGAGCGTACGCTATTGGGAAGGCGCGGTGGAGGTCATCGATGAACAGACTGAGGCGCATCTCGGCCGTGGCTATCTGGAGATGGCGGGCTATGGCGCGCAGAACGAATGATCTCCTGCCCTCGCTGAAATCTGAAAACAGCGCAGAAAAGTGTGAGTCCAAGCCATTGGCCGCCTATCCCCTTCCCCCTCCCAGGGGGAAGGCCGGGAGGGGGGTAAACAAACAAGACTGCAACGCATTCAAATCATGAACTGGAGTTGCGATTCATCAAAGAGATTACGTATCACTCAATCCACGACAATCTTACCGACTCGCGTTTAACCGCCAGGTGTTCTGAATATCACGCATCACTGATCATGATAAGGAATCAAAGGAAACCCATTGATGGAGCAGGAAAAGGCCTTCTGTCTCTCGCGAAGTGGTGAATCCGGCCCGGATCTCCCAAACCTTGATCAGGCAACCTCCTCCAGCTCGTCGATCCGCCACTGAGGATACTCGACAATCACTCCGCAGCCTTTTCAGACTAGCCGACTAATGTGTATCCCAGAACATCATGCTTCGGTGTACGACAGCGCTTCACAATTGGCGGGTTTATCTTCACGGCACATCGCCGCAAGCCAGATGAGAAAATTTGATGAGTTTAGAAATTGTTATGGGATTGAGAGAGATGGATTCGGCCGATTGCGATATTCATAGATTCGGGCCATTTATCTGTTGGGCAACAAATCTGGAGGTAAAGAAAGTCGAGGATCAAGTCTTGCAATGACACATTCTGTATACTTCATTGCAAGACCCTCCTGCGGTACTCAGGTTGCTGTCAAGCTAGATCCCGTGCCTTACTCTGATTGTTGCCGGGTACTTATGGCGACAACCTTTCATTGGCTACTGGCTAGGTGCAGACTCATTTAGGCATTAGCTCACACGCATGGTATCTTAGCCGGTTTGAACTGAATGGTGGATGAAAGTGAGTATTGACCTGTATCGGATATACGCCTGCGTCGTTATGACGACGAAGCATCGGTTGTCGTCCAGCGAATCTGTAACGGGCTGGTAGAGATGGATATCTCACTGCTGTTCACCGCCCTCCTCCTGGGCATCATCGAGGGCTTGACCGAATTCCTGCCCATCTCCTCCACCGGCCACCTGATCATTGCCGGTCAGTTGCTCGGCTTTACAGACGACAAGGCCAAGGTGTTCGAGATCGCCATCCAGCTCGCCGCCATCCTGGCGGTGGTCTGGGAGTATCGCCAGCGATTGGCTCACGTGGTGGTCAGCATGACCCGCGAGCCTGTCTCGCAGCGCTTCGCGCTCAACCTGATCGTCGCCTTCATGCCTGCGGCGGTGATCGGGCTTTTGTTCGTCAAGCAGATCAAGACCTACCTCTTCCATCCCCTGGTCGTGGCCACGGCCCTGGTGGTGGGTGGCCTGCTCATTCTGTGGGCGGAGCGGCGGCAACATGTGGTGAGGGTACAGGAGGTCGATGAGATGCGCTGGCAGGATGCCCTGAAGGTCGGCTTCGCTCAGGCGTTGGCGATGATCCCCGGTACCTCCCGTTCCGGAGCGACGATCATCGGCGGCCTGTTCTTCGGTCTCTCACGCCGGGCGGCGACGGAATTTTCGTTCTTCCTGGCCATTCCGACCATGTTTGCGGCCACGCTCTATGATGTATACAAGCATCGTGATCTGTTCAGCGCCGCAGACTTACCGATGTTTGCCGTTGGCGGCGTGGCCTCCTTCATCAGCGCCTTTCTGTGTGTACGCTGGCTGATACGCTACGTTTCCAGCCACGACTTCACCCCCTTCGCCTGGTACCGCATCGTGTTCGGTCTGTTGATCCTGGCCACCGCCTATACCGGCGTGATCGACTGGACCGCAAACTAACGCATTGCTCTACCAGGTGCGGGCAGGAGCATACACTTCAACTGAGTTGCACCCAGCGTTATTTAGTATTGGTGGAATGTGATGCCTGTCAATTGAGTTGTCGCTTACGCGGTGGTGTTGTGTCGTTGGGCTTCGCTGTGCTCAACTGAATCTTCGGGAATGATGCAGAATGGACTGGTTTGTCCCTGATTCCACCTTACTTTCCGATGCGATTCGTAAAGTAAGGTGGAACAGGTGATGCGGCCGCGGGAATTAAGGCCGCTCCCCCTCCTTCCTACTATTCTATCGGCTGCCGGGCTGAATGCCAGCCATTCCACCACCTTGATTCGCATGAGATGTTATCGGGTATTGCTCGGTTGAGGCAAGCCTTTGATATAGATTGAGTTATTTCTGCTGGTCAGGGCGCATGCCAACAGTCCGATAGCGGTGATCAACAGCGTTGGCGGTTCGGAAATCCGGCTGATCTCCAGCTGCTGGACCCACAGTCCCTGGTGGATCAGGCCATTACGGATGAAGTCCAGGCTCACGAGGTTGCTCATCGGATCGAACGGCAAGACTTCGTGGTCGTTCAGCATGAGCACACCGTCGACATAGAGCTCGAACATTACGATGGGGGCGGTATGATGCGTGGAGAAACCGGATCTGAGGTATGGCAAATAAAAAGGGGACGCATGGCGTCCCCTTTTTTTAGTTACTGCCGTTGTAGCTTAGAGCAGCGGTACGATCATCAGCGCCACGATGTTGATGATCTTGATCAACGGATTGATGGCCGGACCGGCGGTGTCTTTGTAGGGGTCGCCGACGGTGTCGCCGGTCACCGCGGCCTTGTGGGCGTCGGAGCCCTTGCCGCCGAAGTTACCGTCCTCGATGTACTTCTTGGCGTTGTCCCAGGCGCCGCCGCCGGTGGTCATGGAGATGGCGACGAACAGACCGGTGACAATGGTGCCGATCAGCAGACCACCCAAGGCCTTCGGTCCGGCCTCCGGTCCCATCAGGGCCGCCATGCCGAAGGCTACGACCAGGGGCGTGAGCACCGGCAACAGGGAGGGAATGATCATCTCCTTGATGGCGGCCTTGGTCAGCATGTCCACGGCCCTGCCATAGTCCGGCTTCTCGGTGTGGGTCATGATGCCGGGTTTCTCTTTGAACTGGCGGCGTACCTCGTTGACGATACCGCCCGCCGCGCGACCGACCGCCTCCATGGCCATGGAGCCGAACAGGTAAGGGATCAGGCCACCGATGAACAGGCCGATCAGCACGGCCGGATCATCCAGTGAGAAGCTGACGGTCTTGCCCGCTGCTTCCAGGGTGTGGGTGAAGTCGGCGAACAGCACCAGGGCGGCAAGACCGGCAGAGCCGATGGCGTAACCCTTGGTAACGGCCTTGGTGGTATTGCCCACCGCATCCAGCGGATCGGTGATGTTGCGGATCTTTTCGTCCAGTTCGGCCATCTCGGCGATGCCGCCGGCGTTGTCGGTGATCGGACCGTAGGCGTCCAGGGCCACGATAATACCGGTCATGGAGAGCATGGAGGTGGCGGCGATGGCAATGCCATACAGGCCGGCCAGATCATGTGCGCCCCAGATTGCTGCACACACCGCCAACACGGGTAGCGCGGTGGACTTCATGGAGACACCCAGACCGGCGATCACATTGGTGCCGTCACCGGTGGTGGAGGCCTCGGCGATGTGGCGCACCGGGGAGTATTCGGTGGAGGTGTAGTATTCGGTGATCCACACCATGGCTGCAGTGAGTGCCAGGCCGATCATGGCGGAACCGAACAACTGCATGGTGTTATAACCGCCTACGCCACTCATCATATAATCGGTAACGAAGTAGAAGGCAACGGCTGCCAGCACGCCGGAGACGATCAGGCCTTTATACAGGGCGGGCATGACGTTGCGGTCGGTGTCTTTGGCTTTCACGAAAAAGGTGCCGACGATGGAAGCAAGGATGGAAACGCCACCCAACACCAGCGGATAGAGGATCGCGGTATCACCGGCGTCTTTCAGCAGCAGGCCGCCGAGCAGCATGGTAGCGATCACGGTCACCGCGTAGGTCTCGAACAGGTCGGCGGCCATGCCGGCGCAGTCGCCCACGTTGTCGCCCACGTTATCGGCGATAACCGCCGGGTTACGTGGGTCGTCTTCCGGGATGCCGGCTTCCACCTTGCCGACGATGTCCGCGCCCACGTCGGCGCCCTTGGTGAAGATGCCGCCGCCGAGTCGCGCGAAGATGGAGATCAGAGAACCGCCGAAGGCCAGGCCGATCAGTGGATGCAGGGGATCTTCGATGCCCATGCCGACGAGGACGGCATAGTAGCCGGCCACGCCGAGCAGACCCAGGCCGACCACCAGCAGACCGGTGATGGCGCCGCCCCGGAAGGCGATCTGTAGAGCGGCGTTGATGCCCTTGCTGGCGGCCTGGGCGGTACGCAGATTGGAGCGAACCGAGATGTTCATGCCGATGTAGCCGGTAGCGCCCGACAGGATGGCGCCAATCGCAAAGCCGATCGCGGTGGGGGCGCCCAGGAAGACCCAGAGGATCACCAATAGAATGATGCCCACGATGCCGATGGTGGTGTACTGGCGGTTGAGATAGGCGCTGGCGCCTTCCTGTATCGCGCCGGCAATCTCGCGCATGCGCTCATTGCCCTCCGGTTGTGCGAGTATCCATTTCACGGATATGACGCCATAGACTAGTGCGGCAGCCGCACATAGCAAGGCAAAGATCAGTTCGTAACTCACGGGTCAAGTCTCCTTAAAGGTATTGAAAAACTGGTGATGTCTCACTCCATCGACGGCTTGCGCCAGGCGCAAAGAAAAGAGGGCGGAAGCCCTCTTTTCCTGGTTTCTTAAAGTTCGAAGGAGTCGAGTTTTTTCGGTACGGCCACACCCTTCATGGTGACATATTCGGGCATGCCGTTTTGGTTATAGGGAGGATAGGCTTCGCCCTGAATCAACGGGTAGAGGTATTCCTTGCAGGCGGCGGTAATGCCGAAACCGTCCTCGGTGATGATATTCCATCGGCATCATCTTCTCCACATTGGCGACCTCGCTGAGCGGCGCCATGCCGATCTCCCATTGATAGGGGCTACTGGATTTGCGCACCACGGTCGGCATGATGGAGTTGTGACCTTCCAGGGCCATCTCTACCCCGGCCTTACCCAGCGCATAGGCCTGCTCGACATCGGAGGCGGAGGCAAGATGGCGGGCCGCGCGCTGCAGGTAGTCGGCCACGGCCCAGTGGAACTTGTGGCCCAGGGCGTCTTTGATCATGTTGGCGACAACCGGGGCGGCGCCACCCAACTGGGCATGACCAAAGGAGTCGCGGGTGCCCTGTTCGGCGAGGAATTTGCCGTCCGGCCAGTGCGTGCCCTCGGAAACCACGATGGTGCAGAAGCCATACTCCTTGACTTTGGCGTCGACCTTGGCGAGGAACTTCTCCTGATTGAACTCGACCTCGGGGAAGAGTACGACCACCGGGATGTTATTGTCTTCCACCAGACCACCGGCCGCGGCGATCCAGCCCGCATGCCGGCCCATTACCTCGATGACGAAGATCTTGGTGGAGGTGGCGGCCATGGAACGCACGTCGTAGGAGGCCTCGAGGGTCGAGACGGCGATGTACTTGGCCACGGAACCGAAACCGGGGCAGTTGTCGGTGATCGGCAGGTCGTTGTCCACGGTCTTGGGTATGTGGATGGCCTGCACCGGGAAGCCCATTTTCTCGGAGAGCTGGGAGACCTTGTAACAGGTATCGGCGGAGTCGCCGCCGCCGTTGTAGAAGAAGTAGCCGATGTCATGGGCCTTGAAGATCTCGATCAGGCGTTCGTATTCACGCTTGTTGGCCTCCAGGCTCTTGAGCTTGTAGCGGCAGGAGCCAAAACCGCCGGACGGGGTGTGTTTCAGCGCGGCGATATCCTCGGCTGACTCTTTGCTGGTGTCGATCAGGTCCTCGGTCAGGGCGCCGATGATGCCGTTGCGGCCGGCGTAGACGTTGGCAATCTTGTCAGTGTGTTTGCGCGCCGTTTCGATCACGCCGCAGGCAGACGCATTGATCACAGCAGTAACGCCACCGGATTGTGCGTAGAAGGCATTTTTAGCGGTCATTAGGACTCCCCTTTCTTGAGTCTATAGGTTAGAGATGTAGTGGGTTATTATAAGTCGCCCCGTTCCTTGGCCGTGTGATCGGCCTGAGTCTGTAACAGGGAGACGATGCATTCGGTGAGATCGTCGTACTCATGCACGCCGGTGCCATATTGCTGGTAGCCCCGATAGAAGAATTGACAGCGATAGCGGCGGTCGCCGGATTTGAAGATGACGAAATTACAGCCCTCCTCATTCCAAAAAACCACCGGACAACTGCTCAGCTCCCGGTCGGAAGGCATCAGGCGTATTTCCGCATCGGCGATCTGGGTTTCCACCTCGCGCCCATAGCGCTCCTGCAGCGTGGATTTGATCACCCAGAGTTCAGAATCTGTTATATCAGGGATTTCCGGCATGAGAGACTTTCTGCGTCAGTCATTAGGAGGCGGGACAGCATAATCCATTCGACTGTGCGAGTACATAAACTTCGTTGACTTTACGGGTTTTCTGAGATTAGCTTACCCAAGCTGGTGTGCCGCGGCTAATCCAAAACTTGGATGTAGCCATGGAATTTCTTAATTCGCTTAGTTCATCATTCGACAAGAATGAAGAAAATCACACAATAGTAAATTAATTACCATATAAAAACCAGGGGGGAGGGATGCGAATCGTTCTGCTAGGGGCGCCTGGCTCAGGTAAAAGAACCCAGACATCGCTCATGGTCGAGCGATACGGGATACCCTCTATCTCCACGGGTGACCTGCTGAAATCGGCCTTGGCCAATGCAACGGTGCTGGGGCAGCAGGTGAAAGAGGCCATGGAGGAAGGCCGTTCGGTTACGGAAGAGGTGGTCCTGGAATTGATTCGCGAACGGTTGCTGCAACCGGACGCTTGCAATGGCTTTGTCCTGGACGGGTTTCCCCGTAATATCCTCCAGGCCATTACTTTGGACGAATTGCTCTACGAGATGGGGCTGCCCATCGAGCTTGCATTGTTGATCAATATCGAAACGGACGCCCTGATGGAACGGCTGGTGGGGCGGCGAACCTGCAAGTCCTGTGGGGCCCGGTACAATATCTTCGTCAATCCCACCGCCGTCGAGGGGGTCTGTGATCTGTGTGGTGGCGGATTGAGACACCGGGCGGATGATAACGAAGAGACCGTCAGCAACCGTCTGCATGTCTATGATCATCTGGTCTCCCCTCTGATCAAACACTACACCAGGCAACACAAGTTGCAGCGGATCGATGGGAGCGGAGAGATCGATGAAGTGTTCGCCAGGATCTGTCAAGCCGTGGACACCCATGAACCCCCCCCGGAACTGGCATCCGACTCGATGCTGTTGGGGCAAGCCGCTTCGGCCAATGTTGCCAGCGAAGCGACAAATTCCCGTCCGAAGAGAGGAGGCCTAAGGCAGGGACCGGTATTCCTTGGGCTCGAACTGGGGCAGATACTGGAGCAGGAAGAGGTGGTAAAGCCCGCAGCCAGGCCTGGAAAAAAAGCGCTTTCAGCAGCGCAAAAGGCAGCCAAGAAAAAAGCGCCGGTCGGTAAAAAGGCGCTCAAGCAGCAGATGGTTGACTCACTCAAGTCCGGTAAAAAACCATCGGTCAAGAAAAAAGCCGGAGTAAAGAAAAGCGCGAGTGCAGCGAAGAAGTCACCGGTCAAGCGGAAGGCGACCGCGTTACAAGGCCCGACAGGCAAAAAGAAAATTGTCGTAATGAAAGCCAGTGGAACCAAAAAAACACCGATAGTCAAACAGTCCGCCGGCAAAAAATCGACCCCAAAGAAAGCCAGGCCGGGCAAAAAGGCGATCGACAAGAGAAAAGAACTGAAGCAACAAACCCCGAATCTTCCAAAGCAACCCGCAACCAAGAAGCAGGGGACGGCAAAGCCGAACAGAGCGGCGAAACGGCCCGCCCGGAAAATATAGAAGCTTGTATTTGACCGGGCGGAGCGGTCTGCCGTGTAAGTTATGCCGGGTGGTGTCTATTCATCTAGCTCGTTTGTGATTCGGTGAAACTCAGTCCCATCGCAGTCAGGACATGGGGGAATGTGACCGGCCTTCGGGAAATTCAACTCCTTGCCGCAGGTGCCACACACCAGGGTGCCGGGGCCGGTAACCTCGCCGGTGTGGTAATTCGTCATGCTTTTCCCTTGCTCGGCCAGTTCAGCCAGTTCCACTTTGGTCTGGTCGGCCACGTTGATGAACATCTCCAGCAAGCGGTTTTCCACTAGCTGCACATCAAAGCGCCACCATTGTGAAAGCTGCTCCCCCGTTTCACTCAGATAGGTAGCGGCATCCTTGATATCCCGTTCGATATAGCCGGAGATCTGTTCCGCCTCCTCGCGGGTCAATTCGCCGATCTCGACCATTTTTTCCCGTACTTCGCTGAGATAGCCGCGCAACCCGGGCAGCGTATTCTCCTTGGTCTCTTCCATGGCATCATGCACATGTTCGAGCATGTTTTCATAGGCGTCGGTCAATCTGTCCAGGGCGGCTTTTTTTTCGGGATTCGTCATGATTGGCTCCTCAAATCTGATTGCCTGCTAGTTCCTGTACTAATGACAATGATGGATGAAATGAACGTTTTGGCAAATGATCTGGGCCATAACAGCCGCCACAAAGCGTTCTTTATGGGTCTGATGCCTCGGCACAGCGGGAAGGGTAGGGTGGGATTCTCATCCCTGTCTGATTCAATCGGCGGCAGCAAGCAGGTTAAAATCAGCAGGAGTCGTTCCCTTTGCGCTTGCCAGTCGCTGTGCCTGCAGCTTCCTGAATTATGCCGGCTGCGGTATCCTTCCGCCCTTGTTGCCCATTAGTTATTGAATCAGACTCGATCATGCAGAAAAATTACGATCCCTCCAGGATTGAGAGCGACGTCCAGGCCGATTGGGAGGAGCAACGGACCTTCCAGGTCACGGAGGACCCGTTAAAAGCGAAGTTCTACTGTCTCTCCATGTTCCCCTATCCCAGCGGCAAGCTGCACATGGGGCATGTGCGCAACTACACCATCGGGGATGTGATCGCCCGGTATCAGCGCATGCTCGGTAAGAATGTGTTGCAGCCCATGGGGTGGGATGCCTTCGGTCTGCCGGCGGAGAACGCCGCGTTGAAGAACAAAGTGGCGCCGGCCGGGTGGACCTATGCCAATATCGACTACATGCGGGGACAGCTCAAACGGCTTGGTTTCGGCTATGATTGGGAGCGGGAGCTGGCCACCTGCCAACCGGAGTATTACAAATGGGAGCAGTGGCTGTTCACCGAGCTGTTCAAAAAGGGGCTGGTCTACCGCAAGAACGCAGTGGTGAACTGGGACCCGGTCGATCAGACCGTGTTGGCCAACGAGCAGGTGATCGATGGCCGCGGCTGGCGCTCCGGCGCTCTGGTGGAGCGGCGGGAGATCCCCCAGTGGTTCGTCAAGATCACCGCCTATGCGGACGAGCTGCTGGACGAGATCGATGGGCTGGAGGGCTGGCCCGAGCAGGTGCGCACCATGCAGCGCAACTGGATCGGCCGTTCCTTCGGAGTGCAGATGGATTTTTCGATCGCGGGTTCGGATGAGGTCCTGGGCATCTTCACCACGCGCCCCGACACCCTCATGGGGGTCACCTATGTGGCGGTTGCTGGTGAGCACCCACTAGCGCTGCAGGCCGTCGCAAGACAATGTGGAGCTGGCCGCCTTCGTCGAGGAGTGCCGGCGCGGCGGGACCTCCGAGGCGGAATTGGAGACGATCGAAAAGAAGGGCATGCCGCTGGGTATCGATGCGATCCACCCGGTCAGCGGCGAGGCGATGCCGATCTATGCGGCCAATTTCGTCTTAATGGGCTACGGTACCGGCGCGGTGATGGCGGTGCCGGCCCATGACGAGCGCGATCATGCCTTCGCCCGCAAGTATGGGATTCCCATCAAGCAGGTTGTCTATCCAGCGGATGGTTCGATGCTGGATATCCAGGCCGCCGCCTACACGGAAAAAGGTATTCTCAAGGACTCCGGGCCCTTCACCGGCCTGAGTTCCGAGGCCGCCTTCGACGCCATCGCCGAGTGGCTGCAGGAGCGCGGCAAGGGCGGTAAGACAAAACACTTCCGCATCCGTGACTGGGGGGTTTCCCGGCAGCGCTACTGGGGGGCGCCGATCCCGATGATCCATTGCGAGCGCTGCGGCGTCGTGCCGGTGCCGCTGGCGGATCTGCCGGTGATGCTGCCGGAAGATATCCTGTATGACGAGCACACCATCAACCCGCTCAAGGACAATCCGGCCTTTGCCAACTGCGCCTGTCCCGCCTGTGGCGGCCAGGCCCGGCGCGAGACCGACACCTTCGACACCTTCATGGAATCGAGCTGGTACTACGCCCGTTACACCTGTCCGGATGCGGCTGCCATGCTCGATGATCGAGCCATCTACTGGCTGCCGGTGGATCACTATATCGGAGGTATAGAGCATGCGGTGTTGCATCTGCTGTACGCCCGCTTCTACCACAAACTGCTGCGCGACATACCGGGAGTATTGGTGCCACGGAAGACAGGGGTGTCGGCAACGGCGGGTGCGGGGCGTATCGAATGCAATGAGCCCTTTACCCGGTTATTGACCCAGGGCATGGTGGTGGCGGATACCTACTACCGGGAGCAGCCCGATGGCGCCAAGCACTGGTACAATCCGGTCGATGTCGAAGTCGTGCGGGATGAGAAAGGGCGTCCGCTGCAGGCGCGTCTGCGCACGGATGGCCAACCGGTGGTGATCGGCGGTATGGAAAAGATGTCCAAGTCGAAGAACAACGGCGTCGATCCCCAGTCCCTGATCGATCGTTATGGGGCCGACACCGTGCGGCTCTACACCATGTTCACCTCACCACCGGAGCAGTCCCTGGAGTGGAACGACGAGGGCGTGGAGGGAGCGCACCGCTTCCTCAAGCGGATCTGGGCCCTGGCTGAGGCCAACCGGGAGCACATTCAGGCGGGATCGCGGGGACCTCACTGACTTGGACGAGGGCCAGAAGCAGGCCCGACGGGAGATCCACGAAGCCCTGCAGAAGGCCTTGTACGATTATGACCGGCAGCAGTTCAACACCGTGGTTTCGGCCTGTATGAGCATGGTCAACACCCTGTATAAGCTGGGTGAACACCTCGGGAGATCGGGCCGTGGTGTATGAAGGCCTGGCGATCGTACTGCGTTTGCTGGGTCCCATCGCGCCCCACATCACAACTTATCTGTGGCATGAGCTTGGCTATGGGGAGAACATTTTGCAGAGTGATTGGCCAACGCCGGATGGCGCGGCCCTGGTGCAGGAGAGCATCCAATTCGTGGTGCAGGTAAATGGCAAGGTCAGGGCCAAGATCGAGGTCCCGGCGGATGCCGATAAGTCCGCCGTGGAATCCCTCGCCCTGGCGAATGAGAACGTGCAGCGATTCATCGGCGAGGCCCGGGTGCGCAAGGTCATTGTGGTGCCCAACAAGCTGGTGAGTATCGTTGCCAACTAGGATATCGGATATGCGAGCCCTCTTTTGCTTCATGCGACTGTTACCCTTGGCCGGTCTGTTGTGGCTGGCGGGCTGCGGTTTCCATCTCAAAGGTTACCAGCAGGCCAGCCCCAATCTGGACGGTCTGTTAATCGAACAAAACGACGAGCAGGGTCGTCTGGCCGGGGTGATTCAGCAGCAGTTGCTGGTGAGCGATGTCAAGCTGGCCGCTTCCCCCGCGCAGGCGAAAAATCGGTTGCGCATCAGCCAGGAAAGATTCAGCCAGCGGGTGATCTCCGTGGATGCCAATGGCAAAGTACTGGAGTATGAACTGCTGCTGGAGGCAAAATTTGCAGTCAGCGCGGCCGGGGCGCAGGAGTCCGCGCCACTGCAGAGTTTGGAATTGACCCGTCAGCTCACCTACAGTGGAGCCGATGAACTGAGCCGGCGCAGCGAAGCCGAGTTGATGCGCGCCGACATGCTGACGGATATGGCGGATCAAGTCATCCGGCAGTTGCAGGCCCAATTGAAATAATCCGTCTAGATGCGCCTGCGCAACGATCAATTGAGCGCCCAGTTGCAGCATTCACTGGCGCCGATCTATTTCCTCACCGGTGATGAACCGCTGCAGATGGGGGAGGCGGCCGACCTGATTCGGGCCCATGCCAAACAACAGGGTCACAGCGAACGGGAGGTGCTTGAGCATGGTCCGGCCTTTGATTGGAGCCGGTTGAGCGGACTGGCTGACAGCCTCTCCCTGTTTGGCGAGCGGCGTATTCTCGACCTGCGTCTCGGCAGCACCAAGATAGGCAATGAAGGCGCCAAGACCCTGGTGGCGTTTGCACAACATCCCCCCCCTGATACGTTGCTCATGATCAGCGCCCCAAAACTGGAGCGCACCCAACTCAGCGCCAAGTGGGTCAAAGCCCTGGAGCAGACGGGAGTGCTGGTGCAGATCTGGCCGGTGCAAGGTGATCGGCTAGCGCCCTGGGTCGAGCAGCGTCTGCGCCGTGCCGGCTTGATTCCAGAAGCCGGTGTAGTAGAGATGTTGGCTGAAAGGGTAGAGGGTAATCTGTTGGCGGCAGCCCAGGAGACGGAAAAACTGCTTCTGCTGCACGGGCCTGGAGTGATCTCGGTGGAGCAATTGCTCGAATCGGTGGCGGACAGCGCCCGTTTCGATGTATTTGGCTTGGGGGATACGCTGCTGGCAGGCGAGGCAGCCCGCGGCCTCCGCATGCTGCAAGGATTGCGCAGTGAGGGTGTGGCGGAGCCGGTGGTGTTGTGGGCGCTCTCGCGGGAGATCAGGACCCTGGCCATGCTAACTTTCGAGATCGAGCAGGGTGCTAGCGTCGCGCGAGCGATGGGCGCATACCGGATCTGGGAGAAACGCAAGCCACTGATACGCCGGGGCATGCAGCGTCCCGCGGCACACTGGCAGCGGCTGTTGTTGAAATGTAACCGGGTGGATCGCGCGATCAAGGGTTTCGAACCCGCGGACCCCTGGCGCTTGCTGCAGGATCTCGCCATGGGGATGGCAGGATTCCCAATCGAGATTCAGTGATCCGGGCGTTCTGAAGCGAGATCGGCTATCTTAGATAATCCCGACAATGAGTCGTGTCTCATAAAGTCGTCTTATGGCTTAATGGGGTCCCAACCGGGGATCCTTGGGGAATAGGAATGTTTTCTGGAGAATTTCATGCAGAATATATCACATGACCAAGATGGCCATGGCCCTTGCGGTAGCGGGTTACATGGGCGCGGTAGCAGCCGAAGAGAATGTCTTCAAGCACCTGGATCGGGATGCGGATGGCTATATCTCGGCGGAAGAGGCGGGCGTTCATCAAGGGCTGACGATGGGATATATCGGTGCAGACACCAATGAGGACGGCAAGATCGATGCCGCTGAGTTCAGTGCCTTCGAGATCCAGCATGAGACCATGCAGCCGGTTCAGGACAAGTAGACGATCACCCGGGGAAGGGTGTTTTCACGCAAGTCAGGCTGATGTCGGTGCCGACTGGAGCCTTGACCCTGACTGACTAAAGATCGTCCAGATCCGCAGCCAGCCGGGGCTGACTGCCGGTATCCGCTTCCGCCAATTGGCAATGGCTCAGTTCCAGTTTTGGCGGATCGGTGGAAAAGATGAAAGGGGCCGCCTTCAGCAGGGCGCTGAGCCCGAGGATCTGCCGGGTGCTGCCGGGAAACACCGCCGCTTCCACATTCTCGAGCACGCAGATGCCACCGATACGCACGAAGGCGAGCGCGTATACTGGAACCCTGATCTCATCCCCATTGGCCAGCACACCGATCAGATCCCGCAGATAACGCGGTTCATGGGAATCACGCAAGCCGTGCCAGGGTATCTTCGTTGATGGTCATGTAGCTGGAGCCGGTATCGACCATGAAATCCGTCGGTGCGATATCGCCTATCTGACCCGAGATGTAATAGGTGCTTGCCTCTTTCATGTACATCGGGACGTCATAAGCGAACTCTTCGGCGAACAAGTCAGTGGCGAAGTTGAGCAACAGCACAACGGTTAACAGTGGCTTGATCATGATTCGCATCGCTCCAGGCTGGGGATCGTTCGATCCTGTGCTGGATAGATCGGTAGCAAGCGACTGAACTTAACCCTTGCGCGTTGTGGTTTGCAAACTCGACGGTCATTTTTTACTGACCGTCGATTTCGTAGAACACCTACTTTTTTTGCGGCCGCCTGCTGTTTCGCCTCGTGTTCCGCGCGCATCCGTTTGGTCTCTTCCAGGATGGTATTGACCGCGGTTTTGAGCGGGGCCCAGCCATACCAGTGCATGTAGTCGTTGCTGGCGTGAAAGGCGCCCTGGAAGGTGCGCTGCCGGTACTCCAGCATGATCAGGTAGAGCTCCTGCTCGACCTTGGTCTTGGCATCGTAGAACTGCAGCAGATCCGGGGCGTATTTCCAGCCTTCGGGCGGCTGCAGAATGCCATCCCGATAGAGACCCTGCACGGCCTGGATCGCCTTGGCGAATTCGTGGTCAGCGGCCTTGACGATCTGGTCCGAGGCCTGCATGTGGGTATCCACAAAGCCTTTGGCATGGCATTTGTTGCAGTTGTCCTTCATTGCGCTGCGGATCTGGTTGAACTCCTCCGGTCCCGCGGGCGGCCTCGGCCTGGACCACGATCTCAACGAACCGCTCGGTGGGTTGCAGGTTGGCGTCCAGGATGCCTGCAGCCTGCAGAATCAGGGCACGATCGAAGGTCCATTGCGGGTCATCGTCCACATCCAGGTAGTTTCCGGACGGCAGGGCGGCTGCCAGCTTGGTCAGTGATTCCTTGAGGTCCGGGGCCACTTCGATCAGCGCCAGCACATTCTCCTTGGTGGGGATGCGCAGGCCGAGGAAGCCCCAGGCGGTCTTCACCTCATGATTGCCCTCCAACAGATGGCAGGACTGACAGGTGGGGGCGCGGGCATCCTCCTCGTGGCCTTCGATGCCCCAGATGATGCCGTGCTTGGACGAGGTGTACATCTCCCATTGAGGATGGTCGAAGCCCATGTGGCAGTTCGAACAGGCGCGTGGGTCTTTGGCCTCCGACTCTCTTGAAGGTGTGGCGGGTATGGCAGGCGTCGCACTGGACGTTGCCATAGCGATACTTCGCCGCCTCTTTGCCGCCGTCGTGACTGAGTTTGGCCTCCAGATTGCCGTCGGTGACCCCCATCAGACCTTTTTCGCCGATCTTGTGGCAGCCGGAGCAGCCGCGGTAACCCTGCTCGGTGATGGAGCCGGGTTGTCCGTGCCAGGCGATCTGGGATTTCATGACCATCCAGGCCAGATTGTGTTTGCCGTCCTGGTGCTGTTCCATCTGTTTCTTGTGGCATTCGCCGCAGGTCTCGGCAGTCGGCATCTCCGCCTTGGCGAAATCTTCCATGGTGGTGTGTTTGGTGCCATGACAGTCATGACAATAGACCTTTTCATTCGCCTTCTTGGGATTGGCGTGGGGGCTGTCGAGATGCTGTTTGACGATGCCCGGTGTTACTGTGACATGACAGCCGGCGCAATCCTTGTGGGCCTGCTGATCCTCATCGAGGGTCTTATTGGCGGGTTCGGCGGCCGAAACCAGGGAGGAGAATAAACAGATTGCCTGGACGACAATGGTTATGGGAGTAAGCATTCGGTAAAGCTGCACTTCGTTTTCTCCTTATTCCGGCTCGGATCTGATAAGCGTCCCAGGTTGAGAACCTTTGTTGTTAACAAAGCCACGATGTTTCCCGGCCCAATGGGCAAGGCTTAACCATCAAATGGATCTCAATCTCGGTGAGGCTAGCTAGTAAGTTCTAATTATGTTAGAAATTTTAATCGTATCGCATGCTGATTGCATTCAGAGCATCGCTGCGCGCTATGGATGCGTCCCGTTACGCTCGATAGCGGGCTCCCTCCCAAAGGGGATGGCGTTGTGCTGCAGGTCATGACTCATGGGGCTATGGGTAAAGTTGTTTTTTGTCTAACTATTGTCCTTGATTAAGATCAAGAATCCTTAAGGGCCAGCGTGATAGACGACCTGCGTAGCCAGGCAATTCTACACAGGCAAATTCCAACAAACCAGTTTCTGGTAGAATTTCCAGCAGTTAAATGATGTTTGAGAGAAAAGATGATCGAAATCACCGATATCGTACTTATATGGCCGATCTGGGACACAAGGCCCGCGTGGCTTCGCGTCGCCTGGCAGCCGCTACCACCGCAGAGAAAAATACCGCATTGAATGCCATTGCCGACGATCTCGCAGGGCATCGCGCTGAATTGATGGCGGAGAACCGAAAAGATCTGTGCGGCCGGCGCCGCCAAGGGGCTGGCCGCCGCGCTGCTCGATCGCTTGGAACTGACCGATGCGCGTATCGATTCGATGGTCGAGGGTCTGCGCCAGATCGCTGCGCTGCCGGACCCGATCGGTCAGATCTTCGATATGAACTATCGGCCCAGCGGCATCCAGGTGGGTCGTATGCGCGTGCCGTTCGGTGTGGTGGGGATCATCTACGAATCCCGTCCCAATGTGACCGCAGATGCGGCTGCCCTGTGCCTGAAGTCGGGAAATGCCACGGTATTGCGGGGGGGCTCCGAGGCCTTCAACTCCAATCAGGCGATTGCCGCCAGCATCCAGCGCGGACTGCGAGCAGGCCGGCCTGCCGGCGAATGCCGTGCAGGTGCTGGCGACCACCGACCGGGCCGCGGTGGGCAGCATGATCAGCATGCCGGAGTATATCGATGTGATCATCCCGCGCGGCGGCAAGGGCTTGATCGAGCGGATCTCCAAGGATGCGCGGGTGCCGGTGATCAAACACCTGGACGGCATCTGTCATGTCTACATCGACGCCGAGGCGGATTATCGAAAAGGCCCTGCAGGTGGCCTTCAACGCCAAGACCCAGCGCTACGGGACCTGCAACACCATGGAGACCCTGCTGGTCTCGGAGGAGATCGCCGAGACGGTGTTACCCGAGCTGGCGAGGATGTACCAGGAGAAAGGCGTGGAGCTGCGCGGTTGTCGCCACGACCCGGCGCCTGGTGCCCGGCTGCCGGCGCAACCGAGGAGGACTGGGATACCGAGTATCTGGCGCCGATTCTCTCCATCAAGGTGGTCAAGGATCTGGACGAGGCGATCGACCATATCAATACCCATAGTTCCCAGCATACCGATGCGATCATGACCGAGAACTACACCCGCGCCCGCCGCTTTCTGGCGGAGGTCGATTCCAGCTCGGTGATGGTGAATGCCTCCACACGCTTTGCGGATGGCTTCGAGTATGGTCTGGGGGCCGAGATCGGCATCTCCACCGACAAGTTTCATGCCCGGGGCCCGGTAGGGCTGGAAGGCCTGACCTCGGTGAAGTTCATCGTGCTGGGGGATGGGCATATCCGGTATCCGAGGTTTGCGTATGATCGGTGTCCTTGGCGGCACCTTCGATCCGGTCCACTTCGGTCATCTGCGTACCGCCCTGGATGTGATGCAGGGCGTCGGTTTGGATGAGGTGCGCTTCATACCTCTGCACCAGGCAGTGCATCGGGAGCAGCCGGTGGCGGGCGGCGAGACTGCGTCTGCGGATGCTGCAGGCGGCGATCGCCGAGCAGCCCGGCTTCATTGTGGATGACCGGGAGTTGCGGCGCCAGGGGGACTCCTACATGGTGGATACCCTGGGATCGCTGCGCAGCGAGCTGGGGGAACGGCCGATCTGCCTGATCCTGGGCGGGGATGCCTTCAGCCGCTTCTGAGCTGGCGTCAACCGGAGACCATTCTGCACCTGGCACATCTGATCGTGATGCAGCGCCCCGGCCATGATCGGATCGATGATCCCGCCTTGCGGCGACTGATTAGCTGCGCATCAGGCAGACAAGCAGCAGTGAACTGCGGCAGGCAACCGGCGGGTGAATCTACTTCCAGCCGGTCACCCAGCTGGAGATCTCCTCCACCAGGATTCGCGCGCTGATTGCGGCCGGCGACAGCCCCCGTTATCTGCTGCCGGAGGCGGTCCTGCGGCTGCTCGAGGCGCAGCGGCTGTATCGCGGGTAATGTCTTTTCGTCTTAATCAGTTATCATAGTCAGCAAGGCTCGACGGCTGGCGGTGTGTTGTCGCTATCTGCGAGCGACCCTTTTCAGCAACCAGATACTAGGATACAGATGGAGATAGAAGCGTTAAAAGACCTCGTTATTCAAACCCTGGACGACATGAAGGCCAAAGATATCGTGGTCATGGATGTGCGCAACAAGACCAGCATTACCGACATCATGGTGGTGGCCAGCGGCACCTCGGACCGGCATGTCAAAGCCATCGCCGAAACCGTCGCCTTCAAGGCCAAACAGGCCGGCGAAACCCCGCTGGGCACCGAAGGATTGCAGGAGGGTGAGTGGGCCCTGGTGGATCTGAACGGGGTCGTGGTGCATGTGATGTTGCCCAAGGTGCGGGATTTTTATCATCTGGAACGACTCTGGTCCATGGATACCCCGGTGCCATTGCATCGAACACGCCAAGGAAGGGGCTTGATGCCCTCGATTTCCCGTAACTGATCGCTGGATGGATCGCTTTGACCGGATCTTCGAACTCAATCGCATCCTGAGCTGCCTCCCGTTATCCGGTTTCCCGGCAGCGTCTGGAACAGGCGCTGGAGTGCTCCCGCGCCACAGTCAAACGGCTCATCGAAGAGATGCGTCTCTATCTGAACGCCCCCATCGTCTTTGATCGCAAGCTCAACGGTTATCGCTATGCACCGGCGGAAGGGGAGATGTATGAACTGCCTGGTCTCTGGTTCAACGCCTCGGAACTCTATGCCCTGTTGAGCATGCAGCAGTTGCTCGAACAGGTCCAGCCGGGACTGCTGGAGGTCATCTGGAGCCCCTGCGCCGGCGGATCACGAGTTGCTCGAGTCGCCAGCCTGGCGGTGGCGGAAGAACTACCCAGACGCATCCGTATCCTGCAGGCGGCGGCCCGCCAGCCCAGCCCCCATTTTGCCTTGCTGGCCGGCGCTGTGGCCGCGTCGCCAGACGGTGCAGATCAGTTACTACAGCCGGGCAGGGATCAGTTCAGCGAACGCCAGATCTCACCGCAGCGACTCACCCACTATCGGGACAACTGGTATCTGGATGGCTGGTGTCATCTGCGTGAGGGATTGCGCACCTTCGCCCTGGACGCCATTCAGGGCCCACAAGGTCTTGGCGGAACCGGCTATCGAGGTGCCGCAGCAAGAGATGGAGCAGCCACTATGCCAGCGCCTACGGCATCTTCGCCGGGCCGTCGGAACAGACTGCGGTGCTGCGATTCAGCCCGGAGCGGGCCCGCTGGGTCGCTCAGGAACAGTGGCATCCGCAGCAACAGAGCCGTTGGCTGGCTGACGGTCGCTACGAACTGCTCGATCCCTTATCAGTCATCCCGCGGAACTGGTGATGGATCTGCTCAGATACGGTCCGGATGTAGAAGTGATCGCGCCTCAGACACTACGCGAGATGGTTCGGCAGCGTCTGCAAAAGGCCTTGAAAATCTATAACCTGTCATAGCCTTTGCAAATAGAAACAATTAATGGTTTAGTGCGCCGGACTCGCACGAAAAACTCAAGCCCATCTCGATAAAATGTCTTTATCGATTGGCCCTATGTATTCGTATTGAGTCAGCTTAACAGCAATGCTATTAAGTTAAGCGACAACTCATTGTATTTGTTATAATCAGTGCCTAACAGAAACTCCATTTATTTCGGAAAACCCTACTATAGTAGTCGGTTAATAGGGGCCTTTATTCATTACGGCACCTACCTTTCCCCTGTCGCTGCACCGCAGATAATAATAATTCCTATTTTCGGCGACCTCGGGACAGACGTGTTCCTGCCGCCTTAACAGCTGATTCGGCTAGGCCTCTCAAGCGGCCTTTTTCTGAGGACCGCGCTTTCGTTGCTCTTTCTCGTGTGCCTGTTGCCTTGATGCCGCGCCAAGGCGTTGGATGTTGCGCGCCACGACTGCCGAGCCGATATAGCGTTTGAAGCCGTCTATGCCGTGATCCGGACATTTGTCCAGTCCATGCTGTTCGAGGGCGTTGATGGCCGACTCCACCGCCAAGTGCGTCTGCGCAGTTGGCTAAATTCCGGCTCGGATTCCCGCGCCTTATCGGCTTGCGAGCGTCGCCCCTTCCTGGGTAGCACGACACATTCCAGGCGCTCTTTGAGCGCGGCCTGATTGGTGGGACTGTGGAAGCCTTTGTCCATGCTGATGGCGCGTAGCTGAGGAAACCGTTGTTGGGTTTCGTCTACCATGGCGATGGCCACTTGATCGTCGGTGGTCCTTTCCATCACCTGGTGATGCAGGATGAAACGGTCTCTGTCTTCGACCACGTTAACCCGCAGCCCCAGTTCCATCGGCACGCCGGCCGTGCCCTTGCAGATCCATTCGGTGTGCGGCTCGAAGAGGGAGAAGCCCTTTTCCTCAAGGGATGCGCTCACCTTGGAGCACCCGCCGGTCAATCTGATCGATCTGCCGTCGGGCATAATCCATCTAGTTATTCAGCTCTTGCAGTCGGACGAAAGCAACCGGGTCTCTCGGGTCGATCTGTTGGCGGCTCTGTTCGGCTCGTGCCAGATGGCTTTGCGCCAATTCCAGATAGACACGATGGGCTTGTTGGATCTCTGCTTGTTTGCGTTGCCGCTTGTTTTCGTTCTGAGAGGTGGAGTGCTTGAGTCGTTGCACCTGACGGTACTGCTTCTTGAACTGCCTCTGGTGGTAGACACGCTGCAAGACGAGCTGGATCCGTTCTTTGCAACCGTCACGCATCACCCGACCTCTATACCGCGGTGACTCCCGCCGCTTTCTGTAAGGGCCTCGGAAAAAATAAATCATCCCATCTTGCTTGCCTTGTTGCCCAGCTTCTGTGTTACGGCAAGGGTTACATAGAATGACTATGCGCCCCTTACCGCGCCTTGAATCTGAGCAACCATTCCGCGCAATTTTGGGACAATTTAAATTTTCCGAGGCCCTAAAGCCCGCCGCAAACTCAAACCGCAGGCCTTTGTCCATCTCAATGAAACCCTACTCGATAGCGCTTCAAAGCAACTTCGATAAGACCGCTGGCATCGCTTTCGACTCCTGGCGGTTGATGGTTCCACGGGGCGTTTACCCAACACACCTGAGATCGATCGCTGTTTCGGGCGGCCGGTTGACAGTATCCTGTTTTGACAGGTTTATTTTGCCGAATTTTCTTATCAAGATCTCCCATCACTCCGGCATCTCTAGGGGTTACGCCCTATCCGCGGACGTGCACCTGATTAACGTTAAGTGTTACAGTTTGGTTACAGAATAATGACAATATTGTCGTATGCATAAAGATAACAATTCGAGGTGGAGCCATGGAACTTGAAAAATTAGCCAGCATTGAACACGCCACTTGGGCCGGTCGAAAAGAATTCCTGCGCCTCGGGGTGGCGCTGTTATTCATCGTCGGCATTATGTTGTTCGTAGGTTCCAAGTACGGTGAAGTCAGCTATATGCTGGTCGTTGCCGCGATGATCGGCGGTTACATGGCGATGAACATCGGTGCCAATGATGTGGCCAACAATGTGGGCCCTGCGGTAGGTTCCCGCGCCATCACCCTCACCGGGGCCATCCTGCTGGCGGCGATATTCGAAGCCATGGGAGCACTTATTGCCGGGGGGGAGGTGGTCGGAACCATCAAAAAAGGCATCATTGATCCCGCTTTGATCGCGAATACCGATGTCTTCATCTGGCTCATGATGGCGGCCCTGCTGGCTGGTGCGCTCTGGTTGAACCTGGCGACCGCAATCGGTGCACCGGTCTCTACTACCCATTCCATTGTCGGTGGAGTGCTGGGCGCGGGGATTGCAGCAGGGCGGGTGGGGGATAGCCAACTGGCCCAAGATGGGTCAGATTGCCGCCAGTTGGGTGATTTCGCCGGTGCTGGGTGGCATCATCGCTGCCGCCTTTCTTTATCTCATCAAACGGACCATCACCTATCAGACCGATATGCTGGAAGCGGCCAAGCGCATGGTGCCGATCCTGATCGGTGTAATGGCGTGGGCATTCGCTACCTATTTGATTCTCAAGGGGTTTAAAAAGATTTGGAAGGTCGAGATGCCGATGGCCTTATTGATTGGTCTGGTGATAGCGGTATTGGTGATCGCCATCTCTAAGCCGCTGATCGCCAGGGCCTCAAAAAGATTGGCAAATGAAAAGGGCAGTATCAACAGACTCTTCACCATCCCGCTGATCTTTGCTGCAGCACTCTTGAGCTTTGCCCATGGTGCGAATGACGTGGCTAACGCGGTTGGCCCGCTGGCTGCCATCAGTGATGCGCTGACAACCGGTGGGATCGCGGAAAAAGCCGCTATTCCCCTGTGGGTGATGCTGGTTGGCGCGCTGGGTATTGCAATCGGTCTGGCCTCTGTATGGTCCCAAACTGATTCGCACCGTGGGTTCCGAAATTACCGAACTGGATCAGAGCCGCGCCTTCTGCATTGCCCTTGCCGCAGCCATTACCGTGATCATTGCCACACAACTGGGTCTGCCGGTGAGTTCGACCCATATTGCGGTCGGTGCAGTATTTGGGGTGGGATTTTTACGTGAATACCTGAAGGCCAACTATGCCCGCATGGTGGAAGAGATCGAGCATCATCATCAAGGAGCCGACCGGACAGACGTTGAGGTCTTCATGGAACGGTTCAAGGCTGCCGGGTTGCAGGAGAAGGCCCAATTGCTGAGCCAGTTGAAAGCACATAAGGCGCAGGCCGAGTTGACTAAGAAAGAGCGCAAGGGACTTAAAAAGCTCTACCACAAGGAACTCGTGAAACGCTCAGCATTATTGAAGATCGCCGCCGCTTGGATCATCACGGTGCCGGCTTCCGGGTTGTTGGCGGCGATACTCTACTTCACGATTCGCGGAATGATGCTGCCATGAGGCATTTTGCAGGGATCAAAGTGACCGGTTTTCCTGCCGCTTAGGAACAATCGGCTGGAAATTTTCACGATATTGAAAGGTAATTTGAATGCTGCGTAAAATCCTTCTGCCCACCATTTTCGCCTGCTGGGGTACGGTTTCTGGATCAGCCCTGATTTCAAGGAGATCTCAGCAGGCGTGGCCATCTTTCTGTTCGGCATGCTGTCCCTCGAGGAGGGCTTCAAGGCCTTTACCGGCGGGAATCCTGGAAAAGATTCTGCAGCGCACCACTGACAAACTTTGGAAGAGCCTCAGTTTCGGGGTAGTGACCACCACGATCATGCAGTCCAGTTCGCTGGTCTCCGTGATCACCATCTCTTTCCTGAGTGCTGGCCTGATCGGGCTTGCCTCAGGCATCGGCATCATCTTCGGCGCCAACCTGGGTACTACAACCGGCGCCTGGCTGGTTGCCGGCTTCGGACTTAAGGTCAACATTTCCGCCTATGCCATGCCGATGCTGGTGTTCGGGGTCATCCTGGTGTTCCAACAAGCCAAGAGCCTGAAGGGCATTGGTTATGTACTGGCGGGCATGGGTTTTCTGTTTCTCGGCATCCATCACATGAAGGAGGGTTTCGAGGCCTTCAAGGAGGCCATCGACCTGTCGTCCTTCGCGATCCCGGGATTCAAGGGGCTTATCGTCTATACCCTGATTGGGGCGGCCGCCACCGTGGTCATGCAGTCGAGTCATGCCACCCTGGTGCTCATCATCACCGCCCTGGCGGCGCAGCAGATCAGCTATGAGAATGCCCTGGCCCTGGCGATCGGCGCCAACGTGGGTACCACGATCACGGCGATCCTCGGATCCATGGGGGCGAATGTGGAGGGCAGACGCCTGGCGGGCGCCCATCTGATTTTCAATCTGGTCACCGGCGCCATCGCGATCATCTTCATTCACCAATTTCTGTTGGCAGTGAATGGCATCAGCGAATGGGTCGGTATCGCCGCTGATGACTACACCATGAAACTGGCGGTCTTCCATACCCTGTTCAATCTGTTGGGTATCCTGGTGATGCTTCCGCTTATCGGTCAACTGGTGAAATTTCTGGAGAAGCTGCTCAAGCGGCGTGCCCGCCGGGTGGATGAGCCACTCTATCTCAACGATGCGGCGATGGAGATGCCGGATGCAGCGCTGGAGGCGGTGCGTAAGGAGACCGGCCACCTGTTTGAGAATGCCTTCGAGCTGATTGCCAGGGTGTTGAGTGTCGAACCCAAGGCCTTGCGTTCAGATCAGGAGTTGGCGGATCTGGTGCACAAGTCACCCCCGGTGGAAAGGGTCGATATCGATGAGCTCTACGAGCAACGCATCAAGTCGATCTACAGCGCGATTACCGCCTATATCAGCCGGTTGCAGATGAGCACCACGGAAGGCTCAGGTGAGAAACTCTACAACCTGCGTCTGGCCAGTAGAAATATGGTGGAGGCGGTCAAGGATATCAAGCACCTGCAGAAGAATCTGGTTCGGTTCACCGCCTCCGGTAACCGGGAGATCCGTAAGGAGTACAACGCCATTCGCCTGCAGCTCGCAGGGGTCTTACGCGAGATCGTTGAGATCGAGGCCAGTGCAGATCGGGAGATGGCGCTGCTCTCGCTGGACAGTGTGAAGGTCAATATCGAAGCGAACGATATTCTGGTCAATGGCAATCTCGATCGTCTTATTCGGGACAATCTGATCAGCGCTGAAATGGCCACCTCTTTGATGAACGACAACTCCTATGCCTACGATATTGCGGACAATCTGATCGATATGGCGAGGGTGCTGTTCGAGCCCGTCGAGTCTGATCTACGGGCGGCAGAAGAGTCTCTGGTGCTGGACCAGGATGAGATCGAGGAAGTTCTGCAGGACCATTCAGCAAAATAACCGACAACAGGGTGAGGCGACATGGGCACGGAAAAATTAATCGATAAAATGCGCGGTCTGCTCAAGCTTGACCGACAAAGGCTGAAGAAAAAGCGGGACAAGGTCCATACGCTGCTGAAAAAGCTCAAGAAACAACAGAGAGACTTGGAAGACAAGCTACAGAAGGAAAAGGATGCCGAAAAAAAGAAACGTCTCCGACAAAACCTCAAGGTCATCTACACCCAGCGAAAAAAGGGTATCAAGCTGTGTAAATCCATCAAGGGCTGAATACTGGCGGCGTTGCAAAAAAAGAACCACCAGCAGGCCCAAGCAGCCGGACTAACGAGGGTTGAGTGAAAGGTAATAGCAAGACGGTTCTTCTGTTCAGTTTCCATTCAGCCAAGCCCCCTTACACTTAACCTGAAGCTAATGAAGAGGAGGCTTTCAAATGAAATCGAAGACATTGATTATCAGTGCAGTGTTGTTGGCTGCCAGTGTGGCGGTTGCAGCGCCGGTTCAGGCCCATGATAGGCATACCGATCTGTGGCCCTTATACGGATTGACGGGGCTGATCCTGCTGGATGCCTATTCACACGACCACCATCACCATAAACACTACTACCGTGACGGTCCTCGTTACAGACACGAATACCGCCGCAACTACAGTTACGGACGGCCTGGTAAGCACGGACACCGTCAAAATGACCGTGGTTGGTACAGGCATAGATAAAGTGTATCTAGGAGGGATTGAGAATGAAACGAGGCGCTTTAAGACAACGTCGGTTTGGCGTCGGGCTGGCGCTGTCAGCCTGTCTGCTGGTCGGCCAGCCGGTGGCGGGGGTGGAGTCATCCGTACGTCTGCATCAGACCATAGAAAACCCGGGCGAGATATCCCTCGAGCAACGCCAGGAGTTGCTGGACCTCTCTCTCCTGCAGCAGAACGAGCCTTTGGTCCTGTTCGGTGATCGTGACAACCCCACGGCTTCGAAAGAGGTGCTGGCCGCGGCGGATATTCTCCAGTTCTACAGTATCTATGATGCCCGCACCGAACTGGCCGGCGATGAAGACCGCGACGGGTTTTATTACCAGCTCCGGGTCACCTTCGATGCCGATGTGGATATTGGCGGCGCCAATGTCTATGCGATGTTGTATCTGAGTAAAGACGGGGGCCCCTGGAACCACATCTTCACCACGGATGTGTTTTATATCCTCGAGGATTCCTTCTATGATGACTATGAGGTAGTGACCCAACTGCTGGAGGGCTACCCTACGGGGTACTACGATGTGCTGATCGAACTCTATGATGCCGATTGGGATGTGCTGGTCGCTGACTACGGCCCCTATGAGGACGCTGCGTTACAGGCCCTACCTCTGGAAGATCGGGAGCGGGACTATCCCGACAGCGATGGGGGCGGCGGTGGTATCGGCTGGCTGGGTCTGCTGCTGCTCGGTGCCTGGTGGCGGCAGGGCTTCGCCGCGGGAAGGGTTTGACTGTCGTAGTCGCCAGAGCGGCTAGAATTAAAGTCAGAATAAACGATGAATCCTATGGGTTGATCGACTTCTGCGAAACGGTGTTGCGATTTCCCCTGGCGTCATTCGCCCTGCAGCGATGAACCGCTTGCAAGGCCCGAATGAAGCCAGCAACCCCTATGGGAGAAGCGCTATGAAAGTATTCATGCTGATGGCGGGCAGTGGTCCGTTGGTAATTTTGACTTCGCATGCTTCGATCGAGGATCCGGTGATCCTGAAGAAGCTAACCGCCAAAGGACTGGACAAATTCCTTGCCTATGAAGTGCCGGTCGAACTGGCGAAAGAGCGTTACGGCGGACACTTTACCGTGGTCGCCAACGATCTACACGAGACCGATGATCTGCGAGTGCTGGACTACAATGGCGAACGGGCCTTCCAACTGTTCACCTTTGCCGAGTTGGGCGCCCCGCTCGTGCATGAAGCGGCCGAACCCGGCTATACGGCAGTTGGCTGATCTGTTGGCAGCACCTGTGGGCCGGCGGACTAGGCGCCCAGTCTGAAGATCCTCATTTAGTTTAATCGTCGGGTTCGTAGGCCAGATTGGGCGCCAGCCATTTCTCGACCACTGCGAAGGTCCATGCCTCTTGCGTCTGGCGTAATCCTCGACCTGATCCCTGGCGAGTTTGCCGACCGCGAAGTAACGGGCCTGGGGGTGGGCGAAATAGAGCCCGCTGACCGAGGCGGTGGGCACCATCGCCTTGGATTCGGTGAGCCAGATGCCGGTGTTCGCTTCGGCCTGCAGCAGTTCCCATAGCAGATCCTTCTCGGTGTGGTCCGGACTGGCCGGGTAGCCCATGGCGGGACGAATGCCGATGTACCGCTCGGCGATCAGTTCCTCATTGCTGAGCGCCTCATCGTTTGCATAGCCCCAGAGCTCACGGCGCACCTTGGCGTGCAGCCACTCCGCCAGGGCCTCCGCCAGACGGTCGGCCAGGGCCTTGAGCATGATCGCGTGGTAGTCGTCGTGATCCGCTTCGAATTCGACGAGCTTGGCGTCGATACCGATGCCAGCGGTACAGGCGAAACCGCCGATGTAGTCGGTTTTGCCGCTCTCCTGCGGGCGCCACATAGTCGGCCAGGCACTCATTGTATTTTCCACTCGGCTGCTTGCCCTGCTTACGCAGATTATGCAGGGTAGTGAGCACTTCCTTTCGTTCTTCGTCCTGGTATACAAGAATATCATCACCCGCTGCATTGGCCGGGAAGAGTCCCACCACAGCCGCGGCCTGCAGCCATTGCTCATCGATGATCTGCTGCAGCATGGCCTGGGCGTCGGCGAACAGCTTGCGCGCCTCTTCGCCCTTGTGGGCATCCTCCAGGATCTGCGGATAGCGGCCCTTGAGCTGCCAGGCATGGAAGAAGAAGGTCCAGTCGATGTAGTCCCGCAGTTCGTCGATCGGGATGTTGTCGAGTACGGTGATACCCGGTTTGGCGGGTTTCACTGGTTGATAGACAGACCAGTCGATCGGAGTGAGGTTGGCGCGGGCCTCAGCGATGGAGACCAGGTTGCGCGCTTCGTCTCGGCCGGCCCGACGTTCCCGCACTCCGGCGTATTCCGCCTGGATCCCGCGATGAAGCCTGTCCCGCAGCTCAGCGGAGAGCAGATTGGAGGCCACCCCGACGGCGCGGGAGGCATCGGGCACATAGACCACCGGTTGCATGTATTGCGGGTCGATCTTCACTGCGGTATGGGCGATGGAGGTGGTGGCGCCGCCGATCAGCAGCGGCTGGGTCATGCCCAGGCGCTGCATCTCCTTCGCGACATGCACCATCTCGTCCAGGGAGGGGGTGATCAGGCCGGACAGACCGATGATGTCGACCTGCTGCTCCCTGGCCTCCCGCAGGATGGTATCGGCCGGCACCATGACGCCCAGATCCACCACCTCATAGTTGTTGCACTGCAGTACCACACCGACGATATTCTTGCCGATGTCGTGAACGTCGCCCTTCACCGTCGCCATCAGGATCTTGCCCTGGGTCCGGACGCCGCACTCCGCCTTTTCCGCCTCCAGAAAGGGTTCCAGGTAGGCCACCGCCTTCTTCATTACCCGGGCCGATTTCACCACCTGGGGCAGAAACATCTTGCCGGCGCCGAACAGGTCCCCAACCACGTTCATGCCATCCATCAGCGGCCCTTCGATGACATGCAGGGTCTTCTCCGCCTGCTGGCGCGCCTCCTCGGTGTCCTCGATGATGTGGTCGGTGATGCCCTTCACCATCGCATGTTCCAGGCGTTTGCCGACGCTCCAGCTGCGCCACTCCAGGTCCTCTTTCTTCTCGGCGTGGGCCTCGCCCGCATATTTTGGAGCCAACTCGACCAGGCGCTCGCCAGCCGCCGTGTCGCGGTTGAGCACCACGTCCTCCACCGCATCGCGCAGTTCGGGCGGCAGGTCGTCATAGACCGCCAGTTGAGCGGCGTTGACTATGCCCATGTCCATGCCCGCCTGGATGGCGTGGTAAAGGAATACCGCATGGATCGCTTCGCGCACCGGGTTGTTGCCGCGGAACGAGAAACTGACATTGGAGACGCCGCCGGAGATCAGGGCATGGGGCAGGGTCTGTTTGATCTCCCGGGTCGCCTCGATGAAATCGACGCCGTAGTTGTCGTGTTCCTCGATGCCGGTGGCGATGGCGAAGATGTTGGGGTCGAAGATGATGTCATCCGCCGGGAAGCCTACCTGCTCGGTAAGGATGCGATAGGCGCGGCCGCAGATCTCCACCTTGCGTGCCTGGGTGTCGGCCTGGCCGGTCTCGTCGAAGGCCATCACGATCACCGCCGCGCCATAGCGGCGGCAGAGCTTAGCCTGTTCAATGAACTTGTCGACACCCTCTTTCATGGAGATGGAGTTGACAATGGGTTTGCCCTGCACGCACTTCAGGCCCGCCTCGATGATCTCCCATTTGGAGGAGTCGAGCATCACCGGGACGCGTGACGATCTCCGGCTCGCCGGCGCATAGATTGAGGAAGCGCTGCATCGCCGCAACCCCGTCCAGCATCGCCTCGTCCATGTTGATATCCACGATCTGGGCGCCGTTCTCCACCTGGTTGCGGCAGATATCCAGGGCCTCCTCGTACGCATCGTTGAGGATCAGTCGCTTGAACTTGGCGGAGCCGGTGACATTAGCCCGCTCGCCCACATTGACGAACAGGGAATCATCGCCGATGTTCAGTGGCTCTAAACCGGCCAGGCGGCAGGCGTGGCGAATCGCGGGGAGTGGGCGGGGTGGCTTGTCCGGCTACCGCTTCGGCAATCGCCTGGATATGCAGCGGGGTGGTGCCGCAGCAACCGCCGACAATATTCAGAAAACCGGAATCGGCCCATTCGCCGATATAGCGCCGCCATGTGTTCCGCATCCAGGTCGTATTCGCCGAATTCGTTGGGCAGTCCCGCATTGGGATGGGCGGAGACGAAGGTCTCGCGAGACTCGCGACATCTCCTCCACGTACTGACGCAGCAGGTCGGGACCTAAGGCGCAGTTGAGGCCGATGGAGATCGGTCGGGCGTGACGCAGGCTGTTGTAGAAGGCCTCGGTGGTCTGACCGGAGAGGGTGCGGCCGGACTGATCGGTGATGGTGCCGGAGATCATCACCGGCAGGCGCACGCTGTCCTGCTCGAATACCTGCTCGCAGGCGAACACCGCCGCCTTGGCGTTGAGGGTGTCGAAGATGGTCTCGATCAGCAGCAGATCGGCGCCACCCGCGATCAGGCCGCGGGCCGCCTCGGTATAGGCCTCAACCAGCTGATCGAAGTTGATGTTGCGGGCGCCCGGGTCGTTGACGTCCGGCGAGAGGGAGGCGGTGCGGTTGGTGGGACCGAGAACCCCGGCGACATAGCGGGGTTTGGCCGCTCCCGGCTTCCTGCCTTCGGCGGCACTAGCACTTCTGGCCTCCAGGGATGGAGGAAATGAAGAAGGATTGTCGGAATAATCCGTGCCCTGTGCGTCGTCGCTGGAGTATTTGTCCGCCGCTTCCCGTGCCAGGCGCGCGCCCGCCACATTCATCTCGTAGGCCAGTGTTTCCATGCCGTAATCGGCCATGGAGATGCGGTTGGCGCCGAAGGTATTGGTTTCTATGATATCGGCGCCGACCTCCAGATAGTCCTGGTGGATGCCGCGGATGATTTCCGGCTGACTCAGCACCAGCAGGTCGATTGTTTGCCTTTCAGGTCGGACTTGGCCAGTGCTGGCGAATCGCTCTCCCCGATAATCCTGCTCGTAGCTTGTGGCGTTGGATCATGGTGCCCATGGCGCCGTCGAGCACCATGATGCGCTTGCGTAGAATGGACTCGATTTCCGGGGTAAGATTTCGTGCGTTGCGGCCAGCCATAAATAACTCATGATTTTCGATAAATGGTCGCTGATTATATGACCCTGGAACAGTTCTCGCGAATTGTCCTCTCTGCTGGTCGATGGTGCCCATGAAGAATCAACCTGTTTGGAGAACGGAACGTGGGAAAACAAGCCTTTCTGGTCGATGATTCCAAATCCGCACGGATCGTGTTGGGCCGTCTGCTCAAGAAGCATGGATTTGATGAAGTGGAGATGGCGGAGTCGGGGGAACAGGCTATCGAGCAGCTCAAGAGCCTGAATCCGGACGCGATCTTTGTGGATTTCCTCATGGACGGTATGGATGGCCTGGAAACCATCTCGGAACTGAAGAAGGACATCCGCTTCAGCAATACCCCGATGGTGATGTGTACCGCCAATGAAGGGGATCGATATCTGCAGGCGGCGGTCGAACATGGCGCGTTGGGCGATTCTGGCCAAGCCACCCACCGATGAAAGTCTGCAGGCGATCATTCAGCTGATCGAAAGGCAGGGGCAGACCCTACAGGCGGGTTTCGGGGCCAATGATGAAACCGCGGCCTTGTCCGGCTCGGGTCTTTCGGAGCATGAGATCCGTGAGATCGCAATCCAGACGGCGAAAACCACGGCCGAGTCTGTTGCCGCCGGTATAGCCCAGGAGAAGGCCGATGCGATTGCCAAGGAGGTCGCCAGGGATACGGTGGCTGAAATGCTCGAGTCACTGGTGGCCGACTTGGTGGACAAACGGCTCGAGACGATCAAACCACCCAAGGTGGATCTCGAGGCGCTACAGGATAAAGTGGTATCGCAGGTCAATCGTGATCTGGAAGAGTATGTCAGACAGATCAACCGGCGCACCGTCGAGAGCTTGATCGAGGCCAGCATCTATGAGCAGGTCCAGGAACTGGCGAACGACTTCAGTCAGCGGCTGAAAGAAATGAAGCGGGATATCCTGTCCCAGGTGCCGGAAAAGAACGACATGATCGAGCATATCCGGGTGGTGACCGAAGGCACCATGGAGGCTCATGTGCGGGAGGTCGCAACCCAGGTCTCCCAGGAGATGGCCAACTCCATGGCGACCGAGACGGTGGAACATCTTCTCGATGAGCATCTGGCGGAGCAGACCAGAAGCAGGCCGGTAAGCAGAGACAATCGTCGGGGGCGTCTGTTGCTCTGGCTGGGATTGCTGTTGGTCGGGGCTGGCGATCGGCTATGCCGCATACTATCTGCAGTTGTTCCAGTAGCCAAGCCCGGATCTTCAGAACATTCTGCTGATCCAAAACCGCCACATCCTGTGGGGTAAGCCGAGCGGTCGATAGCGGCTATATTCTCCAGTAGAATCACACTTGGAGAAAAACATGTTGGGACTTGGCCGAAAAACCCAGATGCCCGATCCGGATAAGGCGCTTCCGGGCCGTCAAACCCCCCTGACGGTGCCTGCTGCCCACTTTGTCAACGGCAATCCGCTTGCTGGCCCCTTTCCGGATAGCATGGAGCTGGCGATGTTCGGCATGGGCTGTTTCTGGGGCGCAGAGAAGCATTTCTGGAAGCGGCAAGGGGTCTACTCAACGGCGGTCGGATACGCCGCCGGCTATACGCCAAATCCCAGCTACGAAGAGGTCTGCACCGGCATGACCGGTCATAATGAGGTGATCAGGCTGGTGTTCGATCCCGACCAGGTAAGTTATCGGGATCTGCTCAGGGCCTTCTGGGAGGGGCATAATCCAACTCAGGGGATGCGCCAGGGCAATGATGTCGGTACTCAGTATCGTTCCGGCATCTACACCTACAGCGAGGCACAGCAGCAGCTTGCCATCCAGACTCGGGACATCTACCAGCATGCCCTGCAGCAGGTGACTTCGGCGCCGATCACCACCGAGATCATCAGAGCGCCGGAGTTCTATTTCGCCGAAGAATACCATCAGCAATACCTCGCCAAGAATCCCCGTGGCTATTGTGGCCTGGGTGGATGCGGAGTGGGTTATCCGGAAACCGCATGATACCGGTTACTGTGTATGCCGGCGGGCGCTTGGGCGATTACAATTTCGGGGAGAGCCATCCATTCGGGCCTGCGCGACATGCGGCCTTTCTCCAGCGATTTCCGGCAGTCGGGTTTGGCGCAGCGTTGTTGCCTGGCGCCACCCGTACTGGCGGACAGAGAGAGCATCGAACGTTTCCATACGTCAGCCTATGTGGGCCGGGTGATGCAGCAATCCGATTAGCGGTGAGGGTTACCTAGACTCTGGCGACACCCCGGCCTTTCCAGGGGTCTATGAGGCCTCTGCGCGGGTGGTTGGGACGGTGCTGCAGGCGATCGACGACCTGATACGCGGCAAGACCCGGCGGGCCTTCGTACCCATTGCGGGGCTGCACCATGCGCGACGGGATTCGGCGGCCGGTTTCTGCGTCTTCAACGATTGCGGGGTCGCCATCGAAAGCCTGCGCCAAGTGTACGGTATCCGGCGTGTCGCTTATGTAGACATAGATGCCCATCATGGGGACGGGGTGTTCTACGCCTTCGAGGAGGATCCTGATCTGTTCATTGCGGATCTGCATGAGGATGGCCGCTATCTCTATCCCGGCAGCGGCAAGCTGCAGGAGACCGGCAAGGGCGCAGCGAAAGGGAGCAAACTCAATATTCCCATGCCCCCCGGGGCGGATGATGCGCTGTTCTTCAAGGTCTGGGAGCAGGTGGAGAGCTTTGTGGACAGTGCCAAGCCCGAATTCATCCTGTTTCAGTGCGGCGCCGACAGTATCGACGGAGATCCACTCACCCACATGGCCTACAGCAGAGCAACCCATCGCCACGCCGCAGCGCAGGCTGTGCAGGCTGGCGGATCACTATTGTGCGGGGCGGCTGCTGGCCTTGGGTGGCGGTGGCTACAACATGGCCAATCTGGCGGCTGCCTGGTGCGCGGTGCTGCAGGCGATGCTCGAGGCCGAAGATTCTGATACCTGAGTTGGGCCCAGTCCCGCCCTATCGGGGCAACCCGGCGGCATCCCCGCGGTCTTAATAATCCGCTGCCGATCAGACCTAATCGCGCCGACTCAGGCACAAATCCTGGCATAGCTCAAACAGTGAACGACCGGGCTATAAAGCTTCGAGTGGGGCTTTAGAATGTCGATAATCTTTACAATCAGTGTGGTCTGATATTGCAACGTTTCCGTATCTCTATGTTCTAATTGAATAAAGGAAACATGGTGTGAAATCTGCCTGTTTCCTTGCATAAACATTAGAAACGACTCTGGTGAATTGGTTGTGCGGAACCAGAGTTTCTCGGAGGCTGGCATGATCGAGCTTGCATCATGGGAACAGCAGCATGGCTGGTTAAAAGGAGTTGCCGGTACCCTCATCGTGTTGAACATGCTGGATGGGGTCCTGACCATCGCGTGGATCAACTTCGGCAGGGCGACTGAAATCAATCCCCTGATGGATGTGTTAATCTCTACCCACCCTGTCTTGTTCATAGCCATCAAGATGCTATTGGTTTGCCTCGGTGTATCGTTGTTGTGGCGTTACCGTACCCAGACTCCGGCTATCGTTTCGATTTATCTCTGTTGTATGGCTTACACCTTTGTGCTTCTCTATCACTTGGGTGGCGGTGTCATCAGTTGAGCCGCGCCCGGCAGGTCCAGGCGATCATCGACTGTGGCATGAAACAGCCCCACCAACGGTGATACTGGGGTCTTCTTGTGAGTCATCGCATCCGTGTGAGCGAGACCGTCGGCGGGAAGGCCGATCCTTTGCGTCGTGCAACCCCGGCATTTGTACTTCCCTGTACGGTAGCGTCCGCCGTCGAGCTTGCCGGGATGGCTTCACAGGCTGTCTCGATCACCGGTATGCGGTTACGTTGTACTCTATTAATACAAAAATGTTAAAGCTCCGATCCCAGTTCGCGGCCTGGATTTTATGTGGCATATGAGTTCCAAGCGTCGGGGGTATCTCGGACTGTGCCATGATGACCTAATCGGTAGCGCATCCAAAGACGTAGCGTTTTCTCCGCGCTGGAAGCGTCCATTTGACATGCTTAGCTGCTGCAGCGTATCGATGCCACCTGGATTGATCAGTCAGATCGCTTGTGTAAGCCGATCAGGGCTGTCCTCTCGAACGTCGGCCCAGGTGGATCTCGAGGAATCGCACGATGGTCTCCCAGGCTGCCCGGTCAGCTTCGGCGTCATAACGGGGGCTGGCGGGGTTGGTAAAGCCATGGGCGGCGGCATAACCCACTCCCTCGGTAGTCTTGCCTGCGAACGCCATCGCGACCTCGAAGTCCTCCTGCTTCTGTGGCCAGTTGCGCTCTTGCTGGGCGTAGATTGCCAGTACCGGTCCGCGCAGGGTCTTGAGTTTCTCCACATCGGTTTCCATGCGGCAGTAGGCGACGATGGTAGCCGCTACCTGGTTCGGCGCCAATAGGGTGGCCTGCATCGATTCCTTGCCGCCGAAGGAACAACCGTAGGTTGCGATCCGTCGATCCGCTGCTGCCAGGTGGTCAATAGCGGCCTTGATTTTCGCGTCGGCGATGCCTGATCGAGCTCGCTCATCCAGCGGCTGGCCTCCTCAGGTTCGTCGGTGGTCCGACCGTCATACAGATCCAATACCAGGGCCAGGTAGCCCAGCGTCGGCCAGACGATCCGCCCAGTCCCGATTGTGAGGCTTGATGCCCCACCACTCGTGCAGGATCATGACCGCGGCGCTCGCGTCCTCGGGTCCGGCCAGATAGGCCTCGAAAGGTTGACCGGATCTGGTGTGCAACTGAATGGTCTTTCCCATGTTCTTATTCCCCCCGGTGCAGGACTTCGCCCGCTTCGTTGACCAGCTCGACGCCCACCGGGATGCCTTCCCGGATACTGGCGGTCACCACGCAGAAATCCTCGAACAGGGTCATGCAGCGGTCGAGCTTCTTTGATGTCAGTAACTCATTCGCCGGCGATGATGCGAATATCCAGACGCCCCACCCGCAGACGTTTCTTGTCGTTGCGCACCAGCGTACAGGTGGCTTCGGTCTTGACGTTGTTGGCCGGAACCTCCTCCTTGGCCAGACAGAACATCAGGCTGGCGCTCAGACAGTTGGCGGCCGCGGCGGCCAGCAGGCGGGACGCGTTGGGCCCATTGCGCTCGCCCAAGGGCGGTGGTTCATCCATCAGGATATCTTCCGCCTTTTTGATGTCGAATTTGACGCGGAATGCATAGCCCTCTTCTTGCTCCAGATGGATGGTGAATTTGCCGACTTCTGACATGGCGTTTCCTTTGTAGGTTATTGTGACATACGCCTTATTCTGCGGGAATTGGCGCCATCTGAAAACCGCGCAAAGCCTGAGACGACTTGCAACAGGATAGACCACAGGATATCCGGGGACGGGGCGCCGTCAGGAATCCCGCCAACCGCTATGAACAGCGTTGCCGTGAGACATTCGATGATGGCTGGGACGGTCTCGCCGACGAACTGCCCAGACTACAGAAGTCGTTCAGTTTTGTCTGGCGGATGAGAGGGATAACCGAGACAGATCAGCCCGGCTACCTGTTGTTCATCTGCGAGCAGGCTGGCCATGCGCCCGCCGATGGATTTGACGCCGCTGAACAGGGGTCCCGGGTGTTGCGTACGCAGTTGTTCGAAGACTTGGCGCCAATCGGCCAGCCGCACCGGCTCCCGGTCCGGAGGACGCAGCGGACCGCTCTGGATGCGTTGCATCATGTAGGGGAAGTACAAGCGGATCACCTGAGTGCCGCCGGCGGCGATGCGTCGGGCATTGCTGTGCATAATGGGTGAGTCCATGCCCTGGCCGGTGCCACGGGCCAGGATCAGCATGCGGCGAGCCTGTTTGGTTCCGTCACGCAGCATGGTATAACGCCTTCCAGGCGGGATGCGCGTGGATCAACGCCAGGGCATCCTGGAGCAGTGATTTGCCCGGTTCGGTGCGGTGCCAGGTGGAGGCGCCGGAAGGGTGGGGCAGAGGGATCAGGTCACACTGCCGGTCATCGAAGGTGATCCGGTGGCGCTGGCCGATCAGGTCGCTCAGCCGGTTCACTGGCATAAACTGAGCGATCGCCAGTTTGCCTACCGGAAGCAGCAATTGCGGTTGCAACAGCTCGAACTCACGATCCATCCAGCGTCGGCAGCGGTCGATCTCCTGCGGGCTGGGCACCCGGTCGCCCCCCTTGGGATTTTTGCCCGGGAAGCAGCGGCAGACCGCGGCCATGTAGACCTGGCTGCGGAAGGCTTGTTCGCTCAGGCCGATCGACTCGAACCACTTGAACAGCGTCTTGCCCGCGGTCCAGGCGAAGGGCTTGCCGGCCGGACCCTCCTTGTCTCCCGGCGCCTGACCGATCAGCATGACCGGCGAGGCTACCGGCTGACCGGTCACGACCGGACCAATCATCGCCGGACAGGCCTGGCATTGGCGCAGTTGCTGCTGATGGCGCTGGATGGCTTGCAAGACATGCATGGGCAGGACAAACTAGCGTTTTGTAAGCATTAATAGACAGAGCAAGATGGAAGCCATACTGGGTCTGGGGTTTGGAGCGCTGTTGCTCTCTGTGTTCATCTGGGTTCTGCCCATTGTACTGATCATGCGGTCCAAGAAAACCAATGGAGCCGAGAAGCTGTTCTGGGTTCTGGCCGTGGTGTTCATCTCCTGGTTCGCCTGGATCTTCTACGCACTGTTCGCGCCCTTGGGAGGAGAAACACCATGAAAGCCGTGCTGATGCCAGCTGTGGGCGGACCGGAGGTCTTGTCGGTGCAGCAGATCCCCGAACCGGAACTCCAATCGCCCAGTCAACTCAAGGTCCGGCTGCATGCGGCTGGAGTGAATCCAATCGATACCAAGCTGCGGGCGCGGGGGGTGTTGCTGCCGGAAGGTCTACCGGCGGTGCTGGGTTGTGACGGGGCCGGAGTGGTACTGGAAGTCGGCAGCTCGGTACAACGGTTTCAACCGGGTGACGAAGTCTGGTTCTGCAGTGGGGGCTTGGGCGGCCCCTTGGGTAACTATACCGAAGTCACCCTGGTCGATGAGGTGGCCTGTAGTGTAAAACCGCCCAGTTTGAGCTTCGAGGCAGCGGCGGCGGGCCCGTTGGTGTTGATCACGGCCTGGGAGGCCCTGTTCGGCCGTGCCCGGCTCGAAGCGGGCCAGACGGTGTTGATCCATGCCGGCGCCGGGGGGGTCGGACATGTGGCGGTCCAACTGGCCAAGTCGGTCGGCGCCCGGGTGCTGAGCACGGTCAGTTCAAGTCACAAGGCTGAATTCGTGAAAAGCCTGGGAGCGGATGAGGTGATCATTTACCCCGAGGTGGATTTCGTGGAGGCGGTCAACCGGCTGACCGCAGGCCGTGGCGCGGATGTGGTGCTGGATAGCGTGGGTCCGATGGTTTTCCAACAATCGATTCCCGCCGTAGCTCACTATGGCGATCTGGTGACCTTGCTCGATCCCGGCGCCGATATGAACTGGATAGAGGCAAGGAATCGTAACCTCAGGATCGCCTTCACGCTGATGTTGACGCCTATGCTAGGGGATCTGCCGAAGGCTCGCGCCTATCAGGGACAGATCCTGGCGGAATGCGGCAAGCTGTGCGAAGCCGGTCGTTTGCGTATCGAAGTGGCCCGGATCCTGCCCCTGGAGCAGGCGGCAGAGGCCCATCGGCTGATTGAAGGGGGGCACACCCAGGGCAAGCTGGTACTGCGACCCTGAAGCTGGCAAATCAGTGACGGGTCGCATCTAGCTTACCGGCCATGGGCGGTAACAATTGCCCAATGCTAGCGAGTGAGGGCAGGTTGCCGCTGAGTAAAGGGCTGGGGGCGTTCCACCGCCCAGCCTTGGGCGAAGTCAATACCCAGCTTGGTGAGGTGTAGTAGTATCGTTTCATGCTCCACAAATTCGGCGACTGTCTGGATGCCGGCGATATGCCCAATTTTGTTGACCGCTTCCACGATGGCGTTGTTCATCTTGTCCTGCAGCATGCTGCGCACGAATCCGCCATCGATCTTGACGAAATCGACCTCCAGGGATTTGAGGTAGGAGAAGGAGCTCATGCCGGTGCCGAAGTCATCCAGTGCCACCTTGCATCCCAACTCGCGCAGGGCCTGGATTAAGCGCAAGGCGTAGTCGAAGTCGGCGATGGCGGCGGTTTCGGTAATCTCGAAACACACACGGCCGGGTGGAATGGCGTGCTGCTGCAGCTGGCCATGGATGAATGCCACCAATGTCTTCGTCGCTGAGGGAGGTGGCGGACAGATTGATGAAGACCGCACCCTCATCGGGGGTTGTAACGGTTGTCCCGATGATCCTGCTGTATTTGTGCACAGGCATTGCGGATCACCCAGCGGTCGATTTCCGGCATCAGATTGTAGCGTTCCGCGGCGGGAATGAAGCGGTTGGGGGTGATGAGTTGCCCTTGCTCGTCCCGCATCCGCAACAGCAGCTCGCAATGGTGAGTCGAGCCACTGCAACGCCTGGATACGCTGCTGGTAGAGCATCAGTTCATGGTTCGCCATGCGCGGCCTGCAGACGCTGTATCCACTTCATCTCACCGCGGCGCAGGCGCAGTTCCGCAGTCGCCCTCGATATACACATGTACCCGGTTGCGGCCCCGGTCCTTGGCGGCATAACAGGCCATGTCCGCCAGGCTGAGCAGACTTGGCGGCCTCTCGCTTCCCGTCTGACCCGCACCAGTCCGATACTGGCGCCCACCTTGAAGCTGCGATCGCCCCAGATGAAGCGATAGTCTCTGATGCTGTCCAGCAGACCCTGAGCCAGCTGCTTCGCCCGCTCCAGGGGACAGCTCTTCAGCAGCACGCCGAACTCGTCGCCACCCAGCCGCGCCAGGGTGTCGCTCTCGCGGATGCCCCGCTGCAGGCGCCTGGCCAGACGGCGCAACAGTTCGTCCCCCGCCAGATGACCACAGGAGTCGTTGACCAGTTTGAACTGGTCCAGGTCGAGGTAGAGCAGCGCATGATCTCTTCGTCCTGACTGACGGGCCGTCTCGACGGCGGCATGCAGACGGCGCTCGAACTCGGCGCGGTTGTGCAGTTCGGTGAGACTGTCGTGATAGGCCATGTGGCGGATCGTGGCCTGCGCAGCCTGATGGGCGCGGCGATTCGCCGCCTCGCGCAGTTCTCGGTCGATGGCCGGCAGCAGCCGGGTCAGATTGTTCTTCATCACATAGTCATGGGCACCGGCCTTCATGGCGTCGACCGCCACCTCTTCACCGATGCTGCCTGAGACCAGGATAAAGGGGATGTTGGGATCATGTTGCTTGGCCAGCGCCAGGGCCTCGTAGGGAATCGAAGCTCGGCATGTTGTGGTCGGCGATGATCAGGTCCCAGGTCCTGCGTCTCCAGTGCGGCCTGCATATCGCCTGCCGAGTCCACCCGCTCGATCTGCGGCGCGTAACCGCCGCGCCGCAGCTCGCGGACGAGCAACAGGGCGTCGTCTTCCGAGTCTTCGACGATGAGTACCCGGATCGGCTGCTCTCAGTCTCGTCCATAGGGGACCTCGTTCAACACCAGCCAATAGAGCCCCAGTTGGCGGGCCGCCTCGAGGAACTGCTCGAAAGTCCACCGGCTTGCGGACATAACTGTTGGCGCCCAGATCGTAGCTGCGGATGATGTCCTGTTCCTCGTTGGAGGAGGTGAGCACCACCACGGGAATATGTCGGGTCTGCGGCTCGGCACGCAGACGCTCCAGCACCTGCAAGCCATCGACCTTGGGCAGTTTAAGGTCCAGCAGGATCACCTGGGGCAGCTCGCGGGTATCCCGCTCGCGGTACTCGCCCTCGCCGAACAGGAAGTCCAGGGCCTCCTGTCCGTCCCGGGCCACTACGATCTGTTGGCCAGGTTGTATTTGTGCAGGGCGCGCAGGGTCAGGGCCTCGTCGTCCGGGTTGTCCTCGACCAACAGTAAGGTCTTCTGCTGCATTCATCGATCTCCTCGTCTATTTTTTTCCGGTCACTTGGTGATGGTGCAGTGATCTGGCGAGCTTCGCGCGATCCTCCGTCTGCTCAAGCAAAAAATAGAAGGTGGCGCCCTCGTCCTCTTGCGCCTCGGCCCAGATCCTGCCCGCCGTGACGGTGGACGATGCGCTGTACGGTGGCCAGACCGATCCCGGTGCCCGGAAAATCGGTGACCCGGTGCAGTCGCTGGAAGGCGCCAAACAGTTTGTCCGCATGGCGCATATCGAATCCTACTCCATTGTCCCGGATATAGAAAATCCGCGGAGTCGTCGGCCTGGCGCTGAAAGATGATCCGGGCTCTGGCTTGTCGGCCGGTGAATTTCCAGGCATTGCCCAGCAGATTGTCCAGCATGATCCTGAGCAGGCGGGCATCGCCGCGCACCCGCATGTCTTCACCCAGCAGGCAAGTCCACGTGCCGCTCCGGTTCGCTTGCCTTGAGTTCGTCCAGTACCGCCGCGGCAATCTCTGCTCAGGTCCACCTCTTGCAGCTGCAACTCGCCGCGACTCACCCGCGAGAGTTGCAACAGGTCGTCGATCAGCATCCCCATGCGCTGGGCGCCCTGGCGCACCCGCCGCAGGTAGTCGTGGGCGGTGTCGTCGAGGCGCTCCCCATAGTCTTCCAACAGGGCCAGGCTGAAGCCGTCGATGGCGCGCAACGGGGCGCGCAGGTCGTGGGACACCGAGTAGGAGAACGACTCGAGCTCCTTGTTGGCGGCCTGCAGGCGGTCGGCCAGGCGGGTGAGTTCCTGCTTCGCGTCGTTTGGCTTCGCTGATGTCGATCGTATAACCCACCATACCTTGCGGCACGCCTTGTTCGTCGTATAGGAGTGACAGAGAGAGCAAGGCAGGAAATTCACTAGCCGTCTGCACGCTGCATCATCACCTCGACTTCGTGCTGACCTTTCTGTCTTCAGCGGCGCGATGACTTGCCGTGCCAGAAACTCGTGTTGGGACTCGGGATACACCAGAGAGATGTGATCGACCCAGCGCCTGTTCGGCGGGCACCCCGAACAGTCGTTCGGCGCCACCGTTCCAGCTGGTCACGCACCTCTTCGAGGTCGGTAGTGATCACCGAGTCATGGGTTTGAGCGATGATCTGAGCCTGCAGCTCGATGGTGGCGGTGCGTTCCTCCACCAACTCCTGCAGGTGTTGCCGGTGCGCCTCCAGTTCCTTCTTCATGCGCACACGTTCGGTAATGTCCTGGCTGGTGCCAAGCAGGCGTAAGGGATTGCCCTGGAGATCACGTTCCAATAGGCCACGCTGGTGCAGGATATGTTCGTTGCCATCCGGCCGGATGATCCGGTGTTCGATGTCATAGGCATCGACCTCCCCCCGCACGGCGCTCTGTACCGCTTGATTCACCCGTTCCCGGTCATCCGGATGCACAGCAGCACTGAAGTTTACATAATTGGCCTCACACGCTTGCGGTGGATAACCCAGACAGAGATATTCCTGGTCCGACCAGCTGGCCTTGCCGGTCGCCAGATCAAGCTCCCAGTTGCCTAGGTGGGCGATCTGCTCCGCATCCAACAAGCGGCGCTCACTGGCGCGAATCTGTTCCAGCAGCAGGCTTGCAGACAATGCTGAGTTGACTCGCTCTACAATGGTTTGGAACAGCCGTCGCTCGACCGCGGTCCAGTGGCGCAAATGGGAACACTGATGAACACCGAGCAACCAGGCCTGGCCGATTTGCGGGTGTAGCGCCAATACCATCGTGGATTCGATCTGGAAGCGCTGCATGTAGTCGAGCGGTTCAGCCAACTCCCTGGTTTGCACAATCAATGGCCGATTCAAACTAAGAGCCTGCCGAAAAATCTCCGCGGTACTGGTGTCCAATGGAAAATCGAGGTCTTGTAAGAAGGCGCCAGGATATTCTGGTCGTGTTGCCTCGATGGGGAGCCGCAAGGCTGCGGTTGCCTGAGGCTTGGGGTTCATCAGCCAGGCCCGATCGACCGCAAAGATCTCCAGTATGAGCTGAGTAAGGTTTCGCAGTAGCTCGGTGGTCTGTTGTTCCTCGGTGAGCAGTATGGAGACCTTATCCAAGCTTTCAAGGAACCAGGTATGCTCCTGGATGCGCTCGTATGCCTCACGCTTGTTAAGTGCCCAGCCAAAGCTCTCTGCTACGGTATGCAACAGCCGGATATCTTCCTCCGGCCAGTCCTTGGAACTCCTTTCGGAGTCAAAACCAACCACCCCGCGCAGCTTGCCCTCCCATTGGACAGGGACATTGACCAGGGAATGGATCCCGGTCTGTTGCATGAAATCCCGCAATAGGCTCAGTTCCACCGGTAGTTGTGCTGGGTCGCAAATGTGTAGCAACTCTCCTCTGCGCAACAGGTCGAAAGCAAAGTGAAATTTCGCCATCGGCACCTGTTGCAGTTGCGGCTGTTGTGGCGATACCCCTTGCGCGCACCATTCGTGGGTGTTGCTGAAGGTACCGGTCCCATCGTCTATTTGAAAAAAGTAACTGCGGTCCGCATCCACGGCAGTCCCGATATACCCAAGCGCCTTGCTGATCGCCCTGTCCAAACCATGTTCCCCGGCCCGGACCAGTTCGGTAGATACCCGGGCTAATGCGGCCTCCAGCGTCAATCGATAACGCAGACGCTGTTCCGCCTGTTTGCGTTCGGTGATATCCCGGCCCACACCGATAATCGCGACGATCTTGCGGTCATCATCCAGCACCGCCGTATCCGCCCAACCCAGCCAACGCCAGCCGCGCCTGGTCATTGCCCGTTGCTCGATATAGGCGTTATGGGGCGGCCGATAGAGGTTCTCCATCTCACGAGCGGTACTCTCCCGGTCGTCCTCATGTACCAAAGGCATGAAGGTGCAGCCCAGCAGTTCTTTCTCTGATTTTCCAAACAATTCACAATAGGAAGGACTGACGAACTGGAAATGGCCCTCAGCATCCACCTTGACTACCAGATCGGTTTGGTTTTCTACCAACAGCCGATATTTCTCCTCGCTTTCACGCAAGGCCATATCCATCTGTCTGCGTTGAGTAACGTCTTCGTAGACCGCGACGATCTCGTTACCTGGCAGCGGGAAAACATAACTCTCGACCCATAGCGTGAGACGCTCATCGTGATACTGGTGTACGGGAAAATGTTCGGGTTTGCCGGTGCGCCAGACCCGCTGGAATACTTCGAACAGTCCCAGGTTTTCGATTCCGGGATACACCGTTCGCACCTTCTTGCCGATCACTTGATCATAGGGTATGCCACCCATGCGTTCCGCGGCACGGTTATATTCCTTTAAGACGAAGTCTTCCCCGTCACCGACAGCTTCATAAACCGCTACTCCGTCACTCATGTTGTCGACCAGTTCGCGGTAGCGAACCTCACTCAGCTGCAGCGTGCGCTCGGCTTGTTTACTTTCTGTTACATCGGATATTACGGAGATGAATCCGACGACTTCTCCTTTTTTGTTGCGTTGATAGTCCCAAGTGATCTCGAGTATCACTTCCGTTCCCTGCTTGGTGAGATTACGGGTGATATAGGCCTCGGGCAATGGTTGCTCCGCAACCAGAAAGGCCAGATAGTCTCGCAATGCCTGCTTTTGTTGGTTGTTTGTTTGCGAGTCCCAGATATGGCGGCCAATCAACTCGCCGGGATTCCACCCCAGGATGCTATGGTGAGCGATATTACTGTACGTGATCACGCCCTTGGTATCATTCTCCTGGATGCCGAATGGAAGCATATTCAACAACTGAGACAATCGTTGTTCACTTGCTTGCAGGGCCGTCTGGGTCCGATGTAGGTCAGTGATATCCTGCGCCGTACCAATCGAACGTAACGCAGTACCGTCCTCATGGTAGAAGGTCTCGCCACGTTCGTGGACATACTTGATCCGACCGTCCGGCATTGCCAGGCGGTGAATCATGTCATAGGGGCTTCTAGAAGATACCGATTCTGTATAGACCCGGTTCACCTCACCTCGGTCATCTGGGTGGATAAGCCGTAAGAATTTTTCGTACGTGGGGGTGAACTTTTGCCGGTCCATTTCGAAGATGTCAAAAATCTCATCCGACCACCAAAGCGCCTTGGTGCGTAGATCCAGCTCCCAATTTCCGATGTGCGCCAAGTGCTGGGCCTTGGCCAGTCTCTGCTCGGTCCTGCGCAGCTCCTGCAATTGGCTATCGATCTTCGCGGCCGTCTGGCGCTGTTCGGTGATGGCTTCCACCACTGACCAGACATGTTGTGCTCCATTCCTTTCGATCAGCATCCGGATAATGGTCTCACTGTCTTTGAGTGAGGCATAGAGGGTATCGCGTTTTGCTAGTGTTTCACTTATGGCCCTGGTAAGTTGGCGTACTTCCAAGGCGCCGCCAATCGGGATATCTCTACGATTCAGGGTCTCCCCTCGGCTGTAGCGCTGCAGCAGCGTCGAGAGCCGATTCAATGGCACGGAGATGTTTCTCGCTACAAGGTAGCAGACGAGCAAGCCTAAGACAGCCACCACCAGCGCGACGGTGATGACTCGGTGGTTTAACTCGGTGATCCTATCTCGATTGAGCTGGTCGCTTACGCCAAGATAAAGGCGTGCAGTCATGCCTTCAATGAGTGGTGCGCTGAAGTGATCGATATTATTGCTGGATGTTTGGTGGCGAGTATATTCGATGCCGCTTGGATTGTTCTTCAGGGTTGATAACAGTGCTGTGGGAAAGTCGTTGCCAAAGGTATGGGCAAACAGCCTGCCATCGAAGTCGCTAACATAGAGATAGGCGATCCACGGTTCTGTGCTATGGATATCACTCAACAGCGCCTTCACTGCTGGGGCCTTGCCTTGGATTACCCGCTCAGCGAGGGTTTCGGACAGGACAAGATGCAGTACCTGGCTGTGTTGCGCCACGCTGGTTTGGTGACTCTGGTGGAAGAAGGTTGAGACCAGGAAGGCTATGGAAAAGGTCATCACGCCGATCAGCGAGATTCCCGCTAATACCAGTTGCCGAAGTATGCTCATGGCGATGTATGCTCGGCTATGATGGGGGCCAAGAGTCCAAGTCGTTTGGCCCATGTTCGCAGGGGTTCATAGTCTGCCGTACTGACGTTTGCAAACCCGTCTGCAATTTCAGTAGCATCCCAGTTGTAGGGTTTTATGGGATGCTCCTGTGGGTCGAAGCCGATCAATGCGCGACGCACTGATGAGCGTACTTCAGTGGGTACAGTCGCGTGGGCGAAGATGCCGTTGGAAGGATAGAGGTCGGAGACGGCCAGTTCTCTACCGGCTGTATCGATTCCGTGCGCCAGAGGGATGATAGGACCCTGGGGAGTGGCGCTGAGGTAGCTGCCTGCGCCAATGGCTGCGAAGTGAAGCTGACCGCGGGTGAGTTCAGCAAGCAAATGCTCGGTACCCTGGGTAAAGCGCAGGCTGAAACGTTGACCTGTGGATTGCGCTAGATAATCTAACAACGGCAGGTACTGCCGGGCGTCCTCTTTCGTGCCGTTTCTCAGTTCGAAACCAAAATGGTATGATTTTTTCGAGTCTGCGGGTTGTGCCGTGGCGGCTTGCAGTTCCTCCAGGGTGGCGGGTACGCTCAGATTGATGAGAGGCACGTCTTCCTCGATACTGCATGTATTCAACAGTAGAAGCCAGCCTACCAATATGCCTGTGTGCAAAACCAACAAGATGCCTGGCCGATAGCCCAAACCGATCTTCCGTATTTTTCTGACAGATTGCGAAAAGTCTGCCTGTCGAACAGCACAGCTGTCAATTACGCACAACAAGCTCCAGCAAGATTCAGGCAGGGTTTATCCATGCCATGGACCAATGCACTACCTAGGGTGGTCAGCTGGCTAACTGAACCAGCAACACGACGCCGTCGACCCCGATGACCTTGATCTTATGACCGGCGCTACAGTCGTTGCCACGGATCTTCCAGGTGCTGTCATCGACACGGATCTTGCCCTTCACCGTTGACTGATGGGGTTTTCCAGGGTGAAGACTCGTCCGATATATTGTTCGCCGCGGCGATTAAGGGTGGGGTGATCGGTCTTGATGGGGTGGCGTTGCAGCACCAGGCGCGCCGCGAGGATGTCGGTGACGCTGAGCAGCGCAAAGATCAGCAGCTGATAGTGCCAGTCCAAGTGCGGGAAAGCCAGCAGGATCAGCGCCCACGATGGCTGCCGCCAGGCCCATCCAGATGAAGAAGACCCCGGGGGAGAAGACCTCGAGGATCACCAGCACCACTGCCAGGATGAACCAGTGCCAGTAGTCGAGCTGGTTGAGCAGTTCCATTACTCAGCGGGCCCCCTGGCGTTTGTTGAAGGCGGCTTTGGCCAGTTCGGCGATGCCGCCGATGGAGCCGATCAGGCCGGAGGCCTCCAGCGGCATCAGGATAATCTTCTGATTTTCGGCGGAGGCGATACTCTGCAGCGCCTCGGTGTACTTCTGGGCGACAAAGTAGTTGATGGCGTTCACGTCGCCCTTGGCGATGGCCTGGGAGACCATCTGGGTCGCCTTGGCCTCCGCTTCGGCCAGTCGCTCCCGCGCCTCGGCCTCGCGGAAGGCGGCCTCCTTCTCCCCTTCGGCCTCCAGGATGGCAGCCTGCTTTTCACCCTCCGCCTTGAGGATCGCCGCCTGACGCAGGCCTTCGGCCTCGAGGATCGCCGCGCGTTTTTCCCGTTCCGCCTTCATCTGCCGAGCCATGGCGTCCACCAGGTCGCGGGGTGGGGTGATGTCCTTGATCTCGATGCGGGTCACCTTCACCCCCCAGGGGGTGGTGGCGTCGTCCACCACGGTGAGCAGGCGGGCGTTGATCTGATCGCGCTGGGAGAGCAGTTCATCCAGATCCATGGAGCCCATCACGGTACGGATATTGGTCATGGTGAGGTTGAGGATGGCGTATTCCAGGCCGCTCACCTCATAGGAGGCCTTGGCGGCGTCCAGCACCTGATAGAACACCACGCCGTCCACCGTGACCATGGCATTGTCCTTGGTGATGATCTCCTGGGAGGGAACGTCCAGCACCTGTTCCATCATGTTCTGCTTGTGCCCCACCTGGTCGATCACCGGTACGATCAGGTTGAGTCCGGGGCTGCAGGGTCTTGGTGTAGCGGCCGAAACGTTCCACTGTGTACTCCTTCCCCTGGGGCACCCGTTTTGCTCCCAGCGCGACGAGAATAATGGCCAGCACTAGAATTGCGATGACAAAGACATCCATGATGATTCCTGCATTTGATTGGGTGATGAGTTGGAAAGATGGATTAATCGGTAACGGATTTCAATGCTGAGATTGGTCGACTCCCTGCTTCATGTCACAATTGCGCCATGCATCACTATGCCAAACCCCCCAAATCCATAATGCGCAAGGTTGGTCGTGCGATCGCCGATTACACAGATGATCCGCGAGGGGGATCGCATCCTGCTGGGCGTCTCCGGCGGCAAGGATTCCCTGTCCCTGTTGCAGATCCTCTGTCATCTGCAGTGCTATGCGCCGGTGAGGTTCGAGCTGGGGGTGATCACCGTGGATCCCGAGGTGGAGGGTTTCGATCCGGCGTCCCTGAAGGCCTACTACGACGAACTGGGCATTGCCTGGTTCTATGCGGAGCAGCCGATCATGGCGGAAGCCGCACAGCGCATGCAGGGCGACTCCTTCTGCGCCTATTGCGCACGCATGAAACGGGGCATCATGTACACGACCTGCCGGCGTGAGGGCTACAACGTGCTGGCCCTGGCCCAGCACCTGGACGATCTGGCGGAGAGCCTGATGATGTCGATCTTCCATGGGGGTCAACTGCGCACCATGAAGGCCCACTATCTGAATGACCAGGGTGACATTCGCATCATCCGGCCGCTGGTCTATTGCCGGGAGAGCCAGACCGCGGCGTTTGCCAAAGATGGCCGGTCTGCCGGTGATTCCCGACAGCTGCCCCGCCTGTTTCAGCGCACCCACCCAGCGGGTCCATATGAAACAGTTGCTGGCCAGGGAAGAGCGACAGAACAAGCATCTGTTTGCGAATATCCTGCATGCCATGCGACCCTGATGAAGCAATCGCTGCCTGATTGGGGTTCGCCAAGCTGAGTCTCTGACGCGGTGTGTCAGCAATACTGATCCCTTAAGCCCATTGGTAATGACTCAGGACGATTTTGCCCCGGGCTATTCACCTCGAGGTACGCCGTGAATCCGCCTCTGAGGCTCGCCTCCAGCATCCAGGCTGCAGGTGCCCTCGGGTCGAACACCCCGGGGCAATGTTAAAATACGCACAGTTCAGCTATGTAAGCACCGTTTCCCTTAAGCCGGCTTGATGGGGCGGATCCGCTGCTCGAACGCGTGATAATTATAGCATCGGATCTTGAAAACCCCTTTTAGTGAAGCTGATTATACAGGGGTTATTTCTTGACTAAGTTACTTGGTATTTCTATACAGTAACTGTACACACATCAACTTGAGGTGACAGTCATGAACATACGCACTACCAAGGATCCCATTACCCTTGTGGACGTAGCCAATCCGGAGCAGCATCCCTGTCTGTATGAGGGGGATGGCGAGCACGGGGTGGAGATCTATTTTGAAAGCGAGGCCACCAAGCAGATGTACCTGGATATGGAGTTGGAAGACTTCAAGGTGGTGGTGGGCAATGATTCGGATGACTACGTAGCTGAAGGCTGAGTCGGGGGTGTCGAAATGATTCTAAGACGGACATATATGCTGTTCCCGGGACGCCAATTCGCAGAAAAAGCGGTGGTGGATCTCGTATCCCTGGGTGTAGATCAACGCCACATGCATACGATTGCGCGGGAGGGAGTTGATATCAGCGGCCTGCCCAAGGCAACGGTGCGGCAACGCAGCGATCTGGCCGGGCGTATCGATCAATGGCTATGGGACATCAACCTGTTAGTCTTCTTTGTTGCCCTGGCCATCTTTCTGGTGGCGCTGTGGAGCGCCAGTTGGGGCTGGGCCGTCGCTGGTTTCATTGTGATGGGGACAACGTTCTCGCTGGGCAACTATTACGCCAGGCACGTTCCGCATGCACACATGACAGAGTGTCAGACTGCCCTGCGTCATGGGGAAGTGCTTCTCCTGGTTGATGTACCACGCTGGCGCCAGGCAGCCATCGAGAAGGCCATGCGCAAGCAACACTCGGAGATCGAGATTGGTGGAGTTGGTTGGACCCTGGATGCGTCTGGGCATTTGAGGTTTAATCGAATTCAGCAGGGGTGACGCTGGCCAGCGCCACCCTTTTTCTATTGGCTGATGCCGCTATGCCGCAGCAATGGCTCGATGCTGGGTTCCCGGCCCCGGAAGGCGATGAACAGTTCCATGGCGTCTTGCGACGCCACCCTGTTCGAGGATGTGGTGCAGGAAGGACTGACCAGCCGCACGATCAAAGATGCCTTGCTCCTCAAATAGCGAGAAGGCGTCTGCCGATAGCAACTCCGCCCATTTGTAGCTGTAGTAGCCCGCCGCATAGCCGCCGGCAAAGATATGGGAAAAGCCGTGGGCAAAGCGATTCCATGCCGGGGGCCGCACCACCGCAACCTGCTCGCGAACCTGTTCCAGGATCTCATAGATCCGGCCGCCCAGCGCGGGATCGTACTCGCGATGGATACGGAAGTCGAACAGGGCAAATTCCAACTGGCGCGCCATCTGCATGGCGGACTGGAAGTTTTTCGCGCCGATCATGCGCTGATAGAGTTCATCCGGGATCGGTTCACCCGTCTCGTAGTGGCCGGAGATGAGATCGAGTGCGGCGCGCTCCCAGCACCAGTTCTCCATGATCTGACTGGGCAGTTCCACCGCATCCCAGGCCACTCCATGGATGCCGGCTACCGCTGGATAGTCGACCAGGGTCAGCAGGTGATGCAGGCCATGGCCGAACTCGTGAAACAGGGTCTGCACCTCGTCATGGGTAAGCAGGGCCGGTTTGTCGCCCACCGGCGGCGAGAAGTTGCAGGTCAGATAAGCCACCGGAATCTGCGCATAATCATCCGTGAAGAAACGGGTTGCGCAATCGTCCATCCAGGCGCCGCCGCGTTTTTTCGGTCGGGCATAGAGATCGAGATAGAACTGTCCCCGCTCATGCCCCGCGGCGTCACGGATCTCGAAAAAGCGTACGTCCGGATGCCAGCGATCCACCTCGGGGATTTCGGTGATGCGGATATCGAACAACCTTTCCACCACGGCAAATAGACCGGCAACCACCCGTGGGGCGGGAAAATAGGGTTTGAGTTCCTCCTGGTTGATACTGTGGCGATGCTGGCGCAGCTTTTCAGAATAATAGCCAATGTCCCAGGCCTCGAGTTCCTGCCGGTCATGGTGTTCGCGGGCGAAGGTCTTGAGATCGTCCAGTTCGGCCCGGGCCTGGGCCTGGGAACGACTGGCCAGATCGGTGAGAAACTCCATCACTTGGTCGCAGGAGCGCGCCATCTTGCGTGCGAGGGAGCGCTCTGCGTAGTTGGCGAAACCCAGCAGCCCGGCCTGTTCATGGCGTAGTGCGAGGATCTGTTCCATCGTCTCGCTGTTGTCCCATTGGCCGGCATGCGGGCCCTGATCCGAGGCGCGGGTGGCATAGGCCTTATAGATCTCCCGGCGCAACTCCCGGTCGTCCGCATAGTTCATCACCGGCAGGTAGGAGGGAAATTCCAGGGTCAGTAAAAAGCCCTGTTGATCCCCTTGGGCAGCACTCTGTTTGGCCAGCGCCTTGGCCGATTCCGGTAGCCCGGCCAGGTCGGATTCATCGCTGATCAATTTGCTCCAGGCATGGGTGGCGTCGAGCAGATTCTCTTCGTATTTGCTGGTCAGACGGGACAGTTCCTGGCTGATTTCCTTGAAGCGCTGTTTCTTACTTTGCGGCAGGTCGACGCCCGAGAGGTGGAAGTCCCGTAGGGCATTTTCGAGCAGTTTCCGTTGCGCTTGGTCGAGCAGATCCTGCTGTTGCGCGACCTGTTTGTAGGCTTCACACAAAGCGGTATTCTGTCCCAGTTCGGTAGCGTAGTCACTCAGCTTGGGCAGACAGGCGTTATAGGCGGCCCGTAGCTGCTCGTTGTTGACCACCGAATTCATATGGCTGACCGGTGACCAGGCGCGACTCAACCGGTCCTCGAGCCGCTCCAGCGGTTCCACCAGATTGTTCCAGGTGTAAGCCTGCTGGGATTCGAGCAGCCGCTGAATCTCCCGGCGGTTCTGCTGCAGCAGTTCATCGATGGCGGGTTCCACCAGGTCGGGGCTTATCCGGGAAAACGGGGGTAGGCCGTTCATGTCCAGCAGGGGGTTGCTCATTGATTTCGGCTCCAAACAGCGCGGTCAGTCCTGGAGGAAGGGCGAGTGATTCACGGATGTGTGGTTTTGCATGGCCCGGAAGATTGCCTTTGGTGGATTGGGCTTACCGGTATTCAGGTCACACAGCAGGTTGTTGTAGAGGGCGTTTCGATAGTTTTCCCGACCGGATTTGGCAATGTGTTGCCAGTTGGGGTTAGGCACGGGATTCAAGACCCTGCTTGCTGCCATAGGCGTAGACCTTGTACTCCCGCTCGCCGCAGTGAATGCCTTCGTAGGAGCTGTTTTCCGCCCCGCTGTCTGAGCGGATCACCAGAATAAAGCGACAGACCCCTTCGGCATCACTCTGCAGACTGCTGCGATCGATAAAGTAACGAAAACGACCGCTGGCATCATCCATCAGAAACTCTTGCAGATTTTCGGTCTGGTAGCCGGTCGGTAGGGCGACCTCTCCCTCTTTCCATTCGGGTTCTTGAAAATCCTCGCGGATGGTGTTGTCGGGTTCGTCGATAAAGGGACGGTCGTTTGCCATGAGGGGCAGAGCAACACACCAGACTCAACAGAAAGATGAAAAATCTTTTCACAGGTGCGACCTACACGGGATAATCCAAGTGGCTATGATCCTCTATCATCTCACTGCTAGACAACACATGAGGAATCGGAAGTTTTCCTGGAATGGGTGGGGGAATGCGTTACAAGACGAAGCGGGCGGTGAACATCCAGACTGCGATGGCGCCACAGATGAAGAAACCGCCAATGGAGCCGACTGAAAGATAGCGAAAACGCTTCACCAGGTCGTATTCCGCATGGGCCGAAATGAGAAAAGGGCGACGACTGGAATCCGTCCGACTCAGGGTATGCAGGGATTGCTGGTCCTCCCGCAGTTGATCCTTGGTGACTTCCCGGCTGGCGGCGCGCCGCGCCACCTCCCACTCGGTCAGGTCGATCGTGCCGTCGCCATCCCGATCGAAGCGTTCCAGCAGGCCGGCATGATCCGCCTTCCATTGACTCAGGCGTGCCTTGATCAGCTCCTCACGCATCGCCATGCGATCGGTCTCGCCGAAGGATTGAACAAGTCCGATGGCATACAGCTGATCGCCGGGATAGATGGCCTCTTCCGTGTAGCGGTATTGACCGCCCAGAGCGCTATTAAAGTTGGCGGTGAGCCCCAGGATTCCATGCACTCCCGCTGGCGTATTGGGGCCAGGTTCGGGACTGGCCGTTGGTGTGGCGCTGGCGCCGTACCAGGTGCTCTTCTCCTTGCTCGTTACCTCGGCGCCATCCGGATCGATGATGCACTCGCCGGTCTCGTCCCTGAGCAGAAACAGCCCGTCGCTCTTGCCTGAGCGCACGGTTGCCCAGCCCTTGTCGCCGCTTACGCTCGATCTTGTAGCGGAACCAGCAGCAGGGGGTCAGGGTGAGTGGACTGAGGATCGGTTCGCCCTAGCATCGCGGCCGCTTCGCCCTCCAGTTCTACATAGCCTTGATGGGCGGAGCGGACCCGTGAGGTGGGGGTGTCCTCGATGATGCGTGCCCTGGCCAGGTTGCGAAAAGCGAAATAGAGTGCCGCAGCGCTCAGGCAGGAGAGAGCCAGGGCCCAGAACCAGAACTTGCCATCCGGCAGGGCATTGGATGTCGGGCAGCATGGGCCTCAGTTGAACAGCATGCTCATGTTGACATCACGGATTTCGGATTCTTCGAATTCGAGCAGGTCGGCCGGTTTGAAATTGAAATGTCTGGCCAGGATGCACGTCGGGGAACTGTTCGATCCTGACATTATTGTTGTTTACCGTCTCGTTATAGAATTCACGCCGGTCCGCGATGCTGTTTTCCAGGCCGGTGATGCGGGACTGCAGATGCAGGAAGGATTCATTGGCCTTCAAGTCCGGATAATTCTCCGCCACCGCGAACAGGTTGCCCAGGCCGATGCGCATCTCGCTTTCGGCGCTGCCGACCGCCCCCACATCTCCTTTCTGCATGGCGCTGGACACTGCAGCGCGTGCCTTCATCACCCGCTCCAGGGTCTCCTGTTCGTACTTCATGTACTGTTTGCAGGTTTCGACCAGTTTTGGCAGTTCGTCATGGCGCTGTTTCAGCAATACGTCGATATTGGACCAGGCCTTGGTCACGGCATGCTTGAGATTGACCAGGTTGTTGTAGATCATGACGCCATAGATCAGGACCGCGATGATCATGCCGATGATCACAAACATTACTATCTCCATCAATTCGCTCCTAAGTTATGCTTAATATTAGATCTTTTGAATCAACGACGCCCAGTATTGCAGAAGATGCCTGGATTGATGACTCGGCTGTCGTTATCGGCGATGTGCATATTGCATCCCAATCTTCAGTCTGGCCCATGAGCGTGATTCGCGGTGATGTCAATCAGATTCGGATCGGCTCTGCCACGAATATACAGGATGGCTGTATTCTGCATGTTTCGCATGACAGTTATTATCTTCCCGGTGGTCGTTCCCTGATTCTGGGAAATCGCGTAACCGTGGGCCACAAGGCGATCCTGCACGGCTGTGAAATCGCCGATGCCTGCCTTATCGGCATGGGGTGCACCATTCTTGATGGTGCGGTTTTGGAGGCCTATACCATGCTGGGCGCCGGCTCGTTGGTCACCTCCGGTAAACGCCTCGCAGGGGGGTATCTCTGGCTGGGATCGCCGGCCCGGAGACTACGTCCCCTCAGCGATCAGGAACTTGCGTATCTCGATTACTCAGCCGAGCACTATGTGCGCTTAGCGCAGCGGCATAAATGGCTGCTTGAACTGCCCGGTCGAGGATGGCTAACCACAACGCCGGCAAGCACGCGCCTATTGGCGCAGGTGCATCTTAGGTGCTGGAAAAAGTCCTGTTTCTGGCGGTGTTTTTTATGAAAATTCGTCTAATATACTTTGAAAAAATCAAGGGGTTTTCTGGCTTGTTGCAGAAACACCTGTGCACAGAGGGTGGCATGTTATGGACGTGTTTATCGGAAACCTGCCGGCAAACGGCAGCTTGATCGAATTGGAGGAACTCATGGGGGGAGCCCCCTTGCATAGCCGTTTCGAAAGACGCACCGGACGAGACTGTTACGACAAGCATTTCCATTACTTTGTGGTCTATACCGACTCCGTCGAAGAAGGCTGGGCCTTGATCGAGCGGCTGAATGGGCAAACCTTTGGAGGCGCCCGGATTACGGCCCGTGAGTTCATCCAGCGCGCCGATAGCGGCATACCGGCGGCTGATTGGGATCGGCAGGAGCGTCGCGTTAGCCCCGCAACATCCGAATGACCGGGGCAGTTTCCGGCAGGATGCCGCGCCACAGACGAAAAGATTCCGCTGCCTGTTCCACCAGCATACCCAATCCATCGAGTGCGCGGGCCGCCTGGTGTCGTCGCCCCCAAAGTTGAAATGCGGTTGCCTGCTTGCCGTACATCATGTCGTAACACCAGCCTCCTTGCGCCAGAATGCTGTCCGGAACCTTTGGGATATCGCCTTCCAGACCCGCTGCGGTACCGTTGATGATCAGGTCGAATTGCATGCCTGCCAGTTCGCCCAGACCACAGCCCGCCACCTGCCCATACGTCATCAGTCCCTGAGACAGGGCATAGGCCTTGGCCGCGGTGCGGTTGGCGATGATCAGATGCTTGGGCTGCTCTTCGAGCAAGGGCCGTACAACGCCGCGCACAGCGCCGCCGGCGCCAAGGATCAGCAGGCGTTTGTCCCTGAAATCGAATCCTTGATTGGTACGCAAGTCACGCACCAGGCCGACCCCATCAGTATTGTCACCACGCAACCGATTATTATCGAGCTGAATCAGGGTATTGACCGCACCTGCGGTCTGGGCCCGTTCGCTGAGTTCATCGGCCAGTTGCCAGGCCCGCTCCTTGAAAGGCACCGTGACATTCAGGCCGCGACCGCCCTCCGCCAGGAAGCGGTGCACGTCCCCGGCGAAGTCGTCCAGATTGCCGAGTAGGCGGATATAGGAGATCGGCTCGCCCGTCTGTTTGGCAAAGGCGGCATGGATCTCTGGAGATTTACTGTGTTCGATGGGATTGCCGATAACAGCGTATTTGTCGATGACGTCTGGCATACGGGGTTTTCGCTGCGAGCTGCAGCTTGTTCAATGGACGGGATGCTTGGCCGTGACGTGCGGTACGATCAGGTCTTGAGCCATTCCGCTACCTGCTTGGCGAAATAGGTGAGCACGCCATCCGCGCCCGCCCGTTTGATGCAGACCAGGGCCTCGAGCACCACCGCCCGCTCATCCAGCCAGCCATGCTGGGCGGCGGCTTTGAGCATGGCATATTCACCGCTCACCTGATAGACGAAGGTGGGTGCCTGAAAGGTATCCTTGACCCGTCGGACGATATCCAGGTAGGGCATGCCCGGCTTCACCATCACCATGTCGGCGCCTTCCTGCAGGTCCAGGCCGACTTCATGCAGGGCCTCATCGCTGTTGGCCGGGTCCATCTGGTAGCTGTATTTGTTGCCGCTACCCAGATTCGCCGCCGATCCGACGGCGTCCCGGAAAGGGCCATAGAAACTGGAGGCGTACTTGGCGGCATAGGCCAGGATGCGGGTGTGAACATGGCCATGGGCTTCGAGTTCAGCCCGAATGGCGCCGATGCGACCGTCCATCATGTCGGAAGGGGCCAGGATATCGGCACCCGCCTCCGCATGGGAGAGGGCCTGTTTGACCAGCACCTCTTTGGTTTCGTCATTCAGCACATAGCCGGTCTGGTCGATCAGTCCATCCTGGCCATGGGTGGTGAAGGGATCGAGAGCCACGTCGGTGATGATGCCAAGGTCGGGCATCGCTTGCTTCAGGGCTCGCACCGCGCGTTGTGCGAGCCCCTCCGGATTGTAGGCTTCACGGGCATCCTCGGACTTGGCGGACCGGGGGGTGACCGGGAACAGGGCCATCGCGGGGATGCCAAGATCGCGATATCTGTCGGCTTCCTCCTGCAGCAGGTCGATACTCATCCGTTCCACGCCCGGGCATGGAGACGACCGGCTCCCGCGCCCGTTCGCCCTCGAGCACGAACACCGGATAGATCAGGTCGGCCGGGGTGAGTGGTGGTTTCGCGCATCAGGCGACGGGAGAAATCGTCCCGCCGCATCCGCCGCATGCGAGTGGAGGGAAAGGCTGATCGACTGTAGTTGGACATGCTGGATCTCTTGATTTTTCTGCATATGGTTGGGTAAACGCACTAAGATACCCTATTATGTTAGGGTCTTGAACCAGGACTTGGTTGCATGTTCCGGCCGAGGAGCGATGTTTGACCAAGCCACCGTTTGTCTGAAATCTTAGGTAGCTATGCGGTCATGCAAATGCACGAAAAATCTCCCTATATTTTCGATGTCGATGAAGCGAGTTATGAGGAAAAGGTGCTCAAGGCCTCCCATGAGCAGCCGATCATGGTCGATTTCTGGGCCGAATGGTGTTCTCCCTGCCTTTCGCTGGCGCCGGCGCTGGAGCGGGTGATCGATGAGTTGGCCGGGGCCGTCTATCTGGCCAAGGTAGAGGTGGACGATAACATGCGCTTGGCCGGTCACTACCGGCTGCGCGGATTTCCTACCGTGATCCTGTTCCATCATGGCGAGGAGGTGGGTCGGTTCCATGGTTCCCGGGCCAGCTCATTGGCTGCGGGAGTGGGTCCAAGAACATCTGGGCGACTATCTGGTGGAAACCAGCTGAACAGGCAATGCCTGTTGTGAATATTTTTCCCGAATCACTTCTGGGAAAACTATTTAAAGGCCAATGCCGTTATGAATTATTATCAATTAATACAGTTAGTTAGACTAGCCGAAATTTTTTTCGAAAAAAATTAAAAAAAGTATTAAAGTTTTCCAAAACAGCGCCGTTAAGTTGGGTAACTGATGAGTTAGAGCTTTCGATCCTCCTCCGGCGCTGAATAAGCGCTTTTAAACCCAACCCTCCGGGGCTGGGTTTTTTTTTGCCCGCCAGTCAGTATGGATGCCTCCAAGCATGCCTCGATAGCATGGGTTAACAGCGAAGCATCTTCCCACTGAGGGCATCCCAGATCTGGGTTGGTCGGGAAAGCCCGCCGGTTGCCCCATGCAGGATGAAATCGACCCGATTGTCGCAACGGATACGCACTTCTAGGGCATTGCGGGCAGGTGGGTGCCGGCTGAGGTTGGCACTGGTCGATACCAGCGGCATGCCGGCCGCTGCGCAGAGAGCGGCGGCCAAGGGATGGGCGGTGACCCGCACCGCCAGACTGGCATGCTGGCCGCGCAACCAGTCGGGTACATCCGGGTCAGCCGGCATGATCCAGGTGACCGGGCCGGGCCAGCTGTGGAGGACGAGTGCGAGTCGGTCTGCCGGGATCGGCTCCTAACCAGGGCTGCAGGCGAGCAAAACTGTCGGAAATCAGGATCAGACCCTTATCGGGCCGGACGTCGTTTGAGCTCGAGCAGTCGGTTGACGGCAGCCGGATTCAGAGGGTCACAGCCCAGCCCGAACACGGATTCGGTTGGATAGGCAATGATGCCACCCAGACGGAGTACATGTACGGCGCGTCGTAATTGCCAGAGTCGGATGCCGGCGTCAGCCATGTCGCACCATCGCCGCAGCAATCGCTGCATATCGTCGAAAGAAAAGGTTGCAGGTCAGACATGAAAACGATCGGGTCGGATCTTAGCGGTAGTCGTTGTGGTTGGACGGAGGGAAAAGATATCCGAATGGTCGCTACGGACCAACGGACAAATGGCCAATCGATATTCCTGTTGGTTAACAGCCTTTCAATGGTGACCCGCCGCTATGCCGTATTACCGTTGATTGGTCCTGCCTACAGCAGTCAATGGTGAGGCTCAGGAGAGGGATCACAATCGTTGGGAGATTGTGCACAGGCCCCCGCAAACAGTTGTGGATCGATTCCTCTGTTTCTGAGTCGCACTGGGAGTTCGCACTAATCTTTGTGTAAACTGTCAGATTGAAAGTCATTTTTAACATTTAGGATATGGCTATGCGAATCTCCTGGCGTTTCATTCTATCGTTATGCTGCTGATCGGTTACAGTGGTGCAATGCTGGCCAGTATCAGCCCCTCTACGCGGATAAAACAGACGGTAAACGAAGTCCTGCAGGTGTTGCGAACCCCTGAGCTGGACACGGCGCACCGACGTGATAAGGTCCGCGACATTGTCCGACCGCGATTTGACTATCGCGCCATGTCGCAGATCATTCTGGCGCAAAGTTGGAAAAACGCCAGCGCGGAACAGCAGGACCGGTTTGTGGAATTGTTCCGTGATCTGATCGAACATACCTATTTTTCCGCCATGGATAAGTATACGGGTGAGACGGTGCGCATGGGGCTCGAGCGCATGAGCGGGAAACGCGCCGTGGTTCAGACTTACGTCAACTCATCCACCAAAGAGGTACCGGTCAACTACAGTCTTCGGCTGAAGGATGATGACTGGTTTGCCTATGATGTCAGCGTCGATGGCGTCAGTCTGGTGAGCAACTATCGCACGTCTTTCCGTAATCTGGTCAAAGAAAAAGGCATGCACGGACTGCTGGAGGAACTGGAACGAAAGGTCGATTCCCTGAAAACCTCAGATATTCAGGAATCCAAGGCCAAATAATTCAGGCTGGTAATAGCAGTCACACCTTTGTTACTCGGTGGATCATGAACAAGGTCGACATTTGAGCACAAAATGCCTTTAATATCTGGAGGAAATTGGGTGGTGTCAAAGGCATTCTCGTGGGCTTATCGAGTCTGTTGGATACCCTCAGAAGAAGCAGAATAGCTGAGCTTTGTCTTATGCTATTCACCATTCGAAAATGATCATCCTAAGGAGATCTCAATGTATAAAAAGAAACTCATCAATTCTGGCATTGGCGTCATTGTTACCGATGAGTAGTGTCCTCATGGCGGAAGAACCGGCCGTTGCACAGCCGGCAGCTGAACCCGCCCCCGCTGTTGTTGCAGCGCCGGAGTCTGAAGCAGCGCAGCGAAAAATCCGCGCCTGTTGAAAAATCTTCCACTGAACCTGCGGATTATGGCCGGATGACCATGGAAGAGCGTTGGAAGGAGCGTGAACAGCGCTATGAAGATTTAAAGAAGCGGGCGGAAGAGGCGGGAGTCATGCTGCCGGAAACTCCCCCGTGGCAGGATCGCAAAGCGAGATGCAGACCCATCCGGAGATGCAGATGCAGAAACGCATGGAGCATAGAAAGAAAATGCATGTCCATGACCCCGCAAGAGCGTGACGCCTATCGTCTGGAACGTTACCAGGAGATGCGTCAACGGGCCGAAGAGATCGGAGTCGATCTGCCTGAGACGCCACCCTGGATGGATCGGCAGGCTCGCATGGATGACGAATGGGCCAAACAGCAGGAAGTGATCCAGGGGATGACGGATGAAGAACGGGCCGCCTGCCATGCCATGCATCGTCGCCACATGCGAGAGATGATGGGACCTGGCCCTGGCCCTGGCCCTGGCCCCATGAAGCCCATGATGCGCGGTCAGGGAATGTATCCTCCTCCGGCCTATGAAGCCCCTGCGCCGGGTTATGGTTATGGTCCCTATCCCTATGGTCCAAGAGGCAATTATTGGGAACCTAACCAATAAGCGAAATAGCAGAGGAGAGCGAAGCTAACTCCTATGAAGAGTTGAAGAAACACGGCCGAGCGGCCGTGTTTCTTTATCAGGCGTGAAATTGGATTCGTTAATTCGACTGTTTTCGGGCCAAGAGTTCTGCGGCTTGCGCGCGACTCAGCCAGCGCCAGGGCCGGGGTATGAGCCCGGGTACCCGTTGACGATATACCCGATAGACATCGCCATGATAAATCAGTAGCTTACGCTTCCTCGATACGTGATCCGATGATGAAGTAGAGGGTGATCAGTATGGCCGACAACAACCGGGCGAGATCCATCTCCTGAGACCATACCAGGAGCAACCCCAGGCCATACCAAGGGTGACGCACATAGCGATGAAGGGGCGAGATGTGGAAAGCGCTCCTGATCCTCAACATCCTGAATGCGCAGACGCAGTTGGCGTAGACCCAGGAATTCTCCACTGTCATAAAATCGCAACGACCAGAAAAAGGCCCACCAGGGCAAGCAGGGTCAAACCGTAGGCGAGCCAGGCGGCCAGGCCATGCCATGCCCAGAGCAAGCTCACCAGGCAGAGTACCACATATAGGCGACCGGTGGAATCAGCAGCAGAACAGCCAGGATATTGAAGATCAGGCGATACCAGGGAGTGAAGCCTGAGGATGGCTGGTCCGCAACCCAGCGTTTCAGACCTAAGGAAGCGAGCCAGGAATGGATGAGAAAGTAGCCGAGCCAGAGCAGGGCAAGCAGGATAAGGGAGCTGGGACTGGGCATTGGGCTCGAGATTGGAGCAAATTCAGATGTTTGGTGTGTGTCTGGGATGAGAAGTTCCTGGTCGAGGATAGATTATCATTCATCGGGTCGATTCAGTAGAGCGATTTGGCCGGTCTATGTTAACGCCCTTCCCTGCAGGATAACTTCGCTGCAAAGGCTACGGGACCGGGTATGGGCTCGTAAGGAAGATTTCAGTTGCCATCCTGGCGGGATCGTTGGAGTTCTTTAATAATTCCCGGCCCAGCCATCTGCCGTACAAGGACGTACAAATGCCGTGAAGGGCAGGAGCCTGAGAACGGCCTTGGCTGTGCGTTCGCCGCGCTGCGTTTGTCCACTGGACAAGGTACTGGTCTGCGTAAGTAAGTTTCATACTGCCATCCCTGGCGGGACAGAGAACTTCTTTATATCCCCCAGCCCAGCCGTCCTAGCTGGTCGTTCGCCAATTTCCTTGGTCCACAGGACAGGGACTTTGGCTCACCCCACAAACTTGCCTTGCTGGAGGCGCTGGGCTTCCATCAGTTCCAGCTCGCGGGAACCGGAGATGACGACATCATGGTCAGGCACGAAATCCAGTTCGGGCTGAAGTCTTTCGTAGGGCACTGCATTGAGGATGACCTTCATGGCGTTTACCCGGGCCAGATGCTTGTCAATGGAACGGATGACCGTCCAAGGGGCGTGGGTGGTGTGGGTGCGCTTGAGCATCTCGTATTTCTGGTTGGTGAACTCGTCCCAGCGGTCCTGGGCCTGAACATCGATCTCGGACAGTTTCCATTGGCGCAGCGGATCGGTTTTCCGTCTTTCGAAGCGTCTGGCCTGCTCTTCCTTGGTGACCGAAAAATAGAGTTTGACCAGGATGGTGCCCTGCCGCACCAGGTCCTTTTCGAAGCCCGGACAACCGATCATGAAATTGTCGTACTCCTGCTTGCTGCAGAAACCGAATATCGGTTCGACCACGGCACGGTTGTACCAGCTGCGGTCGAACAACACCACTTCGCCGCCGCGCGGGCATTCGCGGACATACTTCTGGAAGAACCATTGAGTCTTCTGTTCCTCGGTCGGCTTACCGAGGGCGACCACGCGATAGTGTTTCTCATTCATGTAACGCGTCACACGACGGATGGTACCGCCCTTGCCGGCCGCATCTCGGCCTTCGAACAGGATGATCATGCGTCTGCGGTTCTGTTCGAGGTGCTGCTGCATCTTGATCAGTTCCGCCTGGTATGGTTTGAGTTCTTCTTCCCTTCTATACCGTTTGACGGCCTTTCTCTGATCATTCTTTAGTAGCCTGATCTCCTCCTTTTGACTGGCAAATTCTTTGAGCAGTTCATCTATACGAACGGGCTGGTCGTGGTAAATGATGGTTTCCGGATTTTTAATGTTGTCGTTCATGATCTGGTTACCGTAGGTCAATGGCCAGTAGATATCCAATGTATATTAAGCTTTTTGCTCAATCGATGTGTGGTTTTATGACACTTACATGGCATAGGTCAAAAGCGGTAGGCAGATTCTATCTGTTCCCGGGTCAGAATGCCTTCAATGGAAAGCGAACGAAAGCGACCGATTCGCTCAACATACAGGGCCTCGGCGCCGCTTGCATGCAGTTTGTCCAAGGCTTCCTGCAAGGTAGCCAGAATGGAGATATTGGTCAGCTGAAAACGCCGTGCCGGGATCTTCAGCAGGTCGATCTTCGGCGCCTCACTGTCTTCGAGGTAGCGGGCCAGGTCTACCCCCGGCAACAGGGATACCACGGGTGTGTCTTTGGCATCGATCAGGATCCACTCCGGGGCCTGATCGAGAATGCGGGCGGCAGTGGCGCGGGTCAGCAGCGCGCTGCAGCGTACAAAGTTCCGATTCATGACGCTCGCTACACCGACCCGGCGCAGGGATTGCATCACCGGATCGGTACGATAGTCGAGACCGCTCGACTGGAGCATGGTGATAAAGAGGGATTTTTTACGAAATAGTTCGCTACTGGTCAGGCTGGCCACCACGATGGCGAGCATGCCTGGCATCACGACCTGGGGACTTCGGGCGAGTTCGATGACCGCGGTCAAAGCCGCCAGGGGCGCCTGCAGGCTGGCGCCCATAACCGCTCCCATACCGATCAGCGCATAGAAACCGGAGTCTGAAACGACACCTTCGAAGAGTAGTCCGGGCAGCGGCGCGATGATCCCACCCACCGCAGCCCCGATAAACAGGGCGGGTCCGATCATGCCGCCTGGGACCCCGAGGCCGATGCAAGCGGAAGTCGCGATGACCTTCATCACCAATAGCAACAACAGAAGATTGAACGCGGTCTCGCCCAACAGAATCTGATTGACCGTGTCATAGCCAATCCCCAGCACTTCGGGCGCCAGCAGCCCGCACAGACCGACGATCAAACCGGCCAGCAGGGTCTTTTGCCAGAAGTGCAGATCTTTGCTTGTACGCGAAGTCAGCTGCAACAGATGCACGAAAAGCGCCGAGACAGTGCCGGCCGTCACTCCCACCAGCAGCACGATGCAGAGTTCCTGCAAAGAACCCAGTTGCAGGATCGAGACCTCGAAGACCTTCGCGTTGGGCAGAAAGAAGAGGGACAGGCTGTTGGCGCTGACCGCGGCCAGGATGATGGGAATGAAGCTGCTCAGGGTGTACTCCATCATGATCACTTCAAGAGCGAAGATGACGCCGGCCAGCGGGGTGTCGAATGAGGCGGCGATGCCCGCCGCGGCGCCACAGCCCACCAGGGTGCGGATCGTGTTGTTCGGCAACGCGAGCTTCTGTCCCAACAGGGAGCCGCTGGCCGCCCCGAGAAACACATGAGGGCCTTCCCGGCCAACCGAGTGGCCGCTGATGATGGCAATCGCCGCGCCGAAAAACTGTAGGAAAAACTCCCGCAGGCTCAGGTAACCCTGATGGTAGGCGAGCCGTTCCATGATGCGGGCGATACCCAGCACATACAGACCCTTGGAGAAACGATGAAACATTAGGCCGATCAACAGTCCGCCCAGCAGAGGCAGCAGAAATCTCAGCAGGGGCGGCAGGGCCTCGTAGTTCTCCGGCAGATGGTCCGGTAGAAAGCCGGCTTGGGTGGATTCCACCAGCAGTCGAAACAGCACGATCACCCCGCCGGCGAGAAAGCCGGTCAGCAGCCCCATGCCGGACAGCTGCAGCAGCGCTTCGGGTCGTGAGAGGTGCAGGCGATGGCGCTCCCACCAATTGGCAATGACTTTAGAAAACAAGTTATCGGGTTCCAAGCAAGGTAGAATGGCACCTTCAAACATAACGGAGTGCAGCCAACTTGTCAGCAGCCGTCATGCGACCGGCCGCTCAAGGCCGACACGAACCCCCTGAACTGGAGAATGCAGGCCATGCAGTAGATCCGTCGGGTCCGCAAGCCCCATCGGTTGTATCTGCTATTGAAATCTCGGGCTTGAGGGGGCGACCGGTTAATCAGATAATCAGCATATGGGTAATAGCGAATGCTTGTTGCGGGACTGTATTCCTGTTTAAATGGTAATAATTACCATTTGCGATAACCTGTCCATATCAAAGATGAACGAATCTGCCGAAGATGCGCATGACCTGGTTCCACTGGCCTCCCTGCCGGTGGGCAGTCATGCACGCATCGAACAACTGCTGGGCGGACGTCAGATGATCCGGCGTCTGCTCAGTCTGGGATTGCGTATCGGTTCGGAGTTGGATGTGCTGCAGCAACGCGGGCGTGGTGTGGTGGTGGCAAGTCATGGTGTCAGGGTGGCCTTGGGTGCGGGGGTGGCGGAAAAGTTGCTGATGTTGCCGCTCCGCGGCCCTTTATCAATCGAAGAGTGAATGTCGAATGGGCAAGCGGGTTGTAAGTACGCAGGCAACAGGCAGGACCTCCGCCCTTAAGCCATTGACCGTTGCCCTGGCGGGCAATCCCAACTGCGGCAAGACCGCGCTGTTCAACGCCCTCACCGGTATCCGTCAGCGCACCGGCAACTGGCCGGGAGTGACGGTGGATCGCAAGGAGGGCCGTTTCGATCTGGATGGCCGGGAGGTCGCCGCCATCGACACCCCCGGAATCTACTCCCTCGATGCCTCTTCCCTGGATGAACAGGTGACCCGGGATTATCTGCTGTCACGGGATGCCGATCTGATCGTCAATATCGTGGATGCCTCCAATCTGGAGCGCAATCTCTATCTTACGGTGCAGATGCTGGAGATGGGGGTGCCCCTGCTGATCGCGCTGAACATGATGGATGTGGCCCGGCATCGCGGGATCGACATCGATATCGTCAAACTGAGTCAGGAAGTGGGCTGCCCGGTGGTGCCGATCGTGGCGGTGACCGGGGAAGGCCTGATCAAGCTCAAGAGCGCCATGCAGGATCTGGCGGCCGGCGCTGCGCCCGGCGGTTTCGCCCTGGCTCAGGATGAGGTGGTGGAGCAGGCCATCAGCGACATGGAGCCCCTGCTGACGATCGGAGCGGGATACCGCCAAGCGGCGCTGGCTGTTGCTGAAGATGCTGGAGGACGACGAATTTGCCCTCGGCTACGCGGACCAGGAGCTGCTGGCGCGGACCCAGACATGGCAGCAGGCGATCCTGGATCGCACCAATGAAGAGCCGGATATCCACATCGCCGACACCCGTTATGGCCATGCCCATGCCCTGGCGCAGACCGTGGTCAGGGAGCGGCATCGGGTGGGCAAGACCAAGAGCGACCGCATCGACAAGGTGGTGTTGAGCCGTATCTTCGGCGTGCCGGTGTTTCTCGCGGTGATGTACCTGATGTTCATGTTTTCCATCAACATCGGCGGCGCCTTCATCGATTTCTTCGACGGTGTGGCCGGCGCCATCTTCGTGAATGGCCTCGGCCATCTGCTGGAAAACCTGGGGGCGCCGGACTGGTTGATCGTATTCCTGGCCCATGGCGCCGGTGGCGGTCTCCAGGTGGTGGCCACCTTTATCCCGATCATCTCCGCCCTGTATCTGTTCCTCTCGGTGATCGAGGATACCGGCTACATGGCCCGCGCCGCCTTCGTCATGGATCGCTTCATGCGCTCGATCGGCCTGCCGGGTAAGGCGTTCGTGCCGATGATCGTGGGCTTCGGTTGCAACGTCCCGGCGGTGCTGGCGACCCGCACCCTGGAGAGCGAGCGGGAGCGCAAGCTGACGATACTGATGAATCCCTTCATGTCCTGTGGCGCGCGGTTGCCGGTCTATGCCCTGTTCGCCGCCGCTTTTTTCCCCGCCAATGGACAGAATCTGGTGTTCAGTCTGTATGTGATCGGTATCCTGGTGGCGATCCTCACCGGCATGATCATGAAACGGACCCTGCTGTCCGGTGAGAGCACCGGTTTCATGATGGAGTTGCCGCCTTACCACATGCCCACGGTCAAAGGTGTCGCGCTGCGGACCTGGGACCGGGTGCGGTTGTTCATCAAGGAGGCGGGGCAGGTGATCGTGCTGATGGTGCTGGCCATCAATCTGCTCAATTCCATCGGCACCGATGGCAGTTTCGGCAATGAGGATACGGATCATTCGGTGCTGAGCGTGATGGGCCGGGCGATAACCCCGGTGCTCTCTCCCATGGGTATCAAAGAGGACAATTGGCCGGCTACCGTGGGTATCTTCACCGGTGTGCTGGCGAAGGAGACCGTGGTGGGTACCCTGGATTCCCTCTATTCAAATATGGTGGAGCAAGCAAATGGACCGGTGGCTGAGCCGCCCTTTGATTTCTGGGTCGCGTTGGGCAGGGCGGCGGCCACCGTGCCGGTAAATCTGCTGGGCGTCAAGGACCTGTTGACCGATCCCCTGTCCCTCGATGTGGGTGATATCAGTACACCGGAGGCCGCGGCCCAGACCCAGGCGGTCAACATGGACGTGTTCGGCGCCATGGCGGCCCGCTTCGACGGGCAGGCCGGGGCCTTCGCCTATCTGCTGTTCATCCTGCTCTACTTCCCCTGTGTCGCCACCATCGGGGCGATCAAGCGGGAGACCGGCGTGGCCTGGGCCGGTTTCGTGGCGGCCTGGACCACCGGTGTTGCCTATCTCAGCGCCAGCCTGTTTTATCAGATTGCCACCTATCAACGAGCATCCGGAAAGTTCCATGGCCTGGATTACCGCCTTGCTGACGACCCTGGTCGTGGTGATCGCCTCGTTGCGCATCTGGTCGATCCGTGGGCCGCAGCGGGTCAGGCGGGCACGGGCATGATCCTGGCCGATATCAAACGCTACCTGATGCGAGCGCAGACAGGCGACCCTGGAGGATATTGCGCTGCATTGCGATGCTGAGGCGGATGCGGTGCGCGGCATGCTGGAACAGTGGATTCGCAAAGGCAAGGTGGCCAGGCGCATGGCCGGCAAGGCCTGCGGTGCGGGCTGCAGCAAGTGCGATCCCGCGGCGGTCGAGATCTATCTGTGGGTCGATGCCGCCAATCCAGCAAACAGGGTATCGGAGCCGTCCGCCCAGGGTCGCGCTTGCCCTGACTGAGCGGTATAAATCGTTTAGAAAAGCATTGCATGCAGAGCATCGCGCCACGCCGTGCATACGTAACGCTACGCTCGGTGGCGGGTTCCTTCCCGCCAGCGGTCGCACTGCTCTGCACGCGATGACTTTGGTACCCCCTTGATAAGCGCCCGGTCGGGCTCAAACCGGCAATCCCTGCTCGAAGGGCTTGTCCTCATACAGCAATTTGGCGATCCGTTCGGCGCTAAGCGGTAGACTGAACAGATTACCCTGCACCTCTTTACAACCTTCGGCCAGCAGAAAGGTGCGCTGGGCTTCCGTTTCCACACCTTCGGCGATCACTCGCAGTTGCAGGCTGCTACCCAAGGCGAGGGTGGCGCGAATGATCTTTTCATTGTTCGGGTCCAGGTTGACGTCGCTGATGAAGGATTTATCGATCTTCAGGCGATCCAGGGCAAAGTGTTTGAGATTGGAAAGGGAGGAGTAGCCGGTGCCGAAATCATCGATAGAGATACTGCAGCCCAGTTTTCGGAGTTGTTCCAGATTGTCTCGGGCTTGCTCCTCGGAATGGAAGAAGGTGCTCTCGGTGATCTCGAGTTCCAGCCGGTCGCCGCGGATGCCGTGCGTGGCAAGGGCCTTTTGCATATCGTTGAGGATGTTGGGCGAGACCAGTTGACGGCGTGAGACATTGATCGAAATGGGAATGGGCTTCAGTCCCAGTTGATCCCACTGCCCGGCCTGTTCGCAGCTGGACTGGATCACCCATTTGCCGATCGGTTCGATCAGGCCGCAGATCTCCGCCAGTGGTATGAACTGCTCCGGCAGCACCAGCCCCAGATCCTGGTGATGCCATCGGATCAGGGCCTCGACGCCGATCACCCGGCCGGTGACCAGTTCGAATTGAGGTTGGTAGAGGAGAAAAAACTCGTTCCTCTCCAGCGCCTTTTTCAGTTTCATTTCCAGGGAGAAGAATTCGAAGGCATTGTCCGTCAGCTGATGGGTGTAGAAGTGGAAGGTATTGCGCCCGGCCTCCTTGGCCGCGTACATGGCGGTGTCCGCCTGTTTGACCAGTTTTTCGATCTCGGTGCCGTCCGTGGGAAACAGGCTGATGCCGATACTGGTGGTGATCTCCAGTTCGTAGTCGTCCAGGAGGAAGGGTGCGGTAAAACTGCAGATGATCTTTTTGGCCACCTTTACCGCGTCTTCGGCGTGGGTCAGGTTTTCGATGATCAGGGTAAACTCATCCCCACCCAGACGGGCCAGCAGATCCTCTTCCCGGGCCAGGGATTTCAGGCGTGTCGCGACATCGATCAACAGTTGGTCGCCCATATGGTGGCCGAGGTTGTCATTGATCTGTTTGAAGCGGTCGAGATCCAGGAAGAACAAGGCGCCGAGACGATTGTGACGTTTCGACCGGTGCAGCGCCTCTTCCAGCTGGTTGTGAAACAAGTGACGGTTGGGCAGGTGCGTCAGGGGGTCATGGTTCGCTACATATTCGAGTTCCTGCTGAGACCGTTTAATTTCGGACACATCACACAACAGCGCGATATAATGGGTTATGCGACCGTTTTTGTCCCGTACCGTGTCGAGGGTCAACCAGAGGGGGTAGATTTCCCCTTGCGCACGGCGGCCATTGATCTCCCCGCGCCATTTCCCCTTCACGCAAACGACGCCCCAGATATCCTGCAGCTTGCTGCTGGGGCAGGCGGATTTGAGAAAATCCGGGGGAAGACCGATGACCTCTTTCTCTTTCAGGTCGGTGATGTCGTGAAAGGCGCTGTTGACCGAGATCACGTTACGCTCCGCATCCATGATCACCATGCCTTCATTGCTGGCCTCGAACACCGTGGAGGCGAGCTGTTGTCTGATATCGGCATGGACCTTTTCGGTGATGTCCCGAATCAGAATGATCGCGGTTCGGCGTTCATTCACTCTCAGTTCCGCAGGTGTGAGGCGGGCCTCGAAGATGCGTCTGCCTGCCGGGACTTCGAGTTCGTACTCGATGGCCCGGGTCTGATTGAGTTCCAGGGTTTCCTGCAGCACCTGCATGAAGTGCTCCGCCTGTCGTTTTGGAAACAGGTCATAGGGCGTTTTTCCGATAATCTCGGATTCCGGGCGATACAGATTGGGATCATCCGAGGTCGCGTAGACTTCGTGGTAGACCCCTGATTCGTCCTGTAGAAAAAGCAGGTCGGGCAGGGCCGATGCGATGGCCTGCAGACGTTCCCTGGAGCGGGATTGCTCTTGGTCTTGCCCTAGCTCGGTCCGCGACAGCAAGGAAGCCTGAGGATCGGCGGGTGGGTACGCCTGTCGGTAACTGTGCTCGACCTGTTCGAAGAAGGTCCGCAAGGTCTCAGGTGCGACGATCTGGGGGTCCGCTGGATCGATCCCGGACTCTAGGAGTTGTTGACGTAACAGCGGATGCATGAACCTTCCAGAACTTGTGATTGGGTACTGCTAGCGGCCTGACGACTTCCGCGTATTCTGAGAGCGTGTTTAGTTTGCCGTTTGGGTCGGTTACTTGATGCTGATCGGCAACCCATGAAACCTCACCAGACTGCAAGAAAACGGAGAGGCTCGCGCCGGCCATTCAATCGTTAGCGTCCAGTATGCAGAATACATTAGGCTGGCGGTACCAATTATTTTATGCGGGCGTTCTTAATCTTTGAGTTTGATCACCAGGGTGCTGATGTTGTTGTCCTTGGCGAGCTGGCGTACCCGGTTGAGTTGGGCCTGGCTTCGATAGGGACCGCTGCGCACCCGATGATAGGTGTCCTTGTTGTTGATGCTGACCTTCTGGACCTCTGCTTCGATCCCGATCAGCGCCAGGTTGGCCTTCATGCGGTCGGCGTCTGCGAATTTACGAAAAGAACCCATCTGCAGGATATAGGCCTCCTTCGATGCGCTTTCCTTGGGGCGGTTTGTAGCCTGCACAGGTAGGTTATCCACGGGAGGCGGCCTCGGCTTCCCGGGGGGCAGTGACCTCCTCGTCCGGGATCACCACCTCCATTTCCGGCAGGATGCTGTAGAACTCGAACTGGGGTTTGGGCGTATTGTCCGGTTTGGCTTCGCTCACCCGGGCGGCCGGCGGCGACACCCCGGGCACCCGGCCGGCCACCAGTTCCGGGCCGAACTTGAGCCAGACCAGGCCCATGACGAATGCGCCGGCGATAAAGCCGCCAAAAAATCCCAGTGCGGTGCTGCCGCTGTTGGTTTTCTTACTCTTCACGTTGGGTGTCGCGCGGTGTTTGTAGTCCGCCATGGTTCGTATGCCACTCCTGTTACATCTTTTCCGGCGCGGAGACTCCGAGCAGATTGAGGCCGTTGCGCAATACCTGGCGGGTCGCCAGAATCAGTTTCAGACGCGCATCCCGCAGGGCAGCGTCTTCGATGAGAAACTTGTGGGCGTTATAGTAGGTGTGGAAGTCGTTGGCCAGTTCCCGCACATAATGGGTGAGCTGGTGGGGCTCTTCATGCAGGGCGGACGCCTCGACCACCTCGGGATACCTGCTGAGGCTGACCAGCAGGGCCTGCTCGTGGGTCTCCACCAGCAGCTCCAGATTGTCGGCGCCCGGGCTCAGTTCGATATTGAGGCCCTTTTCCGCCGCCTGTTGCAGCACGCTGCAGACCCTGGCATGTGCATACTGCACATAATAGACCGGGTTGTCGCTGGATTGGGATTTGGCCAGGTCCAGATCGAAATCCAGATGCTGTTCGCATTTGCGCATCATATAGAAGAAGCGTGCGGCGTCGGTTCCCACCTCCTTGCGCAACTCGCGCAGGGTGACGAACTCGCCGGAGCGGGTCGACATCTGCACCTTCTCGCCGCCCCGGTAGAGGATGGCGAACTGCACCAGCAGCACATCGAGCTTGGAGACGTCGTCGCCCAGGGCCTGCAGGGCCGCTTTCACCCGCGGCACATAGCCGTGGTGATCGGCGCCCCAGATATCGATGACCCGGTCGAAACCCCGCTCCAGTTTGTCCATGTGATAGGCGATGTCGGAGGCGAAATAGGTGGTCTGACCGTTGTCGCGCTCCACCACCCGGTCCTTCTCGTCACCGAAGGCGGTGGAGCGGAACCACAGCGCGCCGTCTTTCTCATACAGATGGCCGGCCTTGCGCAGCCGTTCGATGGCCTTGTTGACTGCGCCGCTCTCGGTCAGGCTGCGTTCCGAATACCATTCGTCATAGCGGGTGCCGAACAGCTCCAGGTCGTCACGGATATCGTCCAGGATGGTATTCAGGCCCAGCTCGAAAACGAAACGATAACGATTGTCTCCCAGCAGTTGCTTGGCGCGCGCGATCAGGGCATCGATATGCTCCTCCTTGTCGCCGCCGGCCGGCTCGTCTGGCGGGATGTCGGCAAACACCTCATCCGCGCTGTGCCGGTATTGCGCGCCGTGTTCCCGGTGCAGGGTGGCGGCGATGTCCCAGACATAGTCGCCTCGATAGCCGTTGCTCGGGAACACCAGCGTTTCATCAGTCAGCTCCAGATAACGCAGCCATACCGAGGTGCAGAGGATGTCCATCTGGCGCCCGGCGTCATTGACATAGTATTCCCGATGCACCTTGAAACCGATGGCGGCCAGTAGATCGGCTACCGCTGATCCGTAAGCCGCACCGCGGCCATGCCCCACATGCAGTGGACCGGTCGGATTGGCGGAGACGAATTCCACCTGCACCCGCCTGCCGGCGCCCAGCTTGCTGCGGCCGAACTCGGGTCCCTGTTGCAGGATCTGCGGAATGATCTGGTGATAGGCGGTGCGGGCCAGGTGGAAGTTAATGAAGCCGGGTCCGGCGATCTCGGTGCGGGACACCAGGGTCGACACGGGCAGTGCCACCGCCAGTTGCTGCGCCAGCTCCCGCGGTTTGCTGCCTGCCGCCTTGGCCAGCACCATGGCGACATTGGTAGCGAAATCCCCATGTTTGTTGTCCCGAGTCCGTTCGATGATGGGCTGGGGGAGGTCGGCGGCCGGCAGCACACCGTCGCTGACGAGGCGTTCCAGGGCCTGGTTGACCAACTGCAGGATCTGAGTCTTCATCTTTACTCTGGGTTCAGTTGCGTATAAAACCGCTAAGCATAACAGGAACGGATTGCTTGAGGGGAGATATCTAAAGCCCAATTACCGGCAAGCGAGAGATTGGCCGAACCCGATGCGGCGACAATAGATAGGCCGGGTCAGAACTTTTTACAACAACCTCGCTGGGCAGGAGAATATCCGGCAGATACCTGTAGGACAGCCGGCAGAAAACACCCTGAAATTTTCAGGTAAGATTCATGCCATAAATTGTCTGCTCGAACAGACCAGAGTTTGGAGGACCTAACGCCGTGAACCTGTCATCCAAGATCTTGCTCGAATGGCTCAAGCCCTATCGGCTCGTTACTGTCTTGATCCTACTCGGGGCAGCCATGCTTGTCCTCAATCAATTCAGTCTCGGCAAAAAATGGCTCTCCCCCCTCTATGACAGCTCCTTTCGACTGAGTGCGGAGATTCCCGACGGACGCCTGATGCTGCGCTGGAACGCCCTGGTCAATCCTTGGCGCCATCCCGCTCGCGAACTGACGTTCCAGACCGAATTGAAACTGCCGCTGTTGCTGCGTAACACCGGCGGCAGAATAGCCGAAATCGAGGCCATGCGTCTGCTAAGCAGTTGGCAGGATGGCCACATCATCTGGGAAGGGCTGTGGCTGGCCGAGGATCGGGCCTGGGACCGCGCGACACCAATCGAGGCCCAGATCCGGCAACATCGTCACCGGTTGACCAGCATCCCGGTGGAGCCCCATGCATCGCCCCGGCAACAGATCGTGGATTTTGTGCCGGTCGATCATCCGCTGCCATTGGCTAAGGCCGCCTATCGGAATCTGCTGCAGGTCAAGGTGACTGGCACGGATGGCTGGCTGAATCTGCTGCAATTCAGCTTCAGCATAGCGGATGACTTCGAATTGCAGGACAGTCGAGGCTATCGCTATCAGCACTGGCAACCCTTTGCGGTAGCGCCGCGGAATCCCGAGTCGCCCGAGAGTCGCTAGACCTCACTTCTCAAACAGCTGTCCGGCGACATCCTGGAAGGCCTTGATCTCAACGGCATTGCCGCTCGGGTCGCGCAGAAACAGGGTGGCCTGTTCACCGGGCTGACCCTGGAAACGGATATGGGGCTGGATGATAAATTCCACCCCTCGCGCCTTGAGGCGGTCAGCCAGGCGTTGCCACTCCGCCATCTCCAGCACCACCCCGAAGTGCGGAATCGGTACCTGATTGCCATCCACCCGATTGGCCTGGCCGGTAGCCATGGTATGCGCGGGCACGAGATGGCAGACCAGTTGGTGGCCAAGGAAATTGAAGTCGACCCAGGTGCGGTCGCTCCTGCCTTCCGCGCAGCCGAACAGGTCGCCGTAGAAACGCCGCGCCGCGGCGAGATCGGTGACGGGGATCGCCAGATGAAAGGGTGCGCGGGGCATCGTCGATCAGCCCGCGTTGCGGGGGTGGCTGATGTCGAACTCGATCGCCTTGTCCTGCAGTTTAACCGCCACATGATCTCCGCTGACGCACTCGCCCAGTACGATCTTCATGGCCAGCGGGTTCTCCACCTGGCGCTCCACCTCGCGCCTGAGCGGGCGGGCGCCATACACCGGGTCGAAGCCGTCCCGGGCCAGCTTGTCGATCACCGCTTCGGCCACCTCGAGGCTGATCTTCTGCAACGCCATGCGCTGTGAGAGTTCCGCCACGAACATCCCGGCGATCTCCCGCACATGTCCCTTTTCCAGGTAATGGAACACGATCACGTCATCCAGGCGGTTGAGAAACTCCGGTTTGAAGAATTTTTTCACCTCATGCAGCACCAGCTGCTTGGCCTCTTCATAACTGGGAGTGGCGGACTGCACGAAGCCGATCGGTCGCTTGTCCGGCGACAGGGCTTCGGTGCCCAGGTTGGAGGTGCCGATCAGGATGGTGTTGCGGAATGAGACCGTGCGCCCCTGGGCGTCGGTGAGATGACCGTCCTCGAGGATCTGCAGCAGCATATTGAAGACGTCCGGGTGGGCCTTCTCCACCTCATCCAACAGCACGACCGTATAGGGATTGCGCCGCACCTTTTCGGTCAACTGGCCGCCCTCCCCATAGCCGATGTAGCCCGGTGGCGCGCCGATCATCTTGGAAACCTCGTGCCGTTCCATGTACTCGGACATGTCGAGGCGGATGATGCGGGATTCGTCATCCAGCAGGAAGGCCGCCAGGGCGCGGGCCAGCTCGGTTTTGCCGACTCCGGTGGGACCGAGGAACAGAAACGAGCCGATCGGACGCCGCGGGGTGGTAATGCCGGCCCGGTTGCGACGGATGGCGTCGGCCACCGCACTCACCGCATCCTCCTGGCCGACGATACGCTTGTGCAGATTGTCTTCCATACGTGACAGCTTTTCCGCTTCCGATTCGACCATGCGGGCCACCGGGATGCCGGTCCAGTTGGCTACCACCTCGGCGATCTCCTCGGCGGTCACGGTGGTCTCCACCTGTCCCTGTTCCTGTTGCCAGGCCTGCCGGGCCTCCTGCAGGCGCTGCTCGATCTTGAGGATCTCCATCTGCAGATGGGCGGCCTTTTCATAGTCCTGAGCATTGTAGCGTTCACCCTTTTCCCGCAACAGGCGCGCCCGTTGCTGTTCCAGTTCCTTGACCGGGTGTGGAATGGAGATCAGCCGGATATGCTTGCGGGAGCCCGCCTCGTCGATCAGGTCGACCGCCTTGTCCGGCAGGCGTCGGTCCGAAATGTAGCGTTCCGACAACCGGGCTGCCGCTTCCAGGGCTTCCGGCAGATATTGAATCTGGTGATGCTTTTCGTAGCGGGGCGCGATGCCCTGCAGGATCCTGACCGTTTCCTCGATGCTCGGTTCTCTGATCAGGATCGGGTGGAAGCGTCGTTCCAGGGCCTTGTCCGCTTCGACATAGCGGTGATATTCATCCAGGGTGTCGGCGCCGATCACCTGCAGGCTACCCTGGGCCAGGGCGGTCTTCAGCAGGCTCGGGGCGTCGATGCCGCCGCCACCCGCACCGGCGCCTACCACGGTATGCAGTTCATCGATGAACAGGATCACCTGGCCGTGGGCCTCGATCACCGCGTCCCGCACCGATTTCAGGCGCTCTTCGAACTCGCCGCGCATCTTGGCGCCGGCAATGATCTCGCCCATGTCCAGGGAGAGCAGGCGTTTGTTGAGCAGGGTGTCGGGTACGTCCGCGTCGGCGATGCGCTGGGCCAGACCCTCGACGATGACGGTCTTGCCCACGCCGGCCTCGCCGATCAGGGCCGGATTGTTCTTCTTGCGCCGGGACAGGGTCTGGATCACCCGGTAGATCTCCTGTTTCGCGGCCGATCACCGGATCCAGTTGCCCGGCCCTGGCCATTTCCGTCAGGTCTTTGGTGTATTGCTTGAGCGGGTCCTGGCGGCTCTCCGCATCCTGCTCCTTCAGGGCCCGGCCGCCGCGCAGGTCGTGTAAGGCCTGGCGCGCCTGTTGTTGGGTGATGCCGATATCCTGCAACAGCTTGGCGGTGAGGCCCGCCCGCGCATCGAACAGGGCCAGGAACAGGGTGCCGGTACCGATATAGTCGTCGCCCAGGGCCCGGGCCTCCTCATCGGCGATACGGAACACCTCATTGACCTCCTGAGAGGCCACCACCTGACTCGATTTGACTGGCGCGGCGTGTTGGTGGTGTTGATGGATCTGCTCAACGAGCCGGTCGATGGCTTCCGTGTGATCGTGTACCAGTCCCTCCAGGATCTTGACGGCCTCGGAGTCCCGCTGGGAGAGCAGCGCCAGCAGGATAAATTCCGGTGTCAGCAGGTTCTGCTGCATGGCGGCCATTTCCGAAACAGCCATATCGAGGGTCTGCAACACCTTCTGGGTGCTTTTTTGAATGTAGTTTTGAAACATCTGACTCTCTTTGCCCGGGCTTTGTCGATTCCGCTTGTCGTTTACAGGTTACTACGCTGGAGGCATCAGGCGTTAAATCCCCTTGCGCCCTGAGAATGCGAACGGTTCCACAACTCGCCGCCCCCTGGAGGCGCCTGAGCGAACTTTCAACGGCTGCCGCCATCAACAATGGTATTGAAAGAATGAGTTGTAAGCCTAACTCAAGCGGATCAGGCACGAAAGAAAAGGCCGAGACAAGTTTGACACGCGTGTCACCTACCTCAGCAACCGAACGAGAAAAGGCCCCTCACGACCCTCAGAATAGGCCAATTTTCAGAAACTCTTAATGCTGTCGTCATTGCGCTGTCACTTTGTCTGCTTAGACTTGGGTCCAATAAGATACAAAGGAGAGAAGGAAATGAGTGTAGAACAACGTTGCAGTAAAAGATTGCCGATGGATGGCGATGTATACATCCGCTATCGTAAACAACGGGCGTTTCCCGCGCGGGCGGAGGATTGCTCACTCTATGGCATGTCCCTGAAAACCGAAAATCTGACCCTGTTGACCGGTGCCATGGTGGAACTGGATATCTTCTATCATGGGCGGAAGTGGGAAATCGTCGGTTTGGTTTCGCATACCAAAAAGAACGGATTGGGGGTCATGTTCTGGGATCCGCAACCCGAGTTTTATCAAGAGGTCACAGCCGTGACTGCGCTTGAAAAAGACGATCGCCAGACCCTGTCGGCAAATTTGCGCCCGGTAGAGTCCTGGTCAGAGAATCAATCCTTGACCAACTGAACCTTGCAACCGTAATCCAATACACACATGGCTGTCGGATTCAAATCAGCCATGGGTCGGTTATGTCTAGCCTAACGATGACCGTTCGCTAGCCCTGGCGCTAGCGGAGCCGAACCGCAACCCCCCTGTCAGGCGGTAATACCCAAGGATTTGGCATGCCGGCGGCGCGCGGTGAAGGCCTGTATCGAATTAGAAAGTCTTGAAATTCTACGGTTGTCATACTCGTGTAATAAATCTCTTGTCTAATATGGCCTGTGTTCATAAACAGGCACATCATACAAGATGGCAATCCCCCGAATCCTTGCCGTAGATGACGAACCGGCCGTTGGTGAGATGCTCAGGTTTATCCTGGAACAGGACGGTTTTCAGGCGGAATTGGTCGTGGACGCGTCACAGGCCATCAACAGCATCAAAAAGACCCGCCCGGACCTGATCCTGCTCGACTGGATGCTGCCCGGTATGAGTGGCGTCGAGCTGGCCGAAAGGCTCAAGGAGAAGAGTGACACCAAGTCGATCCCCATCATCATGCTGACCGCCAAGGGTGAAGAGGACGACAAGGTCCGGGGGTTGAACGTCGGGGCGGACGACTATGTCACCAAGCCGTTTTCGTCCCGGGAGCTGCTGGCCCGCATTCGCACTATCTTGCGGCGCGTCTCCCCCTTGCTGTCCGGTGAAGCCCTGGAGCACGACGGTTTGATCCTGGATCCGGTCAGCCATCGGGTGACGGCGAATGGCGAGATCGTAGATCTCGGGCCGACCGAGTTCCGTCTGTTGCACTTCTTCATGACCCATCAGGAACGGGTGTTTTCCCGCAGTCAGCTGCTCGATCGGGTCTGGGGCACCAATGTGTATATCGAGGAACGGACCGTGGATGTGCATATCCGGCGGCTGCGCAAGGCGCTTGAGCCCAATGCCAAGGACAGGCTGCTGCAGACGGTGCGTGGGGCGGGCTATCGGTTTTCGGTCTCTGTCTGACCCCTGAGTCCAGCACAGATTTAACACAATGGTCATGGCCCCCTCATTCCGTTGTCATCTGCAGGGAGTACCGTTCAAGGACGTTGCCGTTGTGAAAATCGGTACCCCCTCTATAACAATTCAAGCCTATTTTTAAGGAGCTTCGACATGAGAAAGTTGATTTCAGCCGCACTGGCGGTCTCGCTCACCGGCCTGGCCGGTATGGTGTCAGCACGTGATTACATCAGCATCGTGGGTTCATCCACGGTCTATCCGTTCGCCACCGTGGTGGCCGAACAGTTCGGCAAGAGCACCAAATTCAAGACCCCGAAGATCGAGTCCACCGGTTCCGGCGGCGGTCTGAAGCTGTTCTGCGCCGGTGTCGGTGTGGAGCATCCGGACATCACCAACGCCTCCCGTCGTATCAAGAAGTCCGAGGTCGAGCTCTGCGCCAAGAACGGGGTCAAGGAGATCACCGAGGTCAAGATCGGCTATGACGGCATTGCCCTGGCCAACTCCAAAAAAGCGCCCCAGTTCGATGTCAGCCTCAAGGATATCTTCCTGGCCCTGGCCAAGCAGGTGCCCGGACCGGACGGTAAGCTGATCGACAATCCCTACAAGACCTGGAAGGAGGTCAACCCGGCCCTGCCGAAGATGAAGATCGAAGTGCTGGGACCGCCCCCCACCTCCGGTACCCGTGACGCCTTCGCCGAGCTGGCGATGGAGGCCGGCGCCAAGACCTTCGCCGATCTGAAAGCACTGCAGAGGGTCCAAGGACGATGCCGAGATCAAGGCCCTGATGGCCAAGCTGGGTATCCCGGAGAGCGCCTTCAACAAGAAGGGCAAAAAGGTCTTCCAGGCGGTGGCGCATGCCGTGCGTGAAGACGGCGCCTACATCGAGGCCGGTGAGAACGACAACCTGATCGTGCAGAAGCTGGAGGCCAATCCCAATGCCCTGGGCATCTTCGGTTTCTCCTTCCTGGATCAGAATTCCGACAAGGTGCAGAGCTCCAAGATCGAAGGGGTCGCTGCCGAATTCGACAGCATCGCCGACGGCTCCTACTCGGTCTCACGTCCGCTCTATTTCTATGTCAAGAAGGCCCATGTGGGCGCCATTCCCGGGATGAGCGAATACATCGCCGAGTTCACCAGCGACAAGGCCTGGGGTGAAGAGGGTTATCTGTCCGACAAGGGTCTGATCCCGATGCCGGAACAAGAGCGCGCCGCCTTCAAGGCGGATGCTGCAGCCCTGAAACCCCTGAAACTCTAACCTTACCGAGGGATCGGGCGGTCACCACGGGGTGGCCGCCTTTTTCGCGTTTTTTATTCTATGAATACGATCGTCCTGCTGGTGTGCTGCTGGGTTTGAGCTCCCTGGCCTTTTACCTGGGCCGTAAACGGGCCTTTGCCCTGGTCCATGGCCGGGTCAGGGATCTGCACTCCCTGCCGGTCTATTACGGCTTTCAGGCGGCCCTCTGGTGCGGCGTGCCGGCGCTGCTGCTGTTCGGTCTGTGGGTCTCCTTCGAGTCGACCGTCATCATGCAATACGTGGTCGATGCCATGCCGGCCGAGCTGCGCAACCTGCCGCAGGATCGGCTGGGTCTGCTGGTCAATGACGTGCGCAACCTGGTGCAAGGCAACATCGTCTCCGGCGAGGTGAGTCCCGCCATGCAGGCGGCGGCCGAGCATTATCACCATTTGCAGCAGCTTGAGCAAGCTGGCCCTCACCGTCATCGTGCTGGCCATCGCCATCGGCGGCGCCGCGTTCTCCCTGAAGCTGATCCGGCGCGAGCAACGGGCCAGGAATCAGGTGGAGAGGGCGGTGATGTTCTTTCTCGCATCCAGTTCCACCATCGCGATCTTCACCACCATCGGGATCGTACTGTCGGTGTTGTTCGAATCGATCCGCTTCTTTCAGCAGATCCCGCTCAGCGATTTTATCTTCGGTCTGGAGTGGTCGCCGCAGACCGCGATCCGGGCCGATCAGGTGGGTTCCACCGGCGCCTTCGGCGCCATCCCCCTGTTCGCGGGCACCTTCATGGTGACCTTCATCGCCATGCTGGTGGCGGTGCCGATCGGCCTGATGTCGGCCATCTATCTGTCTGAATACGCGGGGCCGCGCCTGCGGGCGATCGCCAAGCCCCTGCTGGAGATCCTGGCGGGCATCCCGACCGTGGTCTACGGCTTCTTCGCCGCCCTGACCGTGGCGCCCTTCATGCGCGATGCCGGCGCCATGATCGGCCTGCAGGTCTCGTCCGAGTCCGCCCTGGCCGCCGGCCTGGTGATGGGTATCATGATCATTCCCTTCGTCTCCTCGCTGTCCGACGATGTGATCAATGCGGTGCCGCAGGCGATGCGGGACGGTTCCTACGGACTGGGCGCCACCCGCTCCGAAACCATTCGTCTAGGTACTGATACCGGCAGCGCTGCCCGGTATCGTGGGCGGGGTGCTGCTGGCGGTGTCGCGCGCCATCGGTGAGACCATGATCGTGGTGATGGCGGCGGGGCTGTCCGCCAATCTCACCGCCAATCCCCTGGAGACGGTGACGACCGTGACGGTGCAGATCGTGACCCTGCTGGTGGGCGATCAGGAATTCGACAGCGCCAAGACCCTGGCGGCCTTCGCCCTGGGACTGGTGCTGTTCGTCGTTACCCTCGTGCTCAATGTGATCGCCTTGCATGTGGTCAGGAAGTACCGGGAACAGTATGAATAACGCAACAGCAATCTCTCGTGATGCGCAAACGCGGGTGCATGCCGGACTGGCGGCGCGCTATCGGGCGGAACGCCGTTTCCAATTCTACGGCAAACTGGCCATCGGCATGGGATTGCTGTTTCTTTCCCTGCTGTTTTACAGCATTGTGTCGAAAGGGCTGCCCGCGTTTCAACAGACCTATCTGGAACTGGAGGTCAATTTCGATCCCGAGTCTGTGGATCCCCATGGAGATGGTTCGGCGGAATCCCTCACGGCAGGTGATTTTGGCGGCCTGGTCAAGGAGAGCCTGCGGCAACGTTTCCCCGAGGTCAGCGATCGACGGGAAAAGCGCGAGCTGTATTCGATCGTGAGCACCGGCGCCTCCTATCAGTTGCGTGACATGGTGCGGGACAATCCGCAGTTGATCGGCCGCACGGCGCGCGTCTGGGTGAGCGCGGACGATGAATTGGACATGTTGGTGAAAGGTCACACCACCGCTGTGGAGCGCTATTCAGGTGGCGGCATCCTGTCGCTGGTGAACGGCAACGCTGAGATCAAGTTGCTCTCCACTGCCAATGATTTCACCAACATCCTGCAGGATATCAAACGCTTCATCTCCCGTGAGGCGGACAAGTCGGAGCGCAAGCTGGAACGGCTGCAGGAGAATCTGGCGGATGCGGAAGAGGCCATGAGCGGTCTCGTGCACATGCAGACGATCCTGTATGGCAGGAATGATGCCTCCCAGGACATGGCGCGCAACCAACTGTTGGAAAGCAAGCTGACGGATACCCAGGCCAGGATCGACGATTACCGGCTGAAGATCTCCCAGGAAGCGCAGATCTTGGATCAGTTGCGTCAGCGCGCGGCCAGTCCGGGTGGCCTGGAGGCGCTGAACAAGGAGATGCCGAGTTACCTGCTGGCGGTGAACGGTGGCCTGATCAAACTCACCAGCGTGACCAACACGGAAGCCACGGGCCGGCCCCTCGTGCCAATGCAGTCACTGGATGACGCAAAGGCGGGAGCCTGGGAGATCCTCGAGTTCGCAACCCCGGAATCCTCCCGGCGGCTGAAAGACCATGCGCTGGCCTGGGCCTGGGACCTGCAGCAGCAAGGTCAGTTGGAAAAACGCTTCAACACCACCTTTTTCACCGCGGGTGACTCCCGGGAACCGGAATTGGCGGGCATCTGGGGCGCCGCAGTGGGCTCCTTCTATACCCTGATCATCACCCTGCTGCTCTCCTTCCCGATCGGCGTGGCCGCGGCGGTCTATCTCGAGGAGTATGCACCGAAGAACCGCTGGACCGATCTGATCGAGGTGAACATCAACAATCTGGCGGCGGTGCCCTCCATCGTGTTCGGTCTGCTGGGCCTGGCGGTGTTCATCAACTTTTTCGGGCTGCCCCGTTCGGCGCCCCTGGTGGGTGGCCTGGTGCTGACCCTGATGACCCTGCCGACCATCATCATCGCCAGCCGGGCGGCCCTGAAGTCGGTGCCGCCCTCGATCCGCGAGGCCGCCCTGGGTGTCGGGGCCTCGCGCATTCAGATGATGACCCACCACGTATTGCCGCTGGCCCTGCCCGGCATGTTGACCGGCACCATCATCGGCATGGCCCAGGCCCTGGGTGAGACCGCGCCGCTGCTGATGATCGGTATGGTGGCCTTCATCGTCGATATCCCCGGAAGCATCACCGATCCGGCCGCGGTGCTGCCGGTACAGATCTATCTGTGGGCGGACAGTCCCGAACGCGCCTTTGTAGAGCGCACCTCGGCGGCCATCATGGTGCTGCTGGGTTTTCTGATCATGATGAACCTGTTGGCGGTGATGCTGCGCAAGAAGTTCGAGCGACGCTGGTAAATTACGAGAATAACGAGGAGCAAAATGTCTAATTATTTCAGTCAAGGTGAGGCGGTCATGATGGACACAGAGGTGGAAATGCCTGTGAGCGCGGAAAATCGCGCCTCCACGTCCCGTGAGCAGACCGACACGGTGGGAGAGATCAGGGTCGCCAACCCCCGTATGACCTGCCGTCAATGTGGATGTGTTCTACTCCGGCAGCCAGGCGATCTACAATGTGTCGCTGGATATCGGCAAGAACGAAGTGATCAGCATGATCGGTCCCTCCGGCTGCGGCAAGTCGACCTTCCTGCGCTGCCTGAACCGCATGAACGATACCATCGATGGCTGCAAGGTGACCGGATCGATCCTGCTGGACGACCAGGATATCTATGCCAGATCGATGGACGTCGTGCCGTTGCGGGCCCGGGTCGGTATGGTGTTCCAGAAACCCAATCCCTTCCCCAAGTCCCTGTACGAAAATGTCGCCTATGGTCCCCGCATCCACGGCATTGCCGATAACAAGGAGCACCTGGATCATATCGTCGAGACCTCCATAAAAAAGGCCGGCCTGTGGGAAGAGGCCAAGGACCGGCTGGATCAACCGGGCACCGGCCTCTCGGGAGGCCAGCAGCAACGGCTCTGCATTGCGCGTGCGATCGCGGTGGAGCCGGAGGTGATCCTGATGGACGAGCCCTGTTCGGCGCTGGATCCGATCGCCACCGCCAAGATCGAGGAGTTGATCGACGAACTGCGGGAGAACTACACGATCGCCATCGTGACCCACTCCATGCAGCAGGCGGCCCGGGTCAGTCAGCGCACCGCCTACTTTCATCTGGGCAAACTGATCGAGGTGGGCGATACCGACCAGATCTTCACCCAGCCTAGACATAAGCTGACGGAAGACTATATTACCGGGCGTTTTGGTTGATTTGAGGTATTCCATGAATGACATGACCGGTGGCCATATCGTGCGCGCGTTCAACAACGAATTGGGTCACATCAATGAAATGGTGTTGCAGCTCGGAGAGATGGGGCTCGAGCAGCTGCGCCGGGCGCTGCAGAGCCTGCATGATGAAGATCCGCAAGGCGGCGGCGCAGATCATCGAGCGGGATCGGGAGATGAACGACCTGGATATCAAGGCCGACGAGGAGATCATCCGCCTGATCGCCAAGCGTCAGCCGGTGGCGAAGGATCTGCGGGATGTGCTGACCGTGCAGAAGACCGTCAATGACCTGGAGCGGGTGGGCGACGAGGCGCGGAAGGTCGCCGGACTGACCATCCACTTCTACGACCAGGACAAGCATCCCCCGAATGGGCAGATGCTGCATGATATCTACAAGATGGCCGAGTTCGTCGATGCCATGCTGAAAAAGAGCCTGGAGGCCTTCAAGGAACTGGATCTGCGGACAGGCCCTGGCCGTGATTCAGGACGATGCCGAGCTGGATGAGGAGTACCGGGCGGCGCTGCGGCGCCTCTCGACCTACGTCATGGAGGACGCGCGCAATGTGGGATTCATGGTGGAAGTCACCCTGACCCTGCGCGCCCTGGAGCGGATCGGCGGGCATGCCAAGAATATCGGCGGTTATGTGATCTTTCTCGTCACCGGACGGGATGTGCGGCATGAAAATCTGGCAAAAAATCAAGGACGAGATCGAGGCCGGCGAGTATCTTGCGATCTAACGGAGCAGCCGGCGCAAGCCCGCATAACCGAGCCAGACCACCCCCGCACTCAGAGTAGTGCATCGGCCTGAAGTCCGGTCAAGGGCTTGAAGACCCGATCGTGCAAGGCGCAAAAACCAGTCGCGCTTGATACCGAGTCTGTACCGCAGCAGCAGGTCCAGAAAAAAGCATGGCTGCCAGAGGTGACCGTAGGCGTAGCGACCGGTGGCCAACCAGCGTTGCCGGCTGAGCCTCGGCGCCGGCTTCCCGATTCAGCTCGTCGATGAGATCGAAGAAGGGGCCCAGCTGAAGCCTTTCGGTGCGGTCCTGACTGCGGTAGAGCGCTGGCGCTGCGCTGAAAGAACTCGTGTAGACCGATGGCGTGCGCCGTCATGATCAGGGTGGAAAGCAGCATGCGCCGGCCCAGACCTTCCACCTCGAAGCGGCGCGCTGACGTGACCAGCGTGCCGGGCAGGGTGATCCACCGGCCCTGTCGGCGAATCCGCTCCGCCAGGCGCTGATCCTCGAGAAACCCCAACGACTCATCGAAGCCACCCAGCTCTTCGAAGAAACGCCCGGCCAGCAGGCAGCCCTGATCCCCATTGGTGCATTCCGCCCGGTTCAGCGCGCTCTTCTCCTCATAATAACGGTAGGCCAGCTCGCGCCCTGGTTGCGAACGCCGGAAACGCAGTCGAAAGTGGCCGGCCACCCGTTGGTGACCCAGCCTGTCCCAGGCCTGCTGCAGGACCGCGAGCGCCTCCGCCAACTGGCTTGGCGAGGTCAGGGCCGAGTCGGCATGCAGAAACAGCAGCAGCGGCGCCCTGGCCTGGGCGGCCCCCCGATTCATCTGTCGGCCCCGCCCGGTTTCGGTTGCCAGCCATCTCGCCCCATAATCGGTGGCGATCCGGGAGGTGTCGTCGCTGGAGCCGCCGTCGGTAACGATCAACTCCAGGTCCAGCCCCTGCTGCTCGCGCAGCTGCTGCAATAGACTCGGCAGGCAGTCCGCCTCATTGAGGGTGGGAATGATGACCGCAAGCTGCGGGTTCTCAGCGCCCCTGGTTGGGTTCATTGGCCGTGTCGCCGTTTGACTGATGTTTTTCGCATCCCCGCCGGTTGCCGCCAACCCTCGGCGCTGACTGCCCGGTCTAGTCGGATGGATGCTTAGAACACGCATCATCAACCGGTTACCGGGATCAGCCAGGCATAGCCGAGTTGCTTCATCTGGCGTTCGATCCAGCGGGCGCGTTCGATCACATAGGGCGATGGGGGTTCGGCCCGGTAACGCCAGGGGTTGGGCAGCACCGCCGCCAGCCGGGCCGCCTGGCGCGAGGTCAGGGTGGCGGATGAGCGTTGAAACCAGTATTCGCTGGCGGCTTCCACACCATAGACCCCGGGACCGAACTCGACGATGTTCAGGTAGACCTCCAGAATCCGTTGCTTGCTCCAGAGCAGCTCCAGCAACAAGGCGAGGCCGGCCTCTAAACCCTTGCGGAACCAGTTGCGTCCTTCCCACAGAAACAGATTCTTCGCGGTCTGCTGGGTCAGGGTGCTGGCGCCGCGCAGGCCCTTGCCGGCCAGGGCATCCTCCAGCGAATCATTGATGGCGGTGAAATCAATTCCATGATGCAGAGGAAAACGCTGGTCTTCGCCCGCCACCACCGCCAGCAGCATGGCGGGTGCGATCTGATCGAGTTCGCGCCATTCATGGTAGGCCTGTTCCGGATACTTCCGCGGTGGATCGAGTGCGCGCAGGATCATCCAGGACCAGACCGGGGGATTCACATAGCGCAACAGCAGCACGACCAGCAGGGTCAAGGTCAGCCAGCCGAGCGTCAACCTCAGCAGCCAGGTGAGGAGCAAGGTCGGCAGTGGTCGGCTGCGCCTGGCAGGTGGACGTCGGCGTCTCATGGGCTCGGCCCGGCTTGTAAAACCGGCGCGAGTATCTTGATTAGGGACAACAGCCGGCAAAACCGGGGTCGAGCTGGGCTGCCGTGCGGTTTAGGACTGATAGATGAGCAGTTCTGCCGCATGTCGCTCACGATCCGGGTCGGCGATCGATTCGAGAGCCTCGATCGATTGAATGTAGGCAGCCGTCAATTGATTCTCCAGGGCGCCCCGCACCACATGCTCCTTGTACCAGTGGTAGGGTTTCAGGCCGGCATCGATCAGCGTCGCCGCGTAGGTGTAAGCCTCGATGAGGCGCCCGCCAGTCAGCGTCACCTGGACATTTTTCACGGTATAGCCCCGGCCCAGCCCTTCCTTGAGGTCCAGCTCGGGTTTATCCGTCGCCGCGATCTCGAACACCACCCCGAGCACCCGGTGTGCGGGATCCAGGGTCTCATGCGCGTCACATTTGGCCGAACCGTCCTGGCTCGATTTATGGAATTTTAATTGATGGCCGAACAGGGTGGCATTGTCAAGCTTCACGGCCGAAGGGACGCGGGCGCGCAGTCTCCTGAGCGACATGTTGGAGCCGTAGGCGAAATAGTGCATGTTGCTGGTCAAGATGGTTTTCCCGGCCATAGTGTAAACCAAATCTATGGGATTTTAACGGCCATCGGCGGGTTTCTGGCGGTGCTTCAGAGCATCTCCTGGGGGTCCACGTCCAGTGACCAGCGCACCGTTTTCGCCTCCGGCAGTTCCATGAGCGCTGCGACCCAGCGGCCCAACCAGCGCTGCAGCTGCGCTCTGTCTGCGGCCTGGATCAGCAGATGGGCGCGGATCTTACCGGCCCGCCGTTCCATTGGCGCGGGCACCGGGCCCCAGAATTCCAATCGCGTCGCTCGGCGCGAGTCGTTTGCCGGTGCTGGCAGCCTGGTTGAGAAAATCTGACCGGAGTCTTCCGGCCTGCCGGCCTCCGCGCGCAGCAGGACCTGGAAAGCTGAAGGGCGGCAGGTTGGCCTGGCTGGCGTTCCCGCAGGGCCGCTGCGGCGAACACACCATAGCCTTGATGGATCAGGATTTGCAGCAGCGGATGGTCGGGATGGCGGGTCTGGATCAGCACCCGCCCCGGTTTCTGGGCGCGTCCGGCGCGCCCGGCAACCTGGATGATCAGCTGCGCCATCCGTTCGGCGGCCCGATAATCCGCGCCGAACAGCCCCTGATCCACGTCGATCAGGCCGACCAGGGTGACATTGGGAAAATGGTGTCCCTTGGCCAGCATCTGGGTGCCGATCAGCAGTGGATAGCGGCCGGCGCGGATCTCCGTGAGCAGTCTCGCCAGGTCACCTTTGCGGCTGGTGGTATCACGGTCGATGCGCACCACCGGGGTGTCGGGAAAATGGTGTCCGCAAAGCCGCTTCCAGCCGTTCGGTGCCCTGTCCCAGGGGGCAGCAGGTCCGGACTGCCGCAGGTGGGGCAGGTCGGCGGCGGGCGCTGTTGCAGGCCGCAGTGATGGCACCATAGCAGGTTACTGGGTCAGATGCAGGGTCATGCGGGCGTCACAACGGGGACAATCCGACAACCAGCCGCAGGCATGGCAGGTCACTACCGGTGCGAAACCCCGTCGGTTGAGAAACAGCATGACCTGATCACCCTGCTGCAGGCTGCTGCCGATCTGCTTGAGCAGGGCCGGTGACAGGCCACCGTCCAGGCGGCTTGAGCGAATATCGATGAGATCCATTTTGGGCAGAGTCGCGCTGCCGACCCGCTCCGGCAGGCTGCAAAGTGCACATAACGGCCGAGCTGCGCGTTGTGCAGGCTCTCCAGGGAAGGGGTGGCGGATCCCAGCAGGATCGGGCAGTTGCTCCGGCTGGCCCGCACTACCGCCAGATCCCGCGCCGAATAGCGGAAGCCCTCCTGCTGCTTGTAGGAGAGGTCGTGTTCTTCATCCACGATCAGCAGACCCAGGCTGCGGCATGGGTGCAAACACCGCGGAGCGGGTGCCGACCAGGAGCGGGGCCTGACCGCTGCGGGCCGCCAGCCAGGCCCGTTCCCGCTCCCCTTCCGGCAGGTTGGAATGCAACAGGGTGACCGTGAGTCCCAGACGTTGTTCGAAACGCCTGCACCAACTGGGGGGTGAGGCCGATCTCCGGGACCAGCACCAGCACCTGGCCGCTGCTGCTGGATAACCTGGTCACGATCAGCTTGAGATAGACTTCGGTCTTACCGCTGCCGGTGACCCCATCGAGCAGAAAGGCCTGGAAGCCATTGAGCTGTCCGGTGATCTGGTCGACCGCCTGTTGTTGGGCGTCACTCATCTTGGGTGGCGGGGTTCGGTCGCCGCTGGTGGCTCAATCCGTGGTTCCAACTCGCAGGGCTCGATCCACTGTTTCTGTTGCAGGGTGCGCAGCAGCTTGCTATCCGCTCCACAGTGCGTATGGAGCAGCGTCTGTTCCAGACCCCAGCGGATGGCTGTGCAGGCTCATCAAGACGGCGCTCTGGCGCTTTGCCCGTGACAGCCGGGAGACGTCGACCGCCGCTCCCGCGGCGGTGAGCCGCCAGCCCTTGGGGCGGGCATCGCTGAGTTTGAGGCCTTTTCTGAGACGCACGGGCAAGGCGTGAAAGATCACGTCCCCCAGGGGATGCTGGTAGTAGTCGGAGGCCCAGCAGAGGAAGTTCAATTCGGCTGCGCTCAAGCAGGGGGGCCTCATCGATGAGGGCCTCGGCAGGTTTGAGGCGGTTGGGCGGGATGCTGCTCCGGGTGACGGTCTGCAACAGCATGCCACAGCGGCGGCTGCGCCCGAAAGGGACCATGCAGGCGCATCCCCGGAAGCAGGCTCGCCGGGGCGTCGGGCGGGGGCAGATAGTCGAACAGGGTGCGTAGGGGACCGGGCAGAGCGATACGGAGAATGGGCGGGCTCGACATGCGGCAAACTGTATCATGAAGCGGGGTTATTTAGGTTAAACTGGTTAACTGACTGAAGCGCTTTAGGAATTCCTGTTTTCCACAAAACCTGTGGATAACTCTGTGGAATGCTGACCCTGGTGGCCCGCAAAGGGCCTGAATTGTTGGTCTTTGCGTTAAATTGCGCAATATTGCGTACAAAAATGTGAATTGATTTAAAAACAATGCGTTATGAAATATTACTGGGGATCTAATGGAGTGTGCAGCGATTTCCTGGCGCAGCCGGGGTGGCTCATTTCTCGTGACTGTGTATAAAATTTTTTGTCAAGTATTTAAAGTCGTATTTTTGTGTCGAATTAAGGTCTGTCTGACGAGGATTAGTATTCCTCTGAACGCACTTCCAGGACAATACAGCTGCACAGGCAGCGCATTATGAGCCAATTGGCAGGCAATCGCCGAGCAGATTTCCACCGTGACCGGGGAAGCCTTTCGAGCCCCGATCCCGCCAACATGTGGGTGGCGGCTGTATCAACACCACGGTCAAGCTGGGTGATGGGCGCCGCAGTTTCTTTGTGAAACTCAATACGGCCGCCTTGCTGGAGATGTTCGAGGCGGAGGCGGACGGCCTGGCAGCCATGGCGCGCACCCAACACGATGCGGGTGCCCCATGCCCATCTGTTCGGGTCATCGCAGGGCAACAGGCCTATCTGGTGCTGGAGGCCATCGAGATGGGGTCCGGGCGGCGGCCAAGAGTGCGGAACGGGCCGGCCGCCAGCTGGCGGCGTTGCATCGAGTCAGCCAGGCGCGCTTTGGCTGGTATCGGGACAACACCATCGGCTCCACCCCCCAATCCAATACCGAAACGGCCAGCTGGATCGATTTCTGGCGCGATCAGCGCCTGGGTTTCCAGCTCGAGCTGGCGGCCCGCAACGGTTACGGCGGGGCGCTGCAGCGGCTGGGCGATCGGCTCGATGGAAAGGTTTCCCGCTCTGCTCGAGCATGACCCGGCAACCCTCCCTGCTGCACGGGGATCTGTGGGGCGGCAATATCGCCTATGACCAGGCGGGGCAGCCGGTGATCTTCGATCCGGCGGTCTATTATGGCGACCGGGAGGCGGATCTGGCCATGACCGAGCTGTTCGGCGGCTTCGGCAGCGCCTTCTACGCCGCCTACCGGGAGGCCTGGCCGGTTGGATCCGCGGATACGCGGTACGCAAGACCCTCTACAACCTCTACCACATCCTCAACCATGCGAATATGTTCGGCGGCGGCTATGCCGGCCAGGCCGTCGGCATGATGGAGCGTCTGCTGGCGGAACTATAACAAGCGCTGCTCAGGGCCGTGATGAAGGCGTCGTTCTCCGCCGGCGTGCCGACCGTTACCCGCAGACACTGATCCAGCAGGGGATGGGCGCCGTGCAGGTTTTTCATCAGGATGCCCTGGGTCTTGAGTCCCTCGAACAGCTCAGTCGCCGGCTTCGCATGGCTGCGCAGCAGGATGAAGTTGGCCTCGGAGGGATAGGGAGTGATGCCCGGCAGCTCCTGCAGCATCTGATACAGCCGCCTGCGTTCCTGGCGAATCGTGCTGAGTCTGTTGCTGAAACAGGGTCTGATGCCGCAAGGCGAATGCAGCGCTCACCTGGGTCAGTACATTGATGTTGTAGGGCAGGCGGGTCTTCTCGACCTGCTCCAGCCAGGCGCCGGGACCCACCAGATAGCCCAGGCGCAGACCTGCCAGTCCCATCTTGGAGACCGTGCGCATCACCAGCAGATTGTCGAAGCTGCCGAGCCCGCGGCAGGAAGCTGTAATCGGTGAAGGGTGCGTAGGCCTCGTCGATCACCACCAGCCCCGGCGCCGCCTCGAGCACCTGCAGCAAGCGCCTCCTCCGGAAACAGATTGCCGGTGGGGTTGTTGGGGTAGGCGAGAAAGATCAGGGCCGGCTGCTGCTGCGCGATGGCCGCCAGCAGGCGCTCGGTTATCGAGGCTGAAGTCCTCCGCATTCAGCGGCACCCCGACATACTGCATGCCGCAGAAGGTGGCGATCATGCGGTACATGACAAAACCCGGGTCGACGGAAAGCACCGACCCGATGCGGGAGCGGCGACGGTCATCGCCAGCATCTGGATCAGCTCGTCGGAACCGTTGCCCAGGATCAGTTCCGCTCCGCGCGGGAATCTGCATCGCACTGCGCAGGCGCTCGTTCAGGGCATGGGCCTGCGGGTCCGGATAGCGGTTCACGGCGACCCCCGCCAGCAGCTCCAGCCACTCCCGGCGCAGTTCCTCCGGCCAGGTGTAGGGATTCTCCATGGCGTCCAGCTTGATCATGTCGCCGGGTGGCGGCACATGATAGGCGGAGAGGGCGCGAATTTCCGGCCGTACCCAGCGTCGAATTGGATCTGGTCATGCATGATCAATCAGATTCCGCAGCAGTTGCACTGTAGCTGGACGGGTGGGCAGGGTTGCATGCCAGTAGGAGCAGACACAGCGGTGCACCAGGTTTGGGGCGAAACTCACAGCCTTTGATCCGCAGGCGCATAGGCCGGCATCTCCTCGCGTGCTGATAGCCACAGCGGGGCCAGCTGATCACGGACCTGGTGATCAGTTCCGTCACTACTTTTTACCGCGATATTCGGCCGAGCGGGCATGCGCGGTGAGTCCTTCGCCCCGGGCCAGGATCGAGGCGGTCTCCGCCATCGTCGCCGCCCCCTGCGGCGAGGCCATGATCAGGCTGGAGCGTTTCTGGAAATCATAGACCCCCAGAGGTGAGGAGAAGCGCGCGGTGCGGGAGGTGGGCAGCACATGATTCGGTCCTGCGCAGTAGTCGCCCATGGCCTCGGCGGTATAGCGGCCCATGAAGATGGCGCCGGCATGGCGGATCTGTTTGGCCATGGATTGAGGGTCTTCGACGGACAGTTCCAGATGTTCCGGGGCAATGAGGTTGGCCACTTCCACCGCTTCGTGCCATGTCCCGCACCTGGATCAGTGCGCCGCGGATGCGCAGGGCGGTGGCGATGATCTCCTGGCGCTCCATGGTGGGCAGCAGCTTATCGATGCTGGCCTTGACCTGCGCGATGTAGGCCCCGTCCGGGGCAGATCAGGATCGACTGGGCGTCCTCGTCGTGCTCGGCCTGGGAGAACAGGTCCATGGCGATCCAGTCCGGATCGGTGTTGCCGTCGCAGATCACCAGAATCTCCGAGGGACCGGCCACCATGTCGATGCCGACCTGGCCGAACACCGCACGTTTGGCGGTGGCCACATAGATGTTGCCGGGACCGACGATCTTGTCCACCGGCGGGATCGGTTCGGTGCCATAGGCCAGGGCCGCCACCGCCTGGGCGCCGCCCACCGCGAACACCCTGTCGACGCCGGAGATGTGGGCCGCGGCCAGCACCAGCTCATTCAGTTCGCCGTGCGGCGTGGGCACCACCATGATCAGTTCCGCCACGCCGGCCACCTTGGCGGGATCGCATTCATCAGCACCGAGGAGGGATAGGCCGCCTTGCCGCCCGGCACGTAGAGCCCGACCCGGTCCAGCGGGGTCACCTGCTGGCCGAGCAGGGTGCCGTCCGGTTCGGTATAGGACCAGGCCTCCATGCGTTGATGCTCCGCGTAGGCGCGGATGCGGTCGGACGGCAGTCTCCAGCGCCTCCTGCTGCTGCCGCGGAATGGTGTTCCAGGCCTGCGCCAGGCGTTGCTCGCGGCAATTCCAGGTCGCAGGCATCTGCGCCTGCCAGCCGTCGAAACGGTTGGTGAACTCGAGCAGCGCCGCGTCACCCGACGCGCGGATCGCATCAATGACCTGCTGGACCGTGTCGTTGACGGCGGTGTCGGAGACGGATTCCCAGGCCAGCAGGGCATCCAGTTGTTCCCGGAAGTCGTATCGGAGGTGGCAAGTTGGCGCATCGTATCAGTCATGTGGTCATCTCTCGCTGCAGCCGTTCAGGCGGTATTCTGCTCCACGGCTTCCCGCATGGCTTCGATCAATTGCATCACCGTGGCGTGCTTCATCTTCCAGGAGGCCTTGTTGACGATCAGGCGTGAGCTGATGTCGGCGATATGCTCCAGGGGCACCAGGCCGTTGGCCTTCAGCGTGTTGCCGCTTTCCACCAGGTCCACGATCAGGTCCGCCAGACCGACGATAGGGGCCAGCTCCATGGAGCCGTACAGCTTGATGATCTCCACCTGCTGGCCCTGGTCGGCGAAGAAGCGTTGCGCGCATCTTGACATACTTGGTGGCGACTCGCAGTCGGCCCTGCTTGCTGACGCCACGCCCTGAAAACCGGCGGTCATCATGCGGCAGCGGGCGATCTTCAGGTCCAGCGGTTCATACAGCCCCTCGCCGCCATGTTCCAGCAGCACATCCTTGCCGGCCACGCCGAGATCGGCAGCGCCGTACTGGACATAGGTCGGTACATCGGTGGCGCGAATGATGACCAGTTTTACCTGCTCATGGTTGGTGTCCAGGATCAGCTTGCGGCTGGTCTCCGGGTCATCCAGCGGCTCGATGCCGGCGTGGGCCAGCAACGGCAGGCTCTGGTTCGAAGATCCGGCCCTTCGACAGGGCGATGGTAACGGGCATTTCAAATTTCATTGTCATCTACGATATTCAGGCACAGAGCACACAGTGTTATTGAATAATAACCTCAGTGGCTATTCAAAAAAATCAACCGGGCAGGCGGCGTATATCACCGCCCAGCCCGGACAGTTTCTCTTCGATGATTCTGGTAGCCGCGATCGATATGATAGATGCGATCGACCAGGGTTTCACCCTCCGCCACCAGCGCCGCCAGCACCAGGCTCGCCGAAGCGCGCAGATCGGTGGCCATGACCGGGGCTCCGGTCAGTCGTTCCACCCCGGTGCAGATCGCGGTATTGCCCTCCAGGCGGATCTTCGCGCCCATGCGCTGTAGTTCCTGCACATGCATGAAACGGTTTTCGAAGATCGTCTCGGTGATCACGCCAACCCCTTGCGGCGATCGCTGTTCAGGGCCGTGAACTGCGCCTGCATGTCGGTGGGGAAGGCCGGATAGGGCGCGGTATGCACATCAACCGCGAGGGGGCGTTTGCCCTGCATATCCAGACAGATCCAGTCGCTGCCGATCTCGATTTCCGCGCCGGCCTCACGGAGTTTTTGCAGTACGGCATCGATCAGTTCCGGTTGCGTGTCCCGCACCTTGACCTGGCCCCGGGTCATCGCGGCGGCAACCAGAAAGGTGCCGGTTTCGATGCGGTCCGGCAGCACCCGGTAGTGGGTGCCCTGGAGCCGATCCACACCTTCGATGGTGATGGCCGGGGTGCCGGCGCCGGTGATGCGGGCGCCCATCTTGTTCAGGCAATCCGCCAGATCGACCACCTCCGGTTCGCGAGCGGCGTTTTCGATCAGGGTGGTGCCCCGGGCGAGGACGGCCGCCATCATCAGGTTTTCGGTGCCGGTGACGGTGACCATGTCCATCACGATCCTGGCGCCGTGCAGGCGTTTGCAGCGTGCCCGGATATAGCCATTTTCCACCTTGATCTCCGCACCCATGGCGCGCAACCCGTCGATGTGCAGGTTGACCGGGCGCGAGCCAATGGCGCAACCACCTGGCAGCGAGACATCCGCCTGTCCGAAACGGGTCAGCAGGGGACCCAGCACCAGGATCGAGGCGCGCATCGTCTTCACCAGTTCGTACGGGGCATGAAAGTTCTCGATGCTGCTGGTGTCGGACTCGATGTTCATCTTTTCGTCCACCACCAGAGAGACGCCCATCCCGCCGAGTAACTCCATGGTGGTGGTGATGTCGTTCAGGTGGGGCACGTTGCTCACGGTCATCTGGACCTTCGGCGAGCAAGGTGGCGGCAAGGATGGGCAGCGCGGCGTTCTTGGCCCCGGCAATGCGCACCTCGCCATGCAGAGGATTGCCGCCTCGGATAATCAGTTTGTCCATCGTATCGTGCCGTTATCTAGCCCCAACCAGAGCTGGAGCGGGGAAAAAAAGAATAATAACGAAAATATTCAGAAAACGGGAGGTGTCTGTTTCATCGGCTGTTGCATGCAGCGCCGCGCGACAGCTGTGAATACAACTCTCTAAATGCTCGACGGCAAGGTCGACGATCGCCTTCACCTCCCTGAGACTCCTTACGCAACTCGTGTGACAACCGCGAGTCCCGAATCATTCAACGTTGCGCGATGGTCTGATCGATGTAGGATTTAATGGCGGATTGGCCCATGTCATCGATATCGGTGAATTCCATGCGGCTCAGCCAACCCGTCTTGTCGGCTTGGGTACGCAGGACCTTGGCGTAGATATGACTGGACTGATTCTTCATCAGGGAGGTTGAGAGCTCGATACGCAGGTCGGACAGGGCCGCCAGCTGGATGGGCAGATAGGCTTGCAGGCCGTGGTAACTCAGGTCCACGGCGGTGCCTTCGTAACTGTTGGGTTTCACGTGATTCTGTTCGAGCAGGCTGAAACGCAAGGGGAAATCGACCTTGATGCGTGGACTCTTGCGCGCTTCCACCCTGGGGACTTCAAGCAGGCGCGGGCGCGGGTTGCGAGCAACTCGTAGAATTTGATGGGCAGCATCTTGCCTTTTATCTGCACTTCGTTGGCCTGGCCGTGGTTGACGTAGCCCCGTGCCTGTTGCAGGGAAGGTTCACTGAGCAGGATCTGACCGCGCAGACTGAATGCTTCGATGCGGCAGGCCATGTTGACGGCATCGCCGATGACCGTGTATTCGCTGTGCAGTTCCGAACCCAGTTTGCCTGCCACCACGGTGCCGGTACTGATGCCGATGCCCATGAACAAGCGCGGATAGCCATGCTGGATATTCAGAGATTGACCTCGAGCATGGTTTGCTGCATCTCCACCGCACAGGCGATGGCCCGTTCCAGGTCGTCTTTTCTGGCCTCCGGGATGCCGAACAGGGCCATGATGGAGTCACCCATGAATTTGTCGATGACGCCACCATGACGTACGATGATCTCGCACATCCGGGAGAAGTAGAGATTCAGCATCTCGATCAGGCTGCTGGCGGGATACTGTTCCGCAATGGCGGTGAAACCCGCGCAGATCGGAGATCAGGATGGTGATCTCCTTGTTTTGTGGACTACCGTTAATTTCGTTGGGACAAGGTGAAGTCATTTAGCAGCAGCTGTCTCAGCAGCGCCTGTTTGGGTGCAGGCAACTCCGTGTCGACCGTCTCCACTACGGTCTTGACCAAGTTATCAATCAGTTCAGCGTTATTCATGATTCAAGGATGATGCATACCCTGCGAGATCATACCGTGATTCAAGTATAGCTTCCGAACGCGATTGTGATCATCCGCGGCGTGTTATTTCTCCTTGCTGGGGCGTTCGCCGGAAATGGCGACATAGTTGAACGGTTTGCTGCCGCGCCAGCCAATCACTTCAAAGGCTCGAGCCGGGGGCTTCATTGGCGATCAATTGCATCAGTTCATGAGAGTTCTTGGCCGTCACTCCGTTGATCTCGGTGATGACGTCACCCGGACGCAGACCGGCCTGACTGGCGGGGCCGTTTTCCATCACGCCGGTAACCAGAATACCCGCAGTGTCATGCAAACCGAAGGCCTCGGCCAGTTTCTCCGTAACGTCCTGTCCCTGGATGCCCAGCCAGCCCCGCACCACTTTACCGGAGGTGATCAACTGTCGCATGATGCCCTCCGCCAGATCGAAGGGAATGGCGAAACCGATACCAAGTGAGCCCCCGCTGTTGGAGAAAATGGCGGTATTGATGCCGATCAGTTCGCCCCGTGCATTCACCAGGGCGCCGCCTGAATTGCCGGGGTTGATGGCCGCGTCCGTCTGAATGAAGTTTTCGAAGGTATTGATGCCGAGATGGGAGCGACCGGTGGCGCTGATGATGCCCATGGTTACGGTTTGACCGACACCGAACGGGTTGCCGATGGCCAGCACGACGTCCCCGACCTGCTGGTCGCCGGAACTGCCGACGGGGATCGCAGGGAGATCCGGTTCGTTGTCGATCTTGAGTACCGCCAGGTCTGATTCCGCATCACTGCCAATGTGGCGGACCGCCACATTGTGGCCGTTGGAGAGGACCACCCTGATCTCATCGGCGCCCTCGATGACGTGTCGGTTGGTCAGCAGATACCCGTCTTTGGTGACGATCACCCCGGAACCGAGGCTGGTTTCCCGGCGTTCCCGGGTCTGTTCCGGCAGCATTTTGCCGAACAGGTGCTGCAGGAAGGGATCTTTGAAGCGCAAGGCCTGGGATTCGGTGGTGATCTTTGCGGTGAAAATATTCACCACCGCGGGAGAGGCGGTCGTCACGGCATCCGCGTAGGAAAAGGGCCCCGCAGCGCGGGGCAGCGCAATAGCGGATTCCGGCTTGTTGAGCTGGGGTTCCGGACGCAGCTGTTCCATTAGTTCCGGCATCAGGAATAACAGTACGATGCCGGCGGCGATACCGGCGGTGACTGAAGTCAGCAACAGGGAGAGCATTTTTCTGAATTGCATTGCGAGGTTATCCTACACGTCTCGATAATACTGACAGGAAGGATACCATGATCGATCTGCTAACCCTCGAAGCATATTGCGACCAGCAGCTCCATGCCGCTGATTTTGAGGATTATTGTCCCAATGGGGTGCAGGTCGAAGCGGGCCAGCAGGTGCAGCGGTTGATGGTGGGAGTCACCGCCTGCCAGGCCCTGATCGACGCGGCGGTGCATTGGCGGGCGGATCTGTTGCTGGTGCATCATGGTTATTTCTGGAAAGGTGAGGCGGCGCCATCCGTGGTATCAAAGGACGTCGGATCGCCGCGCTGCTGCGCAATGGCATCAGCCTGCTCGCCTATCATCTGCCGCTGGATGCCCATGCGGAGTGGGGCAACAACGCGCAACTGGCTGTCCGTTGCGAATTTCCCCAGCCGGAAGCGACCCCGGCCGGGCATGGCCTGGTGTGGCGTTCGAGTTTGCTCGAGCCACTCGCTCCTGAGCAGCTTGGCGCCCGCCTGACCCGCCAGTTGGAGCGGCAGGTGTTGCATATCTCCGGCGGCGTGCGGCGGATTGCCCAGGTCGGTTGGTGTACCGGTGCGGCGCAGGGCTTTATCGAAGAGGCGGCCGGCCTGGGGCTGGATGCCTACATCTCAGGGGAGATTTCCGAGGCGACGGTGCATGCGGCCCGGGAATTGGGCATCCACTACTTTGCCGCGGGCCATCATGCCAGCGAGCGTTATGGGGTGCAGGCCCTGGGGCGGCATCTGGCGGAAAGATTTTCCCTCGACTATCGGTATGTCGAGATCGATAATCCGGTTTAGGACCGATGACGGCTGATGTTATCTCCGGTCCGGAGATGAGAGATAGGGATCGCCCGGATCCGTCAATTTATTGGCTGGTCTTTTTAGCGTTTGAAACCATAGGTTTTTTCTTGACCTATGGCAAGGACGGCTCAGTCTAACCTTGACCTATCCCAGTGCATTGTGGAGAATGCTCCGCCTATTTGTGTGGTTTGATGGTTATATTCTAATGTCCTGAACGGTTTGGGTTGTCAGACCACCTTGCTCGACGTGGTTTCAACCCCTCCACAAACCCTGGGAGTCATGAAATATGGGCGCAGAAGGCGTTGATTTAAAAAAGCGGCGTACGCTTAACGCTCGCTACCAGTGCGGTCGGTGCGGTTGGAGCCGGCTTTGTGATCTATCCATTTCTGGCCGCCTGGGCGCCCAGTGAAAAGGCCAAGGCGGCTGGTGCGCCGGTCGAGGCGGATATCAGTAAGCTCGAGCCCGGTCAGTTGATGACGCGTCAAATGGCGTGGCAAGCCGGTCTGGATCGTCTATCGCACGGACCAGAACCTGAAGGATCTGCCGACCCTGGACAGTGTACTGCTGGACCCGGACTCCACTGACACCGGTCAGCAGCCGGAATACTGCAAGAACCCCAACCCGTTCGATCAAGCCAAAGTATCTGGTGGCCGTCGGTATCTGCACCCATCTGGGTTGTTCGCCCACCTATCGCCCGGATATCGCTCCCGCCGACCTGGGCGCCGAGTGGAAAGGCGGCTTCTTCTGTCCCTGTCATGGTTCGCGTTTCGATCTGGCAGCCCGTGTCTACGCCGGTGTGCCGGCGCCCAAGAATCTGGAGATTCCGCCCTATCACTATGTAACCGATACCCAGATCATTATCGGTTCTGATGGAGGAGCAGCCTGATGAGTATGATGCAGAATCTGGTGCAGTGGATTGACGATCGTTATCCAATGACCAAGGTGTGGAACGAGCATCTCGCTCAATACTACGCACCGAAAAATTTCAACTTCTGGTACTTCATGGGCTCGCTGGCCATGCTGGTGCTGGTGATTCAGATCCTCACCGGCGTCTGGCTGGCGATGAATTACAAGCCGGATGCCGGAACTGGCGTTCGGTTCGGTCGAATACATCATGCGCGATGTGGACTGGGGCTGGTTGATCCGCTATTTGCACTCCACCGGCGCCTCCGCGTTCTTCGTGGTGATCTATCTGCATATGTTCCGTGGCCTGATGTATGGCTCCTATCGCAAGCCCCGTGAACTGCTGTGGATCTTCGGTGTCGTCATCTATCTGGCGATGATGGCCACCGCCTTCATGGGTTATCTGTTGCCTTGGGGACAGATGTCCTACTGGGGTGCGCAGGTCATCGTCAATCTGTTTTCAGCGGTGCCGGTCGTCGGTCCGGACCTGAGTGTCTGGATTCGGGGTGATTACGTCATCTCCGACGTCACCTTGAACCGTTTCTTCGCCTTGCACTTCCTGTTGCCGTTCCTGCTCGCGGCCCTGGTGTTCGTGCACATCGTGGCGTTGCACAAGGTTGGTTCCAACAACCCGGACGGGGTCGAGATCAAGAAGGGCCCAAAGGCAACAAATGGAGCGACAAGGCCCCGGCCGACGGTATTCCCTTTCATCCCTATTATTCGGTGAAGGATATTGCCGGGGTAGCGGGCTTTCTCTTCATCTTCTGCGGCGGTGGTCTTCTTCGCGCCGGATATGTTCGGCTTCTTTCTCGAGCATCCCAACTTCGAGCCGGCCAACCCGCTGAAGACGCCAGAGCATATTGCACCTGTCTGGTACTTCACGCCGTTCTACGCCATTCTACGTGCCGTGCCCTCGATGGCGGGATCCGCATTCCCGGGTGTGGTGGCGATGTTCGCCTCCATCCTGGTGATGTTCTTTCTGCCCTGGCTCGACCGCAGCCCGGTAAAGTCGATTCGCTACAAGGGGATGCTCTACAAGGTGCTGCTCGCGTTGTTCGTCATCGACTTCATCCTGCTGGGTTATCTGGGTATGCAGCCGACCACCGACCTGTACAAACTGATTGGCGCAGATCGGCACCATCTATTACTTCGCTTTCTTCCTGCTGATGCCGATCTACAGCAAGATGGACAAGACCAAGCCTGTTCCAGAGAGGGTGAGCAAATGAAAAAGCTGATAATTGCATTTCTGTTGGCTGCGGCTCCGGTACTTGGACTGGCATCAGGTGGCGAAACGCATCTGGATCATGCGGACATCGATCTGTCGGATCAGGCTTCCTTACAGCGCGGCGCCAAGTATTTCGTCAACTACTGTCTGAGTTGTCACTCCGCCAAATACCAGCGCTACAACCGTCTGGCCAAGGACCTCGGCCTCACCGAGGATGAGGTGAAGAACAACCTGATGTTCACCACCGACAAGATCGGCGAAGGCATGACCATCGCCATGCCGGAAGATAAAGCGCAAAAGTGGTTTGGCAATCCCCCGCCGGATCTGAGTGTGATCGCACGGGCTCGAGGGGTTGACTGGATCTACACCTATCTGCGTGGATTCTATGTGGATGAGTCACGCCCCTTCGGCGTCAACAACATCGTATTCCCCGATGTCGGCATGCCCCATGTGTTGTGGGAACTGCAGGGCCTGCAGAAAGCGGTCTATCGAGTGGAGAAGGACTCCGCGGGTAACGACATGGAGGTCTTCGACCATTTTGAAGAGATGACCTTGGGTTCGCTCAGCCCCCAGGAGTACAACGCCGTGGCCCGGGATCTGACGGCGTTTCTCAGCTATGTCGGCGAACCGGTCCAGATGGAACGCCAGCGTCTCGGTATGTGGGTGTTGCTGTTTATCGCGGTCTTCTTCGTGCTCGCCTATCTGCTCAAGAAAGAGTATTGGAAAGACGTCCACTGACAAGGCGGCGCATCTGATCTAATCAAGGGCGCACAGTTGTTGTATACTGTGCGCCTTTTTTCGTTTGGATTAAGTATCATCCCGTTTGCCGGTTTAAGCAGCAGATAGGGATGACTTTTGAGAGGTACCAATGGCGGCAGCGAACAAGCGTTCTGTGATGACTCTGTATTCGGATCCATCGAATCCGTATTGTCATCGGGTCCGGGTCGTGCTGGCGGAGAAGAATATCACCTTCGAGATTGAAGATATCGATCCGCTCAATATGCCTGAAGAGTTGATGGAACTGAATCCTTATGGCACCTTGCCGACGCTGGTGGACCGGGATCTGCGCCTGTATGAATCCCGTATCATCATGGAATATCTGGACGAACGCTTTCCGCATCCCCCCCTGCTGCCGGTAGATCCGGTCTCCAGATCCACCTCCAGGCTGTTGATGTATCGGGTGGACCGGGACTGGTATCGGTTGATGGATATCATCCTGGAGGGCAAGAAGGATGCCGCCAAGGCGCGCAAGGAGTTGCGCGAGAGCCTGATCACAACGGCGCCGGTGTTCGCCGCCAAACCGTTCTTCATGAGCGATGAATTCACCCTGGTGGATTGCGCCATCGCCCCGTTGCTCTGGCGTCTGCCGATGCTGGGGGTCGAAATCCCGGTAAGCGCCAAAGGCCTGCATAACTACGCGGCCAGTCTCTTCAAACGCGAATCTTTTGTGCAGAGCCTGACTGAAGCCGAACAGGAGATGCGCGAATAAAGTCTGGATTACCCATGCCACACAGGACCATGACCTCCAATCGACCTTATCTCATCCGTGCCCTGTATACCTGGCTGGTGGATAACGGCCTGACACCTTATCTCTTGGTGGATGCCACCCACAAGCGAGTCGTGGTGCCCAGTGAATACATCGACGGGGGGCGGATCGTGCTCAACATCAATCCCAAGGCGGTTTTCAATCTGGAACTGGGCAACGATTGGATCAGCTTCAACGCCCGTTTCAGCGGGGCCTCCCAGGAAGTCATGGTGCCACCGGCGGCGGTGCTCGGCATCTATGCCAAGGAGAACGGCCAGGGTATGTTGTTTCCCGCCGAGGAGGGTGTTCACGAAACCGGACAACCCGACGATGAGCCCGAACCACCCAAGCCGGGTAAGCGTCCCTCGCTCAAGCTGGTGAAATAAGCCGATTCAACCTAATGGTCTGGCCAACCACCGTTTCCAGGCTCAATCCAGAGTCTCGCCTTCGGGTCGCGGCAGATCGATTCGCAGGGTTTCGGCCTGTTGACCCAGCATGATGATGTAACCGGTCATGCGGCCGTGTCCACCCAGGCTGTAGTCGAAGACATACATGCGCCTGAATCTGAGACCGCTACGCAGCCAGCGCACTCCAAGGCGGCGCAGCGCGACGGTCTGATCGAGAAACTGCACCCCATGACTGTCGCAGGCCTTGCGACTGATCGTGGTGGCCAGCTCCCGGGTCTGCAGGCTGTCGCGCCAGAACCAGATCAGCAGCATCAGAACGAACAAGAGATTCAAGGTCGAAAAAGCCATGGCAGGAGTTTCATCGATGGGCCAGATCCGGATTGTACAGGCAGACATCACTCAACTCGAAGTGGACGCCATCGTCAATGCGGCCAACTCCAGTCTGCTGGGCGGTGGAGGCGTCGATGGGGCGATTCACCGGGCGGCCGGTCCCTGTCTGCTGGCGGCTTGCCGCAGTCTGGGCGGCTGTGCCACCGGCGAGGCGCGCATCACGCCGGGATTCAATCTGCCCGCTGCCTGGGTGATCCACACCGTAGGGCCGGTCTGGCAGGGCGGCAACCGGAATGAGCCGGCGTTACTGCGCTCATGCTATGAAAGGTCTTTTCAACTGGCGCGGGAGAAGGGGCTCAAAAGCATCGCCTTGCCGGCTATCAGCACCGGGGTGTATGGCTACCCGAAAGAACAGGCGGCGGTCATCGCCCTGGCGGCCATGCATGCAGCGTTGCCCGATTTCGCTGACATCCTGGCCTGTTGTTTCAGTCGCGAAGACGCAGAGCGTTATGCAGCGCTCTGCACGGATTGTGTTTACGAGTGAGGAATTGCCGTGTTTGTTTGGTTGGATAGAATACCTCTGCCGATGATTCTCCTGCCAGCCCTGCTGTTGGGGCTGGCCCCTTTCGTGCCGGAACCCCATTTATGGGAAAAGCTCAAGATGCTGACAAATGGCGAACTCAGCCGCCCCATCGACATCTTCGATCTTTTTCTGCACGGTGCCCCCGTGGTGTTGCTGATCGTCAAACTGTTGCGCGGCGAACGGGCCGGGTGATCCCACAGGCCTGGTTTATTGGCCAAGGTTCAGGCGATCCAGACGCAACCGCTGGCGTTCGTCGAACAACCGTTTGGAGCCGATCCAGACCGCCGCGGTGGCGCCGAAGCCGGTGCCGGCGGAGATCAGCAGCAGGATCAGGATCTGATACTTGGCCGCTTCGAACGGGGGACTGCCGGCCAGGATCTGACCGGTCATCATGCCCGGCAGACTCACCACACCGGCCGCCGCCATGGCGTTGATGATGGGGATCAGACCGCTGCGCAGGGCGTTGCGGCGAATCTCGCCGATCGCCTGCTGCCACTCGTGCCCCAGCAGCAGCCGGGCCTCGATCTGACCGCGCTGTTGCCAGGCGTTGTGGGTCAGGTTGTCCAGCGCGATGGCGATGCCCGACATGGTATTACCCAGCAGCATGCCGAGCAGCGGGATCAGGTACTGCACCGAATACCAGGGCTCCACCCGGATGATCACCTGCAGGGCCAGCAGGGTGACGCTGAAGGAGGAGATGAACATCGACAGGGTCCCTACTCCCATGCCCCAGATGCCGGTGAAGCGCCGCTGCTGACGCGCCATCACTTCATACCCGGCAACCAGCAGCATGAACAGGGCCAGGCTGGCGATCAGCGCCGGATGGGACTGGGCGAACAGAAACTTCAGCACCAGCCCCAGCAAGGTCAGTTGCATGATGCTGCGCGCCGCGGCCACCAGCAGCTTGCGTTCGATGCCCAGCGACAGGCGCAGGGACAGTCCGGCCAGCAGCAGCACCAGGCCGGCGGCGAGCGCCAGATCGAAGGGGCTGAGCTGGATCAACTGCATGCGGACAACTCCAGTCTTCGGTCAGCGATCCGATAGTGGTGTGAGGCGATGCGCGCCTGCTGTTCAGGGTCGTGGGTCACCCAGATCACAGCGCAACCTTGCTGGGCCTGCCAGTTCCGAATCAACCTCTCCACCCGCTGGGTGTTGTCCCGGTCCAGATTGGCGGTGGGTTCGTCCAGCAGCAGCACCTGGGGTCGGTTGGCCAGCAGGCGGGCCAGACCCAGACGTTGGCGCTCGCCGCTGGAGAGCCGGCTGCTCTCCCAGGCGCCGACCTCGAGATCGAAACCCAGGGCCTGGAACAGGGTCTCATCCAATTCGCGAAAATGCTCGGCGACCCGCTCGCCCCACCAGAAACATTCCGCCGGCAGCAGGCCGACCCGTTTCCGCCACTGAGGACCGCTCATAGCCAGCTGCGACTGCCGGTCGATGCAGGCCTCGCCCTGATGGGGGTCCAGATCCGCAATGGCGCGCAGCAGGCGGGACTTGCCGGAACCCGAGGGGCCGGTCAGGGTGATGCACTCACCGGCGGTGATCGCCAGATCGAAAGGTTCCAGCAGTTCGTTGGCGAAGCGCTTCAGGCTGAGACTGGCCATCAGTCACTGCGGGTGAAGATCAGATCCCACACCCCGTGCCCCAGTCGCTGGCCGCGGCGTTCGAATTTGGTCAACGGGCGTTCGACTGGACGGGGCGAGTAGTTTCCCGCGCCGGCCTGGTTGATCGAAGCCCGGCGCGGCGCAGAGCACCGCCAGCATCTGCCGGGCATAGTCTTCCCAGTCGGTGACCATGTGCAGCAGGCCGCCGGGCTGCAGCACCCGGTGCACCATGGCTGGCGAATTCGGGCTGCACGATGCGCCGTTTGTGATGCCGCTGTTTCGGCCAGGGATCGGGAAAGAACAGCAATACCTCGGCCAGCGACCCGGCCGGCAGATGGTGGCGCAACAGCTCCATCGCATCGGCCCGCAGAATGCGTACATTGCGGTTCTGTTGCGCTGCCAATTGCAACATCAGGTGGCCGACCCCGGGACCGTGCACCTCGACGCCCAGGTAGTTGCGCTCGGGATGGCGCAGGGCCGCTTTGGCCAGGGCCTCACCGTTGCCGAAGCCGATCTCCAGGGTGACCGGATTGGCATTGCCGAACAGGCCCGGCAGGTTCAGGCCTCCCTGAGGCAACTCCAGACCGTAAACCGGCCAGAGTTCATCGAAAGCCCGTTGCTGGGCATCGGTGATGCGCCCCTGGCGCAGCACATAGCTGCGGATGGGGTGTTGCGGCTTGTCGACGCGGACCTCTGACATCCGCTCAGAAGAACAGACCATCGATGGGTGACGAGGCGGAGGCGAAGCGTTTGGTCGGCATGCGCCCGGCCAGATAGGCCTCGCGTCCGGCCTCGATCGCCTTCTTCATGGCGGAGGCCATCAGCACCGGGTTCTGCGCCGCGGCGATGGCGGTGTTCATCAGCACCCCGTCGCAGCCCAGCTCCATGGCCACCGCCGCATCGGAGGCGGTGCCCACACCCGCGTCCACCAGGATCGGCACCTTGGCGTTCTCCACGATGGTGCGGATGTTGAGACGGTTGCGGATGCCCAGGCCCGAGCCGATCGGCGCGGCCAGCGGCATCACCGCCACGCAGCCGAGTTCCTCCAGCCGTTTGGCCATGATCGGGTCGTCGTTGGTGTAGACCATCACGTCGAAGCCGTCCTTGATCAGCTCCTCGGCGGCGCCCAGGGTGGCGATCACATCCGGGAACAGGGTCTTCTCGTCCCCCAGCACCTCCAGCTTGACCAGGTTGTGGCCGTCCAGCAGCTCCCGGGCCAGGCGGCAGGTGCGCACCGCGGTCTTGGCGTCGTAGCAGCCGGCGGTGTTGGGCAGATAGGTGAACTCGCTGGGCGGCAGCACCTCCAGGATGTTGGGCTCGTCCTGGTTCTGGCCCATGTTGGTGCGGCGCACCGCGATGGTGACGATCTCGGCGCCGCTGGCGTCGATGGCCGCGCGGGTCTCCTGCATGTCTTTGTATTTGCCGGTGCCCACCAGCAGGCGGGAGGTGAATTCACGTCCGGCGACGGTGAAGGTGTCTTTTCGGGTTTCGTTTGGCATGGATAGGTACATCGGTCTGTGGTGTGAAATGCTGATTCTACCCGACTCAGCTTTGAATAAAGAGTGTCCCGTTTCCTTACTAAATACGCTGGAAAGGGGGAGGGTTGATCATGTGGGAGTCAGTATACCGCCTGATCTGTGAGAGTTCGATAAAGAGTCTCACCAGTATAAACAAGAGCGGATAGAGAGGTGAGATGTACCGCGAATGGCAGGTCAGGGGGGCTCTGGTCCGGAATCAGATATTCCTCCCACCGGGCGGTTGTTCCATCACCTGTTTTGCCACCCGCACGCCGGATTCGATGGCGCCGTCTACGGTGGCAAAATGGCCTTCGATGATCGCCTCACCGGCGAAGAACAGCCGCTCTGAAACCGGTTGCTGCAGCATTGATCGCGCCCCTTCGGAACCCGCGGCATCATAGCTGTAGATGCCCGCAATGTAGGGATTGCCGGACCAGTCTTCGTGGTGGTGCTCCTGCAACAGAGCTCGGGCATCCCTGCCGAAGGCTTGTCCGAGCGTGGCCAGTATCCGATCCAGACCTGGTTCCCGGCCGATATAAAAAGCGCTGACGACCGGTTGCCTGTCATCGGGAATCCAGAAATGGCAGGGTTTATCGACATTGATCAGTTGCCTGAGACCCGGCTTCCAGAAACGCTGCGAGAAGCGCAGAAAAAACCTGCCGCCCTGGCCCATGCCGAGTAGGTCGATGGCTGTTTGATGGGATTCTGGTAAGGGTGGCGTGAAGTGAATCGACTGTTTCTTTAACACACCGAGCGGCACTGTCACCACCAGCCTGTCTGCACGGAATAGCTTGCCATCGGTGCAGCTTACCTCGATCTCTGATTGACGGTAATCGACTGAGTTGACCTGTTGGTGAGTGTGCACCTGGGCCGCCTGTGGTCGGTATAACTCAGACAATAATTCGCCCAAGGGGACCAGTAACGCTTGGTTGATGAGCTCCCGCTCGGGCTTTATCCCGGCCGCTTTAAAACTGTCGCGCAAGGGCTTGGCCGCCACCTGGTCCACCGCCACACCGAATGCACTGCCCAATATCTGACGCAAAAAATTACCGGTTATGGGGTTGAACCGCTGGCCGGCAATCAGATCCTCGATGGTCAGTTCAGGATCCTGGTTGCGGTAAAATGCAGTGACCAGTCTTTTGCTGTTACCCAGGTTTGGTAGGGCATGCAACAGGGTAAAACGCCAGGCGGGCTGATAGTGCCGGTTGACGACCAAGCCCGTCTTGCCGGGTCTTGCCAGTAGTCCTCGAGACTTTGCCTCTTTATAGAGACGCAGGCGCTTGTCGTGGATAAAGGCAGCGCCGCTATCCAAGCGAAGACCAGCGAAGGGATGCAACTTTAACTCGTCCACCGACCGTCGACTGGGCCTCCAGATGAATGGTTTGGCAGCCAGCCTGCTGCAACTGTTGTGCGGCGCTTAAACCCGCGGCACCGGCACCGACGATGATGATCCGTTGTTTTTGCATGCGGAGGATAAATATCGATGGTTTTCTTCACAACTTGTTATGCACCAAGTGTGGCAGAGGCAGACGAGCAGACGCCAGCCATTCAGATCAGTTTTCTGATCAGATGCCGCACGCGTTGCTTGGTCCTGTCTGGCAGGATAGGCTGCACCTGCATCGATGCCAGGCCCACGAAAAGGGAGCCGACCGGTTTGGCGCCGATGGTCTTGGCGGTCATTTTCAGTTGTTTCAGGGTCGTGTAAAAGATCCGTCCCATGACGCCGGGAGCGGCGCTGGAGGCGATCAGGATGGCCCGTTTACCGATTGGTTTCCTTCTGGGTTTGGGGGCGGCCGCGCCCCAGGGCCAGTAGGCATAGACCACCAACCGTTCCATGAAGCGTTTGAACACCGCGGTTACCGAAGAGAAGTTCGTTGGCGAGGCAAGGATATAGCCGTCCGCAGCCTCCAGCTTCTCGATCAGTTCGTGCATGCGGTCTGGCTGCACGCACAGGCCAGGGGCCTCACCGGGTATCTGCGTGCATTGCCGGCAGTTGCGACAGAATTCGATGGGGAAGTCACGCAGATGGACCACATCGACGATCGCTCCGGCTTCCCTGGCCGTCTGCACGACCAGGTCGACGGCCTGGTCGATTGCGCCGTTCTCTCGGTAGGAGCCGTTTACTGCAAGGAGTCGGGTCATGAGTTCGCTCCGCTCATAGCTTGCGAATTCCCACTATACACCGAATGGCTGGGTTTGAGGGGCGGCAGGATAAGCTTTGGCGCGCCCCTGAAAGCAAAAGGCCGCCCGGCAGATGCCCGCCGAGCGGCTTGGCAAGGGAGCATCCAGAACAGCTCCCAGTCGCAGGTCAGCAATGCTTTGCTGACAGTTGAGCTTCGATCCCTGTCGGCTGGCGCAAATGGGTATTCTCCCTACGTCTGCGATCGTTGTCTTGCAGCTGCGATTGGCGCTCTGCAGGTCGCGGATGGTTAATCATCATCGGCCGGCAACATATCGAAGAAGACCTGTACCGGACGATTCAACTCGATACCCACGTTTACCGGATACAGCGCGACCTTGACGATGGTCTGCAGGTCTTCCAGCACCAGGGGAGGCAGCGCCAGGAAGGTCTCGAGTTCCTCGTCGGTGAGGTCGTCGAAGGCGTCGTTGAACAGCGCAGAGAACATGAAGTGCGGATCGAGATAGCTGATCATCACTTTCTCATTACCGCCAACACCATCCAGATTGACGGCTTTGATCGAGATTTCGCAGGGCAACGCCGTGGCATGCTCCAGGCCGAGTCCCATGGCCGCGATGGCGTTGGTGGGCGAGCAGGCCTCGATCACCAGGTTCCCCGGTACCGGCAATGGTGCCGGGCGCGCGGAACGCCAGTCGTCCATGTTCAACCAGTAATCGAGTTTAGGGTCATGTACACCGTCGAGGGAGAGTGTCTCGATGATAGAGACGGCAATCGCCTTGACCTCGTCGGCGGTGAAGTCGCCGCCACGGCGTTTCTTGTAGGTGAAATGCACATAGGGGGACTGGAAAGGTGTATTTTCGACGGTTTCCGCGACCTGCTCCAGGCTGTGGTATTTGGGACCGAGGGGGTTGGATTTTGCCTTATAGGCGATACCCTCCTGGTCCAGCGCCAGGTGGATGACGGTCTTGATCTCTCCGTTTACCTGGGCCGGCAACTCCTGGATGGCGGCGGCAAAATCCGGATCCAGCATCTGGTCGCCGAACAGCACGTCGGTGAAGAACAGGGTGAAGATCGCTTCCGGGTTGAGCATCTCGATCTTGACGTAACCCTCCTCGTCGGCATAGATGGCGACCTCGCAGGGCAGTGCGGTGGCGTGGATATAGCCATTGACGATCTTGGTGCTGTCATCGCCATCCACCACGGGCAGGATGCCGAGGGCCTTTTGCGCGAACAGCGGATTGCACATCTCGACCACGTTCACCTTCTTCCGATTCGAAGCGGACATCGGTTCATTGGGATCGATCACGTAGGGTGTGGGAATCCGCAGGATGGCCTCTTCGATGGCCTCTACGGTTGCTTCACCTTCCAGGCCGCCCAGGATCCAGTTGGCGGGGAAGTTAGTGGGTTCTTGCGTATCGTCAACCGTCGCCACGTAGGTTGCGATGGCTGTTGCGACTTCCTTAGCCACTGCGTAGGCCTCGACCGGATCATCGATCGGGCCGATTACGGCTACTCTGGAGAAGGGGGTGAGGGAAAACCCCCCTCCGTGATGTTCGTCTTGACTGCTCAGTGCCGCATTGCTGAATGTCAGGACGAGGCTGAACAGCAGACTCGAAAGAGCTGTGAGATGAGCGCTCACTGATTTGTTTATTAGCATGGGATACCTCCTCCGATGCGTGGATGTATGGTTAGCTGATTTGATTGCCAACCTGCTGACCGGACGGCTTTACTGCTCCTTTATCCGGCCAGTCAACTCGTTAGGATCATGGAAATAATGAAAATTTACGCTGACGGTGGTCAACGGAATGGATGAATTAATGGGAATGCCGGTCTTGGGATGTTTTGTCGCCGGTTTCCTGGGTCCACTGAAGGGATTTGTCCTTTGTAAGCTGGAGAGGGCTTGCCATCCTTGGCGCGACTGTGGAGTTTAAGTTACCCCAGCCTGAACCTCTACCGTCCAGGGATGGATTAATACCGTTGAGGGCAGGAAGCCTGGGAGCGGTCTGTTCAGTCGTTCGGTCAAACAAAAGGTCCACAGGACAGGGTTAGCCCTTCGTAAGATGTATAACACTTGCCATCCATGGTGCGACAGATGTGCTTTTATTAACTCCCAGCCCGAACGTCGTGTTCGGTCGTTCAGTCAAACAAAAGGTCCACAGGACCTTTTGTTTGACCTCACCCACCGCCAACTGCATGGATGATCTCTACCCGATCGGACTCTTGCAGCCGATGACCGGCAAAGGTACTGCGGGGCACCAGTTCTTCATTGACCTCCACCGCGATGCGCTGGCCGGTCAATTCCATGAGTTGGATGAGGCTTGCCATGTCGGCGGCATCGGGAATTTGCTTTTCCTCGCCGTTTACGTAAATCTGCATTGTTTCGGTCTCTCGATGAGCCAGGGCCGATGCTATCTTACCTTAATCCCGTACAACAGAATAAGTGGCTGTGAAAGTTTCTGAGATGGGGAACGATTTGACGCATTGGAGTGAAGATCTCATTCCGCTGAACCAGGCGCGCACCCTGGATGGGCTGTTTTTCCAAAGGGTACTGCGTTCACCTCAGACCTTGGCCTACCGAAACTATGATCGGAAGGAAAAAAAGTGGTATGAACTGACTTGGGAGCAGACCGGCGCTGAAGTGGCCCGCTGGCGTCAGGCGCTCGCCGCTGAAGAACTGAGGGCCGGTGACCGGGTGGCCATCCTGCTGCGTAACAGCCCGGAATGGGTGATGTTCGACCAGGCTGCGCTCTCCCTCGGCTTGGTGGTGGTACCCCTGTACACCGACGATCGGGCCGATGCCATCGCCTATATCCTGCAGGATGCGGCAGTGAAATTGCTGCTGGTGCAGGACAGTGGCCGCTGGAACCGCATGGCGTCCGCCCTCGCTGAGCTGCCCCAGTTACAGCGGGTGGTGTTGCTGGAGACCGACAAGCAAGCCAGGCCCCTGAGGGACAATTCTGCGGGAGTCATCGATGTGGCGAGTTGGTTGCCGCGCGAAGCCGCTCCGCTCAGGAGGCGGGAGGCGGATCCCAACAGCCTCGCCTCTATCGTCTACACCTCCGGTACAACTGGACGGCCGAAAGGGGTGATGCTGAGCCACATGAACATCCTGTCCAACGCCCAGGCCTCCCTCACTGTGGTGGAGTGCTACCGACAGGACAGTTTTCTCTCTTTCCTACCCCTGTCTCACACCCTGGAGCGCACCATCGGTTACTATCTGCCGATTCTGACCGGCGCCTCGGTGGCCTTTGCCCGTTCCATCCCGGCACTGGCGGAGGATCTGCAGACCATACGCCCCACCGCGATCATCGCGGTACCCCGCATCTTCGAGCGGATCTATGCGCGCATCTACGAACAAATGAAAAAACGGCTGGCGCCTGCCCGCTTGCTGTTCCACCTGGCCGTGATGATTGGCTTCAGGGATTTTGAACGCCGCATGGGGCGCAGGGGCTGGTCGCCGCTGTTGCTGCTCTGGCCCCTGCTGCGCAGGCTGGTGGCGCAGAAGGTCCTGGCCAAACTCGGAGGCAGGCTGCGAGTAGCGGTAAGCGGTGGCGCAGCCTTGTCGCCGGAGATCGCCCGCCTGTTTCTGGGGTTGGGCCTGCCCATGCTGCAGGGTTATGGATTGACCGAAGCGAGTCCGGTCGTCAGCGTCAATCCATTGCATAACATCAAACCGGAAAGCGTCGGTGTGCCGTTGCGGGGTATCCAGGTGCGAATCGGTAAGGCTGACGAGTTGCTGGTCAAGACTCCGGGCATGATGTTGGGATACTGGAACAACCATGCGGCAACGGTGGCGATGATCGATCCGCAAGGCTGGCTGCATACCGGGGATCAGGCGCGCCTCGATGCGGACGGGCATATCCATATCACTGGCCGGATCAAGGACATCCTGGTGCTCTCCAATGGCGAAAAGATCCCGCCGGCCGACATGGAGATGGCCATCGAACTGGACCCGCTGGTGGAACAGGTCATGGTGGTGGGGGAAGGCAAGCCCTATCTGGCGGCCCTGGTGGTGTTGAATCCGGATCTCTGGCAGGAACTGGCGGAAGAGTACGGCCTCGATCCGGCGCAAACGGCGAGTCTGCAGCATAACCGACTGCAAAATGAGATGCTGAGGCGTATCCGATCAACCCTGCGGGGTTTTTCGGGCTACGCCAAGATTCGTCGGTTGGCCCTGATGCTGGAACCCTGGACGGTCAACAACGGCCTGTTGACGCCGACCCTCAAGATCAAACGGCAACAAGTCCTGGCCTATTACGCAGAGGTGATCGAATCGCTCTATCGGCATGGTCCAAGCGACGCTTGAGACGGCTTGCTTCCGCAGGGAAGAGTGCCCTAGAATGCAACTCCAGGCGGGTATCGTATATCGGTATTACCCTGGCTTCCCAAGCCAGAGAGACGGGTTCGACTCCCGTTACCCGCTCCAATTACCCTCCCGCCGCACGCCATCCATGCTTTCCTCCTCGTTCTGATATGCCTGACTATTCAGCCACTGTAGGAGCAGCCCATGGCTGCGACCAAAGGCGTTGAGTCTTTTCAACGCAATTTATATGTAACGCGACTGTCGTCGCTGATCGCAGCCATGGGCTGCTCCTACAAGGGTATTTTTATCCAATAAACCGTGTGCATGACACAGCAAGCTGAAGAGTTTCGCACCGAGATAAAAAAGAGCGATAAGATCCACCCCGCTTCATCACAGACGGGATAATCCGGGCTCCATCGGTAACGGGTAGAAGAACACAGCGAGTCCCAAGACCGAAGATCGGAAAAAACGCCTGGAACAATAGCTCTGGAACATCGCCGTCACCCTGAGTGGCAAGATGAACGCCGACGAGTTCCGGGACAGCTGCCCGGGCTTCATCTTCTACGGCAGATCCATCCACACCTGCATCCTGGTGTTCAAGAAGTGCCGGGAACACCCGGATGACGTGCTGTTCATCGACGCCAGCGCCCACTTCGACAAGGGCATGGGCGCGATTGATGATACGATTCTGGGTTATTGCGATGAACTTAGGATGGAGACACCATTCTATTGACGAATGTGAAGAAGATGGTGCCGGAATTGCGGTTTTCTGAGGTAGTTGATTTCGGGTGACGCTGAAGACTTGCAAAGCGGCGGGAGGTAGCGGAATTCAGGCAGTCGTTGCCGAGGCACGAACCCCAAGATGCTCTGTAATCAGAGAGTTATCGTTGGGTTTCGTGCCTCAGTCCATCCATGTGCTTAGTTATTCCTGACCTACCGCGTGGCGGGTCAACGCCCTGCGGGTTATTTGCCCATTTCTCCCAGGTGCATCAGCGGTAAAGGATCGGGGCTGGCACCATTGAGAAAATAGAGCTTAGCCGCCGGGTCCTTGCTCATGGCCTGCAGGGCTTCGAGGGCCTTCAACCGCAAATAGACCGGGCTGTTGCCCATGGCTTCATTGAGCTTGGTGATCTCATAGGCCTGAGCGTCCGCCAGCACCCGTTGGCGTTTCGCCTGTTCCTCCGCCGCTTCGCGCTCCGCCGCGGCTGCGGCGATCTTCTGTTGCTGTTCCGTTCTGAAGCGCTCCAGCTCCGCCTTCTGTTTTTCCACCTCCTGCTCCCGTTCCTTCTTAGCCTCGATCGCCTTGGTGATGAACGGCGGCAGGTTGATATCCCGAATCAGTACGGCCCCTACTTCGATGCCTTTCGGTGCGAGGTATTCACGCAGACCTTCCAGCAGCGCGGCCTGCAACATATTCTGGGTCTCTTCCTGAAAGAAATCCTCCGCCCGTTTGATGGATTTACCCTGTTCTCTGAGCAGTGAGCGCAGCTTCGGGACTAAATGCACATGCAGCGCATCCGCGGCGGTACCAGTGCTCTGCAGTATCTGGGGTGCCATCTCCTTAAACAGGCGATATTGCACACTGACATCCAGGCGAGTCTGCAACTGATCCTGGGAAGGCACGTTGGCGGTTTCTTTGTGGCTTTTCTGGCGGACATCGAACAGGTGCCAGTTGAAGAAGGGGTTGACCGGCAGATGCAGGCCTTCCGAATAGGGCGCCTGTTGAACATCGCCGAACAGGGTTGCGACCGCGACGTGACCGGCGGGAACGGTCTTGTAAAGGTTGCTTGCAATCCACAAGAAAATGGTCAAACCGATGGCGATGCCGATGAGTTTGCCGACGGGGGGCTTTTTGTTGATTACATCCATGCCTGCTCCTCTGATTAAGCTGGGTTTGGTCTGACGGGGCTGCAATGGTTGGCGGTGTGTTTGGCTCGTCTGCCGGGGTTGATACGCTAGCCAGGTAAAGTCTTTATGAGCGTTGTGGTCGAATCAGTTGCCAATCATTGGTGTTCCAACACTACATAAGCGAACGGCAATCTCTGATCGCCGCATCATCAATCAGGTAGTAAGACATATGGCGCAGCTTCGGTATGATCTCTTTGCTGATATCCGACTCATTCTCCCGCAGCTGGACCGCCGTGGGTTCGAGGTGTTGTCCGTGTAACTCGATGCAGGTTCTTTCAGCGCCTTGTGCAAGCCGATCGCTGTGCAGGGATATGGAATCTTCCACCACATCGGACACCTGCTGGTTTTGCATGATCAAGGCAAGATTTCGGACCTTTTGTTGCGCTATGCTTGCTCCCGCCGATTTACAGAGGTGAAAGTCGGGATATTCTTGCTGAATCATAATCGCATCGCCGATCTCCAGCGCGCCGAGGGAGTAATCGCTGAAACTGTTTTGCAACTTTCTGTCGATATGCCCCCCGAAGATCATAAAAGTGTCGAACAGGCTCTCTTTCCGGGTGAAACGGATCTCGAAGTCATGGGTCTGTTTTATAGTGCCGGTGGCGGTCAGTTCGACCGATACATCGTCGCCCCGATTTTTCGTATAGACGAAGATCCCGATAACAACCAGCAGTAAAACAATTAAGGTTTTCATGTTGCTTAGCCTCCCGAGCTATCGACCTGGTGCCGACCCTGTCCATCGTGCCTATGCCGGATGGCTGATCCTTATCGCAGACTAGCTGGCAATTGCCCCGTTTTTGTTTTTTTGTTGAACGAAGCCGATGATCAAGCTGTATCCCAACCCTATGCGGACGATTTAAAAGGTGGTTCACAGGAGCTGTAACGGCTGCTGACATGAAATCATGAGGGGATATGGAGTGATAAACTCCGCGACTATAACGGGGTTATCCTTGCGCAATCCCAGATTCCGATCGCTGCCGATAAAGAACAGGCTCGGGCGTAAGATGAATCAGGTGACGACGAACGCCAGGTGACTGCCGTGTTTGGTAAGCCAGGTGTTATCCTCTTGCCGTGGCTAAACTGCAGTGCCGAGCAGAATCTCGCGCCGGCGCAACTCATTGAGCAGGTCTACGCCGGCTTGAAGCACACAGCTGGGATTGGGGTGGTTCAGGGCCTGAGCAATGGATTCGAACGCCGCACGGCCGGTGATCTGAGGGTCGTTTTCAAGGGTCTCGAGCAGGGCATGGGTCACTGCATTGATCTCAAGGAAGCCGATCTCGTCCTGGCGATTGCGGTAAACCACCAGATGGGTGGGATCGGACTCGGGCTGTCCGGGTAGATAATCGGGGCCGATGCGATGCACGGGAAAGAGATAGGTTAGATGCCAGGCCAGCGGCGAGATCACCGGGTGAGCATGGAGCAGGTCTCCAGCGGGATCCAGGGGCGGCAGTGACTGATCGGCGTCGCTCAGGGTGAGGGCCAGCTCCACCCATTCGTAATGGGCGAGTTCGAGCATGAAGGGATAATCAGTTTCCGTCGCCGACCGTTCTTGTTCCAGATAATCCAGAAACTCTTCAGCCAGATCGGTAAACAGGGGTGTGCGGCAGGTGTGGCTGGCGAAGAAATCCCGGACCAGGGCTTGCCACGGCGCGTCGGGTGTGATGCGTCGTAGCACCGGAAAGCTGCCGGCCAGAAAACTATCCATGTTGTTGAAGAAGAGTTCGTTGTAGATCGCCATGCGACGGGCGTCCACCCCAGCCGGGGCGGGATGTTCTTCTGGTCGGCGAATGTGGTCGGCGAACTCCCGTTGCCGGCGCAGAAAATCGGCTTCAGCGTTGGGCGATTCGATGAGCATGCCGGTCTCCCGTGTGTTTATCCTGATAATCGGCGATGGTGTTGACTTCCCCTAGCAGGGTCTGCAGGGGGGGGATGTTGAAATCCCGCTCCAACAGGGTGGGAAAGACGCCGAAACGCTGATACGCGTAGTCGAGCAGATCCCATACCGGATCGATCACATCGGCCCCGTGGGTATCCACCCGCAGATCCTCGGCCTCTACATAATGACCGGCCATATGGCAATAGACGATACGTTCAGCCGGAATACGATCGATGAATCGGTAGGGGTCATAGGCGTGATTGATACTGTTGACGTAGATATTGTTGATATCCAGATGCAGATCGCAGTCGGCCTCGGTGATCACCGCATTGAGAAAATCGATCTCCTCCATCGCCTTGCCGGGTGCGGCATAGTAGGAGACATTCTCCATGCCGATGCGCCGTTCCAGGATCTCCTGCACTTGGTGGATACGCTGCGCGACATGCCGGACCGCATCCTCGGTGAAAGGAATCGGCATCAGGTCATAGAGGTGTCCGCCGGCCGCGCTGTAGGACAGGTGTTCGGTGTAGGCCCGAATCTGGTGCCGGTCGAGAAAGACCTTGAGATCCCGCAGAAAAGCCTCGTCCAGAGGATCGGGTCCGCCGATGGAGAGGGACAGGCCATGACAGACAAAGGGATAGCGTTCCGTCATGGCGCGGAATTTTCGCCCAAAGGCGCCGCCCACGCCCAGCCAGTTTTCCGGTGCCACCTCCCAGAAGTCGATCTGCCCGATGGGCAGTACCAGGGCGTCATCCAGAAAACTGCGACGCAGACCCAATCCAGCGCCTTGTACAGGGTATTGTTTCATGGCATTTAACGGTTGAGGTTTGGATTGCGGAGGCAGCCCCGAGTTAAAATCGGGGCTGCCCGAGGTGGCTGGCGTTATTTCATGTCACTGCCGCACTTGCCTTCGCCACATTTACCTTCCATGGGTTTTCCGGCGCTCTCTTTTTTCTTGTCGCCGCAAGTGCCTTCCTTCGCTTTGTCACCGCCGCACTTTCCTTCTGCGCCCTTCATGTCGGAACCGCATTTGCCTTCAGCGCCTTTCATGTCGCCACCGCATTTGCCCTCCTGCATGGCAATTTGCATGTAGCCACTGTTCAGCTCTTGCATGCTAAAAGGGTTTTCCGCTGCCTGGGCGCCGGCAGCAAAAGCCAGGCTGCCTGCCAGGGTGGCGCCGACAGCGGTGGCAAGGGTGCGTTTGGTCGTTTTAATGGGCATGTTCTGCTCCTAATTTGGTCTGTAAAAAAACGTGTCGTTATGTTCCATGATGTGCTGGCATCGCGGTTTGTATTTTGTCTGCCAACACCCGATATACGACACGAAACTTCAACCGGATTCAATCCTCCGGTATGGCAAATAAGCATGACAGGGGGTGTTCAAGACGATCTCACGGAAGATTCACAAACCGGTCACGGAGCCGATGTTATGGAAGAAACCAGCCTGAGATCAACGAGTAACCCTCTTGCCACCTAATAAATGACCCGATCGAATCAGATAAGTTCGTGTTCGGGCGGATTTCAGTGACTGAGCGGCTGTTGTCACCTGCAGCGAGCTCGGCTGGCGTTTTTAGCCCCTGGTGTATGTATGTGAATGATGCGAGGTGGTGGCTATTGGGGTTACATGAAAATCTATCATTTCAAGTTAACCGGCTGAACAGACATGTGATATCGTGAAAAAATGTATCAATGATGAAGGTGTCATGGAGTGGAAATAAAACATAAAGAGACAGGCGCGGTACTCAGAAAGATTCCAGGTGATTCACTGGTGGGAGTCGATTTGGAAGAGGCGCTACTGAAATACGCCGATCTGCGCGGGGCGGATCTGACCCGCGCCCGCTTAAAGAGGGTGGATTTATGTTGTGCCGACCTCTCGGGCGCCGTGCTGCGAGGAGTGGATCTTCGGGCCGCCAACCTGAACGGCGCCAATCTCAGTGGCGCGGATCTGCGTGATGCGATCATCGGCAGTGAACAGTCCCTGGAGGCGGCGACACTGGCGGGTTGCGACCTCTCCAACGCTAATCTGCAGCATGCGGATCTGCGCTTGGTCGATCTCAACGAAGCTAATCTGGCTAATGCCAATCTCAGGGATGCCGACCTGTCCAGCGCCCATCTGCATGCCGCGAAGCTCACCCATGCCAAGCTGCAAAATGCGGTATTGATCGCGGCCTATCTGCGCGAAGCGGATCTGAGCTACAGTGACTTGTCCGGTTGCCATCTGAATGATGCAAACTTGATTCGGGCTAAACTGGATCACGTCGAGGCGGCCGGCGATGACGAAACCCGACCCGCCATCCTGGTTAGGGCCAAGATGCGGGATGCCTCCTGCGGGGCGCACAGCTGGCCGGATGTCCGATGCGTTGGTGGACATGCGAAATGCCGACCTGACCGATGTGGATTTTTCGCATCCTGCATCATGGGCGGGACGATCCTGCGTAACGCCAATGTCAAAGGCGCCAATTTTCAAGGGGGTAAAGCTGACCACGGTGACGGTCACGCATGCCAACTTTTCTGAAGCGTTGAATGTCGTGATGCCTTCATTCAAATCGGGCTGGCGATAGGCTGTTGTCGAGGCCATGCTGGCTAGCTCCTGCAATCCTGTATTTAACGGCAGAACCGAAGGCTAAGCCGAGTCTTATCCCCATCCATGAAAAAGCTCTATGAGGCGGCGGACCGTATCGAGGCGCAAATGCTCAGGGACGCGTTGTCGAGCGCCGGTGTGGAGGCGGTGATCCTGGGCGATTATCTGGCCGGTGCGGCGGGCGAACTACCCGCCAATATCTGGCCCGCCGTGTGGGTGGTGACCGACAGTGACTTCGTATAAGGCCCGGGAACTCTTACAGGAGTTTACAAATCATCACAAACAAAAGCAGGAAGCGGGGTGACTGGCGCTGCGCAAAGTGTGGAGAATGGGTCGATGCAGCGTTCGATCTGTGCTGGAATTGTGCTACGCCTCGTACAAGGCAGTAATTAATTTGGAGAATGGAGATGAGTAAACTGCTGAAATTTATCGGCTGGTTGGTTGGCATTCTGATCGTGCTGGTGGTGGCGCTGGTGGTGCTGGTGCCCCTGTTCTTCGATCCCAATGAGCACAAAGACCGTATTATCTCCGAGGTCAAACGGGCTACCGGACGGGATCTGAGCATTGCCGGGGATATCGGGCTCACCGTATTTCCCTGGCTGGGTCTGGAACTGAATGGCTTGCGTTTGAGCAATCCCCCCGGCTTTGGCGATAAGCAATTCGCCTCGGTGGATCTCGCCAAAGTGCGGGTAAAACTGATGCCCTTGCTGATGGAGCGGACCCTGGAGGCGGATACCGTTCAGATATCGGGATTGGAACTCTATCTGGCTAAGTCCAAACAGGGCGTGACCAACTGGGGTGATCTGGCCGGTGCACATGAGTCCGGGGAGACACAAGCGATGAGCAGCCGGAAGCCGCTTCGGGCAAAGGGCTGGCCGCCTTCACGGTCGGTGGGGTCGCGATTCAGAACGCCCATGTGGTATGGGACGATCAGAGCAGCGGGCAATACTATGAAATCAAGGGTCTGCAACTGAAGACCGGCCCGTTGACCCCGGGCAAGGCTGTCGATGTGAATCTGGAACTGGAACTGGAGAGTCAGCAGCCCGCCATGCAGGGACAGTTCAATCTCACGGCGAACCTGAACTCCCGGCCTGCGCAACAATATTTCGCCCTGGAAGCGCTGCGGGTCAATCTCAAGTTGACCGGCGAGGGGCTGCCGAAACAGGGTTTGGACGCGACCCTGGCGGCCAATGTCTATCTCGATCACGCCAAGGGGACCCTGGAGGCCAAAGACCTGAGCCTGACATCCGGTGGCCTTGTCTTGCAGGCCGCGTTACAAGGACAAGATCTGCAGGCAAAACCCCAGCTTCACGGGCACCCTCAAGCTGGATAAATTCAAACCCCGTGAGTGGATGCGGCAGTTTGGCATGACGGTGCCGGCAACCAGCGATCCTGAAGTATTGAAAAAACTCAATCTGTCCAGTTCGTTCAACGCTACGAGCAACCTCGTGACCCTGGACAACCTGTTGATCCAATTGGATGACACCCGCATCAATGGGAAAGTGGAACTGATGAAACCGGCCAACCCCACCTATTATTTCAATCTGGATATCGATCAGATCGATCTGGATCGGTATCTACCGCCTCAGGCTGAAAAAACTCAGGCGAGCGCCACCTCAAATCCACCGGCAACCGCACGACCGGCAGCCGCCCAGAAAGAAACACCCCTGTTCCCGGTCGAGCTATTGCGTAAGCTCAACCTGGACGGCAGCCTGCGAATCGACAGCCTGACTGTGAACAAGATCAAGGCCAAGGCCGTTCAGGTCAAGGTCACGGCCAGGGATGGCAAGCTGCAGCTGGATCAGCAGATCGGACGTTTTTACGACGGCATGATCAAAGGCGGCGTGGGTTTGGATGTGCGGGGCAATACCCCCAGCCTGAAGATCGATCAAGATGCCTCGCGGATTCTTGCCGGACCCTTGCTCAGGGATCTGACCGACTCCGACAAACTGGAAGGCAGCGGCAGCTTCAAGGCCAATCTCACCACCTCAGGGCAGACCATCAGTCAGCTCAAGCGGGGTCTGAATGGCAGTATCAGCTTCAATTTCGTGGATGGGGCGGTGAAAGGTATCAACCTGGCGAAGATGCTGCGGGACGCCGAGGCGAAGCTTTCCGGCCAGACAGTGGCGGTGAGCAACGAGCCGGAACAGACCGATTTTTCCGAGCTGAGCGGTAGCGGCGTGTTCAATAACGGCGTCCTGTCCAATCGGGACCTGCTGGCCAAGTCACCGTTGCTCAGGATCGAAGGCGCAGGCAAGGTCAATATCGTTATGGAGAACCTCGATTACACGATCAGGACGGTAATCGTCAACACTACGAAAGGCCAGGGTGGCAAGGGGTTGGATGAGCTGGTCGGGGTGCCTATTCCTGTGCGTTTCGAGGGGCCCTGGTCCAAGCCGAAATGGAATATCGATCTGGCCAAGGTGTTGCAGGAACAGCAGAAGGCAAAACTGAAAGAGAAGGTGGAGAGCAAGATCCAGGAGAAGCTGCCGGAGCTGCAGGAGAAACTGCCCGAAGGGCTGAAGGACAAACTGCCGGGTTCTCTCAAGGGGTTGTTCTGACAAGACCGCTAACGAATCCGCCGGGGCGGAATCAATCGCGCCCTGGGTTTGGAATGCCATCGCAAGCCTTCGTGACCGACCGTATTGGCCTGGTTCGAGCGCCATGGCCGCAAGGATCTGCCCTGGCAACAGGACCGGGATCCCTATGCGGTGTGGGTCTCCGAGATCATGTTGCAGCAGACCCAGGTGGCTACGGTGATTCCCTACTACCGGCGCTTCATGGAAAGTTTCCCCGCCCTGTGCGTGCTGGCGGAGGCCGATCTCGATGAGGTGCTGCACCACTGGTCCGGTCTGGGCTACTACGCCAGGGCGCGTAATCTCCACCAAGCCGCGCGGCGGGTACGGGACCACCATGCTGGCCGCTTGCCCGAACAGTCGAGCTGCTGCAACTTGCCGGGGATCGGCCGTTCCACGGCCGGGGCGATCCTTTCCCTGGCGCTGGGACAGACGCATCCGATACTGGACGGAAATGTGAAACGGGTGCTGGCCCGGCATTTTGCGGTGGAGGGCTGGCCGGGACAGGCCGACGGTGCTGCGGCAGCTGTGGAGTTGAGCGAACCATTCACGCCGCAAATTGAGACGGCGGCGTATAACCAGGCCATGATGGATCTGGGATCCATGATCTGTCGGCGTGGCGCGCCGATCTGCGAACACTGTCCGTCTGAGCGCCACCTGTCAGGCCCATGCCGCAAGGCAGACAGAAGGAATTGCCCGCCTCCAGACCCGCAAGGTCCTGCCGGTAAAGACCGGTTATCTGTTGATCCTGCGGAATCCGAGTGGCGAGGTGTTGCTGGAGCGACGACCGCCCAGCGGCATCTGGGGCGGTCTCTGGAGCCTGCCCGAATGTCCGTTCGATCAGCAACCTGAACGACTGGTGTCGCGAGGCTTGGCCTGCGAGCCGCTTCGCTGACGCGGTGGGTGCCCCAGGCGGCATAGCTTCTCCCATTTCCATTTCGACATGGTGCCAGTGGAGATTCGGGTGAATAACCCCAGGAATCGGGTCATGGATGAACCGGCGACGGGTCTGGTATAAACTGGCCGACCCGGACGTGCGGGGTCTGGCAGCGCCGGTCTCACGTATCCTGGACGAATTGAGACAATCTTCCACCAGGAGAACGCGGATGAGCCGAACTGTAAATTGTATAAAACTGCATCGCGACGCCGAAGGCCTGGATCGAATCCCATACCCGGGCGATCTGGGTCAGCGGATCTTCGACAATGTCTCCAAAGAGGCCTGGCAGGGCTGGCTGAAGCACCAGACCATGCTGATCAACGAAAACCGCCTCAGCCCGGTGGACCCCAAGGCGCGTAAGTTTCTCGAAGAGCAGATGGAAAATTACTTCTTCGGCGAAGGTGCGGAACTGCCGCCGGACTACGTGCCGCCAAAGTAGTCGGAGATGCAAATCAGCTTGACTCGGCAGGTCAAGCTGGGTTTAATACCGGCCTCTTCAGATTTCGGCCAGGTAGCTCAGTCGGTAGAGCAGGGGACTGAAAATCCCCGTGTCGGCAGTTCGATTCTGTCCCTGGCCACCATATAAATCTATTAAAAACAATAAGATACGATCCAAGCAATTATCCTGCCAAACATAAAAATGCCCAAGCAGGGGATTTTTGGTCCATGTGTTGGCGTGCAAAAAATCGTATTACTACCAGGTGTCCTTGTAGTTGCTTACAAACTCGGACCTGCCTTGACCAACGCAGCAACTCGGGTTTTATGCAGACTTACATCGTCGGTTTTATTATCAGATCACACCACACAGGCTCTACTTTAGATCAAATCGAAATCGTTAATAGTCTTGACATCGGCTTGCTCCGCATTGGGTAGCAATTAGAGCAGATGGCGTGGTAACTGGACTATAGATTGAGCCTTCACGTTCGTGAGATTTGATTGCGTCTGTTAAGGTTACATGTCTATGCCGTTCAGGCGGTAACGGTAGCCACTGATCATTTTTTCTATGTAATGAGGGTCTTGCCGTCCGGTAAACAGGCTCTTCCGATGCACTCAAAATACTTGGCTAGGTGGTCGGTTACGGTGATTCGGTGCCCAGCAGCTTGTCAAGCCATATCTGATTCAATGATCTGAATCACTAAGAATATTCATTCAATACTTAAATTCCCCGTAAAACCTACTAAAATTAGGGTTAAGTATTTTTCTTCCCCAAAACCAATGCGTTTCGGGTTGGTAAAAAGCTTTCAGTGGAACAGTATTTATAGAATCGGATTCTCAGGGGAGGTCATGGAAATCTCTCGCAAGTCTGGGTGCTCACCTGTGAAATCACAGTTGAGAGGGAAAGGGTTACTCGCATTCGTACCTCGACTAGTGCGGATACGTAGCAGTAGGCCCACTCAAAAAGACGATCTGCTATCTCCTCACGTCTTCATTCCTCCTGCTTTGCACTCTGTTGGTTTGTCTTTCCGCATCGTGATTGGAAGACCCCAAACGGTACTGGAGTCATTATCGTCAGCCGGGCAGAAGTATGCCTTCTGTGCACCAAATTCTTTTTCGGTAGTAAATCTCACCTGTCCCTTATCCGATATTGAACATTCAAGGAGCCAAAAACAATGGTAATGGTCAGTTATCCAGGCGTTTATGTTCGAGAGGTTCCCAGTGGTGTCAGGACCATCACCGGAGTAAGTACATCGATTGCGATGTTCATTGGACGCACGGGACAGGGTACTCTGGAAACACCTGTCCGTTGCCTGAACTACACAACCTTCAAAGATACCTTTTCAGAAGACGTGACCGTTGGGGACATGGTCCGCTATGTGAGGCTGTTCTTCCAGAATGGTGGCACAGATTGCTATGTGATGCGTATTGCCAACGGGGCGGAAGCGGCAGAGGTCACGCTTGAGAATGAACATGGAGTTTCGGTGCTGCGCCTCATGGCGAAAGAAGTTGGGATTGCGGGAGAGACGATTCGTGCAGAGGTTTCTTACAAAGGGCCACAACCTGAGGCTACATTCAGCATCCGCCTGTTCCGTTGGGATGAGGACCATCGGGGAAATTCAGTGCAGGAAGATCTCGAGGAGTGGATCAACCTGTCGATGGATCCAAACTCAACAAACTACGCAGTCGACGTTCTAAATCAGCAATCGCGACTGGTCAATGCTGAGGATGTCGGTGGCACGGAGATAAACGGATATTCATTGTCCGGTCGACCAATCGAATACGTAATCGGTGCTGACGACTCAACTACGGCGGGAAATTTCCTGGCGGCATGTGAGCTTCTGGTTACTGACGATCAATTTCGATTTGAGATCAGTGTCGATGGTAGTGGCTATGCGCCAGTTGACATGTCAGGACTTACGATGCCTGCAAGTTACACTGATGTGGATGATGCAGCATCCCAGCTTGCAGAGCAGATCCAAAATGCCATTCATAGCGGTCTTCGACTCCAGGGTGCTGCCAGTACGACTGTTTCAGTCAGCTTTGACGTAGGACCAGTACCTGCTACGGGATCTGCATCGCGTCTGTTGCGAGTGTTGTCTGAGAACAACGGTAACGTATTCATTCGAGCTGTAGTGGAGGATGATCTGGCTGTTCCCCTAATGCTTGGAACAGCACAGGGTGGCTTAGAAGTTGGCTCTAATGCGCTGCGTCGGCCTGCACCAAATGGTATCAGTTTTGTGTTGATTGATTCGGAAGACGGGGAGCCCTTGCTGCCGGTCCTGGCCGCACAGCCACAAAGCGAGTTGGTCGAGATAAGCATTGTGGATTCGGGTGGTACTGCACGCCTTCACTGCGGATCTTCAAACCACTGTCTCTGGTGATCCGCTCTACCTGGAAGAGGCAACCACCCCACCGACACCCACTAACAACAACGATGGCGTTCGGGAAAAGCTCGAGATCATTCGTCAAGCCATCAATGACTACCGCGAAGTCAATCCTGACTTCCTTTGGCGGGCGGAGCGATGGGGTTATCGCCTGGCGATCCTACCCACCCGCACCGATGACAACGCCTCAGGTACACTGACATTGACTGCAGCAGATTGGGACGCAATCACTGCAGACCCGCCCCCATACGACATAACGCATAATGTAAGACGCTATTCCATTGGTACGTCCGGCATGGGTGATTTTCAGACTAATGGTGCTGGCGGTGATGATGGTGATGTTCCTGAACCCGGTGACTACAACAATGCCTATGAGGTCATTGAGCGGGAAGTTGATCTTTTCAATCTGTTGGTGTTGCCGCCTGATCGTGACTCCACATGGGACATGACATCGTTGTGGGCAGATGCCAGCGTTTTCTGCGAGGCGCAGCGTGCCTTTTTGTTGATGGACCCGCCGAGTGACTGGATCGATGCGCAATCGGCTAGTCAAGGGGTCGACGAGATTCGAGTCGGCTTGAAAAATGAATACTCGGCTGTTTTCTATCCGAATCTCGTGATTAGCGAGACCCAGGTCGATGAAAGCGGGAAGCTTCGATCACGCAAGGTGACTGTCGGTCCAGCGGGTGCCATTGCGGGATTGATGGCCCGTATCGACAATACTCGCGGCGTGTGGAAGGCGCCGGCGGGTATCGAGGCAAACCTGCTCAGTGTGGCGGGTGCGCAGTATCGTTTCTCCGATAGTGAGAACGGTATCCTCAACCCCCGTGGAATCAACACTATCCGCATCTTCCCCAATGGCATTGTCAACTGGGGTGCGCGGACCAATGCGAGGCGACGACGACTTCCCGAGTGACTGGAAGTACATCCCGATCCGCCGTCTCGCCCTGTTCATGGAAGAGAGCCTGTACCGGGGCCTCAAGTGGGTGGTGTTCGAGCCCAATGACGAGCCGCTATGGGCGCAGATTCGACTCAACGTCGGCGCCTTCATGCGCAATCTGTACCGTCAGGGTGCCTTCCAGGGCAAGAGCCCGCAGGAGGCCTACTTCGTCAAGTGCGACTCGGAGACTACAACCCAGAACGATCGCAATCTTGGCATCGTCAACATCTGGGTCGGCTTTGCGCCGCTGAAGCCAGCAGAGTTCGTCATCCTGCTACCTGCAGCAGATGGCCGGTCAGATCGAGGTTTAGGAGGCAACGCTATGGCAGATAAGAACACCCAATTTCCGGTTAACTCCCATCGCTACGATCCGTACAAGAGCTTCAAGTTTCAGGTCTGGTGGGACGGACGCTGTGTCGCCGGCGTCAGCCGGGTGAGCGCACTGAAGCAGTCCACCGAGCCGGTTACCCACCGGGAAGGCAACGATACCAGCACGGTTCGTGTGACCCCTGGTGCCTGGAAGTTCGAGCCCATCACCTTGGAGCGCGGCGTGACCCACGACGAGCAGTTCGAATACTGGGCGAAACTCTGCTGGCGCTGGGCGGAAAAGGATCCCACGACGGCCATGGCGAGTATCCGCAAGGACATCCAGATCAAACTTCTCAATGAGGAGGGGCAGGTCGCCAAGGCCTACAAGGTCTACAACTGCTGGGTCTCCGAGTATCAGGCACTGCCCGAACTGGATGCCAATGGAAACGCCGTGGCGATCGAGAACATGGTGCTGCAGAACGAGGGCTGGGAGCGTGACACGGATGTTCCGGAACCGCAGGGAGACCTTTGCAGCACCCTATCCCGGTCTGATTTGAGTGAATAGGGCCAGACAATATGGATCGGGTTCACCTCTATTCTGCACCTAGAGCCCAGTGGGCAGGGCTTCGTGAACTCACGGGTGCGGATGAGCTACAGGTTGCGGGGCACGGCTACCCCCGATGCGCTTGATCTGTTGGATCTTCTCATTATCGACGGTAGAGATCGAGATATCAGGCCCGGTGAGGCTGCCCAACTCGCTGCCGTGGATCGGGATCGCCTATTGGCCACTGTGTATCATCCGAACCTACGGTACGCGCATCGAGAATACACTGCGCTGTGCCGAGTGTGGCGCTCTATATGACATCGACTTCTGCGTTGGATGAGCTACTTGCTAGCCGAGTGCCAGCGGAAGACGATGGAGTGGTCGGTAAGTCCGTCGAGACACGGTTGGAAGACGGAAGCTTCCGGCTTTCGGATGGGACGCGCTTTCACCTGCCCACCGGTGAAGACGAATGTGCTGTGCTCGGGGTTCCTTTAGCTGAGGCAGAACAGCTCCTGTTGGATCGGTGCCTGATTGAGCGTGGCACTGAGCAGCTGGCGTGGACGCGAGCTCATTGCCATCGTGCAAGAGACACTCGAGGCCATAGCACCCACCCTGGATATAGAACTGGATACCGTCTGTGCCGAGTGTGGTACCCATCATCCGGCTCACTTTGATATCCAGTATTATCTGCTGTCAGCCTTGCAGCAGGATCGCCCGACACTCAATCACGAGATCCATCTCCTGGCCAGCACTTACGGCTGGAGTCTCAATGAGATCCTCGGCTTACCAAGAAGCCAGCGTCGCAGTCTGGTTACCTGGTAGAGAGGGAGCGCTCACCGGCGCGGAGCGAGTTGTCATGACAGGTTATCTGAAACGCATAGCGCTACGTACAGCCGGTGAGAGGCCTGTTGCCACCCTAGTTCATGAGCGGAACAGGTGGGCACGCAAACAATCCGAGCCATCCTCACAAGCCGCTGAGTCTGGTGCCAAAATCACAGATCACCAGGAGCGACAATCCAATCAACCTTATCACGACAACGCAATTGCGCGACGGAAGAGAGTAGGGATAGGCAATCCCAGATGCTTAGGAAGCCGCCGCCAATGGCAAGCGCTCATCGGAATGCATGGCATCGGTCCCCCACCGACATGTTAATGGATGAGCTGGAATCGGATCGCCCAGTACCATCTATGAAGACTGCCGCGAGTAAGGCGGTGGTAGCAATACGATGGTACGAAGAAGATGTAAACACAACA
>CAVQUR010000004.1:0-225596 GCA_963716875.1 uncultured Gammaproteobacteria bacterium
GGTCCTGTACCACAACCACCCATTATGTTGATTTCTCAGTGTCAACACGGCCCATCTGTCACCATGTGAACGGTCAGTTCCGGATGGGCACCAGGTTGGGTTTGATGTTGCGGCGCAGTTCGGCGAGCTCACGTTCCCGGCGCTCCAGCAGTGTCTGCGTTTCCTTCCAGGCCGCAAAATAGTGATCGACCAGCGCAGCAAGCATGGCTGTCTGGTGCCGTAGGTCTTCGTTCTCGTCTCGAAGTTGTTGCAACTTCTGTTTCGCTGGACCTGGATCATGGTGCCGTTGTTGCTGGATTTTATGCAGTTCCTCAAGTACGTCAGAGTGGTAACGGTAGAGTGCATTGCGCGAGATCCCGGCGAGTTCACATAGTGCCGTAGCTGTCGGGGCTTGGGACGTACTACCCGATGTCTGCTGCCGGACCAGTTCCGCCAGTGCCTCTCGGAGTCGCTGCCCCGGCGACTTACAGTTAGGGTCAACGGTTGGGGTGGTTGCCATGTTTGTTCTCCTTGTTCGCGTCCGCATCGATCACGCGGATCAATGAACGCGCCTCGTTGAGGCGTTCGCGCACGATGCGTAGTGTCTGGATGGGCAGCGCCGGTTCGTTGAGCAGTGCCTCGTGACGACGGACCTGCTCGACCCAATAAGACCGATGCTGCGCCGACACAGCGAAGTTTTTGCAGGACCTGCAGGTCGAGGGCTCTCGACGTGCCGGATTGGGGCCGACGGCATTGCCCAGGCAAGCGCTGTGCTCTTCCCTGTAGACGCAGAACCCCCAGTCGCACACGCCGAGCACGAGGCCGGCGTCCACCAGCAACCGTGCATAGCTCTTGATGTCTTGCTTGAGCCGTGCGCCTCTGAACCGAGGCCGCCTGGCCATGATCTCGGCGCCTGCGCGCCCACCCAGGCCGGGTGCAGCGAGCATGTGTTCCCAAGCCGCGGCCGACTGTTCCAGGATCCCGGACTCGATCTCCTGATTGAGGCGATAGTCCGATCCGGCATAGCCAGAGTCGGTGACGGCACGTTCGTGGTGGCCAAGGTGTTGGGCCAGTGCGAACAGGGCAGAGCTGTCGCGCAGTGCCGCGAACCGGGCGAAGGTCTTGCGCCCTTGGTGCGTCGAAAGCCGCCATACCCGGCCCTGATAGTCAGGTACGCCAAGCCAGGCAGCAAAACGGCACAGCAGGACACGCATCCGCGTCGTCGATATGGTCTGCAACTGACCGGGGCACACTTGTTGCCACTCGGTCGCACCGACGGTACGGCAACGGCGCAACCACAGCTCGCTGCGACCCGTCTGGGCACGATGCCCGGCGGACAGCGCTTCGAGAACGGAGATGGCCTGTACGGCAGGCGGCGGTGCCACCCACTCGTGCGGCCGGCCGTGATACTCGACTTGCCTTTTAAAGATGGCGCCAACGATCACGGTGATTGCGTCCTCGCCGCGATGCTGAACGCAACCAGCCTGCAGATGCAGAATCTCGCTTGCCCTCGGCCCCACGAGGTACGAGATGACGACAAAGCAGGCGGCATACAGCATGTCGATCATGTGCGCGAGGTTACCGACTGTATGAATCGGGTGCGCACCCTCGGGTTGGTCGAAAGCTGCCTGCTGCAGTGCTCGCGTCGCCGCGTTGGTGCAGGCGTCGATGCCGCAACCGCGCTGTCTGGCCAAGGCCATCGCCTTGGTGTAGACCTGCCGCGCCTGCAGGATACTGGTCGCACCGTTGGTGACGAGGTCGATGGCCCCTTGGACCAAGGCGATGGCGACACCATCCGGGGTATGTGGCCAGCGTCGGGTGTCAGCCTCGCGCACGCCGGCGACCTCGCCGTGGCTGCGTCCCGGAAAGGGATCGAACTGCAGCCCGTCACTGAGGTGATTGCGAAAGCGGTGGAGGTACGTGAACAGGTAGAGGTACTTCTGCACGGTCGCCGGGGCCAGCGCGGCCCGCGCGACACCGGGCCGCTCCATGAGCGAGCGCTGGAACTGTAGCAGCGCCGCGGCGTCGAGATCGGCAAAGCGCACAAAACCCGCCTGATCCATCCAACGCACCAGTTCGCGCAGGTACTGAAAGTAGCCGGCAACGGTAGTTGCGCGCAGCGGCAGCCCGGTACTCAGCGAGCGACCGCGGATGAGCGCGACAAGCTGCCGGCTGTACTCCAACAGCGGCGCATACCGGTCGTCGGTGAAACATCCCCCGCTGGGGAGTGTGAAGTTCCAGCGCAGTCGAACGGGTCTGGACTCTTCGAGCGCGTTGGTCGGCTTGAAGAGCCAGACCGGGTCCTGCCAAGTTGAGTCGACCAGGAACCCTGTTCGATCATTCGACAGGTGGGCACCAGATTGGGCTTCCAGGGTCGGGTTGGGGGATCGAGAAGAGCGCATGGGTGCGGCTTATCGCAGATCCGGCAATGGCGGCAGTTGTACCACCAACGACTGCGCAGCCGCCAGTTCGCTTGCGGCAAAACGCGGGAGAATGTCCTCCTCCAGGATGCGCAGCTGTGGGCGGTAAACGGCCTCCCAGCGAGCAGGGTGCAGCACCGCGGCAGCCGCGCGCAGGTGATCGCGAGCCTGCAGTAGCCGAGCCAGCGTTGCAGGGTCTGACGCGATAACCGCGTTGGGACAGGTGAAACAGCCCATGAAGTGGGTGCACAGCTCGCCGCGATGTGTGCCGGGAGCTGTTCCGGCGAAGGGATCTGTGCAGCCGAAGCCGAACATCGATACCACCTCACCGGCGGGAGGCGCCACGCTGGGCCTGGGCGAAGCAAACAACTCGGCGGCGTCCGTGACCCGACGTTGCTCGATATGCCCGATGAAGGCGCTCTGCAAGCTCGCGATGCGGGCGCGGTGCTGCGCTTGTACCTGTGGCGTGTCGACGTAGCGCACCGTCGTGGCCAGGCTGGCGTGGTTGGCCACCGCTGCGGTTCGACGTAAATCGCCGGATACTCGGTAAAAGCTCGAGAGCACGCCAGGCCGAATGCTCGCGAGCGAGAACCTTGGCAGGTCATGGCGCTCGCAGAATGCCTTGAGCAGAGACTTGACGGTGCCGGTCGACAGCGCATTCACACCCTGTCGGCCCTTGAACAGGAATAACCGATCGTGCAGCTGCGCCGGCACCAGTGATCGAAGCCGCTTGTTCCAGTGAAGGATCTCCCCCACCAGCGCGGGAGGCTCGAAGCGGTCCGTGGTGCTGAACGTGCGTCGCTGGATGCTGTTGGCACGCGGCTTGAACCACACGAGCGCCTGTCGGTCATCCAGTAGCGGTAAGAGCTGAAGGCAGTCGCACCGGAGCTCCGCGATGGGATCGGGGTTGCCGGCCGCATGGATCAGGATCGCCAGATAGTAAGGAAGCAGCGACTCGGCGTGTGGGTACAGGTAGGGTTCGACCTGCTTCATGCCCCCAAATTGGGCCAAGGCCAACCTGACCGGGTGCTGGCCTGCGCGCGACAGTTCGCGCGCGGTGGGGACGATGCCGCCGAAGTGCCGATCGATGTGTTGCAGCAGCCCTCCCAAGGTACCCAGCGTGTCGTCGGCCGCGGACTGCCGCGTGGTGATCGTCTCGCGCATGGCGCGCAGCTGCGCGATGTCTGCCTCGCACGCCTTCAGGAGAGCGCACAGCTCGCGTGCCGGAATCGGGCTGCGCGGCTGGCTGTAGCGGTTGCGCCATGGAAACGGGTTGAACGGATACTCGATACTGGCGATGAGGCCAGGACGGCAACGTTCGATCCACTGAAGCAACGTGCGCAGTGTGGTATAGGTGCGCGCCCTGCCAGACTGGGTCCAGGGTCGACCGTCGGGTCTGCACTGCCGGTTCAGCCACTCGATATACCGCACGAGCAGGTCGCGATGGACGTCGGCCAGTCTGCAGAGCGCCCCCGACTCATGAGCGAACCGGTCGAAGGTCTTGATGTCGAACCAAAGCGAGACGATGCTGGGCTCGCTCCGAATACCGATGTGGCCCCAGAACGCCTCGGCCAGCGCCAGTCGTACATCCTCGGGCAGGCCCAACGAGCTGAAATCGATGGTGGTGCGACGCACCCGCCGCGGCGCATCGTGCCGTGGAGGCTGCATGCCTTTACGGGTAGCGACCGCGGTACGGCCCGGCAGCACCCGAGGCATCGGTTGACGCCGCGCGCCCATCGTCATTGCGTTCCGGACAGCAGCGTGTCCAGAATCTCCTTGAGCATGCAGGCGTCGACGGCGATGGCGCGTAGATACCGGTCGGTAGTCTCGATGCGTTCGTGACCCATCAGCACCTTGACCACGAGCAGCGGGTTGATCGAGACTCCCTGGCTGACGAGCTGTTCGAGGCGAGCCAGCAGCATGCAGGCGAAGGTGGCGCGCAGCTGATGGGTCGTCGCCTTAAATCCGCAGGCATGGCCAGTTCGGCTGATAACGCGCTGATAGGCATTCTTGGTTACCGGCGCACCACGGGTGTTTATGAACAACGCTGTGTGTTCGCCGGTGCGACCCTTGCGCCGGGCACGCTGCAGCCAGGCGTAGCGGTGACCGGACAGGTATCCCCTTGTCTCGTCGAGTAGACTCGCCGAGGCGATCACGTAACCGGGCTTGCGCCCCTTGCGCATCACCTCGACCGTGTGGTGCGATGCCGCCGATACAGGTTGCCTTGTGATGTCATTAGTACTTAGTCGCAACAGCTCGCTGACCCGCAGCCCGGTGTAGATCTGCCATCGTGCCATCAGGTCGTACGGTGGCGGCAGTGTTGCCAGCAGTTCGCGGGCCTGCTCGGATACGAGCGGGCGCGGCAACAGCTCGAACTGACGCAGCACGAATAGACTGTGATCGGTGGCCTCTGTCGCATCGGCGCGAACCGCCCGCCGTGACCAGGCCACGTCGAATTTGCGAGGCCCGCCAACCAAGGGCGATGCGTTCAGCCATTGCGTTCGCACTGCCCACTCGTAGAACCTCAGTACCCCTCGCACGCGATGGTTGATGGTCGAGATCCGGTAGGGTCTTCCAGTGTGGCGGCTCGGTTCCAGCATCATGCGATTGCGGTAAGCGACCAGGTCCACCGCATCAGCGTCAACCCACGCGATCACGTTTTGTTCGAGCGTCTCGAACCAGTCGTAGAGGATCTCAGCGTAGGTCCTGACCGTATCGGCCGTATGCGCCCGCTGCACGAAGTGTTCGTGGAGGTATGCCACGGCCGGTTCGATGAGCTGCCACTGCGCTGTGAAGAGCAGCGGAAACCCTGCAGGTCTGGGCTCACGCAACACGATGGACTGTGCCTGCTCCGCGGCGGGACGCAGAGACTCGATGACCTCGGTCAGGTCCGGCAGCGAGGCCTTACGGACGATCTGGACCACACCGGTCCACCTCGCTGGTGAGATGCTTGACCGCGTCCACGAACGACAGGCCGAGGACGTGTATGGCCAGATCGATGGCGCCGCCACCACCTCGCCGCGCACGAGTGTCGTACCACTTGGGTCCGGTGGTCAGGATCTCGAACTCGCCGCGCACAGTGCACAGGTGCCAACGTCGGCTGTGATCAGCCTTGACCGGAACATACGTTGGGTCAACCTTGATGTAACTGGCCAGCAGCCTCAAAGCGTCGCTGGCCGGCATCTCACGAAGCCGTGTCAATGTCGCCGCGCTGAATGATCTGCGTACTACCATCACCGCACCTCCTACCGAAGTGGCCGAATAAGCGCCCGCGCGCCGGGCTACTCGCCTCTGCAAAGAGGCTTGGGCTACTCGGGCATTACCAAGTGTAGGAAGTATCGCGGAAGAGACCAATCAAGTTGACACACGCAAATGCAACCTAACATCCGTCCGGGGTGGCTGAACCCAGCCATGCGGATGAGGCGATCACCCGTCGGCTGAAAGACGCACTCGCACTGATTGATGTGCGGATCATCGACCATCTGGTGGTTACCGCTGGAGAGAGCAGTCTCACTGGCTGAACGTGGAGTTATCTGACAGTCACATCATTTTTCACAGACCCTGCCGGGAAAGCACCCCTTTCCCGGCAGGGAAGGAGGTGCGACCTGGCGCTAATCCAATAGAGGAGAAGATCCATGTCCAAACCTACCCATGAACAGACCGCCGAATCCTACTTCGGCGAGGTGATTTCCACCTACACCCGTGCCCAGGCCATCGAGGATGGTGTATTGGTCGATGCGGGTCCCATGGCTGAGGAGGCCGGCTTTATAGGACCGGTTGCACTCACTTCCGCAGTATGGGAGGACTGTGTTGCCTGGACCGATTCCGACAACCAGCGACAGGTCTACCAGGATCAATCGGGCAGGCTCTGTTATAAAACCCACCATCTGTTAGTTACTTAATCTGTACTGAGAAGTCTTATTTTGCTAGCTGCTTAATGCAGTGATAGGTTGTGGTAGAACGTCAGAGAGAGGAGCAAAGGGATGGAGCTTTTCTACACGGGTGACAACTTCACACTCCACGGTGTTCCACATCGTAGAATTCCCTTTCTCCTGGACAACACCATGAGAGAGGTCGTCGCCGTCAATGACTACCTGTACTACATAGCTGTGGTCCGAGGGCGTACAGCGAGTCCAGCTACTTGGAAGACGTATGCGGAGTCCTTGTATGACTTCTTCTCTTATCTCGAGGCCAATGATCTCGAGTGGCGCTGGGTGAGTGCCGAATCGATTGCAGTGTGGCGTAATGCCATGGTGGAACGGGGATTGGCGAGGAGCACCATCAATCAGCGTATCCGCGCGGTCTCACGCTTCTATGGGTGGGCCGCGGCAAGGAAGCTCATCGCGTGCGTCCCATTCCATCAAGAGGAAGTGCTGGTCAATCGGCGCAAGACGTTTCTCGCGCACTTGGACGATGCCGGGAGTCATGCCCTGGCAAATGAGCTGACACTGCGAGAGTACGAGCAGCCGCCCGACTTCCTGTTGCTCGAGCAGATCCCGATCTTCTTTGCGGCACTGAAGCCGAAGCGCTCTCAGTTGCTCGCCTGGTTGATGCTCGAGACAGGGCTGCGTCGAGAAGAGGCGGTCGGGTTGGCCTGCGAGATGCTCCCTACACCTACCGGGTGTAGCAATGCCATGCTGCGCATGCACCTCGATCCGACGAAGACGCCGACCAAAGGGGGCAAGGCGCGATGGGTCCAGATGTCATCCCAGCTGTACGCCGCACTGTGGCAGTATCGCGAGGTGGAGCGCCCCCGCTTGGCAAGGCGATACCAACAGAAACATGGGCGCGTACCTGACTGCCTATTCCTCAACCGCTACGGCGATCCCCTCTCCCTGCAGGGCCTGGACAACGTGTTCAGGCAGGCGAGTGACCGTTCGGGTATCCACTGCAACCCGCACATGCTTCGCCATGCCTTCGGAACCTATGAGCTGCTGCGCCTGGAGAAAGTGATGAACCGGGGCAACGCGTTGCTTTGGGTCAAGGAGCGCATGGGTCACAGTTCGATCCAGACGACGATGAGGTACCTTCACCTGGCCCTGGCGGCCGGTCAAGACACCCTCGACGATTATCAGATCGCCATCACGTCCATGATGACCGAGGTGTACCGTGGGTGACATCCGCCGGCAGCGCAAGGCATACCGGGTGGAGCGCGGACCCGGGGGCGAGGTCCGTGATCTACCGCCGGGTTGGACGTTCACCCTGCCGTACGCCAACCATACTCGGATTTATGATTTTCGTCGGTTTCGCACCGAGGGTCGCGACGAGCTTGCCGGGCAGTGCCGGGACGCCGTTTGGCAACTGCGCCACGACCTGACCGGTGCCACGCTCTACGAGGGCATCTATCGCAGTCTCACGGTGTTCTGGCGTTTCCTCGATGACCAGGCTGCATCGGGCCAAGCCGTTCAACGGCTCGATCAGATCGACAAGTCGCTGCTTCACGCCTACCTTGCCTGGCTGCACAGGAACCCCAGAAGGTGGGCGGTCGCGAGCCAGAAATTCTACTTCGACAAACTCAAGCGCGTCCTCATCAATCGACTGCAACGCGTGCCCCATGAGGTGCATCCCGACATTCGCCAGCGGCGCTTCCCGCGCAATCCCTTTCCGCACTCGAACCGCGAGGCCAATCCGCATGCACCCTACACCCCGCGCGAGCTGGCCGGCATCGTCCGAGGGGCCAAGACGGATCTACAGCAGATGCAAAACGGCGACTGGGAGGGACCGGACAGTGACGTGCTGGCCGCTCATCTGGTGATGATTGCCGTGCGCACCGGGCGCAACACGACCCCGCTGCTGGAGCTTCAGCGCGATTGCCTGCAGCCCCACCCCTTGGATACCCGCCGTGAGTTCCTCGTCACCCACAAGCGCCGGGGCTACGCGACGCACCTCCAGGCGTTCCAGTATCTCGATCAGGATCCAATCGCTCCCAACGAGGTGGCGGTGCCGCGTTCCGTCGGCGAGCTGATCCGATCACTCGAGCGTTTTACCGACCCCTGGGTCAATGACGCACGTGTCGAAGACCGCGACTTCCTGCTCTTGCACCGAGCCGCAGGCGGTCCTCAGCGAGGCCAGGTGACGCGGCTGACAACGCAGGCTTTGGGATTCCGCTTACAGGCCCTGGTCAGGCGTCACGGCTTGTTGGCTGACAACGGCGAACCGCTGCAGCTGACCCTGACCCGCCTGCGCGCCACCTTCGCGATGCAGGTGTACCGGCGAAGCGGCGGCGATCTTGAGGTGACACGCAAGCTGATGGGCCATGCCGGCCCGAGTACATTGTCGCAACATTACCTCTCGGTGACCCCGGAACAGGAGCGGGACTTCAAGTTTCTCGGTGAGGCGATGGTCGATTGGGTGACCCAGGATGACATCCAAGACGCCTCGTGTCTTGCTCGAGCTCAGGGTTTGGCGATCGAGGATGCCCGGCGGTTGCTCGATGGCGCCTGGAACACCAGTGTGGCGCGCTGTAAAGATCCCTTCAATGGACGCTATGCGCCGCGTCAGGACGGGGAAGTCTGCGAGAAGTTTCTGCACTGCTTCAAGTGCCCGAGCATGGTGATCTTCGAAGACGATCTGCATCGCTTGTTCTCGTTCTACTATGCATTGCTTGCCGAACGGCCACGCTTGTCCGGGCCGGATTGGGACAAGACCTACGGCTGGGTCATCCGGGTCATCGATGAGACGATCGCACCGCAGTTCCCCGCAGACACAATCCAGGCGGCGAAAACCCAGGCCCGCGCACATCCGCATCCCCTCTGGGCGCTCCATGTGTTGCCGATGAACGCGGTGGACGCATGAGCGCCGAGGTGGCCGTTGCACGGCGTTCCCTTTACCCCGTTACCGATGCCGACAAGCGCCGTCGGGTCGTCTCCCGTGTGCGGCAGGACGATGGCACCGAACTGGTCGTCTCGCGATACGGCGATGCGGTATGGGACTTCTGGCCCTCCATCCCCGCCGGCAACATCGTGCCGAGCGAGAAACGTCTCAACTGGGCGCTGTCCTTGCCCGACGGACACACCCTGCTCGACCCCGAGCACAGCGTGTTGTTGGCGAGCGCGAAGGACTTCATCTACTCGCTTGCTGTTCGACCCGGTCGAAGGGCGTCGTCCGCCGAAGGCGCAGACCGTCATCAAGAAATACCGCAAGGGGCTGACGCCGCTGCTGCGTTGGATGGTGCAAAACGGTTACCGTCGCTTCGCTGACATCGATGATTTTACCCAGTACCTGGTCTATGCGAAGGCCGGCTCGGGACGGGATGGTCGGAGCGCCGGCGGCAAAGACCCTGACCTCTCAACTGGCTGTCGTGGAAGATCTCTGGCTGCAATCCCCCAAGCTCGCCGACGGTCTCGCCGCCCATCCCTGGCCGGGGGAGTCCTCGGCCTCGTTGGCCGGTCTGTCACGACGTGGGCAGCGCCAGCCCAAGACCGCCTACCTGCCGGATGCCGTCGCCCGGGAGCTGGTGCAAGCCGCCTTGGGCTACATCAACGATAAAGCCGAGTCCATCCTCTCGACCCGCGAGGCGGCAACGGCCGCGCAGCAGCGGGCGAGGGCGCGTGGCGTGGCGCATCCCGACAGTCTCTCCACCCTCGCCATCACCGTCGCCCGGGAGCACGGCTATCGGGGGGCGAATGCGTTGCGAGCCGAAGAGCGCCTGCTGCGGACCGCCTGTTATATCCTGATCTGCTTCTTCTCGGGTATCCGGGACTCCGAGATCACCTCTATCGAGGCAGGGTGCATCACCCGGGAGACGACCCCGGAGGGATACGACCTGTGGTGGCTCCATGCGACCCTGCACAAGACGACGAGCAACCCCCAGGGCTTGCCCGCCAAATGGATGGTGCCGGCGGTTGTGGAGCGCGCCGTCCGGGTGCTGGAACGGATGGCGAGACCGTTCCATGCAGCGCTGCAGTGCACGATTACGGAACTCGAAACGCGACTCCAGCACCACCCATGCGAGGCCCATGAGCGTGTCTCGCTCAACCGACGCCTGTACAGCGCGCGCGAGCAGGCCCGCAAGCTTTTTCTCTGCCGGGCCCCGCGCTCGGGCGAGATCGCTGTACCGGGTATGGGGGCGCTGAATCACGGCCTCAAGGACTTCGTGGCGGCGCTGGACATCCGCGATCACCAGGGCCGGTTGTGGAATCTGCATAGCCATCAGTTTCGCCGGACCTTTGCCCGGTTTGTCGCCCGCCACGTCTTGGGCGACCTGTACTATCTGAGCCACCATTTCAAACACTGGTCCCTCGATATGACCGCGTATTACGCCAGCGAGGCGATGGACCACGAGTTGCTCGGTGACATCTCCAGAACCCGCGAGGCGCTGCAGCAATCGATCGTGGCGCGATGGTTTGATGATGCAAGCCCACTGGCGGGCGGTGCCGCCGAGCGGCTCATGAGCTTCCGCGCCAGCGTCCTCACCGCGAAGAACCGTGCGGCGTTGATCAGTCAGATTGCCGAAGATGCCTACATCCGGGGTACGGGGCATAGCTGGTGCCTGTCCGCTCCCGCATCCGCCAGCGGGTCGTTGTGCATTTTCGAGAAGACCTTGTGCATCGACTGCCCGAACGGCCTCATCGACCAGGGCCATGTGGCCGTGTGGCGAGAGATCGAACGCCAGCAGGTGTTGGTCCTGGACAGCGGCGATTTGGGTCTTCCTGCCAGGCGACGCGCGGAGCGATTTCTGCACGAGGCGAGGAAGGTCGTCAAGCGACTCGAGTCCAGGGTGGAGGAGGAAATCGAGAATGAACCAACCCGGTGAGATACGCAACGGTTCCGCGTGAGCATAAGCGAAGGAGCCATGAGGAGACGCACGCGCTGCTGCTCGAGGCCATCGCACGCCTGCGTAGCGGCAACCCCCAACGGGTCGATCAGGGCACGCCGATTACCGTGTCATCCGTCGCCCGGGAGGCCGGCGTCCATCGCACCCTACTGCACAACCACCATGGAGACATCGTCACCCAGATCCATGGATTGAAACACCAGGGTACCGAGCCTCAGCCGCGCCCCCAGGACGCTGACCTTGCTGAGGCGAGGCAGGAAAACAAGGCGCTACGCAATCTCATCGAGCAACTGCAGGAAGACAAAACGCGGCTGGCGCAGCACAACTATGCGCTGCGCCATGAGAATGAAGGGCTGAAGGAACAGCTCATGCGCAAGAGCCAGATGCTTCAGGAACTCACCCGTACGCAAAATACGACGGACAGGGTCGACGCCGGAGAAGTCGGCCAGGGCGGTCGGTCTGAAAAACACGAAAAGGCACCATGAGGTCTGAACCCGGTGCCAGTGCGTGAGCCTGCACAGCGTGCCGGGTGGGTCCTGGTGGGTTTATAGCCGATGGTTTGTTGGTTTCTCAGGCGGGCTTTTCCGCCTGCTCGGTCACCAGAGAGGAGAAGTTCTTGATGGTGACCGTGTGATCGGGAAACACCGCCCGAATTTCCAACTCGCCGCCCATGGCGGTTAAAAAATTCCGCAAGGTGCTCACAAAGATGTCGGCACGGTTCTCAATCTTGGAGATCTCCGCCTGGCCGACACCGAGCGCTTCGGCAAGGGTGTTCTGGGTCAGGGACAATGCCTGTCGCAGTTCGGCAAGATTCATCTCCTCGCGCAACACCGCCTTCCTGGCTTCGATGCGTTGCCGGCGTTCCGGGGAAAAGTCTTTTGTCAGTTCCTTGAATTTCTTTGCCATGGTTCAGCCCTCCAGACTTTTCAGATGTGCTTCATACAAGGTATCCGCTCGGGGAATATATTCTTTGTAAAACCGTTTATCCTTTCCGGTCTTGATACCGCCAATGAGCAGTACCGCCACCCGGCGGGGGTCGAAGGCGTAAAACACCCGAATGGGATCACCATGGGACTGAATACGCAGTTCCCGCATATGCGAGAATCTCGACCTTTCGACGCCGGACGAATGGGGAAAGGGTAAATGAGCACCGCGTTCCTCCAACAGCTCGACGACGGCGGTCACATCATCCTGTTCCCGCTCCGTGAGCTTTTGCCACCAGTCGTCAAAGGCATCGGTTGTTTCAACTTCCCACATGGATTATTCCCTCAAGAGAATATCTTAGTATTCCTTCAAAGGAATAGCAAATTTTGCTAACGATGGCAATGGGAAAATATCGCATCGGCCGGCAGCTATCGACGGACGTGCATTTTCTTGGCTATGGAGGTCAGCTTCTGAACTCTTTCGTTCATGAGGATGCAGTTAACGCGATCCATTGAGTTAACACTGGACAGGGTGACATAAGCTCTGGGATGTGCTCTTACATGGCGTCCCATGCCATCCGCACCGCCAAGGATTCGGGTGACCGGCTGCTGTTCCAGCTGTATCGGGTAGCCCGTGATGGTCACTCGACCGAAGCGGAGCTGGTCACACTGAAGCTCATTGTCGGGCCAGGTGATGCCGGTGAACCGGTCATCACGATTCTGCAGCCGCATGAGGACTGAAGCGTAGTACCCATGCTGTTCGATCAACCGATCAAGTCAACGACTTGAGTTCTTCGCCATACCCATCGGGGAGGTCATCTCCCCGGTGGGTGATGGTCTCCCCCTGTAACCAATCAGAAGGAGATCATTATGAAATATGTTATTCAATACACCTTGCCCTATGAGCACCGAGTCATGGTCGGCATCAAGGCCGACAATTCGGACGAAGCGGTCAGGAAGGCCGAGACTCTGTTCGACCAAGGCGACATCTGGCATGACACCGCAAAGGTGCCGTTATTGCTCGATGACTATGAAGAGACGGGCGATAGCTCGTTGCTGTTCACGGTCGAACAGACGTTGCGCGATGATGAGCCGTGGCCAACACCGGACGCAAGTGTGGTAACGCTTCGTCGCAGGGATGCGGCCTTCGTGGCGTCGAGGTTGCTGGTGGAGGCCTACCGGCGTGGTGAGGCCCGAGGTGGCAGCATCGACTGGGATGATCTGGATGATGCTTATCAGGCCGCGCTTCGGGCAACCGGGTCGAGTTCGGATGGAAGCAAACCCAGTCCGACCGTGCGAAAGGCTGGTTGTCGTTCTGGAAGGCGGCATCGTGCAGGCAGTGATTGCCGATCAGCCAGATACAGCACCGGATGTTGCCGTCGTCGATTACGACACAGACGGCTATGAGCCCGACGAGCTGCGTCATATTACGCAATCGGATGGTAGCCAGTCGCTTGCGCTTGTCATTGAGCATTTTGTCGAGCCGGCTGGTATCAATCTGGATGAAGTATTCCGGGAATCCGAATAGTCACCCCCCATCCCCACCAACGCCCCGCTTTATGCGGGGCTCCTTTCTCCGCTCCATCCCATCACGTAGACCGACCCGACGGACGTACGAGTGAGTCAGCTACTGGCGGACTACGTCCAGTACCAACGCTTTATAGCTGTCCACTGAGTCCACATGCCTTGCCCGCCACGGCAACGCGAGCCTCTAACTCGCGTGCCAAGGGCGGGGCCGCACTCAGCGGCGCCTGTGGGCCCCAGTGGGCAGGTAGCAACGCTCCGAAGGATTGCACCAGCCGATTAGTAGCAGGCCGCGTGACAGGCGGATGCCTGGCACACGGCGTGCCTGAACCGAAGGCGCCCTCGTCACTGGCAAGCGAAGCGGGGTAGTGACGAGGGCGGCATTCCCGGAAACGGCGCGCGTTTTCGGCAGGATTATTCAGTGCAGGGCCAGTGATGAAGGCCGATACTGCCGCCCTCGATCGATTTTAACCGTGGCTACTGCGGATACAGTAGCAACAGAGCGCGCCCGAACCCTTCGATGCGCTGCGGCGAAAGCCGTGGGTTCATTCTCCAATCCGAGCCGACCACGAGATCGGTTCTTTCTCGCAGGCACCAGCCATGACTCGTCGAGCCGAGACGCCCACCCCTGGTGATGCCGTCGATGCTCATTCTTCATTAACCGCGGAAGTGTTCCGCCTATCTGAAAGGAGGTGATGTGTAACCACACTTAAATCGCGCCTATGACGGCGCACGTTGGTCCACGCCAGACCATTCCCTCCGGGGAGAACCGGCGTTGCCTAGACCAGGCAGCTTTAGGTCGCAATGGGCGTAGTGTCCCATGACCGTACCGCGTACGCGGGACCGAATGGCTATGGCCACCGGTTGGGTCAGAAACACTTACCGATATGCGAGAACACTTTTGAGAGATCTGAACTACCAACTCAAGCAGATTTGCCGTCGAAACCGGGACGGCAGTTTTACCACCCAGCGAGACCGGGAGCGGCTGCTGACGCAGATCGCCGACCAGCTCCATGATCTGGGTTACCGTCATATGAGCGCACAGTCGCTCAAGCCCAAGCACATCGAGGCTTTGGTCAAAAACTGGCAAGAAAAAGAGCTGTCGGCCGGGGCGATGAAGAACCGGCTGGCAGTCATTCGCTGGTGGGCCCAGAAGGTCAATCGTCAGAATGTCGTTGCACGATCGAACGACCACTATGGTGTTCCTAACCGGCAGTTTGTGACCAACGAATCCAAGGCCCGTAGTGTGGGGGCGGAAGAACTTGGCAAGATTCGAGATGCCCGAGTTCGGATGAGCCTGGAACTACAGCAGGCCTTTGGCTTGCGCCGAGAAGAAGCGATCAAGTTCATACCGGACTACGCCGATCGCGGCGACCATATCGTCCTCAAGGAAAGCTGGACCAAGGGCGGCAAGGCGCGAACCATCCCGATACGGACTGAGGCCCAACGTACCGTTCTCGATCGTGCGCGACAGTTGGCCGGTAAAGGTTCTCTGATTCCCAGCGCGAAGAACTACCGACAGCAATTGCGATTGTACGAAGCCGAGACCGCCAGGGCAGGGTTATCCAGGATGCATGGTCTTCGTCATGCCTATGCCCAGAACCGTTATGAGGAACTGACCGGATGGCGATCACCCGCGGCGGGCGGTCCTGCAGTCAAAACGCTCACGCCGGAACAAAAACGGATTGACCAGCAAGCCCGCCTGACGATCAGTCTCGAGCTCGGGCACGAGAGACCACAGATTGTGGCTGTGTATTGCGGGACGTGAATACAGCCACGAAAACACTGCGCCGGTGAGAATGGATTATCCATTTTCAGTACCCGAGCGCACCTTCATGATGCCGGCCAGGTTGTATCAAACCACTGAGGCCGAATCCATTATGAAACGATCACTCTTTAATCCTGCTCACCCTGGTGCAGTAACGGCGATATGTATCGCCGGCATTTGTACTGTCGCCAGCGTGAACCTTCATGCAAGCGATATCCAGACAGGCCGGTATTCGATGTATTCCGCGGCTCCGACCCAGGCGCAGGCGGAACTGTTGGAAGCGACCGTTACCGTTCAGTTGCCGGCGCGGATCCAGACCATCGGAGAGGCGGTGCGGTATCTCCTGCAGCGCAGTGGTTATCGGCTGGCTGCTACTGAATCCACCGCGCCGGAAACGCTCGCGTTATTTGCGCTACCGTTGCCGGCCGTCCATCGCCATCTTGGGCCGATGACATTGCGCGACGCGCTGGAGACACTCGCAGGTCCGGCCTTCCATTTAGTCCAGGATCCTGTCCACCGACTGATCACCTTCGAGCGTGTGCCGTGAAGCAGGTGGCCGTCCACGAGACCATGAACATGGCTAATGTGGAGGTAGTGCAGGATGACGACTGAGCAGCAACCGGAGCAGATCAATCCGTCGGAAAAGGAGAGCAAGCAGGATAAGGCAGAGGGGCAGCCAAGGTCCCGCCGGCTGGCTTACAAGTCCGTACTGACCGCCGTTGTGGTCGGTATCGTCGTCATCAGTGCGTTGTCGCTTTCCAAGATCCAGCGGCAAGAAAAACCGTTGGATGAACTCCAGATACAGGACTCCAATACCCAAACCCGGGAGGTGATCAAAACACCGGAACCGGAGATAGGCCCGGCCGAGGACAAAGTCGAGCAGATCGATCGGAGGCTGACATCTCTGTCCGGGCGGATCGACCGCGGTTTCGAAGCGCAAGTGGCCCATAGTGCGGATGTGAAGAAGAGCCTGGCTTCCGTGGCTGAAGGTGTTCGCGCGATCAAAGTGGCCGTTGCCGATCTTACGGAAAGTAACCATGCCCTTCGCCAACGTATTGACGACTCCATTGCACGGCTGAATACCCTCATCAAGGAGACTCAGAAGCGCAAGGTCGCCCAGCAAAAGCCGGCGGCCAGACCGAAACCTGCACCCGCCAAAACTCCACCGTTTCATGTCGATGCTATCGACGTTTGGGATGACATGACCTACGTGGCCATCTCCCAGGCAGGCCGCGTTGCATTTTTGAAGTCCGGCGAACAGCAATCAGGCTGGACAGTGGCTGGCATCGACCGCCTCAAGGGCAGGGTCGAATTCAAAGGGCCGCATGGCCAGAACCATTCCGTTTCATTGCAGAGGTAGAACCGATGGAAATCGTATTAGCCGTGTTGTTGCTCTTCGGCGGTTTTGCGCTGGGATCCGCGACAGCAGAGAAGAATGATGGCGCTGAACCATCCAGCAATAGTGCATCTCGTATCCAAACTACGGCAGATTCAGTTCTTGCTACACCGGGGATGCGTGGGTGTCTTCCTGACAAGTCTGGAATGTACCGGGATCTGACGGTGCCCTATATCGGCCAGAGAGACCAGGCAGCACCGAAGGCCGACACGTGTGAAGGGGAATGCACCGATGAATAGACGATGGAAACCGGTTGTTTTTCTGGGTGCCCTTGTCGTATCGAATACCGTGATGGCGGTCGAGTTGTCACATACCCAGGTCGAGGATACCCGGCAGGATAGTTCTCAAAAATCCACGAACGTCTTATCAGCCACGGATCTGGCGCACGCTCGTCTGTGGGGTTTGTCGGAGACGGAGTGGCGCCGTTACAAACAGTTGATGCAGGGCATTCGCGGGAGCATCAGTCCGGCGACGATATCGCCCATCGAAGTGCTCGGTATTCATGCGCGGGATGACGCGGAGCGGCAGCGGTATGCCGAAGTGTGGGCACACGCCATGTATGAAGACGCCGGTCGTATCCTTGCGTTCCAGCACGCCTACGATGCTGCAACCAAGCGCCTGTATCCGAATGTGTCTTTGATCGACATCAGCCGGTTGCCGGGAAAGACCGAAGTGAAAAATACCTTTCAGTCCGGAGACCGCCTGTTGTTCTTTACGCGCCCGGATTGTCCGGCCTGCGATCTGCTGCTGAATAAGCTGTTAAAGCGGATCGACGAAGTCAACGGTATCGATATCTATCTCACCGATGTGGACAAGGGAGATGATCGCGCCGTCAGGGACTGGGCGTCCAATCACCAGATCGATCCCGACTGGGTACGCAGCCGGCGGATCACCCTCAATCATGATGGCGGTGCCCTCGACAAACTGACCCAGGGGCAAGGTGACGTCCCGTCCGTATTGCGCCGTCGAGGCGAGGACGTCTCAAGACTACTGGTTTCGGAGCTCTAGCCCATGATGGCGTTGATACGAGTTTTCGGCTGGCCGATCGTATTTGCCGTTATCGTTTCGGCCGTTCTGACGCTTCCTTCTATAAGCCAGGGCGAATGAATCCGTGCCAGCGGGTTATCGCATGATTGCGGCAGAGCACGGAATACCCCAGAGCGTTCTGTTCGCTGTGGCACTCACTGAAAGCGGTAAGCAGACGGGACAGGCCAGAGCCCTCCGGCCCTGGCCCTGGACATTGAACGTGGCCGGCCGGGGTTACTTCTTCGATTCCCGGCAAGCGGCCTGGCAGGCATTGACGGCGTATCTGAAGGAGGGGAAGCGTTCCATCGATATCGGCCTGATGCAGGTCAACTGGCGTTATCACCAGGATCGGCTCGGAACCCCGTGGCAGGCACTTGATCCGTATCACAACATACGCGTGGGCGCCGGGATTCTGCAGGATTGTTACACCACGCGGCAGGACTGGTGGGGCAGCGTTGGCTGTTATCACTCGCCGAAGGATTCCCATCGTGCAGACCGGTACCGTCGCCGTGTTGTCTCCCACTGGCAGCGCATTGTAAAGGAGGGATGACACGATGGGTCGATTCAGTCTTTATTGTCGCAAGGTCATGGTCATGAGTTGCCTGCTGGTGCCCGTCATGGCCCGGGCTGAGCTGACTGTGATCTATGACAGTGGTCATACACAATCCATCGCGCCTTTTCTGGAGGTTTTTCAAACTCAAGATGGTTTGCCACAGCAAAGTCCGGTTCCAACAAAACCCCAGCTCGGTGCCGCTGACCCCAAAGCCTGGTTGCCGATTCAATCACCCGGCCTGACACCGGGACCGGTGCAGGCTCGTGCGCATGACCGGCCGTTCACGCGGCCATTTTTCTTGATCGGGTCAGACAGCCGTTCCCGACAGTGGCTACAGACACACCGCGATCGGCTCAAGGAGATCGGTGCCGTCGGGATGCTGGTGCAGGCCGAGACGATGGATGATTTGCGAACGATTGCCAGACTGGCTGACGGCCTATCTATCCTGCCAGCCTCGGGCAGCGACATCGCGAAGGCACTGAGCGTTTCGCATTATCCGGTGCTGATCTCGGCGCACGGCATCGAGCAGTGAGCGCGCATCCCATCGAGGCCCTGCTGCGGCCCCCGGTCGAGCTGTGGTCGACATTGGTGGCCTTTGCGACGGCAGGGATCGCCATTCTGGCTCCTTGGGCGCTGATGATGCCGCCGGGTGTCGCCTATGGCGCCGGCGCCGTACTGGGACTGATCGGCCTGATCCGGGGCCGGCAGGCCTGGCGGGTGCTGCGCTACCAGCGCAACATGCGCCGACTGCCCATCTATAAGGTACGTTCCCGCAAGATCCCCCTCAGCCGCCGCAAGCTCTTTTTAGGACGGGGCTTTCGCTGGACCCAGAAACACACGCAGCGATTGCGCGATACCATCCGGCCGGAGGTCCAGCGTTACGTCCAGCCGGGTACCCTGTATCAATGGGCGCGCCGCAAGGAGGTCGCCTGGGAATCGGTCCCGATTCTGAGTTTGTTGGCGCGGCTGTTTCGGGTCCGGGCCTGGTGGAATCCCGCTGTCGCCGTTGCCGGCCGTCGGTGGCAAACCGGCCCTACACGCTGTCGAGCCGGACGAGCAGGACGTGTGGATGGACATCGGCGAGCGGGTGGGGCATACCCTGGTGTTGGGGACCACTCGCGTCGGTAAGACCCGGCTGGCCGAGATCCTCATCACCCAGGACATCCGCCGCGGTGACGTGGTGATCGTCTTCGATCCCAAGGGGGATGCGGGTTTGTTGCGGCGTGTGTATGCCGAGGCCAAACGGGCCGGACGGACCAAAGACTTCTATATGTTCCATCTGGGATTTCCCCAGGTTTCGGCTCGCTACAACGCCATCGGCAACTTCTCGCGCATCACCGAGGTTGCTACCCGCATCGCCAACCAGTTACCCAGTGAAGGAAATTCGGCGGCCTTTAAGGAGTTCGCCTGGCGATTCGTCAACATCATTGCCCGCGCACTGGTGGCGCTAAACCGCCGTCCGGACTATCAGCAGGTCCGACGCTACATCAACGACATTGAACCTCTGTTCACGGAGTATGCCGAGGCGCATCTGGATACACACGGCGCCGAGGACTGGAAGGAACAGGTCGAGGAACTGTCGAGCAAGATCTCGGAACGTAACCTGCCGGCAGCCCTGCGGGGTCGCAGTAAAGAAGCTATCGCGCTGATGCGGCACCTGCAGGCACAGGACCTCTACGATCCAGTCCTCGATGGGCTGGTGTCTGCCTTCAAGTACGACAAGACCTACTTCGACAAGATCGTCAGCTCCGTCGGCCCGCTGATGGAGAAGCTGACCACGGGCAATATCGCCGAACTGATCTCGCCGGATTATCTGGATAAGAACGATACGCGTCCGATCTTCGAATGGATGGAAGTCATCCGACGCAAGGGGATCGTCTATGTCGGGCTGGACGCCCTGACTGATACCACCGTGGCCAGTGCGGTAGGCAATTCCATGTTCGCTGATCTGGTGTCGGTCGCCGGACACATTTACAAGCATGGCGTGGACGGAGAATCCATCGATACCCCGCCCACCATCTCCATGCATGCCGATGAGTTCAACGAACTGATCGGTGACGAGTTCGTCCCCCTACTGAACAAGGCCGGTGGGGCCGGCTTTCAGGTCACGGCCTACACCCAGACCTGGTCGGATGTCGAAGCGCGCATCGGCAATCGTGCAAAAGCAGGGCAGGTCGCCGGTAACTTCAACACGATGATCATGCTAAGGGTGAAAGAGCTGGCTACGGCCGAGATGCTCACCGACCAGCTACCCAAGGTTGAGGTGTTCACCTTGATGAGTGTCTCGGGTGTCAACGATTCCTCGGAGCCGGGTTCCGGGATCGATTTCAGCTCCCGCAACGAGGACCGAATCAGTGTTTCAGAAGTCCCGTTGCTCACACCGGCCGAGTTGATAACCCTACCCAAGGGACAGGCCTTTGCCCTCCTGGAAGGTGGCCAGCTCTGGAAGATTCGCATGCCGTTGCCCGCAACGGACTCGGATATGCCTGAGACGCTCACCGAGATAACCAATGAGATGGAGCGCACCTACATCACCAACGATCATTGGTACCGCGTGCAGGAACCGTGGTGGGGAGCCGCGCCGGACGTCAGCGAGCCCGAGGTAGAACCGGAGGCCTCCGATGGCTGAGGCCGTGGCAGATCCTCGTCGCCGGGTAGTTCAGCAAGGGCTGTTTTCGAAGACCTTATCGGCTGTCGCGAAGGTCATCCTGTGGTTATTGTTTTCGCTGTTGTTCTCGATCATCGTGGAGTGGGCAGGCATGGTGCTTTGGTGGCCGGATGAAGGAGTCGATCACAGCCGTACCATGCTGGTCACGGAGATCAGCTATCTCGACAATGATTTTCGTCGCAGTGTTGTGACCTCCGATCCGGCACGATTCGCCAAACGGTTCGCCGATAATTCCTACCACTACCTTTTCGAGGTGACGCGGTTTGTGGATTTCATCCAATGGGTGTCACTGCCTCCGCGGAAGTATGAGCAGGGCGTCAGGGCGACGCTGCATAAGGTCTATAAACCCATGGCAGAGTACGTACTGGCCATGATGCAGGTGACCCAGGTGTTCTCAGTGCGCCTTGCTATTTTGACCCTGGCGATGCCGATCTTCTTGCTGTTTAGCCTGGTCGCGCTCGTCGATGGATTGGTGCAGCGCGATCTGCGGAGATGGGGCGGGGGTAGAGAGAGTTCCTTTGTCTACCACTATGCGAAGAAGGCGGCACTACCTTTGGTTGTCCTGACCTGGGTGACCTATCTCGCCTTGCCGTTCAGTCTGCATCCGACCTTCGTCATCTTGCCGTTTGCAACGTTGTTCGCGCTGACGGTGGCGGTCACGGCGAGTACGTTCAAGAAGTACCTGTGAAGAAAAGGCTGATGAAGGTGTGTTATGGGTTTCCGCGACACCAGGACAATGCGTCTTCAAGGTTTGAGGTGCTGGTCTTTTGTAGAACTGCCGTTTCATAGGCTGGCATGAGTGGAGTAGAGATACCTTGCCGCTTTACAGAAATTAGGTAGCTGATTCCATCTTTTCCATCCCGTCCAGCCTGTGCCTTTGCACTATCGATAGCGAGATCGGCGAGTTTCTCGGCGGTAGGGTTTGTGATGTTTTCGCCAAGTTTCGTATAGATGACAATGTTAATCTCTGCAAAATCCCTTAAACGTTCCACGATTACTTTGTTCGGAGTTGGTGCGGATGGTCTCGTGTAGTGCTTATCGGAGCACTCCTTTCTTGTCTCACGCCGCCACAACAAATCTTCTGCTTCGTCGGGACTAATGCCTGATTCCAGGACGAGAATCGTGGCATTGACTGGATTGCCGCCACTTGCGACAGGAACAACGGTAGGTGCGCCATCGCGGGTAGAACTCGAACGGGCAAATTCGATGGAAAATGGTGTTGTGATTCCTTCTTTCCGTTCTCGAATTATTGGCTTAATTTCCTTGCCTGGATCTTCGATTAATGAACCATAGGCAAGAATTCCAATGGTACTCATCGGCGAGTTCTCCTAAGTGTCTAGGTGATTAAGAATATACCGTGCAATTTTAAAGCAGACGGTTATTCAAGTCCCGACAAAGCAAAGAAAACCCCGCACCTTTCTGAATTGATTTTCCATATCTAGTCCTCCCCGAATCCCCCACCATGCGCGTCATGCGCAACACGGGGAGGACATCCATGCAAATTACCAAACTGCTGGTCTCAGGACTGTTGGCGGCTGTATTGCCGGTTCAGTTTGCCATTGCTGACGCAGACGGTGAGCGGGCAGCACTCGCCCGGATCATCCACGAACTTCAGGCCATCGATCCGCTGATCACGGAAGCGGCTTCGCAAGCCAATCCGGATGCCCGTGTTCGTTTCCAGTATGAGTGGCTGCGCCAGGATCTTGATCGGATTCGACTCGGGATCCAGGAACACATCGATGCACCACGTTCGGAGCCCCGGACTTTCCCGCCGCTGCGCGGCGATTACCGTCGGTGATGTCAGGTCATGACGGCAGCACAGAACACGGCATTTCAAGCGGGCTCCGGTTTTACACCGGCCACGCTGCTGACCGGCATCGCATCGGTCGTGCTGGTGCTGGCCTTCGTCTGGGTTATTTGGGTCTCGCTGGGCACCTTCCGTGCCTGGCAGAACGGGCAGGTCGTTTTGTTCGATGTGGTCTGGTCGACACTGCGCGCCAGCATCGTGCTCATGGTGTTGGGTTTTTATCTGCGGTAGCGGCCGTTGGCCATTGTCGCAGGGGTTCGGGGAGTTCCCCGGTATTTATAACAGGGGGCAACCCCGTTACCTCGGAGAGAAAGTAATGATGAAGAAAGCAGTAAAAAAGGTGGTAACCGCAGCTGGGTTGCTCGCAGTTACGGCAAGCCAGTCGGTATTGGCGGCGTTGCCGACCCCGGTGGCACCCAGTACCGCACCCGCAGCCGGTGACTGGATTGGGCTCATTTCGGGTTACATCAAGGATGGTGGTCTGGTCCTGGGTCTGGCGATTGCTGTGCTGGGCTTCCTGTGGATTGCCTATCTCGGCTTCGCCAAGTTCAACGAGGCTCGCCAGGGCAAGGCCGAATGGGCCGAAGTGGGCGTGCTCGGCATCGTCGGTGCGATCGTACTGATCTTTGCCAGCTACCTGCTCACCGAAGCCGCGGGCGTCATCTAACCGATGTCGGATCGAGACGACATTCTGGCCGACCGGCTCAATGTGGAGCCGGCGATCTTCAAGGGCTGCTCGTCGTCCGAACTGGGCATCATCGTGGGTGTGGCCGCGCTCATCTGGTTACCCGTTAGCCTCCTCCTGGCGGGTTTGTTGGGCGCGGTCACCATGGGGTTCGGCATGGCCGGTGTCGGTGTCGTGGGAACAGTCATCGTTATGGCGGGACTGTTCCAGCGGCTGAAACGTGGCCGACCGGATGGCTATTACCAGCAACAGATTGCCATCTGGTTGTCGGACCATGGTTTGCGCAGCTCGCCGTTCATTCGGCGCAGTGGCGCCTGGGATATCGGGAGAACACGGTATGCGACGTTACCGCACCGAGATCGATAACGTTCGCGCTCACCTGCGCTCACTATGGGTGGTGATCGGCCTCCAGTTCGTCGTGATCCTGGTTCTCTGGTTTGGCTGGAGTCAGGCGCCGAAGCAGTTGACGGTGCATGTCCCTCCCGATCTGCGCTCCGGGGCGACGCTTTCGGTCGACGAAGTGCCGGCGGCCAATGTGTACGCCTTTGCCTTTTACATCTTCCAGCAGCTCAACCGCTGGCCCGACGATGGAGCCAAGGACTATGGCAAGGCCATCTTCCGCATCTCTCCGTATGTGACGCCGCGATACCGGACGGAACTCATGGCCGACCTGGAACAGAAAGGCCGCAAGGGTGAGCTGGCCTACCGGGTGCGAGGTGTGCATGAGATTGCCGGACATGGCTACGAGGAACGTCGCGTCGATGTGCTCGCGCCCGGCGTTTGGGTGGTCTGGCTGGATCTCGATCTGTTCGAGTCGGTGAAAGGCATGACGGTGAAGAAAACCGCCATTCGCTATCCCTTGCGGGTGGTCAGTCTCGCGGTCGATCCGGAAGCCAATCCCTGGGGGCTGGCGCTGGACGGCTTTGCGAGTGACGGGCCGCGCCGGCTGGAAGAATCGGAACTCGGTGTAGATGCCGGGCAAGAACAATAGCAGGAGCAACCCATGCGAAAAAAACCATCGAACCATTCCGTAATGGCTACCTGGCTGGGCGTGACGCTGCTTCTGATGCAGTCGCTCGTGCATGCCGAGACGGAAACGCTTGAGCGGATCGAGTGGAAGAAAGCACCGATCCGGTTGGAACTCGTGGTTGGTCAGGAACAGCGGATTGAATTTCCCGCCACAGTAAAGGTGGGTGTGCCGGCCTCGGTTCAGGGTGTGCTGCGCACGCAGAGTGTCAACGGGATGGTCTACCTGTTGGCGCACACGTCCTTCGGGTCCAACCGGCTCATGGTGCGTGAACTCGATAGTGGACGTATCTACCTGTTCGATGTCACGGCCACTGAAGAGGGTGGGCCGGGCCATCCGATTCAAATCTATGTGACGGGTGAACAAGGCAGTGAGAATGGTCAGGCGACTGGCGGACATGAGCCGGAACAGGAGCGGCCTGATTTTATTCAGCTGACCCGCTTCGCCGCCCAGCAGCTCTATGCCCCGGCTCGCCTGGTCAAAGACCAACCCGGTATTGTCCGGGTGCCGGTCAGCCGTGATCCCGTCGATCTGTACCATGGTGGCGTCGTCGAAGGGGTCCCGCTGGTGGCATGGCGCGCCAAGGGTCTCTATATCACGGCGGTCAAGCTCACCAACCGTACCGAACAGGCGCTAACACTGGACCCACGCAACCTTCGCGGCACCTGGCTGACGGCAACCTTTCAGCACCACCGTCTGTTTCCCAAAGGCGATGAGGCTGATACCACGGCTGTCTATCTGATCTCCGCCCGGCCGTTCGGCGTTTCGCACTAGGGCTTACCATGGCGATTGCAACCTCCAACCGACTCTTACCCCTGCTTGCCGGCGCTGTTGTGCTGATGCTGGTATTCGTCACCCTGAAATCCTGTTCGCAGGAACCTGAAGATGCACTCGTTCTGGAGAGCGTACCCCAGGCACCCGCGCCGGATGCGGACAGTCCTGCCGATACCATCAAGACGCTGACGGCCAATGTCGCGTCCATGACCACGGAAGTACAGGCTTTACGCAAGGACAATGACCAGCTGCGCAAAGAGAACCGCGAACTGCTGGCCAACCGTCACCAGATCGAGGAGAACGTCACAACCCGGGTCAAGCGTGAGCTGCTCTCCCATGAAAAAGACCGGGAGTCACGCGACCGGATCGATGCCGGTGTGCTTTCTTCCCTGACGGCACGTGTGGATGCGTTGTCCCAGTCTCTTTCCCAGCGTTACCCCACACCAAAGTGGCAATGATATCCCGGTGGGTCTGGGCCTCGATGACGTCGGAGAAGGTGCTGCAACTACTGACAGCCTGATCTGGGTCGAACCGCTGGATAGTTGTCGACGATGCTGCGTTAGTAGGCCAATGGAAACAGTCTGCTGCAGAGGGTAGGCCAGTCCACCGGAGGTGCGTTGACATCGGCGAGCTGAAAAGACTCCAAAAATTAAACAGGCACTGACTCAGGAACTCAGCACCGTCCATCCCGTTTATACGGTTCCCCGTAACGCCACCCTGATCGGTTCGACGGCCATGACGGCCCTGGTTGGTCGGGTGCCAGTGCAGGGACAGGTACGTGATCCGATGCCGTTCAAGGTCATCACCGGCGCAGATAACCTGGCCGCCAATGGTCTCACGGTGCCTGGCGTTCAAGGCATGGTGTGGAGTGGGACCGCTGTTGGAGACTGGACGCTTTCATGTGTGACCGGTCGCCTCGATTCGGTCACCTTCGTCTTTGAGGATGGCACCATCCGAACCATTTCCGGCGACGACCAAGGCAATCAGGGAGGTGGCGCAGAGAAGCCACTGGGCTGGATCTCGGATGAACAGGGCATTCCCTGCATCACCGGTGAGCGCAAGACCAACGCGCCGGCATTTCTCAGCCAACGTATCGGTGTGATGGCCATCCAGGCTGCGGCGGAAGCGGCGGCCAATGCCGAGACAACCTCGGTGGTGAGCAATGCGGGCAGTGTCACCAGTAGCGTCAGCGGTGATACCGGCCGCTTCGTGTTGGGCAAGACCATTTCCGGCGGTAGTGAGGAAGTGTCGAAGTGGTTGCTGGAGCGCCAGTCCCAGAGCTTCGATGCCGTCTTCGTCCCGGCCGGCATCCGCATTGCCATCCATGTTGACCGGGAACTCCCTATTGATTTCGATACCACTGGCAGGAAACTGACCCATGAAACCGCCCTCGACCCCTATCGCCGTACTCGGCTTGATTAGCCTGGTGCTGGCCGGTTGCGCCAGCACCAAGGACACCGTACTACCCCAGGATGGCCCTTCGATGAAGGCTATTTATGAGGGCCACGTGCACGAGATGAATGCCGACAATCCCCAGGTCATTCGTGGCGAGCTGGGTGACCGGCCCATCGTCTCGGGAGAGGCGGCGCTGCATGGCTACACACGAGATGCCTTCAACGAGATCGATGTGCTGTTTCCTCGCCTGCCCAACCCGACGCTGGTGATGTACATCTTTCCGCACCTGGCCGGTGATGCCGGCGCACCGGTGCCCGGCTATACGACAGCTTTCCCGATGTACGAGCAGGTGGAATATGCGCTACCCGGTGAAGTCCGTAGTCAGCAGGGTGGTGTCCGCCGGTGAGTTTCATGAAGTCAGTCCCTACGCCCTCAAAGCGAGAAGAACAAAATGACGATCTGCCAGTCACGACGAACCAGGTCAAGCAGCTGTATGAACGTCCGCCGTCGTTTACCGACTTCTTGCCGTGGATGGAATACAACCCGGCAAGCCGCACCTTTCTGCTGGAGGACGGGATCAGTGTCGGCGCCCTGTTCGAACTGATCCCGGCCGGTACCGAGGCACGTACACCTGCGTTCATGACCCAGCTGCGCGATGCGATCCAGACCGCGCTGACCGATGCCATTCCTGAAGAAGACGATGCCCCGTGGATCTTGCAGGTGTACGTCCAGGACGAGCCGAGTCTTCAGGGATTCGAGAAGGAGATCGCGAACTATGCCCAGCCCGGTGCGCGGGAGTCGGACTATACCCGCCACTTCCAGCAAACATTGTCGGAGCATCTCGCCCGGATTACCCGTCCCGGTGGTCTCTTTGAAGACACCGCGGTGACCGGTACCCAGTGGCGAGGCCAGGTCCGGCGTGTGCGGGCCACTTTGTACCGTCGTCTGAAACCCAATGGTCGGGTGCCTTCCGCCGTGGAAATCGAGGAATCCCTGAATGATGTGGCCACCAAGTGGGTGGCCTCACTGGCCTCGGCCGGGATTCGGGTACGCCGTGGTACGGGCCGGGACCTCTACGAGTGGTTGCTGAAATGGTTCAACCCAAGGCCTGAAATTACGGGTGGTGATCCCGACAAGTTGCTGGAGATTGCCCCCTATCCGGGGGATGAAGACCTGCCGTTCGGGCATGATCTTGCCGAGCGCCTGACGCTGACGATGCCTCGCTCGGACAATGCTTCGGCCACCTGGTGGTTCGATGATCTGCCGCATACGCTGGTGACCATTCAGGGACTGCGCCGGGCGCCGGAGGTGGGTCACATGACCGCAGAGCGCCAGGCCGGCGATCATGTCTTCTCGCTGTTTGACCGATTCCCGGAATACACCGTGATGGTGCTGACCCTGACGGCCAGGCCTCAGGACTTCACGCGTAACCACATCGCCCAGGTCAAACGGGCCGCGGTGGGGGATTCCGCGGAGGCCGAACTCACCAAGGAAGACGCCGAGGCCGTGGAGCGGGAGATGGCGCGCGGTAACAAGCTCTATCCGCTGGGCATTGCGTTCTATGTGCGCGGTGACGATATGAAGACCCTGCGCGCCAATGTCAATCAGTTGAATGCGTTGTTGTTGCCCAACGGGCTGCAACCGATTCTGCACGAGGCCGATCTGCTGGCGCTCGACAGCTATATTCGCAATCTGCCCATGGCCTACGATGCCACATTGGAGAAATCCAGTCGCCGATCACGACTGGTGTTTTCCAGTCACACGGCGAATCTGCTACCGCTGTATGGCCGATCCAAAGGTACCGGCCACCCGGGGCTGGTGTTCTTCAACCGGGGCGCCGAACCTCTTGTGTTCGATCCCCTGCACCGGGCCGACCGCAAGAAGAACGCTCACATGCTGATCCTCGGTCCCACCGGCGCCGGCAAGTCGGCAATGCTGGTCTATCTGCTGCAACAGATGGCCGCCATGTACCGCCCGCGCATCTTCATCATCGAGGCCGGCGGTTCCTTCTCGCTGCTGGGTCAGCAGTTTCAGGCTCATGGTCTGGCCGTCAACCAGGTTACCCTGAACCCGAATACCGATGTCAGTCTGCCGCCGTTTGCCGATGCCTTGCGTGTGTTGCAGAAGGAACGTCAGCAGCATTTGCGCGATGATCCGGACGCACTGGAAGAAGACGACGAGCTGGATGAGGAGGGCACCGGCCGTGATGTGCTCGGCGAAATGGAGATCGCGGCCCGCATCATGATCACCGGGGGTGATGAACGCGAGGATGCGCGCATGACCCGGGCCGACCGACTGTTAATCCGCAATGCGATTTTCCTGGCGGCCAAAACCGTCAAGGAGGCTGGCCGCGATCAGGTGCTCACCCAGGATGTCGTCGCCGCACTCCAGAGTATCGGTCACGATGAAAGCCTGCCGGACCATCGGCGCAACCGGGCCATCGAGATGGGCGACGGCATGGCGCTGTTCTGTTCAGGTCTCGCCGGACACTTTTTTAACCGGCCGGGCACCCCCTGGCCCGAGGCGGACATCACGATTCTGGAGATGGGGATACTGGCCCGGGAAGGCTACGAAGATCAGCTCACCGTTGCTTACATCTCCATGATGAGCCATATCAACGATCTGGTAGAGCGCCACCAGCACGATGCAAGGCCGACACTGGTGGTGACCGATGAAGGGCACATCATTACCACCAATCCGTTGCTGGCCCGCTATGTGGTCAAGATCACCAAGATGTGGCGCAAGCTCGGCGCCTGGTTCTGGATTGCCACCCAGAATCTGGAAGACTTCCCCGATGCCAGTCGCAAGATGCTCAACATGATGGAGTGGTGGCTGTGCCTGGTGATGCCCAAGGAAGAGGTTGAACAGATCGCCCGCTTCAAGGATTTGACCGACGTGCAGCGCAGTCTGTTGCTGTCGGCTCGCAAGGAGCCGGGCAAGTATGTCGAGGGTGTCGTGCTCTCCGACAATATGGAAGCGCTGTTTCGCAATGTCCCGCCGCCGCTATCACTGGCGCTTGCCATGACCGAGAAACACGAAAAGGCCGAGCGTGGCGCGATTATGCGGGAGCGTAACTGCAGCGAACTCGAGGCGGTGCATGTCATCGCTGAACGCATCGCAAAGAAACGTGGTGGTTAGTCGTCGATCTGACGATTTCTCTTCAATAAACCCTGCACGCTCGTGAATCGATTTTCGGTATCGAAGCGCCTGTTTGCGCGTCACGATAGCACGCATATCGACACAGAGTTGACCACTATGATTTGGAAAGCCTCAAAACACCGTTCCACGGGTTCCATTAGTTTGTCTTGCTTCCGTACTCCTGTATTCAGGAGCCACGTTGGCGGATCAGCATCAACAGAACCAGCCTCATGTAATCGAGGCGTTTACGTCGGTCAAGTATCCCATCGTCGACACCAGAGGCATCGGTAACAAGTCACGTGGTCTGGAAATCACCGTCTACGAAATCGATGGGATCGAGTCAATGGAACGAGACCTTTCTATTGACCTGCCAGCCGATCCCGAGAAGTCGAAGCGGATCGCGCTGCATCGCATCCAGCACCTGGATGATCAGACAAGAACAAAAATGCAAATGGCGGCGCAGGGGTTGGCGAAGGCGATGCAGTATGGCGTCGATCGCTATCCAGCCATTGTCTTCGATGGCCAGGCAGTCGTATATGGCGTAACCGATGTGCAGATCGCACTTGCGCATTACCGGACATGGCGGCGGGAAGGTAAGCGATGATCCGCCAGAGATGTCTATCGTTCTGTCTTGCCATTGCACTATGGATTCCGGTCACCGGATTCTCCGGTACGACGACCACACCACAGATCGTTGCCCAGACGACAACGGCGGCATTGTCCTGCATGCAGTGGATGCCGATCGGCATCTGTTTCTGGTTGCGCTGTTCCTGGAGCGGTTGCAGCGTCGGACCTCGATCAAGGTCGGTCATTACAACCCGGATCTGGTGGTCAGCACCTACAACGAGCTGGGCGGGAACCCGTGGACCGAGATCCGGGCGACGCTGGGTCTTGGCGCAGAAGACGGCGGCCACGGGTCTGCTGGGTGCCTTGTTGCCGGTGCCGATCGACAGTGCTGGCAACCGCACGGAAGGTACCTCGGAACGCGATCACCAGAATCTGGTCTACCGTGAAACCGACGCCATCGGCCATCCGCTGAGTTCGCTGTCGGGTATCGTCGCCGGTACCGGTTTGTTGTGTCCGTCCCAGACCACGTCTTTCTTTCCCTATTTCCAGTCCGGCCTCGATGCCCTGTCCTGGCGGCAGGAGATCCCGGAGATCTTCTATCCGGCCAGCCTGATTCCCGGTCTGCGCGAGCTGGGTACCTGGCCGTTGCAGACCTGGGGTGGGGTCTATCCGCGCACCGGCTGGACGACCCAGGCCGAAGAACCCAAGGCGGCTGCCCTCAATGCCCAGCGAGCCGGTGACATCGTCACGCGTACCGGTCAACCGCACGTCTATGTCCCAGTGACCGGCTCATCGGGTTCCATGAAGGTCTGGCCACCGGGTCCGCTGATGGAGAAGGATCGCAGCACCGGGACCTGGCAGATGTTGGTGCCGCAGTCTGAATCGAGCTGCAACGTCTTCGGCACCAATGATCTTGCCAGCCTGACCGGCTGGGGTGGCGGCCGCGTCGATAGCGAAGGCGATTATGTCTGGAATCTGTGGCGGCCCTACAAGTGCTGTCGAGCGCCGCGGCCAATGGTTTCTGTTTGCTATTGACTGGATTGCCTATCCCTGATGAAAACGAACTCTTTACACACATTCCGTCATCGACACGCTATCAGCTGGCTGCTGATTGGGCTCCTCAGTTTGAATAGTGCGCAGGCCATCACCCAGGGGCCGACGGAAGACAGCCTCTGGTATTACGAGATCGGTGGGGCAGAGCCGGTATCGGTGCCTGCCAATCCTTCTGTCGTATCCGTGACCCTGGGTGGTTCGGCGCAACTGGGACTGGGCTACAGCTGCGGCAAGTTCGATCCCGTGGCCGCCGTGACCAATACGCTGAACGACATCGGTGCCGGCATCGACAACATGATGAATGCCATGACGGCCGCGGCCAGTGCCGCCATTGCCGCACTCCCGGCACTGATCCTGCAGCGCGCCAATCCCGGTCTCTACGACCTGTTCCAGAATGCCCTGCTGCAGGCCGAGGAGACCATGCAGCTGGCGACCAAGTCCTGCGAGCAGATGGAGGCCGAGATCGCCCAGGGCAAGAATCCCTATGCCGACCTCATCACGCTGTCCAAGGGCAATGACTGGAAGCTCCAGATGGGCGTCGGCGGTAATGATGCGGTAACCGCCAAGGACGCCGTCGAGACCGCCAACGGGGACAATGGCGTGCCCTGGATCGGCGGGCAGGCCGGGGGCTCGGGGCAGCCGGTGCTGGAGTTTACCGGCGACATCGTCAAGGCCGGGTACAACATCAATATGAATCGCCCGATCACGACGGCAGGCCCGGTGCCGCCTGCATCGGCCACCCGCCTGACGGAGATCTGGACAACACCTACCGATGCGCGTAACTGGGTCGTCGATGTGGTCGGCGAGAACATCGTGACCACCTGTGATACCTGCCGCAAGGACAGCATTCCCGGTACCGGCCTGTTGCCGAAGCTCAATCAGGAAGCGACCACCGTCACGACGGAAATCCAGAACCTGGTCAGTGGCGCAACGCCCCCGACACTGACCAACCTGGACAATATCACTGCCCCCGGTGTGGCCATCACCCGCCAGGTCATCGAGGCGATCCGGGAGATGCCGGCCTCCGAGCAGAGCCTCATCATGGGCCGGCTGGTGTCGGAGATCAGTACGGCCCGCACCGTGGAAAAGGCGCTGTACGCCCGTCGTCTGCTGCTGTCCGGCCGCCAGGTGCCGGAGGTCTATGCCACCGAGGTGGCCCGTGAGCATGCGGACATCTCCATCGCCGAGCTGGACAAGGAGATCGAGAATCTGCTGTTCGAGACCCGGGTACGCAAGGAAGTGGTCTCCGACACGATCGCGACCTTGCTCCAGCGTGCTGCGGCCCGACGGCAGGCCTCCCTGAATACGCCAGAAGTGCCCACGATCGATCCCCGTCCGCTGAGCAATGGCCGTGTTCCATAGCGGATTTGTCTTGCGCCGGCGCTGGTTCCTTTTGCTGACCCTGCTGGCATTTGGTCTGGCGCTGGGTGCGGGTGGCATCCTCTGGCATTCGGTCGAGACGTCCTCGTAGTCGCGAGTGCAGACACGGATCGATGCCATGAAGCCACTCTTGACCGGCATCCGGTGTCTCCTGATTGCCCTGTTGGCCATGGGCTGGCCATTGATCGTGAACGCCCTTCATCGTTGGGGACGCATCGATGAGGCACAGGCCGCGACATTGCTCGCTCTGCGCTGGCGTATCGTGACCTGGCTCGTCGTGATCGAACTGGTGTTGGGCCAGAACCTGCTCGGTCAGGTACTGGCTGTGCTGCAGGGGAGCAGGGCATGACCGTCGACAGCTATCTCGAACTCTTCACCACACTGTTCGGCTGGACCTTCTACGGCATTCTCTGGGATGTGCTGCTTGGCACGGGCATCGTGTTCCTGCCGTTCCTCGGCATCCTGATCGACAACTGGCGCGAACCGGCGGAAGGTGGTGAGTTCGGTACCGTCACCGGGTTGTCGCTGCGGCGCATGGAGCTGGAACTCTTCATCGCGCTGCTGGTGGTCGTGCTGGCCGGGCAACCGGCCGCGTTAACGCCACTGAATGCGGCTTCACTCAACTACACGCCACCACCGACACTGATCGATCCGACACCGCCAACGGCGACGGTTGCCGCACCCCAGAGCACCTACGGTTCCACCGGCTTCACCGGTTCGCCGGCGACGGTGAATATTCCGGTGTGGTGGTATGCGGTGCTCTCCATGACCTCCGGATTCAATCATGCGGTGGTCGAAGGCCTCCCAAGTGCTGCGGACATGCGCACCTACGAACAACAGGCGCGGCTGGCGACCATTGCCGATCCACGTCTGCGCCAGGAAGTCAGCGATTTCTTCAGCCAGTGCTACATCCCGGCACGGTCGAAGTACCAGGCCGAGCGACCGGCCACCGCCGCGGTCAATGCTCTCGTTGACGACCTACGGGCCGGATGATCCGGACTGGATGGGATCGCATGTCTATCGCGATACGCCCGGTTACTACGACACCCTGCGCCCGACCACGCAGGTCAGCCGGCTGGGCCTACAATGCAGCCCGCGATACCGAATACGATCCGGCCGCACCACCCACCTGGGGCAAGCCCTACTGCAAGGAGTGGTGGGAAGACGGCTCGATTGGTCTGCGGGAAAAGCTGATTAACGAGGCCGATGCCACATCGGCCGGTTTTTCAGGCCTCGTCGTTGCGGTTGCACCGGCGTTGGCCAGCGAACAGCAAAACGATGCCGTCGCCAGGACCGTGCTGACCAACTGCCCCGCCAACCTGGTCGAACAATGACCTCGTGGCCCACAATTCCGGCAGTACCGGGTTGCTCAGCACGGTAGAGAATGTCGCCAAAGGCGGCCTGGCCGCGGGTGGTGTGATCACCGCATCGGCTATGTTCTCGGTGACCATGACCGCCGTCCTTCAGGCACTGCCGATGGTGCAGGCCGTGCTCCTGCTCGGCATCTACGCCTTGCTTCCCATGGTCGTGGTGCTGTCGCGCTATTCCATCTCCATGATGGTGATCGGCGCCATGGCCATCTTCACCGTCAAGTTCTGGAGCGTGCTCTGGTATCTGGCGATGTGGGTGGATCAGAATCTCATCCTGTCCATGTACCCGGATGTGAATGTCTTCCTGCAGATCTTCGCCAATCCCGGTGAGCACGACATCAAGCGCATGTTGCTCAACATGATCACGACCAGCCTCTATCTGGGGTTGCCGTTGCTGTGGAGCGGGATGATGGCGTGGGCGGGGGTGCATATCGGGCGATCGATCAATTCGGTACAAGGCGAATTCACACGGCCCGCTCAAGATGCCGGAAGGCAGGGCGGAGGTATTGGGAAGGCTGTTGTTACAAAAGGGGCGAAGCGATAACGGATCTACAAATCGTCTTCATACCATCCGTACGGATCAGTTCCATTGTCAAACTTGCGGGTGCGGAAATTATAGTCTCCGGTTAGATCACCGTCTTCAGAATTCGCATCATCCTCGGATGTAATCGCAGCTTCGGCCAGCAGGCCGATGAAGCCCATGACAAATAGGCTCGTGGCGCGAACGATTGCCTTCGCGCCAGTCAGTATGCCTCCAAGGCATGCCATGAATACTGTAAAAGCTTTCGATTGATTTTCCATCTCAATACATCTCTATATGTCGCATCTCCCATGGTGGAACTCCGTTTGCCAACTTTTCAGAATTCCCCATCCCGAACCACATTACCTTTGCTGATTATCTTGACAGTTTTAGGATGAACCGGTTCGTTGTCCGGCAGCAGTCCTTTGCCTTTCTCAATCACCTTGGCAGCGACACTGGTCAGCTTGCCTAATGTGTCCGAACCGGCAAGTGCCTTGCTGTCATCATAGTAGTCAAACCAGGGCAGGCCGGCCTCGTGTAATCCTTGGCAGTCGCAGGCTTATGTGGTGGTTGATGCCCGGTGATCATCTGGTATTGCTCACTGTTGGCCAGGTGGATGAAGCACCGGAAACCGTTGTCCTGATCCCATGCATCAATACCGTACTCGTCCTCGTAGATCTCCTGCCGCATCAAACCGCCTGGAGCGAGCCCCATATCCGGGGCAGCCGATTCGCAGACCGTGCGACTGAACATCGGCATATCGAGGTAGTCCATGTCTGCTTCCACGGCGCGCTCAAAATGTTCGACGTAAACGTCATGCTTCATCGGGTAGACGATGATCTGAAGACCTCCATGTTCAGCCTTCCCGGTAATCTGCTCTTCGGCGCGTGAAACCCTCACCCAGGGGCATGGCGACAAACTGCCGAATAAAATCTTCCGAGACGTTGAAACCATCCAGCCAGGGCTGTTCCGGAATCACCGCATAGTCCTGCGGATCAGCCGAAAGCCCATTGCTCCAGGGCTCCCCGGAAACCGCATTGATCTTGCCGGCGGCAATCTTGACGGCACAGGGGTAGTCACCAGAGAAATTGATCCACAGTGCCTCTGACTGATACATGGGGATGAAGACTCCACCATGTGTCCGCCAGGTATCAGGCAACTTGTCTGCAAAGTCATCCACGTGCTCCACCGGGAACCGACCCAGGCCGGGGGGCAGGGGGTATTCCCGGTTGTCATCCGGGATCCGCAGGGTGCGTTGGAAGTCGATGCTGCACACCGCTTTTTGGTGGACCTCCGGAAACCGGAAGGTCAGTTGGTTGTTCAGTAGTTCGATCATTGTCTTTTCTCTCGAGTCATTTCAGGGTTACCAGTCGCCATCACGGACATCCCGGGCAATACGCAACAGGGCGTGATCCGGTGCGGATTTGAGCTGGCGGATCAGGTCAGCGAACAGTTGCGGACGCTTACGAATGATCTCCTGCAAATCCGACGATACCTTCCCGGCCATTGCCAGCAGCACATCCGGGTCTTCGCCAAGCTCCTCGGCCAATGCCCGGATTTTTGCCTCGGACGGTGGCGCCACATCCCCGCGTTCTATCTTGCTGAGGTAGGCGGGTTCCACACCAATTCGCTGAGCGACCTGCCGGACGGAAAATCGCCGGTCCTCTGATTTCAGGGCCTCGCGATGTTCACGGATGTATTCTCCGAATGTCATGTGTACTATATAGTACACATTCTGTTTCCAAGGCAAGCTTTCTGTGTGATGTCGTTCTAATGAATAGCAATCGGGGTAGCTGATGAAAACGGGACCTTGGTCTACGCCGATCTTGCGAAGTCGACCAACGAACGGCAGTGAACCGACTGGTTAGCGCATCCAGCGCCAAGTGACTCAGATATGCGGCAGCCGCCAACAACAGGATGCCCCTTAGAATTTGCTCGAATTCATCCTGCGGTTCCCAATGGTAGACCTTATGCATTCCAGCGGCCAGCAAACCAAGCACCGCGACGCTATGGAAGAACTGTCGATGATTTGGGTTCCCAAGGGCGGGTTCGATCATATCTGGAAGTTTCCCCAAGAGCGCACCAATGGGAATGGCGGCAGCAGGATGATGTAGTGCACCAGATTTCTCTGACGTGTCATTTTGAGTTATGACAAATGCTGCAACTGCGCCTGCCAACTGGTGGGTGGGACCATTCATTACTTCTCCTTCAATTATTTCAGTTTTTTCTTTACAGCTTCAATCAAGCTGTCACGGCATCCCGAAACCTCGAATTTCAGTGAATCGAGATTACGGCCTTTAACTTTAATTTTGGGTTTCTGACCATGTTCAGGGCAACGTGTGGATCCAACAGCTTTGGCAATCGAGTCTTGTACTGATTGAAGCATGGCCGACTCGAGTGCATCACTTCGATATTTCGTGGTGACACCTTCCTGCCGTTTATTTCAAAAGTAATGTCGATCATTTCGGTGCCCTCAACTGAATGTATATTCTTTCCAGGGGATGCGACTCGGATGGACGTTCCTCAAGAAATTTACGATATCTTTCCGCCCCAGTAGGGTGGAGTGCCGCGAGTGTCTTGCCCCATCAGCACAATTGGCATGCCCGGAAACAGTGGCTGGAAAGATTGAACTGCCTGCTGGCATTGCATCTGCGAGTTCAAGATGTGTTTTTTCACAACCGTGATCGCAAAAGTCACGCCTTGTTCTTTAATGACTGCACCTTGGAGTTTAATCATCAGGTAGTCTCCGTTATCAATAATCGGGCAGGCCCCCCGGAACCGCTGGGGCAAACCACTACTTTTCTTCCTTACGCCCTTGAACGGGGACTTATCAGACGTTTTCACATCCATAAATTGCCCGGTCACGGTATCGCGCTTAACCCAGTTGCCAGCAGGGGTCTTGGTCTGTGAGCGCTGTCTGACGGCGCCATTTCGGTGTCCATCACCTTTCGGAGGGTTGGTGGCCATAGCTGAACTCCAGTGCAAAATGAAAGAGCAGGCAGAGCACGTCTCTACCTTGCGGGTATGCTACTATCATCAAAATGATGATGTCAAGCAGTACCAAATGATCGTAGTATGAAAAAAGAGTACTACAAATCGTCATTTTAGGGCAGAATACCTGACTACTTGGACTAGGGGAGATAATTTACGGTGCATCTGTCAGAAATAAGCCAGGCACAAAAAGAACGGTTATCCCATATAGATTTCAGGGCATATTTCCTGGGGGAGATTGGTCGAAGCGATCTTGTGTCCCGGTTTGGTATTGGGGAGGCGGCGGCGACACGAGACATCACCCTCTATAGAGAACTGGCGCCCAAGAATCTCGAGTACGACACCAAAGTCAGGTCTTATGTTAAGTCCGAGGCGTTCAAGCCTCTGTTTGATTACTCACCCGCCCAGGTGCTGGCAGCACTCTCGCAAGGCTTCGGCGAGGATTTTGTCGGTAGCCACAAAGCGATGATTTCCTGTGAGACGCCGGCCGAACTAAACAGACCTCTGTTACCTGTCCTCGCCGTTCTCACACGGGCTATTCACCACAAGAGGGTGGTTCGCATTCATTATCGTTCAATCGGATCCGGACTTAAGCACTCGTGAAATTGTTCCCTTTGCATTGGTCGACAATGGCCTGCGCTGGCATGTGCGCGCTTATGACCGAAACGCGATGCCTTCATCGATTTTGTGATCACTCGTATCGCGGACCCAGTCATTACCGACAGCGAACCACAAGAGCATGAAACACGCGAGGCAGATATCCAGTGGAATCGCATCGTAGAGATGGAGTTAGTGGCTCACCCGAAGTTGCCGCACCCGGAAACCATCGAAATGGATTATGCCATGCAGGATGGTGTACTGAAGGTCAACGTACGAGCTGCCGTGGCGGGTTATGTGCTTAGACGGTGGAACGTAGACTGTACGGAAGATCATAGCCTGAGGGGGACGGGAAACAACAGTCAGAAAGGGGCAGAGTATCACCTCTGGCTTCGAGAACAGACAGGCACTATACGGCGTTCAAAATCTGATATTAGCGCCAGGTTACACTGACTGAAACAGCCTCCGGTAAACAAGTAACGAATAAGTATCAGGGAAGTAGCTAGACAACGATGATTACTGACTACCACGCCAAGCTTTTCGCTCATGAGCTGAGCAAGCGGCATTCAGCGGCGGATGCCGAAAAGCTGGCTGGTGCGTTGCTCGATGCGCAGGTTGATCTGAATCCCCACCAGGTCGAAGCCGCTCTGTTCGCGTTCAAGTCGCCGCTTTCCAAAGGAGCGATCCTTGCTGACGAGGTCGGTCTCGGCAAAACGATTGAGGCCGGTCTTGTGCTGGCGCAGAAGTGGACCGAAGGCAAGCGCCGCATTCTGATTATCACGCCTGCCAACCTGCGCAAACAGTGGTCGCAGGAGATCGAGGAGAAGTTCTTCCTGCCGACCGTGATCCTGGAAGCCCGGAACTACAACAAGATGATCAAGGAAGGCGTGCGCCGTCCGTTCGAGCAGAAGGCTCTGGTGATCTGTTCCTTCCAGTTCGCCGCCCGCCATAGCGAAGAGCTGATGGTCACCCGTGGGATCTGGTCGTGATCGACGAGGCCCATCGGCTTCGCAACGTCTACCGGCCGGACAACAAGATCGGCGAACGCGCTCAAGAGGGCGCTTGCGAACGCGCCGAAAGTGCTGCTGACGGCCACGCCGCTACAGAATTCGCTGATGGAGCTGTATGGGCTCGTCAGCCTGATTGACGACTACGCCTTCGGCGATGCCAAGAGCTTTCGCTCTCAATATGCACGGCTCACCGGCGAACCCTGTTTCAGCGAACTGAAAGGACGCCTTGCGCCGGTCTGCCACCGGACGCTGCGCCGGCAGGTGCTCGAATACATCCGCTATACCAATCGCATTCCGATCACGCAGGAGTTCGTCCCGACCGAGGACGAGCAGGCACTCTACGACATGGTCTCGGATTATCTCCGCCGGCCCAGCCTTCAGGCGCTGCCGTCCAGCCAGCGCACACTGATGACGCTGATCATGCGCAAGCTGCTGGCGTCATCGACGTTTGCTATCGCCGGCGCTCTCGATTCGCTTGGCGCGCAAGCTGGAACGGCAGCTCAAGGACGACAAAGATCTGCGCGAGCGTCTCGAAGAAGAGACTCGCTGAGGACTACGAAGAATTCGACGAGGTTGCCGACGAATGGTCGGATGATGAGGCCGAACCGGAACTTCTTGACGGAAGCTGACATCGAAGCGATCAAGATCGAGATCGCTGATCTGCGCGCCTTCCGCGATCTCGCCGTTTCCATTACCGAAAACGCCAAGGGGCAGTCGCTTGCTTAGCGCTTTGAACGCCGGTTTTGCCAAGGCCGCAGAGCTTGGCGGCCGCAGAAAGCGATCATCTTTACGGAGTCCCGCCGCACGCAGGACTACCTGGTGCGCTTGCTCTCCGAGAACGGCTATGGCGACAAACTCGTTCTCTTCAACGGCTCCAATACCGACCCGCAGTCCAAAGAGATCTACGACGCCTGGCGTGAGGTCAACAAAGGCACGCGACCGAATAACCGGCTCGCGCACCGCCGATATGCGTGCCGCCATTGGTGGATTACTTCCGTGAGAAGGCTTCTATCATGATCGCCACCGAAGCGGCAGCGGAAGGCATCAACCTGCAATTCTGCTCCATGGTGGTGAATTACGATCTGCCCTGGAATCCACAGCGTATCGAACAGCGCATCGGCCGTTGCCACCGGTACGGCCAGAAATACGATGTGGTGGTGGTCAACTTCCTCAACAAGAACAACGCCGCCGATCAGCGCGTATATGAATTGCTGGCAGAGAAATTCAAGCTCTTTTCCGGTGTGTTCGGGGCCATCTGACGAAGTGCTGGGCGCGATTGAGTCCGGTGTCGAGTTCGAAAAGCGTATTGTCGCCATCTACCAGAACTGTCGAACGACCGAGGAGATCGAAGACGAATTCGAGCGCTTGCGAACCGAGATGGACAGCCAGATCACCGCTACGATGGAGGATACGCGGCGCAAGCTGTTGGAGAATTTCGACGCGGAAGTGCATGACCGTCTCAAAGTCAATCTTAGCAAAAGCAAGGAGTATCTCGACCGCTATGAGCGCATGCTCTGGTCGGTGACGCGTCATGAACTGGGCTGAGCATGCGACGTTTCGATGACGCCTACCTGACCTTTACCCTTAACACACAGCCGGATGGCGTCACTGTGCCAATCGGCGGCTATCACCTGTTCAAAACCAGCCTTGATGGTCACCGGTACCGCATCGGTCACGCGCTCGCCCAGCATGTTCTCGGCATTGCAGGCTCACGCAAACTCAACGGCGCGGAATTGATCTTTGACTATTCAGCATGGCCTCTGAAAGCGGTGAGCGTGGAGCCGTATGTAGGTAAGTCCGGCACTATGACTGTACAAAAGCTTTCTGTCAGAGGCGCTGACGACCAGGACCATATCATTATTGCCGCCATCACCGACGATGGCGAGCGATTAAAACACAAGGCTGCCATTCGGCTGTTTGAACTGCCATCGAAGATGAATAGTCAGGCAGATCTGGCCGCGCCTGCTTCTGTAAAGCGAATCGTTGAAAACGAACGCAAGGTCATCCTGGATGAGCTCGCCGCGCGCCAGGCCGCATGGTTCGACGACGAAATGGACAAGCTCGACAACTGGGCAGAGGACAAGCGCGCCGGTCTCAAGGCGGATTTGAGAGAGCTGGATGACCAGATCAAGACACTGAAAAAGGAAATTCGGCAGACAGGTAATTTGCCTGACAAGCTTGCTCTCCAGAAGAAGATGCGTCCACTCGAGCAAAAACGGGATGAAGCGTGGCGAGCCTACGACGCTGCCGCCAAAGAGATTGAAATCCAGAAGGACAGGATTCTGGATCAGGTGGAGGCACGGCTCGGGCAAGAGGTTACCGAAGAAGAACTGTTCACCATCAGATTCAGGGTCAATTGAGTGGGACAGGGAGTACTGTGGGGCCGTGGTGCGCCAGGAGGAGTCCGCGAACTAGATCAAGGAGAACTATATGCTACGAGAATCTAGGCCGGAACTTAGCTGACGACAACCATGCCGGCGGTGGCGCCAGATTTGGCAAAGTAGTAATGGATATATAGACAAAAATGTATTAACCTAATAGGTAAGTGAAAATTGATTGATATCGACTTTGCCAGCAAGAAGCTGCAAAAGCAATTTAACGAAGAAAAGACGATGCTCAAGGCCTTCGGTCAGCAGCGCGCAAAGCGAATCAAGGTGGTGATGACGGCATTACGGGCAGCCCCAAACCTGGGTGTATTTGCACCGCCCTACAGTCCACCACACCGGTGCCACGAACTGACGGGCAAGCGCAAAGGCACGCTCAGCCTGGATCTGGACGGCCCGTACCGGCTGATCGTCCAGCCGTTACACAACCCGCTACCGGTGCGGCCGGAAGGTGGGCTGGATTGGCACCGTATTACAGCCATCAAGATATTAGGCATTGAGGACACCCATGGATAACGCAGCTATCAACCACTACACGCCTGACTATACAGTCACTCCCGGCGAGGTGCTGGGCTACGAGCTCGAACTGCGCAACATGAGTCGAACCGAGCTGGCCAAGCGCACGGGCTTAAGTGAAAAGCACATCATTGCCATCCTCAAGGGCAAGGGCACGGTCATTATCACGCCTGAAACCGCCATCAAGCTGGAGCGTGCCCTGGGTATGCCAGTCGAGTACTGGCTCAATCTGGAGGCCCATTACCAGGAGACCCGCGCACGGTTGGCGGAAGAGGTTCAGCTGGAAAAAGACCTCGGCTGGCTCAAACGTATACCCGTCAACGCTATGGTAAAAATGGGATGGCTACAAAAGCATAAGGACAAAAAGCAGCAGCTCGATGAAGTGCTGCGCTTCTTCGGTATTGCCAGCGTGGAACAGTGGGATGATATCTGGCCCAACGTGGCCGTCGCCTACCGTCAGCACAACAAGCACGAAATCTTCCCGGAGGCGGTTTCCGCCTGGCTGCGCCAGGGTGAATTGGAAGCCACAAACATCGCGTGCCAGCCATATGACAAACCCGCATTTCGGCAGGCGCTGGATGATATCCGCGCCCTCACGGCCGAAACCGATCCCGCGCATTTTGTTCCCGCCTTGCAGCAGCGTTGTGCCCAGGCCGGTGTCGCCGTAGTGTTTATTCCATGTCTGCCCAAGACCGGCGTCAGCGGAGCAACTCGCTGGGTTAGTTCCGACAAGGCCATTATCCAGCTCAGCCTGCGCTACAAAACCAACGATCACCTCTGGTTCACTTTCTTCCATGAAGCCGGGCATATCCTCTTACACGGCAAGAAGGAGCTGTTTATTGAAGGTGCGAACGGTATGGATGGTGAGAAGGAAGAACAGGCCAATATCTTTGCCGAACAGGAGCTGTTACCGAAAAAGGCCTTTAACAATTTCGCCGCACAAGCGCCGTTCAGTAAATCGGCTATCTGCCAATTTGCGCAGGAAGTGGGTATTGCTCCCGGGATTGTAGTGGGGCAATTGCAACATAAGGGGCTGTTGCCGCAAACACACTGCAATGATTTGAAGGTCGCGTACAAGTGGAGCCATGAATCCTAGGAAATGGTACACAGAGACTTCAACAAAGCAATGAATATGAGAAGAGATCAAAGAAGGCATTGCAATGACTGAACTGGAAAAAATGGCGCTCGCGTCAACGGAAATCGCCGATGAAAAGCGCGAGGAACTGAAACGCATGCTGTGGAGCACGTTTCCGGAGGTGTTCGCAGAGGGCGTGATCGACTTCGAGCAGTTGCGGCGGGTGATGGGCGACTGGGTGGAGGCATGGAAAACTGTATGACGAGTGCATTGACTACAACTGGGTTGACCGGCAACACATACAAGGCGCTGTTTCGAAAACAAGTACTGCGAGTGAAACCACCCGTCGTCGGATTGGCGGTGGCCTATGTCTCAACATCAGGCTTTAGTCTTGTCAAGAAAATTCTTGACGAGGGTGGCGTCGGCGAAGTCTGGCTAGTCACAGATACAAAGGACGGTGTTACCCACCCCAAGGCCTTATATAGTGCGGTGGAAAGCGGCTGGAATGTTCGTGTTGTAGATACACTTGCGGGTACTTTTCATCCGAAGCTGTACGTAGGGGCTACAGGTTTTGACGCTGATGGCGGCGTGGCCGATCTTTCACTGGCAATCACGGGTTCGCCGAATATCAGTCATGGTGGCTTTACGAAAAACGGGGAATGCGTGTTCTGGAGCGCAGCTCCCCATAGCCGGAAATCAGCCGCCAGGGCATGGAGTGACTGTTGGAACGCTGGTGTTCCAGCTACGGTGGAGAAGCTGGCTGCTTACGAAAAGTATTTCGCGCTCCGTAACCGGCATCGCAAGCCAGAAGACATGGTTGCACTCGGAATTACCGACAACTTTCCTGAGAAGGTCGACGGTGCGCCTAAGAAAGGCGTAACGCCGCCCAAGGCGGAGCACAAGGTAATTTCCGAAACTGCGGCATCGGTGGCCTGGGCCGGTTTGCAGTCCTTTACCGGCGCGTACAATCTGCAGGTCGAGTTTCCAAAAGAAGCCGGTCTCGTCCTTCTCCGTATATTTGAAAACCTCTCGCATGACGAGACCATCAACATTCTCTGCGCAGACGGCGAAGTACGGACTTTCAAGTATAGATACTACCAAGATAACGGAATGTTTCGTTTGAACATTCCGAATTCCACACCCCTCGTTGATTGGGCGCGTGAACACAAACAGGGCGTCGCCTACGTCGAATACACAGAAACGCAGGGTGTCATATATTTTGAAATTCTGCGCCCCGGTCCACAGATGCTCGACATTGTGGACCGGTCGCTCGCGCTCGGCACATGGGGGCGGACACCCACAAGACTTTATGGTTGGTACTGACGATGAAAGATACGAAACATTCGCCCTTAGAAGGCTTGAGAGCAAGCGAGCAAGCGCTTCAGGAAGACGGAACACGGTTAGATGTTCTGTCAGATGACGTGGCGAAGCGAAAGCGCGATACGCTGAGAAACTTCCTGGCCCAAAGCTACCCTGAGTGCCTCTCCGAGGGTCGAATTGATTTTGAAACGTTGAGGCGTGTGCTCGGAGACCGGGTAGAGGCAGGCAACGAGCGCTTTGGGCTCATTTGGCCTGGCAAGGCGCAATGCATGAAGATCATACAGCAGCCTAGTGTCGCAACTCTGAAATCTGACAGAAAGCGGTCAGTTAATTTCGAGTCCACGGAGAACATCCTTATTGAAGGCGATAACCTTGAAGTTTTAAAGCTCCTCCAAAAGGCATATTTCGGACGGATAAAAATGATCTACATCGATCCCCCGTACAATACTGGGCAGGAATTCATATATCCCGACAAATACTCCGAGAGCCTTGAAACCTATTTGGCTTATACGGGGCAGATCGACAGCGAAGGGCGCAGGTTCTCTACGAATACAGACACGGTTGGGCGGTATCACTCCAACTGGCTGAATATGATGTACCCTCGGCTTTACCTTGCCCGCAACCTGCTGCGCGAGGACGGAGCTATTTTCATCTCGATAGATGACAATGAACTTAGTCGTTTGAGGGAAATTTGCGACCAGATATTCGGCGAAGAGAATTTTAAGGCTGATATTGCATGGCAGAAGCGCTATACCCGCAGCAACAATACAGTCGACTTCACCACTGTTGTGGAGCACCTACTTGTCTATGCTAAGTCGGAAGCTTTTGAGGTTAACCTGTTGCCGCGCACAGAGGAGGCGGATGCGCGGTATTCGAATCCTGACAACGACCCACGCGGAAATTGGAAGGGTGCGTCTTTCCTGAATCCAGCGTCGCCACAAGACCGGCCCAACCTTTGCTACCCGCTGAGAAATCCGAACACTGGAGAAGTCGTTCACCCCACCACAAACGCCTGGCGGCGATCTAGGGAGGCGTTCGAGCAACTTCTTGCTGATAACCGCCTGTACTGGGGACCCGATGGTAAAGCCTCGGTCCCAACAATAAAAATGTTTCTTTCAGAAGCGAGGGGCCTTACCCCAACCAACTTCTGGGCTCACGACTACGCAGGAAATACCGACGAGGGCACGAAGGATCTTGAAACGCTCATTCCAGGAAAGGTGTTCAATAATCCGAAACCGGTCCGACTCATTCGCAGAATGCTTGAGCATGCGTGCAATGGGCCAGGGGATATCGTGCTGGATTTCTTTGCCGGCTCATGTGTAACTGCTCAGGCAGCTATTGAGCTCAACATCGAGGACGGCGGTAGCCGTAAATTCATTCTGGTTCAACTGCCTGAGCCAGCAGAGGATGATTCCAATGCCGCTAAGGCCGGATTCTCGACGATATCCGAGATTGGGAATGAGCGGATTCGCCGTGTTATCAGTAAGGTGATGAAAGCTGCGGAAGGGCAACTCGATTTCGAACAGAAGATGGCAGCTGACCTTGGGTTTATGGCGTTCAAGCTCGATCGTTCGAACTTCAAAACCTGGCAAGGCAACGCCGACACCTTCGACGAATCAGGCAAGCAGCTTGAAATGCATGTCGAGCACCTGTCCCCCGAAAGCAGCGCAGAGGATGTACTCTACGAATTGCTGCTGAAGGCTGGCTTCCCACTTTCCACCAAGGTCAAGACCGTTGAGATGGCCGGAAAGCAGGCTTTCTCCATCGAAGACGGCGCGCTACTCATCTGCCTGGAAAAAGAAGTTACACCCGGAGTTGATCGACGCCCTGGCCGACGCTGAACCCTTACAGGTGATCTGTTTGGACGCCGCTTTCAAGGGCAACGATCAGTTGAAGGCCAACGCGGTGCAGACCTTTAAGGCGCGTGCCCAGGCCGAGGAATCCGAAATCGTCTTCAAGACGGTTTAGGGGGTGAGCATGAAGCTTAAGTTCGACCCCTCACTCGAATACCAGCAGCACGCAGTCAACGCGATCGTAGGTGTGTTCAACGGGCAGCCGATAGCTCAGACAGGCTTCGAGCTTAGCCATACCTATGGCGAAGGCGTCAGTCCATCTGAGCTGGGTGTCGGCAATCATCTGACCCTGCCGGAAGAGACCTTGCTGGCTAATGTGAATTGGATTCAGGAAACCAACGATATCGAGAAGGTCAGTGGATTGCAGGGGCTGGATTTCTCTATCGAAATGGAGACCGGCACGGGCAAGACCTATGTCTATCTGCGCACTATCTTCGAGCTGAGCCGGACCTACGGCTTCAACAAATTCATTATCGTCGTGCCCAGCGTAGCTATCCGTGAAGGAGTATTGAAGAGCATCGAGATTACCAAGGATCACTTCAAAACACTGTACGACAACGTGCCCTTCGATTACTTCGTCTACGATTCGAAGCGCCTGGGCAAGGTGCGCCAGTATCGCCACCAGCAACCAGATCCAGATCATGATCATCAACATCCAGTCATTTCAGAAGGATGTAGCGGACAAGGAACTCTCGGAGATGACGGACGAAGAGCTGAAAAAGCTCAATGTCATCAACCGGGAAAACGATCGCATGTCAGGGCGGCGGCCGATTGAATTCATCCAGGCGGCCAGCCCCATCGTAATTATCGACGAGCCACAGAGCGTTGACACAACAGAGAAGTCGCGGCGCGCCATCGGCAATTTGAATCCGGCCGCCACTTTGCGCTACAGCGCTACCCACCGCAATCCCTATAACCTGGTCTACAAGCTCGATCCGGTGAGGGCCTATGATCTGCGGCTGGTCAAGCGCATCGAAGTTGCTTCCATCCGCTCCGATGACAGTTTCAACGATGGCTATGTGAAGCTGCTGAAGACCGATAACAAGAACGGCATCAAGGCCCAGCTGGAAATCCACAAGGAGGGGCCGACCGGCCCGAAGCCAGCCAAGCTCTGGGTAAAACAAGGCGACGATCTGTTTGTGAAGTCCAAAGAGCGTGAGATTTACCGCGAAGGCTATATCGTGCAGAACATTGACTGCACGCCCGGCGCGGAGTACATCGAATTCAACCAGGGCCGGTTTTTAGAACCTGGCCAAGAAACGGGCGGCCTGGGCGCCGAAGTGATGAAGGCGCAGGTCTACGAGACCGTGGAACAGCACCTCAAGAAGGAACGCGCACTGCGTGGCAAGGGTATTAAGGTGTTGTCGCTGTTCTTCATTGACCGGGTTGCCAACTACCGTATCTACAACGACGATGGCACCACCAGCCTTGGCAAGATCGGTCAGTGGTTCGAGGAAGCCCTCAAGGAGTTGACTGCCAAGCCGGTCTACAAGGGATTGATTCCCTTCGATGCCGCTGATGTTCACAACGGCTACTTCTCTCAAGACAAGCAGGGCCACGCCAAAGACACGCGTGGCAACACGGCCGCTGACGAGGATGCCTACCACCTGATCATGCGTGACAAGGAACGCCTGCTCGATCCCGATGTCCCGTTGCGCTTCATCTTCTCCCATTCAGCGCTGCGCGAGGGGTGGGATAATCCGAATGTCTTTCAGATCTGCACACTGAACGAGACCCAGGCGGTCGAGAAAAAGCGGCAGGAAATAGGCCGTGGCCTGCGCTTACCGGTAAACCGCGCCGGCGAGCGAGTGCATGATGAAACGGTCAACCGCCTGACCGTCATCGCCAACGAGTCGTATGAAGACTTCGCCCGCACACTCCAGACCGAGTTCGAGGAAGACTTTGGTATCAAATTTGGCAAGGTGGAGGCTATTGATTTCGCCAGACTGGTACGTATAGCCGAGGATGGCACGGAAAGCCGGATCGGTCAGGACGCTTCCCGGCAGATATTCGGTGAGCTGGTCGTCAATGGCTACATCAGCAAATCCGGCGAGATCCTCGACAAGTTCGACCCGAAGAATCCGTACTTCAAGCTGGACATGTCGGACGAATTCTCCGACCTGACCGCCGCGATCGTGGATGAATTGAACAAGAAGGTCTTCAAGAACCGCATTGTCAACGCGCGCGAGCAACACAAACTCCGGTTCCGCAAGGAAGTCCACCTGAGTGAAGACTTCCAGCAACTATGGGACAAGATCAAACACCGCACCCGATACCGGGTCGAGTTTGAAACCGCGGATTTGATTGCAAAAGCAGTAGCCCGCATCGAACAAATCGAGTCGATCCACCCGGCCCGCATCGCCATGACAAAACGGGACGTCGATATTACCGATGCAGGCGTCATCGCCGAACGTGAACTCGAAACCCGCTCGCGCGAAGCACCGCCGGTGAAGGTGCTTCCCGACATCCTTGCCTTCCTGCAAAAGGAGACCGAACTCACCCGGCACACACTGGCCGAGATACTGAAACAGTCTGGCCGCTTGGCGGAATTCAAAATAAATCCGCAGGCGTTCATGGGCGCGGTAGCTCGCGAATTATCACGGGCCCTGCACGATCTTATGCTCGACGGTATCCAATACGAAAAGGTCGCCAACCAACATTGGGAAATGAGCCGAATTGAACAAGAGGCCGAGGAAGGCATCGTCCGTTATCTCAGCAACCTCTACCAAGTGCAAAACAAGGACAAGTCCCTGTTCGACGCCATCGAATATGAATCCGAGATTGAAAAGCAGTTCGCCCGTGATCTGGACAACAATGAAAACGTCCGCTTGTTTGTGAAGCTGCCACGCTGGTTCAAGGTCGACACCCCCATTGGCCCCTACAACCCGGACTGGGCGTTCGTCACCGAACGAGACGAAAAACTCTACTTAGTCCGAGAGACCAAAAGCACGTTGGATAGCGAAGAACGGCGCACGAAGGAAAATCAGAAAATCCTGTGTGGCCGAAAGCACTTCGAAACGCTTGAGGTGGATTTCGATGTGGTGACCTCGTTGTCAGAGGTCAAGATGTGATGGAGGCAGTCATGAAGCAATCTTCGAAATGGCATTCCAGCCCATGGCTAGGTCGCAAGGGAAATAAGGAAAGGACGTGGTGACCAGTTAATTTGTAAAACTGATGGAGATTATCGGCAGGGATTACTAAAGAGGGACGGGCTACGAATGAGCGGCAATATAAAGAGAATTGACTCAATAAAAAACATGGCGGTCTTTCAAGATTTCCGCTGGGCTACATCCGTTAGAGATGAAGGTAAAAACGTCGCTGAGTTTAAGAAGATCAATATCCTTTATGGCCGAAACTATTCAGGCAAGACAACCTTGTCGCGTATTCTCCGTGCGATGGAGACCGGGAGTTTATCCGACAAGTTCGAAAACCCGTCGTTTGCCGTGACCTTTGCCGATAATACGCAAACAACTCAAAGCACTCTTACCGCACATGGTCTAAAGATTCGGGTATTCAATGAAGATTTTGTCAAAGATAATCTGCGCTTCATCACCAATCCGGATGACAGCATCGAGCCATTCGCAATTCTTGGCGACGACAATAACAAAATTGAAAAGGAAATCGAATCACTCGAAAGTGAGTTGGGATCAAAAGAGGACGGAAAAGAAACAGGTTTATACGCTCAACGCGTTAAAGTCACAACAGATAACGCAGTCGCAAAGAATGCCCACAAGGGCGCTCAAGATAGCCTCGATAGTCAGCTGAGAACTAAAGCCACGGACAGGAAAGTTGGCATCAGATACAAGCCAGAACGCTTTGGTAATCAAAATTACGATATCAGAGATATCAAATCAGATATTGGAACGGTTCAAAATGAATACTATCAACCACCAACTGAAAGTCAGCTGGCCCAATACGAAAAACTGATATCCGAAAAGACGCTCCCGCCGATTTCTCCATTCCGCGCACCTAGTCTAAATGTTTCGACTCTTGCAGATGAGACGGAAGCTCTCGTAGTCAAGAAGATCAGTGAATCAGATAAGATTGAAGCGCTGGTGAAAGATGCGATCCTAAATCGCTGGGTCAGCGATGGCCGTGTCCACCACAAGAGTAAGCGTGACAACTGCGCGTTCTGCGGTAACCCAATCAGCGAAGAGCGATGGAAGAAACTGGAGAAGCACTTTGATGAAGAGTCGGAAAAGCTCGAAAAGGACATTGAAGGGGTGGTTGCCAGGATTGAAACGGAAAAAAACACTGTATCCTCCGCGCTATCAATCGACAAAAGTCGATTTTATTCAAAATTCTACGAGAGGCTTGATGAGTTAGAAAGCACGCTAAAAGACGCTGTTGGCAAGTACATCGAGTCCCTGGATGCGTTGAGTGCTCAACTTCAGGACAGGAAAGATAGGCTACTGAACCCGATTTCGTTTGTAAGGCCAGACGATTCTACTAGCGGTCTGGTGGCTTCCTGGGCTTCGTATGAAGAGATTCGGAGCGAATCGGAGGATTTCTCAAACTCGTTAGGCAAGGAGCAGGCGAAGGCAAAAGAGGCTTTACGATTGAAGGAGGTTTCAGACTATCTCGTCACAATCCGATACCAAGAGCAGCTCTCTTCCATTGCAGACCTGAAGGGCGAGTATGATGAATCTGAGCGCAAGAAAAATCGCGTAGAAGGCGACATTAGTCAGAAGGAGGAGCTGGTCGCGTCTAAAAAGCGCGAACTGAATGACGAGGAGAAGGGCGCAAAGAAAGTCAATGAGTATTTGAACAACTTCTTTGGGCACCAATATCTCTCACTTGAAGCCAAGAAGGACGAGATCCCAGGAGAGGACTCAAAGCTAATCCGGTTTGAAGTTATCCGGGACGGCAAGAAGGCCTACCACCTGAGCGAAGGGGAATGCAGCCTGCTGGCGTTCTGCTATTTTCTGGCCAAACTAGACGACATCGACACCAGGGATTCAAAGCCGATCATCTGGATTGACGATCCAATATCATCGCTCGACGGCAATCATATTTTCTTCGTTTATAGCCTGCTAAACGCGGAGATCGTTGCAAGCGGAAGATTTGAGCAATTGTTTGTTTCAACGCACAACCTCGATTTTCTGAAATATTTAAAGCGTTTGAATGGAAAGTATCTTGACGCAGATGGAAAACAAAAAGGCTATCAACAAGGTTATTTCGTTGTTGTCCGTCACGACAAGATATCCACTATCGGGGTGATGCCAAAATACCTCGAAAAATACGTTACCGAATTCAACTACCTCTTCCATCAAATACACCAATGCGCGGCGATAGAAGTCGTTGATGACACCAACTACACAACCTTTTATAACTTTGCAAACAACGCCAGAAAGTTTTTCGAGATTTACCTCTATTACAAGTATCCGGACCAAGGTATGACCAAGGAGACACTATGCCTTTTCTTCGGCGAAGAAAAAATCCCCGCCGTTTTAACGGATAGAATCAATAACGAATATTCACATTTGAGCGGGGTGTTCGAGCGTGGATCGACGCCTGTGGAAGTGCCGGAGATGCAGACCGCTGCGCGCCAAATCATTGAAAGACTGAAAGAAGATAAGGATCAGTACTCTGCGCTACTTAAAAGTGTTGGAGTGAGCGAGATTACGCCTAGTGAAACGTCAGAGGAAGATGGGAATGGGCAATGAGAAGCAGTTTTTGCTTAAGTAGGTGAGTTAGTGAAATTTCTTCACGCCGCAGACATTCACCTAGACAGCTCTCTTCACGGCCTTGAGCGCTATGAAGGCGCTCCTGTAGAAGAAATCCGCAGCGCCACGAGACGTGCCTTTGATAACCTGATCGATTTGGCGATTGATGAGGAAGTGGCATTCGTGCTTTTGGCCGGAGATCTGTATGACGGCGACTGGAAAGACTACAACACTGGCCTCTATTTTGTAGAGCGGATGGGAAGGCTGCGCGAGGCAGGCATTCGTGTTTTTATCGTGGTGGGTAACCATGATGCTGCCAGTCAGATTACCAAGCACCTAAGATTGCCGGACAATGTCACGCTGTTCTCAACCAAGCATCCGGAGCAGATTATTCTGGAAGATCTGAATGTGGCGGTCTATGGACAGGGCTTCGCTACACGGGCCGTAACAGACGACTTGTCTCAGGCCTACCCCCAGGGCGACCCTCAGCTCTTTAACATCGGCCTGCTGCACACCTGCCTGGACGGCAAGCCAGGTCATGAGCCCTACGCGCCATGCACTGTTGATGGGTTACGGTCCAAAGGATATCAGTACTGGGCTCTGGGTCATGTCCATAACCGTGAAGAGGTAAGTCAGGACCCATGGATTGTGTTTCCGGGGAATATCCAGGGGCGACACATCCGTGAATCAGGGCCTAAAGGTTGTACCTTGGTTACTGTCGAAAACGGAGAGGTCGAGGAGGTTGAACATCGTGACCTTGATGTGATGCGCTGGTCTCTCTGTGAACTAGACGTTTCTGCCAGCGAGTCAGTTGATGACATCTATGAGCAAGTACACGAGGGGCTGCAATCCGCATTAGATAGCGCCGAAGGAAGGCCGGTTGCCGTGCGCCTGGTATTGAAAGGGGCTTGCACTGTGCATTCGACATTGCATGCTGACCGTGAGCGCTGGATCCAGGAGTACCGTGCCCTGGCGACGGGGCTAGGTGGCGCAGGTATTTGGCTGGAGAAGATTTCCATCAAGACTAGGCCATCTGTCTCTGTTGATGAGGTGCTTGAGCGTGACGATGCACTAAGCGGCCTGCTGCGTGCTATCCGCGACATGGAACTGGATGGTTCGGCATTGGAAGAACTCGCCGATGAGATATCAGCACTTCGTCAGAAACTCCCCGCAGAACTGCTGGGTGGCGATGAACCCTATGACCCTACCAATCCGGAGGTGCTAAAAGAGACACTGGAGGATATCAAAGAGCTTCTAGTCAGCCGCTTGTTGTCCACGGAGAAGGGAGTATGAAGCCAGGATGGAATCGGCATGAAAATAATTGAATTAAATCTTGCTGCATTCGGTCCGTTTACCGAGAGGGTATTGGCTTTTGATGGAGCAGGGCTCCATATCGTCTACGGCCCCAATGAAGCTGGGAAAAGTTCGGCCCTGCGAGGTCTGAAAGCCTTGCTTTATGGGATTGACGAACGAACTGCGCGACAATTTTATTCATGCCAATGACAAACTCCGTATCCACGGAATCTTACTGACAAGTGATGGGCATGAGCTCGGATTTGTTCGGCGCAAAGGCCGGAAAAATACGCTATTGACTCCGGATGATGAGGTGCTGGATGAACAGGTATTGGCACCGTTTCTTCAGCGGTGTGACTTCGGAACTCTTCGAAACTCTTTTTGGAATTGATCACCAGGCATTGGTGCAGGGCGGGCAGGAAATACTGGAGCAGAAGGGCGAGGTCGGGCAGGCGCTTTTCTCTGCGGCGCTTGGCAGCCATGCGTTCCATGCTGTCCTTGGCGAGCTTGATGCAGAGACCAAGCGGCTTTTTCTCCCGGCAGGTTCAAAACCAGTAATCAACTCAGCCATCCGTAGCACATACAGATCTCAGAAGTGAGATTAGACAAAGTTCACTTTCATCCAGAGAGTGGGAGGAGCATAGGCGTGCCTTGGGACGTACAACCAAGGAACTTGAAGCTGTTCAATCCGAACTGGCGGACAACCGGATTGAGGTAAATCGTTTACAACGTATTCAGCGTGTTTTACCGAAATTGGCTCGGCGTCGTGAGCTTTTGCAGGAACTGGAATTGTTGGGTGCCAATTCAGATAAACCAGTTGTCGTCCTGCCGGATGATTTTACTGACCGTCGTCGGAAAGCGGTGAATGCGTTGGAGACCGCTCAGGCCATTCTTGGTAAGGCTACCCCTCGTCTCGAAGGTTTGCAGAAACAGCTCGAAGAATTATCAACAAACCAGGGATTGCTGGAGCAAGCAGAGATCATTGAAGATCTCCATGCTCGCCTGGGCGGACATCGAAAAGCACTGCAAGACCGACCGCATCTCGAAGCGGAAGCCCGGCAGTTATTGACAGATGCTGACTCTATCCTCAAAGAAATTCGCCCTGATCTCGAATTGACGGATATTGAGGAATTACGACCCGTATTGGCAAGGCGACAGGCCATTGCTGAATTGGGTGGCAAAAATGCTGTGCTCAATGCTCGAGTAGAGCAGGCAGGAGCCAGTTTGCAGGAGACAGAAAAGCGACTGAAAGCCGCCCGTAATGAACGCGATGAGATCACCGAATCGGGCGACACAGACGCTTTGCACCGGGCTATTGCTGCCGCCAGGAAACAGGGGGAATTGGACTCTTCGATTCAGTCCGCTCAGAGTCAACTCGCCAGCCTTCAGGTCCAGTGTACTGGGAATCTAGCGCGACTCACGCTATGGGAAGGCGATCTGGAAAAAGTATCCGGTTTGAGATTACCCAGCCGCGAAAGTATCCGACAATTTGAAGAGAAATATGACGAGCTCTCGAAACGCATTCAGCGGATTGAAGAGAAAAAAGAGGAGCTCTTCGACGCCTTACAGGATACCTCGCAGAGACTCGATGAGATCGAACGAGTCGGTGAGGTGCCCACAGAATCTGTCCTCACCAACGCCAGATCCGAACGTGATGCAGTCTGGCAGTTGCTGCGCCGGCAGTGGGTAGATGGTGAGGATGTGTCAGCCGAGGCAAGTGAATACCAGGGTGAAGATACATTGCCGGATGTCTTCGAAACCCGACTTGCTGGCGCCGATGAAGTGTCTGACCGTTTGCGTCGTGAAGCAGATCGAGTCCATACGTTGGCAAACCTTCAGTCCAAGCAGGAGAGCGGGCAACAGCAGGGACAACAGATTGATCAGGAGCTTGAAGCAACAGGTGCTGAAAAAGTTCAACTTGATACGGATTGGCAGGCATTGTGGACCCATTGTCAGATTGACCCGCTTAGTCCACGAGAGATGCGGGCCTGGCTGGATGAGTTTGAGCAACTTCGTGATCAGGTGGGACAGCTCAATCTGCTCCGCCAGAAAGTGAGCGAGCTGGAGCAGAATCGTACCACGCATATCCAACGGCTTAATGACCAGCTGGCTGGGCTGGGAAGAGCGGGTTCCACATCGGAGGACATTGAGGACTGTACTTTTGGAATGCGAAGCGTTAGCAAGAGAGCTCGATGAATCCAAACGCAAATACGAATTGCTGAGTAAGGAGGTCAATGACCGGGAAGCCGATGTTGAATCGTTGAGCGAAGAGCATCGATTGGCAACTGAGGCGCTTGAGGCATGGAAGGCGCAGTGGGGTGACCTGATGCAGAGCCTTGGACTACGAGCCGAGAGCTCACCATCGGAAGTTGATGATTTCATTGAACACCTCAGATCATTGTTCTTGAAACAGGGCGAAGCCGAGAAACTGCGAATACGGATCAATGCGATCGACGAAGACGCAGCGGCGTTCGGTGACCAGGTGGAGACCATGGTCGCCACGATTGCTCCGGAACTGGTGGGTTTGCCGGCAGATGATGCCGTCGTACGTCTCAATTCACTGTTATCGGAAAACCGATCAAGACAGACAAAACGGCAACAGATTGAAGAACAGATCGAACAGGCGACGCAGGAGATACAGGATTCGAAGGCGTCCATCCAGACCATGACGGATCGGCTAGATGCGTTATGTGTAGAAGCAAAATGTGGCGGCGTTGATCAACTTGAAGCAGCGGAACGCCGCTCGGCTGATTATCTTCGTATCAAGGAGGCAATCGCTTCGATTGAGAAAGAGATCCTGGAAGCAGGTGAAGGCGTCACCATTGCGGAGCTGGAGGCGCAGGTGGAGGGTGTTGATCCGGATAGCCTGTCCGGGCGAATCACAGAGTTGAACAACAAGATCGAGGATGAGCTCGAACCCAGGCGGACAGAACTGGCGGAAACGAAAGGGCGCGAAGAAAAAGAACTGGAGCTTATGGATGGCAGTGATCACGCTGCACTGCTCGCTGATCAGGCCCACGGCATACTTGCGACCATCCGATCAGATGCCGAGCGCTACGTGCATATGAAATTGGCCGGTAAGATTTTGCGCGATCAGATTGAGCGATATCGCGAGAGAAAACCAGGGACCTCTGGTCAAGCGCGCCAGCGAGCATTTTTCGGCACTGACACTTGGGTCATTCGAAGGGCTGATTACCGACTTTAACGACAAGGATGAGCCCGTTCTTGCCGGAATTCGCCCAGGTGGAGTGCGGGTGTATGTGGAAGGGATGAGTTCAGGAACGCGGGATCAGCTCTACCTGGCGTTGCGTCTGGCCTCTCTCGAAAAATACATGGAAAGTGCAGAGCCCATGCCTTTTATTGTGGACGACGTATTGGTGGACTTTGATGATGCGCGCTCACAAGCTGCATTGAATGCTTTGGCTGAATTAGCCGAAAAGACGCAAGTTATCCTGTTTACCCATCATTCACAGGTTGTCGAGCAGTCAAAGCAATTGCAAGGTGCGGTGCAAGTACATAATTTGTGACAAGACTGATTGTTAAAAAGAGCTAGTAATCAATGTCGTCAACATTTGCCTGGCTAGATCATTCAGAAAGCGACCGTCGAAAAGCGCTCGATGTCGTTGATCTGTTCCGTGAACAAAATACGCGGGATGAGCTTGGCATTGGAACAGTCAGAGACGCGCTTGCAGATTCCTTTGCGCAATGGGTGTCGACGTAACTTGTAGATAATTAACGGTTAATAAACAGAGCTATATAGCTTCTTTACAGGAAGATTATCGTGAAATCGGAAATTTGGGAGCGGCCTTTCCCTTCAATCCATCTTTGACAAGACGAGCCAGAAAATCCGTGAAGGGCACGATGTTGTGATTTACGCTGGCTTGTTCCAATGCATCCATGTAGGCATCCCGCCGTTGCAAGGGAACAACGGTCCAGGGATAGCCTCCACTGGCCAACATCACGTTCATTAGAAATCGCCCTATGCGGCCGTTGCCGTCCATATAGGGATGGATGTACACGAAGATAAAATGCCCGAGTACGACACGAACGGACGGATCTGTTTCGTCGCGCAGCAGGTCAAAAAAAGCAGGCATGGCATCGCGCACAGCTTCACAACTGGGCGGTACATGCATTGACCGACGAATATAAACGGGCCCGTTGCGATAACCGGCGAGATCGGCGGCGCGTAGCAATCCCGCTGTTACGCCCGGTGCAAACATTTCCCGATACCATATCCGGTGATCGTCATCAACGACGGTGCCGGGATTGTTACCTTGCAAGATTTTACCAACACTTTCCCGCACGGCTTGATAGGCCTGCCAGTAGCCGCGGGCGGCAAGCGCATTACGATGTTCCCTGTCATTCTCGTCTTCGTCCGGATTCCAGTTACCACTGCGTACGCGCTCGATCAGTTCAGGGCTGACACGATAGCCTTCAATAGACAAGGAATGATAGGCGTCTGAGACGTAAACATCTTCGACGTGTTTGAGATAGGCCTTGATGTCCTTGGGCTGGCCGGGCGCTTTGGGAAAGCGCTCGATGATCTGTTCCCGCATTTCCTGCCACATCAGGCGAATGCGATTGACATAGGGGGACTGTTCCCTTGCCGGCAGGATCACCGGAATCTGTGTCTCGAAGGGATCATTCTCGCGCACGTCGTATCCGGCCGCGCGCATGGTATTGATGATGTCGTCAGCGATCCGCTCACGGCCGATATTGCGGAACGCGCCTGCAAGCCGCCCGGCGATGGTGCTGTGCCCGCCTTCCAGCAGCCGGTCCAGCACTTCGGAGGCATCGCGCACCATCGACAGGGCGGCGCGCATATCGGTGGGGTTTTGCTGAAAATAGCCCGGCGCGCAGGCGATCAGCGCCGCTGGGAGCGAAAACAGACGCAGGCCGTTTTTTTCCACGATATCCTTGCTGTCCGGTAGTGCGGCCCGGATATCCAACAGCGATGTGTTGTGTGGCAAGGCCGTGATGTTATTGCGCGCCTTGATGGCCCGGACCAGTAACTGGCGCGGGACGGTCCAGTTCTCGGCATGGAGTGACAGGGATTGTTCCGGCGACAGGCACCAGTCGTTACCCTTGAGGTGCTGGAGATAGGCAGCGCAGAATGGCCAGAAAGCGGCATACCAGGCGGTGCTTTCGCCGGCTGTCTCGTCCGGGCGTGTAGGGACATACCAGCCCTTGATTACTTCTTGCAGAAAGCCATTGCGGAGCAGGCGCTCTCGATGGGTCCGCGACAGGTCGGCAGAGCGTATGGCGACTGTGCCGTGTGCTTGCAGTTCGTGGAGCGCCTCCAGGGATTCGGCCAGTTTTTCAGAGGGTTTTGCCATGGTCTTTTGGAATAGTATTCGCTAATTAAGCTGTGATATATTTCGCTAATCGCGTTGTACCATGGTTCGCTTATTGTGTCGAGGAGATATTCGCCTGCTGAGTCGTCGACCGGAGGAAGGAAGCGGTTGTGTCATCGAGTCTCACGAAATAAAACAGTAATATGAGACCGGCAAACCTACTGCGCGAACGCGGAAGTGTGGGTAGCTCCTACCGAACCAGGCGCCGCTCAAGTAACGACTGCATGTCTCGTCGCCCATCCAGGACGCAATGAACAAAGACGTCCTGCCCGATGACCTCGTAGATGACACGATACGGCTTGAAGTGAACCTCCCGGTAATTCGTCACGCCGATCCGATCCAGTTCGGGCGGGATATGGCCTCGCATGGGCAGTTCGGCAAGGCTCGAACAGAGCGGTTCCAGTTGCTCCAACACGTACGCTGCCTTCTCCACCGAGTCATGGATTGCAACGTAACGGTAGATGTCGATCAGGTCCTGTTCCGCTTCTTCTGAAACCCGGACGCGATGGCGTGTCACCCGGTGCTTTCCTTGATGCGTTTGCGGATATCCGCGAAGGCCGTTTTGACGGGCTTGCTGCGCCCCTCTCGAATGCACTTGGAGCTCTGGGCCAGCATCTTGAGCAGCGCCAGCGATTCCTGGGTTTGTTCGTAACTGGCGATGTCCTGGAGAACCGCTTTGGCCTCACCGTGTTGGGTGATCACTATGGTCCGCTGGCCCTCGCTGACGTCTCGTAAGGCCTCGGCCGTATGACTCTTGAGGTAGCTGATGGGTTTGACCGATTCGCTGAGTTTCATAATGTGTTCACCGTGTCTCTGATTCCAGAACGTACCAAATATAGTCCGTATTTGGTACCAACGCAAAGCTGATTACGGTTTGTAAGAGGCGGCGGCCGCCACTGGAAGCAAGGTCACTGGCCGTTTAGTGTAGCTTTTATGTTGCGTTATTTAAAAATGTGTTTGTTAAACAATGTGTTAACACCTTTGCGGCAGGAGTAATGGGTAATGGGCGCTAAGAATTAAGTTAAATAAAACAATAGGTTACAACAAAAACACACACTATGAAGCAAGGGGCTGAAAAACTGTAACTTTTAGTGTAGCTTTTGTGCTTCTGATATTAAAAAATCCTTGTAAAACAAGGAAGAAACACCTGTGCATCATGGGCGTATGCTCGCCCTGCCCGGCCGGGTCGTTGCCGTGCTGTGGTGGGTCTGTTTGCCGGGTGGATCGGGTCATCGGGCAATGCCAAGGGGTTGATCTGGTCAGGCATCTTAACGTCATTGAGCCCTGTTTGCATCGAATGGGTCGGCCGGCATGCGGTTCTGCTCGCCGACAGCTGAGTTCTGCCGCCAGCGCTGAAACTCCAGGTTGTTGAACAGCAGTTCGTGACCGGCATTGATCAGTTCCCCGACCACCTTAGGTTCCAGGGCGAAGTCGGTGGGTACCGAGGTGAGCCGGTTGCGCAAAGTCGTGCTGGCCACGTCTTCCAGGTGGAGTCCGATGTGGTAGATCTCCGGTGTATTGCACTGACCCATGCCCCGGCATTTATGCCGCTCCAGTTCAGTGCGCCAGTTTGCCAGGTTGTCGTGCAGATACTCCAGGGTCTCGAAGTTGTTGTTGACCAAGGGTGTGGTGGTGGCTGCATCCAGGATTGCCGCGGTGGGGGGTTCGTTGGCCGACTGCTCCCACTGGGAGGGCAACAGGGCGGAGGCGTCCACCGAGATCAGCAGGATGTTCTGAGCATCGGCCATATTGAACCTTTGCAGGGTATTCCACAGCCCGCCTTCGATGACGATGTAATCCATCACCGCGCGCAGGCCGAGATTGTCCGCCAGACCCCCGTCCACCAGATGGATGTAGGGATGTAACTGACGCTGTAGATACGCGTTCATGTTGCTGGCAATACGGTAGCGGCGGTTGTGGGTACCCTTTTCCTGCAGGCCCTTTTGCAGCCATTCGGGCGGGCTGTAGTCACATCTGCCGGCATGGTTGGTCAGGGTGATCGGCGTGAAGATCAGCGGCACCGCGCTGGAGGCCGCCACCGCCCGGGACACCGGGAATTGCTGGGTGTCCGAACAGATCAGCGCGAACTGATCCTCGGTAAAACCGAACTGTCCCCCCTTGAACAGGTCGGTGGCGTTGATCTGCACAAACGGACCGTCCGCGTCGAGCAGTTGATCGAGGGTGGCCGAACCGAACAGCTGCTGGCGGAAATATTCGTCCAGCACGTCGCCGGTGCCGAAGGTCTCCGAGCTGATCCGGGCCAGGGTGCCGGCCGTCAGAAAGGTGTCCTTCAGCTCCGCGCTTACGTTACGCTGCAGGAAAGCCTGCCGAAAGTCGCTGAACAACCGATCGCCGAACAGACCGAAATAGGCTGCGGTGATACTGCCCCCGGAAACGGCAGAGATCATGTCGATCTCGTCCAGCAGGGAGCGATGGTTTGCCGAGGTTCGCAGGGGTGTGTCCCGCAGCCCCTCCAACACACCGTAGGCCAGCGCCGCCGCCCGGCTGCCGCCGCCCGAAAAGGTCACCACCAGCAGCACCTCGCCGCTGCCGCGGGCCTGCAGGCCGGAGACCGCCTTCTGGGACTCCGCCCGCACCAGCGGCACGTTTTCGGTGCGACTCTCCATGCTGACACAACCGGTCAGCAGACTGATCGAAAAGAAAAGGCCAAATACCTTAATGACTCTGTTCATGGCTAACCTTCGCTAGGGTAAGAATGGCGCTATTTTAAACCAGCCATTGACGAATGGCTGCGGGGATGTCACAAAAGAGCGAAATCTACCTTCACCCTGAGCCAGGGATCGATTCTCGCGGCCGACATACACCACGGACCTGTGTAGGAGCGGGCCATACCCGCGAAGATAGGCTGACTCCACCCGGATCGTCGGCTTGGTTGCCTCGGCAACTGTTTCTTGGGTTGCTCCCGGTGTATAAGCAAACGGATCGAAACAAACTGACGGGCATCAGCCGTCGGTGGTGTTGATGAGGAAAATTAACATCGCATGAGAGGACGAGTCACAGGTTCAAGGAACCTCTTGCACAACTGAATTGTGCCAGTACAATGCGATAATCACATACGATAATGATCTTCATTAGACCTTGATAGAGTGCGCTAACCTGCTGTATAAGAAGTTTAAAATGATTGGTTACAAAGGTCAGTAGGATGGATTGGCGCGAGGTCACACAGCAATCTCTTCCCCCCTCCAGTAGGGTGTCGCTAAAAGGTAGTTTTGTGTAGGTTGGCGCTGAGGCACGAAGCCCAACATAACCGGTAATCAGAGAGTTGTCGTTGGGCTTCGTGCCTCAGCCTAACCCACGAAGGGCTTTTACAGCACCCTCTCCAGGGGGAAGAAGGTTGCAACTGAGCTTTATCCCAAACTTAATTATTTATGCTTCCTTCTTAACCTGCCGAAGAACGGCCTTATTTCAAACATCTCAATGACCAGAAAACGCAAGAAGAACCGCAAATCTCGGGCGGCTGGTGTCCATTCGTCGGTTAGTCTTTCTCTGGAAGCGCTGGAAGCACAGGGCAGGAAGCACCTGCAGGCCGGAAGGTATCGGGAGGCGATCAGCGACTTCAAGCGGTTGCTGCAGCAGGAGGAGCGGCCGGAGTGGCTGGAACCACTGGCCGAGGCCTATGCGGGACGTGCACAGGGGTTGGCGGACAAGGGCATGTTCAAGGAGGCTGCGGTCATCTGGCGCAATCGTGCCGAGAACTGTCATCGATTTCTCGCCGAACCCGTCTATCTTGAACTATTGCTGCAGACCGGTCAAACCGAAGCCGCGCTGCAGCTGATTCGGCAACAGCGCCGGCAGATCGAAGAACATGGGCATCTGCCCTGGCTGCGCCGACTCTGCGCAGTTCAGGTGTTGGCTGGGGAGGAAGCCTTTTTGAACCTGTTCCCTGAAGATGACCCCTTGCACTGTGATTTTCCCGCGGTCCAGGCGGCTCTGCAGGCCTACTGCAGTGGTGAGGATGTGGCATTGGAGCGGCAGTTAAAGGCGATTCCTTTCCGCTCACCTTTCCGGGACTTCCGGCAGATTTTAAAGGCTCTCTCCCTGTTGCAGAGTGATCCGTCTAGTGCTGCAGGCCTGTTGGACCGTGTCGATGCGGGATCGCCTTTTCACGTCTTATCTAGCACGATCAAGGCCAGCCAATCACCAGACGCGGGATTTTTAGGCGCTTACCAGAGGATGGGTAAGGCGGAACGCCGCTTTGCCGCTGCCTTGAAGGGGTGGTCAGCCGAGCAGCTCAGACTTGTGCAGGAACTGCAACAGTTGGGGGATCATCCTTCCGCAGACAAGTTGTTGAGTTTTCTCCTGCGCAACAAGGAAGTCCTGGGAGACGAGTATGTGCAGGAGAGCGCATTACGATGCCTGGTGCATTATCCGCGGGGGGAGGCTGTCATCACCAAGGCGCTGGGAAAACAGTCCCGCTTCGATCATCGGCGTGTCGCGGCCTTGCGGCTGGAGGAGGATGAGCGTCCGCATGAGATCTTCAACGCCTGGTACGATGCCTGTTTGCTGCTCGAGCAGTCGGGACGACGTCCGGACCCGAAGCATGCTTTGACCGAGGCATTGATTCTGCGTCGCATGGCTCGGCAATGGTTGTGCAGCGAACCGGCCAATCAATCGGTGTTGGGTGCCTTGGAGCATGCCCTGAGATGTGATCCGGACGACCGGCCCGCTTATCTGGAGTTGATTCGTCTGTATCGGCAAGAACACAAACTGAAAGAGGCCCGCCGCCTGCTGGATCAGGCCCTCTCCCGCTATCCGGAGGATACCGAGGTCTTGACGGAGGCGGTGGAGACCGCGCTCACAGGCAGTGCCTACAAGAAGGCCGCCCGCTATGCCCGCCGCACCCTGGAGCTCGATCCTATCAACCCCAGGGTGCGAGATATTCTATTGAACTCTCACCTTGCCCATGCACGCAAACAGATCCAGCAGAAAAAGGCCACGCTGGCCCGCAAGGAACTTGAAGAGGCACAAAATTGGGCCCGTACGGAAGAAGCCTTGGGCCGCATCGACCTGGTGCAGGCCATGCTCGAATTGGGTGACGGTAATCGAGAGGAGGCGCATCGGTGCTTTTTGTCCGGCTTCGAACGCACGGGTGGCGGGTTGGTGGGACGCTTTCAACTGCTCATGGAAGCGGGGCGGATACAACGTCCCATGGACGCTGTTCTGAAACAGGCACAGCTGCCAAAACCCCCGCGGCAGGTGAGCCGGGAACAGGTCTTGGTGCTGATCAAGGCCCTCGGTGAAGCCGAAGAGAATGAGGAGATGGTTGTCGAGGTGTTGGAGTTTCTGCAAGTGCCCCTGCGCAGCGCCGCCAAACTCGACTTTTCCCAACCGGAGATGGAACGCCTGTGCGAGACCTGGTTGCGCCTGGAACTGCAGGATCTCCGCACCCGTTACGCCCGGGCCGCTGTGAAACGCTGGCCTGATACGCCGGTGTTCGTTTTTCATCAGATCGACGCCGACCAGGATTTTTTCATTGATCTGTCTGCACGAGAACGCCAACAGCTGGAGACCGCCTTCCAGCGCGCACGCGCGGAAGGCGATATGCGCACAGTCCACCGGATTGGCGAATTGCTGGATGCGGGGCTGCCTTTCATAGAGCCGGATGATGCGTCATTCGACCCCTTTGGCTTCGAAAAAAGCACCCAGAGCCTGCCTGCTGGAGCGGACCTGGAACAGGTTATCGACATCCTGATGCGAAGCAAAGGCCCACCGGAGGTCGAGGAGATGAAGCGGGAACTGGGGCCGGAAGGTACCCGCCGCCTGTTGCAGGGAATCCTCTTGGGGAATTTCGATTCGATCGATATGGATGATATGCTGACTAATCTCCCGCAGCCGAAGGCCCGTAAACGGCCGCGCAAGAAGACACCAGAAGAAGACCCGGAACAGTTCGATCTATTCTAATGCAAGATCCTTATTTGATCCTCCGCGTCGCCCGGGATGCGACCGATGAAATCATTCACCAGGCCTACCTGGCCGCAGTCCGTGACTGTCCCGCAGAACGGGATCCACAGGCCTTCCAGGCCATCCGCAGCGCCTATGAGTCGATCAAGACACAAAAGTTGCGTCTGGAATATCACTTATTCGATACCGATCTGCCGACTCCAGCCGATCTGCTGCAGCGGCTGGTGCAGGACAGTCAGCCGCGGCGTCCCGCGGTCGATCTGTTTCGTGAACTGCTCCGAACTGGCTCCGGGCTGGCTAAGAAATGATGGATCCGACTCTAAAGGAACAGCTGGTCGGGCAGTTTCGACAATATCTCGACACAGCCACACTGGAGGACGGAGCACTGCAGGAGGCGTCCGAGGCGATCGATCTGTTCACCCTGTTTACCGAATTGGCTGCGTTAAAAAATGAGGTCAGACTGGAGTCCCGGCAGGTCAAACAGGCCTTGGATCACTCCCAGGAACTGATCGATGGTCTGCGCGAGACCAACCTCCAGTTCAATCATGAACTGGCCCGGCAGCGCCAGCAGGATGGTGAGCTTCGGCTGTCGGCGGAGCGGCCGCTGCTGCTGGAACTAGTGGAACTGCGTGACCGGATCGAGGCTGCCATGCAGAGTCTGCAGAACTATCGGCCGGGCATGCTGGAACGCCTGAGCGATAGGCAGGGACGTTTGATCCGGGGTGTCGGCGCAGGACTGGAGATCACACAGCGTCGCCTGGATGGCCTGCTGGCCCGTTATCAGGTCAGGCCGATCCAGCCCATGGGGAAGCGCCTGGATCCTCATACCATGCGGGTCTGTGGTACAGAACAGAGGGATGACATGGATGACGGGAGGGTGCTGGCCGAGGTTCGCAAGGGATTCCTGCGCGCCAACCAGGTCTTGCGTCTGGCCGAGGTCGTAGTGAACAAGAAGGTGTCCGAATCATGAACGAGATCATCATTGGAATCGATCTGGGGACCACCAATTCCGAGGTTGCTGTGGTCCGTGAGGGCCGGGTGCAGGTGCTGGAAGTCACGGATGGCTCCAGGCTACTCCCTTCGGTGGTCGGTTTGGCGGATGACGGCTCTTTGTTGGTGGGTGAAGCCGCCTGGAATCAATATGCCCTCTACCCGGAGCGGTCGGTCCGCTCCATCAAGCGACACATGGGCAGTGATCTCAAGGTCAACCTGGGGGGGCAGGAATACACGCCTCAGGAGATCTCCGCGCTGATCCTCAAACGGTTGAAGCGGGTGGCCGAGTCTTATCTGGGCGTGGAGGTGCGCAAGGCGGTCATTACGGTTCCGGCCTATTTTTCCGATGCCCAGCGCCAGGCCACCCGGGATGCGGGGGAGATTGCCGGTCTGGAGGTGGCGCGCATCATCAACGAGCCGACGGCGGCTGCTCTGGCCTATGAAAGCGGCGTCAAGACGAGGAAACAGATCCTGGTCTATGATTTCGGCGGCGGCACCTTCGATGTGTCCGTGGTGCGGCTGGAAAATGGCGTGGTCGAGGTGTTGGCCAGTCACGGCAACAATCACCTGGGTGGTGACGACTTCGATCAGAAGATCGTCGAGCATGTCCTGGCCCATCTGAAGCAGGTACAGGGTCTGGATCCTGCCGATTCGAGACAGGCCATGGCCCGTATCCTACGCGCTGCAGAGTCCGCCAAGATAAGCCTGTCGGACCATCCCTTCGCCATGCTGCAGGAGGAGTATCTATTGGAGCAAAACGGGGCGCCGGTCCACTTGTCCATGGAACTGTCCCGGGACGACTACGAAGCGATGATCCATCCCTTCATCGAAGAGACCTTGGCAGCCGTACATATTGCACTGGAAGGCGCAGGTGTCAGTGTCGCACAACTGGATGAGATTCTCCTGGTGGGTGGGGCCACCCGGACTCCGTTGATCGTCCGGCATCTCGAGAATGAACTGGGTCTGCAGCCACGCAGTGATGTGGACCCGGAGCTGTGTGTGGCTGCCGGTGCGGCGATCCAGGGGGCGGTGATCGCAGGCGGGCCTGTCTCCAGCGTGCTGGTGGATATTACGCCCTATACCTTCGGCACCAGCGCCTTGGGAGAGTTGAAAGGGGAGTTTTATCCCTATCAATATGTCCCCCTGATTCGCAAGAACAGTGTTATCCCGATCTCCAAGAGCGAGGTCTTCTACACGGCCTTCGATGGCCAGACCACAGTCGAGGTCATGGTCTACCAGGGGGAGGATCCCGATGCACTCAACAATACTGAGATCGGGCGTTTTCTGATCGAGGGTCTGAGTGACGTCGCCCAGGGCAATCCCATCATTACCCGCTTTTCCCTAGACCTCAATGGCATCCTGCATGTCACCGCGCGAGAGAAGGAAACCGGTCTGGAGAAGAGTATCACCATCGACAATGCGATCGCACGTTTCGAGGAAGAACAGATGGAGCAGGCCAAGGCGCGTATCAGCCAACTGTTTGAAGGTGAAGTCGAGGTCGAAGATAACCGCCTGCAGAAGCGGGAGTTCACCCAGGCCCGGGCCCTGATCGAAAAGGCGGAACGCCTCATGGAAGGCGTCAGCGATGACGACCGGGAGGATCTCGTGGACTTGGTCGAAGGCTTGACGGACGCCATGAATTCGCATGATTCACCGGCCATGCAGAATGCCTCGGAACAGCTCACCGACCTGATCTTCTATTTGGAATCCTGAATGGAGCGCTGCCCCATCTGCCGTGCGCGGCTGCATGGACAATGGCTCTGCCCGCGCTGCGGAAGCGATTTGTCTCTGCCAATGAAGATAGAGCAACGGGTGCGGTTCCTCGAAAAAGACGCTGTCCTGCGGATTGCTGGAGGCGAGATGGAGCAGGCGGAGCAAGTATTGAACGAAGCTTTTGTATTGCAATCTACCCCTCTGGTACGGGTGTTACTGAGGTTCGTGCGCGAAAATCGGTGATCCTCACGCTCGGCACGAATGACCGGCTGGGCAGGAGCGGGTCATGTCCGCAAAAAAGGTAGGAAAGATCCGTTGCCTGCGTGCGTCCATGGGTTGCTCCTGCCCAGCCGGGCCTTGCTTCGTTAGCCGGGGTCTTTCCACCTGACCGTCTCGTTTGCCAGACGATCGTTGTTGGGCATGGTGCCTCAGCCCATAGGAAAAATGTTAGCGGTCCCCTCTGGGGGCAAGACCTAGCCTGCTGATGAGGTTAAAGTATGTTTTGCTCCTGGCCGCTGACGCACTATTCAATTCAATTCGTAAACAGGACCTTATCTGATGGGTATTGTGTTAATCCTCGCCATCATGGCGGGCCTGCTGGCCGCTGGGTTAGAGGGGATCCTGGCGGGGCTGTTCGCTGCGGTCGCCGTCTATCTACTGGGTTCCCTGGCCGAGGTCAAACGGAGGTTGGCAGAGTTGGAGCGCCAGCTTCGGCATTTGAGTTCCGCCCCGATTGGTCCGCAACCGACTGCTGCGCCGCAGGCTGAAGCCGTCGCGCAACCCGTCACCCCGGTTACACCCCCAACACAGCCCAGAGTCGCCGCCCGCGCGGCGCCAGACGACGACGAGCCGTTGGATCTGGATGTCGATTTCGACAAGGAATTCGGCCAGATGCCCAGCCGGCCTGCGGCAAAGCCCAGGCCGGATCGGGTGCGGCCGTCCAGGCCCAGGCCGGCGCAAACGCCGAGCCTGGGAGCCCGCCTTGTCGACTCGCTGCTGCGCTATTTCACCCGTGGCAACCCGATCGCCAAGGTCGGCGTCATCGTGCTGTTTTTCGGCGTGGCCTTTCTGCTCAAGTATGCGGCGGAAGTCGGTCTGTTTCCCATCGAGCTCAGACTGACCGGGGTGGCGCTCGGTGGCATCGCCATGCTGGCCCTCGGCTGGCGTCTGCGCCATAAGCAGACGCAATATGCCCTGGTGCTGCAGGGCGGGGCGGTCGGCGTACTCTACTTGACGGTATTCGCCGCGCTCAGGCTCTACAACATCCTGCCGGCCGGCCTGGCCTTCGGCCTGCTGCTGTTGTTCGTGGCCCTGACCGCGCTGCTGGCGTTGTTGCAGGATTCCCGCGTCCTTATCGTGCTGGGCACCGCCGGCGGGTTTCTCGCGCCGATCCTGACTTCCACCGGCGCAGGCAGCCACGTGGTCCTGTTCAGCTACTATCTACTGCTCAATGGTGGCATCCTGGGGATTGCCTGGTTCAAGGCCTGGCGGGTGTTGAATCTGCTCGGTTTCGTATTTACTTTCGCGATCGGCGCCTTGTGGGGGGCGCAGTACTACCAGGCGGCATTCTTCGCCTCCACCGAGCCGTTCCTGTTGGCCTTTTTCCTCATGTATGTCGCGATTGCGGTGTTGTTCGCGCTGCGTCAGCCGCCCGATCTGAAGGGCCTGGTGGACGGTTCCCTGGTGTTTCGGCGTGCCCCTGGTGACGGCGGCCCTGCAGGCCTCTCTGGTGCAAGGGTTCGAGTACGGCCTGGCCTACAGCGCCCTGGGCTTCGGCGCTTTCTACATCAGCCTGGCCGGGCCTGTTGTTCAGGCATGGAGGAGGACCACTGCGCATGCTGGCGGAGACCTTCCTCGCCACCGGGGTGGTGTTTGCCACCTTGGCGGTGCCCTTTGCCTTCGAGGGTCAGGTCACGGCTGCCTTCTGGTCCCTGGAAGGGGCCGCCATGCTCTGGGTCGGTACCCGCCAGTCGCGCCTCGCCCCGCGGCTGTTCGGTAGCGTGCTGCAACTGGCGGCCGGGTTGTTCTACCTCGGCGATGCCTATCGGGCCGGTGAGGCGTTGCCGGTGCTGAACGGTCTGTTTCTGGGCAGCGTGCTGATCGCCGGCGCCGGCTGGTTCAGCAGTTTTAATCTCGATCGTGTCAAACAACGCAGCAGCGTGCTCGAGCGCATTCTGGCAACCCTGTTTTTTGTCTGGGGCTTCGGCTGGTGGTTGGGTGGTTGCGTCCGGGAGATCAGCGATTTCAGTTCCGGGATAACCCGGTGGGCCTGGGTACTCGGCCTGTTGGCATTGACCGGGGCGCTGAGCGAGTTGCTCAAGCCCCGGCTGCCCTGGCCCCGGCTCGGTGTTGCGGCCCTGGCCCTGTTGCCCCTGCTGTTGCTGGTGGCGCTTGCCATGGGATTGACCGAGTCCCATCCTTTCCTCGGCTGGTCGGCCGTCGCCTGGCCCTGGCCCTCGCCGCCCATTACGGGCTGTTGCGGCGTTACGATGAGGTTACCGCGGCCTGGTTACGGTTCTGGCATGCCGTTGCATTCTGGTTGATCGTCTATCTGCTGACCGTCGAAGTCGCCTGGCGTCTCGACCGACTGATCGCTGGCGCGGCGACCTGGCCGGCGATCGCCTGGGGTGTGATCCCCATGACACTGGTGACTGCCGTACTGGTCTTCGGTCAGCGGTTGAGCTGGCCGGTGCAGCGTTTTTTGCACCTGTACACGACCTTTATCCCGGCCCCGATCATCGTTTACCTGTTCGGCTGGGGTCTGCTGCTCAATGCGGTCAGCCCCGGCGATCCCTGGCCGCTGCGCTATCTGCCGATCCTCAATCCCCTGGATCTCGCGATCTTGTTCGCGCTGCTGGTCTGCGGTAAATGGTGGCGGCATGCGCAGGACTGGCTGGTGCGGAAAGGGATCGGCTGGACGCCCTATGTTTCCCTGATCGGCGCGAGCCTGTTCCTGTGGCTGAACGGCATGGTGGCCCGCACGGTGCATCATTGGGAAGGGGTGCCCTTTCAGCCGCAGGCCATGTTCGATTCCCAGGTGTTCCAGACCGCTATCTCCGTGCTCTGGGCATTGCTGGGGCTCGGCGGCATGTTGCTGGGTTCCCGGCTCAAGCGGCGTTTCGTCTGGCAAATGGGCGCTGGGTTGATGGGTCTGGTGGTGGTCAAGCTGTTTCTGGTGGACCTGTCGAATACCGATACCATGGCGCGCATCGTCTCCTTCATCGGGGTGGGACTGCTGTTGCTCATCGTGGGTTATTTTGCGCCGGTGCCACCACGGAAGAACCGGCAGGAGGACGAAACGTGAAAGGCTGGGGATGGCTCGCGCTGCTGTGCCTGTGCGGCGGTTCCGCTGGGGCCGAGCGGCTGGTGCCTGAAAAGCAGGATTTCGCCTGGGGTCTGGAACTGGAACTGACGGATAGCAAACCCTTCTATCGCCTGGCGCTGCCGCTGGAGGTCTATACGCGGCGTGGCACGGGCGGATCTGGGCGACCTGCGGGTGCTGAACGGCCAGGGCGAGGTGGTGCCCCAGCATCTGGAACTGCCGTCGCCCCGGCAGACGTTGCAGACTCGGGTGCGGGAAGCCAAGGTGTTTCCCCTGTACGGCACCCGGGAGAGCGATATCGAAGCCATCGTGCAGCAGGCGCCGCAGCGCTGGCAACAGGAGCGGCTGACGATCACCACGCGCGAGCGGATCACGCGGCATGATGAGGTGCTGCGGGGCTACCTCCTGCAACTCGATCCCCAGATACGCTTACCCGCCAGACGCCTGCTGCTGGATTGGCCGGTGGACACCAAGGGCTTCGTGCAGCGCATGCAGGTGGAGTCCAGCAATGACCTGGACCACTGGCGCCTGCAACATAGCAGCGCGGTGATCGCCGACCTGCACTTTGCGGGCGAGCGGTTGCTGAAGCAGGACATCCCCCTGGATAACCTCCAGACGAAGTATCTGCGTCTGACTCCCGCGCCGGGCTCCGCGCCGATCGAACTCGAGGGCGTCCGGGTGGAATATGCCGGGCAGCAGACACGAGCGGTAGCCAGTCGGCTCGCCAACCCGTCTATCCAGGCGGGTGAGAGAGCGGGGGAATACCGCTTCGAACTGCCCGGACCTCTGCCGGTGACCCAGATGGATGTGCTGCCGGCTGAGATGAACACCTTTCTGCGCGCCACCCTCTATGCCCGCGCTGACCAGCAGCGACCCTGGAGCAAAAGAGGCAGCGGGGTGATTTACAAACTGGCCACCGAGGGTGAAGCGTTAGCGCAGACGACCCTCAGGCCGGGCATGCCAATGAGCGTTACTGGAAACTGCAGGTGGATGATTCCGGCGGCGGTTTCGGCGCCTTGCCACCCGAGTTGGAGGTGAGCTGGACACCCCATGAACTGCTGTTCGCGGCCCGCGGTGCGCCGCCATTCACCCTGGTGTTCGGCAGCACCCAGGTGGGGCCGGTGAGCCATAACGCCCTGTTGCTCGAGTTGAACAAGACGCAATTGCGCGATCTCACCGGCGAGGCGGTGCGGCTCGGCTCCCGTTATGAGATCAGCGGCCAGGCGGCCCTTTCGCAGCAGGTCCAAGTGGATTGGAAAAGCTGGCTGCTGTGGGGGGTGTTGGTACTGGCCAGCCTGCTGCTGGGTTGGATGGCCTGGTCGACCTTGCGGCAGATGCGGGGGTGATGCGATTTGCCGCTGTGGCTTGCCCCAGACCCTCCAACCTGACTCTCCCCCGCGGGGCAGGGAAATTGTAAGCCACCCTCTGGTGGTAGGATTGGAAATCGGTTGATTTTCTGAGACTTATGCCTTGATGCTCTCGAAGATGCTCAGGTAGTCAGTACCCGGCTGGCGCCAGGAGAGGTCCCGCTGCATGCCGTTGATGCGCAGCTGACGGAAATATTCCGGATAGCGGTACCAGAGGCCGATGGCGCGGCTCAAGGCCGATTCCAGCCCTTCGGCGGTGAGGTCGTTGAACACGTAGCCGTTGCGCTGTTCGAAGGGCACTTCGGAGTAGTTGGCGTCGAACACGGTATCCGCCAGACCGCCGGTGTTGCGCACCACCGGCACGGTGCCGTAGCGCATGGCGATCATCTGGGTCAGGCCGCAGGGCTCGTAGACGCTGGGGATCACCAGGATGTCGGCGCCGGCGTAGATCTTGTGGGCCAGGTCCTCGTCGTAGCCGATCTCCAGATGGCAGTCCGGGTTGTCGTTCAGAGTAGTGTTTCAGGCCCAGAAAGGCGGCGTTCAGCTCCTCCTCCGCGGCGGAGCCCAGCAGCACGAACTGGGCGTGGTTGGCCAGGGAGTAGAAGGCCGCATGGCGGATCAGGTCGGCCCCCTTCTGCCGGTCCAGCCGGCTGACCACCGCCACGATGGGCTTGAACGCGTCCTGCAGCAACAGCCGCTGGCGCAGCGCCTTCTTGTTCTCGAGCTTGCCGCTCAGATCCTCGGCGCTGTAGTTGGCGGCAAGATGGGGATCGGTCTGGGGGTTCCAGGCGTCGTAGTCGATACCGTTGAGCACCCCGCCGACCTTGGCGCCGTGCCGCTCGAGGGTCTCCTGCAGGCCCTGGCCCAGCTCGCTGTGACGGATCTCCTCGGCGTAGCGGGGCGACACGGTGGTGACGTAGTTGGCATACACGATGCCGCCCTTCATCAGGTTCACCGCCTGCGCATGGGTGTGGTCCAGCAGCCGGTCCGGGATCAGCATGGCGCGTCGGATCGAGCCCCACCTGACGCAGCACCTGTTCGCCGGTCACCCCCTGATGACCCACGTTGTGCAGGGTGTAGCAGACCCGGGGATGGCTCAGGCCGAGCTGGCTGTAGAGTCTCGTACAGCAGCACCGGCACCAGGCCGGTCTGCCAGTCGTGGCAGTGGATGATGTCCGGCTGCTTGCCGCGCTTGAGCAGGAACTCCAGGGCGGCGCGGCAGAAGAAGGCGAAGCGGTTGGGGTCGTCCGACTCGCCGTAGAACTTGCCCCGGTCGAAGAAGCGCTCCTGGGAGTTGGGCTTGATGAAGAAACAATTCAGGTCATCGACGCTGCCGGCATGCACGTCGCAGTGGATCCACTGGTCGTAGTAGGGCACCCAGAGATCCGTGGCGAACTGCCGCAGATCCTGGATCCGGTCGTGCTTCAGGCAGTCGTACATCGGCAGGATGAGTTCCACGGTGTTGCCCCGCATGCGCCAGTTCCCGGGACAGTCCATGCACCACATCGCCGAGACCGCCGACCTTGGCGACCGGGGCGCATTCTGGGCTCATCATGACGATATGCATGTCGACTCACTCCTGATTGATGAAACTGTGGAAATCGAGATCGGGAAAGACGGCGTCCAGCTGCTCCAGGGCCTGCAGGTGCTGGGGATCGATGCCGGCGCCGCTGATGCCTTTGTCCAGATAATTGAAGCGGGCCAGCAGCTCGCGCACCCGCTGCTCCGCATAGACGGTGCTGGTGCCGGATTTCAGGATGAAGGGCCAGTCCGATGCCTGGGCCAGCAACAGACAGCGCGCGGCCTGCTGCAGGGCGCGGTAGGTCGAGGCTGCCGGGTGGCTCGCCGGCGTGTTGCCGGGCCAGTTGCTGCATGCGCCGGGCGCTGCGATGCAGGTGGGGATAGATCCAGTCGTTGTGCGCGTTCAGCCAGTAGGCGTTGTAACCCAGCTCGCCCCAACTGGAAGCGGAGGGCTGGGCGCTCTGCAGCTTGGGGTGGCGCTGCAGGTAGTCGAACGGGCTGATCAGTTCGATCTCGTCCTGTCGGTGGAGCTTGCGGATCAGAGCGCTCCAGCCACAGCGGTCCCTCATACCACCAGTGACCGAACAGTTCCGCGTCATAGGGTGCCAGCAGTAGCGGCGGTTTCTCCATCCGCCGACTGAATTCCCGCAGGGCGGCCTGGCGCTTGTCGAGGAAGTCCTGCGCGTGGATCTCGACCCGCTCCCTGGCGCGGGCGGGTTCGTAGGGCTGTTTGTACTGGCCCTGGTGGGTGACGCGGAAGTATTTCAGACCGGTCTGGACGGGCGAGCCGTCGGGCAGCAGAAAACCCACCAGTTCCTCCGCCGGTCGGTCGAATGCTCAGGTCCCGGTGGAACTCCCGGTACCAACTGTCCCCCGGATAGCCCTCCTGGGCGCTCCAGACCTGGCGCGAGGATTCCGGATCCCGGGCGAAGGCGGCCACGCCATTGGGGCAGGCCAGGGGGGCGGCGACCCCGTGCCAGGGGCGTTCGCTGGCGTTCATCAGACCGTGGCTGTCGACCATGAAGTAACGGAAGCCCTGCTCCGCCAGGGCCTCTTCCAGGCCCGGATAGTAGCCGCACTCGGGCAGCCAGATGCCGGGGGCGGGCTGTCCGAAGGTCGCCTCAAAAGTGGCGGCGGCCACCGCCAGTTGCGCCTGCACGGCAGCCGGTTCGACACGCAGCAGGGGCAGGAAACCGTGGGTCGCGGCAGTGGTGATGAGTTCCAGCCGGCCGTTTTGCTGCAGCGTCTGAAGGCCTTGATCAGATCGGCCCGATAGGTCTCCCGGTAGAGCTGATCGGTCTCCTGGAACAGCTGCAGATAGTGCTCCGCCAGGGCCTGGGTGCGCGGGTCCGCATGTTTGCGCCGGCTCTCCTGCTGGGCCAGTTCGGATCTGCTTCTGCAGATGGGCCAGATAACGTTGCTGCAACAGTTCGTCCTGCAGCATGCTGATCAGGGTAGGGGAGAGGGAGAGGGTCAGACGAAACGGGATACCCGACCCGTGCAGTCGTTCGAAGGCCTGCAGCAGCGGGATATAGGTCTCGGTGATGGCCTCGAACAGCCAGTTTTCCTCCAGGAACACCGCGTGCTCCGGATGCCGCACATAGGGCAGATGGGCGTGCAGCAGCAGCGCGAGGTAACCGCGGGGCATGCTAATCCTCTCGACTGGCTGCGAGCAGTTGCGCGACCAGCGACTGGGTCTCGGCAGGCAGCACGCGGGTCAGCGAGAAGCTCCCGTCCTCATTGGTGGGGATCGGCTGGCCGAACAGTACGAACTGGCCGGCCGGCCTTTTACGGCCGCGGATGTGCAGTTCCATGTGCAGTTCGGCCTCTTCCTGCAGCCCCGGCGCGAAACTGGAAACGGGTTGCGGAGGTGAACCGGGGAATGAGGTGGCGTTCGCAGCGAGCGGGCGCGCCGGCGCGCTGGCCGGACGATAGACCGGCAGTTCGTCCGGCCAGGGGGGCAAGGGACGAGGAGGGCGCGGACCAGATGGCTTGCGGGATCGGCTGCGCTTCAACCCCGGTTGCGAAGCCTGTCGATGCGACCCAAGCCAGCGCCTGGACCGGGCTCAGGGGGAATTCTTTGCTGAGCAGTCGGGCCTGTCCTGCACCAAGAGGGCCGTTCAACTCCGTGGAGGAAAGCGGTTCGCCAGGCATAGGCTCAGTCGTTTTCGGGGTGATCTCGAGGGCTTGAATCCTGGGAAACACGGGTAGCGGCAGACGCCGGATCGTTGCCGTATCGCGCAATGGGTCGGGGAACTCCGGATACAGGGACAGCCTGTCACCGAGCAGGGTCAAGTCGATGGCTGATCCGGATTTTCCAGCCAGGGTCGGTCGCGCTTGCCCGCGGCGGGGCTGCCTTGATTGATGTCGATGGGGGGTTGACAAAGTTCCTCCGACAAGCGGGGTGAGGGTCAAGACCCGGCTGCCCGAGTAGGGGGATTGGCTGGCTCGGGGCAGCTCCACCGTGTTGGATCTCGCCAGATCCAGCAGTTTGCCGTCGGCGGTGCGCAGGCCCAGTTCTGCCGCATACCGTTTGGCGTCCTGCCAAAGCTCCACGTACTGACTGCCGGATGTTCCCGTCAGCTCCAGATCGAATCCGCTATGCGGGGGTTGCAGGCCGGCGACGTCGCTGAGGTCGTGAAAGCGCATCACCAGTCTGGCCTGGGTGTGTTTTGCCCTGGCCAGCACGCCATCCAGATCCCAGGGGGTGATGTGCCAGTAGGCGTGCAGACGCCGGGGCGAAACCTCCATCAGTACCAGTTCGGTCTCCTCGAGGCTGCGAGGAAAGTGCTTTTCCAGTTCTTTTCCAATGGCTTGCAATGACTCTCTGGGCAGGCTGTCGGATGGTGTTGGAGTCGTTGGTCGGCATGTTTTTATCGGGATCCGGAGAAAGCATTGAAACCTTGGCGTTGGCGTGTCTCCCCTTGCCGGACAGGATACACAGGTTGGCATGTTCGACTCCGAATTGCCCCCGCCGGTGGCTCGGAGTCGCCGCTCGGGCGTTGGGTGTGACGTCTGCGCCCTGCAGAAAAAACATTATAACAAAGATTCAAACCACAGCTAGCTGTCCTGCGTCAAGTTAACACTTTGTTTTAGCTACTTTTTATGTTTCTTTCTCCGGTTGATTTTGGCCTTTTTCGCAGGTTTCCTTTGGCTTGGCGTTGTTTTACTGCTGCGCAATGGCGGTTTGCGTGTGATGTTTCGGATCGCTTGGGGTGACTGCTGCATCCGTTTCATTCGGCGGCTGGGTGGAAGCCTGGGTTTGCGTCGGGGTTCGGCCTTGCTTGCGGGGGTGCGGTTGCGTCTTACCGAGCGATTTTGCCTGGGGAACCGGTTCCCTCTGAACGGCCGATGTTGACCGTTGCCGCAGGTCTGGCCTGGCTGGCGGCGATGGCTGATTCCGCCTGGTCCAGCAGCCTTTCGACCTGCCGGGTATGTGCGTAGAGATGGGGAATCCAACTGTCGCCCCAGAACAGATAGCAGCTGGTCTCGCCTCCAGCAGGATGCGGCGGGCCTGCTGCAGCAATTCGTCGATGGCCTGGTCGGGCATTTTCTGGCTGGACGAGCCGGTGATAGCGCTGGCTGACCTGCACCACCTTTGCCACCGCCTTGCGCTGAGACTCGCTGCCGGCCCACTGGGCGAAGTCATAGCCCGAGGTGCTGCCTACGTTCCAGGCGCCGGTCTGCACATGGGCCTGTTGCGGCGCTGCATGCTGCCTGATGTAGGCGGACAGCGACACGGTGCGGGAGGGGTATTCGCCGTGCCGGGCATGCTCCATGTAGGGGGCGAAGAAGAAACCGAAGAAGCCGGAGCTCTCGTCGGTCTGGCGGAACCAGCCGCCATTCTCGCCATCCGACCAGGTGGTGACCAGTCTGGGTTCGTGGGGTCTGGGGGAATGCCAGACCCTTTGCTGGATCTCGTTGGCAAACCAGCCCGGATCGAGGCCGCTCTCCTGGGCGTTGGAAAGGTCCCGGTCGCGCGGAATCACCGTGATGCACTGGCCTGCGTGACAGGCCTGATAGGGCTGGTAGATATCCTGGGTGCCGTCCTGCGGTTGCACGTGCACGCTGTCCACCACCACATATTCGTAACCGGCCTGCAGCAGGGCCGGGATCATCTCCATGGTGAAGGCCATCTCCGGTGGCCAGAAACCCTTGGGGGCCCGACCGAATACCTGCTGCATGATCGCTCTGCCGCGCAGCAACTGGTCCTCCCAGTCCTGCTGGGGGATCAGGGGGAAGATGGGGTGGTAGTAGCCCATGCCGATGAGTTCCACGTTGGCGCTGTCGCGATAGCTCCTCCAACATGGCCGGAATGTCGATGATGTGCCGGTAGGCATCGACGATCTTCGGGTCCAGCAACTGCTCCAGCAGGATCCCGGAGAAACCCACATGCAGATGGCCGACATCTTGGTATTTGTCGGCGTAGCGGGGGACCCGTGCATAACAGCGGATGATCTGCTCGGCCTCCCAGGGGTTGGATTCGATCAACAGTTGCAGATTACCCGGGGGTTGATGCATGTGCAGGCCGAGGGCATGGGAAATCGTCTGCTCGTACATGGAGGCTCTCCGATAGAGGCTTTGCAGCAGTCGAGACTGAACAGAGAACGTTCTACGCTGGACTTGGTCGCAGATGGACCGTTCGCTGGGGCAGGACGGCGCCCGCCCTACCCGGACGACTACTCAAAGGCGTAGTGTTTCTCCACCGCTTTGAGGATCTCCCAGGTGCATTTCATGCCGGCCGGAAAGGTGACCAGATCGCCACGGCCGAACTCCTGAGGTTCGCCGCCCTCCGGGGTGACGATGACCTTGCCGCGCAGGAAGTAGCAGGTCTCGGTCCGATCGTAGCTCCAGTCGAATTTCGAGACCTCCTTCTTCCAGATCGGCCAGTCGAATACCCCCTGGATCTCCAGCTTCATGGGGGCGGGGCGGTGCTCACAGAGGATTTGCAGTCTGGCTCATGTCGATTCGCTCACCGTCAGTCCGGTTCCTCGTCCTCAGCGACTTCTTCGATCACTTCAGGTGGCGCCAGTTTGAGCACGATCCCGGCCAGCGGCGGCAGGGTAATCTCCAGCGACCAGGGCCGATTCATCCACTCCTGCTGTTCGGCAATCAGATTTCTGCCGCCGTTACCCATGTCGCTGCCGCCATAGTAGGCCGAGTCGGAGTTCAACGCCTCCACCCATCTGCCGCCGGTCGGGCACGCCGATGCGATAGTTTTCCCGGGGCACCGGGGTGAAGTTGACGATGCATCACCAGATCTTCATTGCCGCCTTTACGCAGATAACTGAGCACGGACTGCTGGGCGTCGTTGCAGTCGATCCACTCGAAGCCTGACCACTCGAAGTCATGGGTATACAGGGCAGGCATGGCTGTGGTAGACCGGTTGAGATCCTTCACCAGGCGATACACCCCCTGATGCAGGGGATAGTCCAGCATCCACCAGTCCAGCGGTTGCGCGCTGTTCCATTCGTTGCCCTGGCCGAACTCGGTGCCCATGAACAGCAGCTTCTTGCCGGGGTGGGTGAACATGTAGGTGTACAGCAGACGCAGGTTGGCGAAGCGCTGCCACTCGTCCCCCGGCATCTTGTGCAGCATCGACTGTTTGCCGTGCACCACCTCGTCGTGGGAGAAGGGCAACAGGAAATTCTCGCTGAAGACGTACAACATGCTGAAGGTCAGCATGTCATGGTGGTATTTGCGATGGATCGGCTCGCGCTGGATATAGGCTAGGGTATCGTTCATCCAGCCCATGTTCCATTTCAGGTCGAAGCCGAGGCCTCCCACATAGGTGGGTTTGGTGACCTGGGGCCAGGAGGTGGACTCCTCGGCCATGGTGAGTACGCCGGGCACCTGGTCATGCACCACCTCGTTCATCTCGCGGATGAAGGCGATGGCCTCGAGGTTTTCGTTGCCGCCGTATTTATTGGGCACCCATTCGCCCGCTTCACGCGAATAGTCCAGATAGAGCATGGAGGCCACCGCATCCACCCGCAGGCCGTCGATGTGCAGCTCCTCCAGCCAGAACAGGGCGGAGGAGAGCAGGAAGTTCTTCACCTCGTAACGTCCAAAGTTGTAGATCAGGGTCGCCCAGTCCCGGTGCTCACCCATGCGGGGGTCCTCATGCTCATACAGCGGGGTGCCGTCGAAGCGGGCCAGGCCGTGGGCGTCCTTGGGGAAATGGGCGGGCACCCAGTCGATGATCACGCCGATCCCTTGCTGGTGGCAGTAGTCGACGAAATAACGGAACTCGTCGGGGGTGCCGAAACGGCTGGTGGGGGCATAGTAGCCGGTGGCCTGATAGCCCCAGGATTTGTCGTAGGGGTGCTCGGTGACCGGCAGCAGTTCGATGTGACTGAAGCCCAGGTCCTGCACATATTCCACCAGACGGTGGGCCAGCTCCTTGTAGCTGAGCATCTCGCCCTCGGGGCCCCGCTGCCAGGAACCGAGATGGGCTTCGTAGATCGACATCGGCTGGTGCTGCCAGTCCCACTTAGCCCTTTCTTTCAGCCACTTGGCATCACCCCAGACATACTGGCTGGGGGCCTCGATGATGGAAGAGGTCTTGGGCCGCAACTCGTAACGGCGGCCGTAGGGGTCGGCCTTGGAGAAGACCGCGTCCCAGCGGTCATTGCGGATCTCGTATTTGTAGAGCTCGCCCGCGCCCAGATTGGGGATGAACAGCTCCCACACGCCGCCGCCGCGCTTGCGCATGGGATGCACGCGGCCGTCCCAGCGATTGAAGTCGCCGACCACGCTGACGCGGCTGGCGTTGGGGGCCCAGACCGCAAACAGCACCCCTGCGACCTTGATCCACCTGGTGCAGGTGGGCACCGAGGAAACGGTAGGCGTGCCAGTGCTTGCCTTCGCCGAACAGATGCAGATCCAGATCGCCCAGCTGGGGTGGGAAGCAGTAGGGGTCGTGATGCACGTGTTCGCGGTTCTGATCATCGTGCCAGATCAGACGATAGCGCTGCGGCAGGTTCTGCTTGGGACCCCGCCATTCGAAAAGATCGGTGCCTTCGATACGCTGCATGGGCAATTCGCCCTCGGCGATGGTGACACGTTCCGCATGGGGCAGAAAGACCCGCACCAGCACTTCATTGCCCTGTTCGTGGCGTCCCAGGACTTCGAACGGATCGTGATGACGGGCCTGAATGATCTTTTGCAGGACGGGGTCCAGTTTGGGAGCGGTATTATCCTTCATGATTTTCGCCTCTATCAGGATGCAGCGGTGATGGCGTTGCTTGGTTATGGTCTTTAGAGTTCATGGTTGAGAATACTCTCTGCGCGTCGGCAGATCTCCCGGCCATAATCGGTCCACAGGCCCTGACCCCAGTAGCGATAGCAGGAGGTCTGGGAAGAGAGCAGGTGAAACAGGGCGTTGCGGTAGCGCTGATCGTCGGTGGAGATGCCCTTGCCGTCGATCTTTTCGTGAAAGCGGACACTGGCTTGCTCCATGGGTGCGAGCACGTTGTCGTAGCCCTTCACCCAGGAGAGATTGCTGGTCCAGCTGCCGCCTTCCATGTGGAAACGATGATCTTCCTTGCGCAGGGCCTCGATGGCCTGATTGAGTTTGTCCGGGCCGTCACCGGGTTGCATCCGTTCCCAGATCTTCTTGTGGAACAGGGGCTGGACCACCGGCAGGTCGCTGGTCTTGATGCCCAGGGCGAACAGGTGTTCCAGGTATTCGCTGGCATTCATCAGCGGCACGTCCGAGCCGGAGGCGGCGCCCACCACCTCCATGAATTTGGAGGGGAATTCATTCATCATCACGCCGCCGTTCTCGCCGTCGGCGATCTGGGTCACCAGGGGTGGCACCTGTTTGCCGGCCAGCTCCAGTTTCTGCAGGCTCTGGGCCTCGAACCAGGGTTGCATCTGCGCCACCAGCTTGGTGTCGGAACCCTGGGTCTTGATGATGGCGATGATCTCGGCGGTCTCGCCCTTGGAGTTGGTGCAGACCAGCCGATGGGGCAGGTGGGGACGGCGTGGGTTCCAGCCATCCTCCGGCTGTTCCACCGTATGTTCCTGCACCAGCACCCATTGGAAGCCGCAGTCGACCAGGATCTTGACGAACTCATAGGCCACATCGGGGTGGTTGGGCAGGGCCATCTCCGAGGGCGAGAAGCCGCGCACCCGTTCCAGGGCCGAGAGACCGAAGATCGCGGCGAAGTGTTGCTGCCAGGCCAGTACGTGGCGACGGTAGTCCTGCACCGGGGTGGATGGCGCCACCGCGTGACCCCAGGGCATGCCGAGCCATTCCACGCAGGGTTGATAGGTGGGGTCGCTGGTGATGGTCTTGAGCTTGTCGATGACCCAGTCGTGACCCATCTTGCGCAGACCATGGAACAGGGTGCCGGAGTATTCCAGCATCACCCGCGGGCTCTTGCCTTCGTTCACCAACTGCGGAATCAAGTCGCCCATGCGGGCGTAACACTGGGCGAACACCGGGGCGTTGTGATTGTCGCCGATATCCTGGTGCTCCATCATGTATTGCAGATTGCTGATCAGGGCGGCGCTCTGCAGATCGTCGCCACCGGCTGGAATCAGCGGCTGATGCATGTGCAGTGCGATCGCGCAGGCCGCCCGGGTACTGCTGAAATCGATCCGTCCGGCGCTGCGGAACAACTCCTTATCGGCCCCATGTGCGCATGGTTTCGATGATGCGTTCTTCAGCGCCGCTGATATTGGGCACATCTTCGATATATTCTGGTAGTTCTTTCATAAATGCTCCCTGTTTTATTTGTGACGGATAGGTTTGTGGATATTCAGGTAATCCGCTCCCGGATGATTCCAGAAGTATTCGCGCGCCTGACTGTTCTTACCCGTCGCCGGAAACTCCCAGGAGGGTGAAGCCAGCCTCGATGAGCTGCGCAAAGTCGGCTGAATTCTGACGGGCCAACTATGCATTGTAACCGATCTCCACGCCGCAGTCCGGGTTATCCTCGAGACCCCGTTCGAGGGGCCAGACAGCGTATCTGCAATTGGTTTCCAGACTGGTACCCGGCATCCGGCAGAGTGCGCCGGGGGCGCAGACGGCGTCACCCACATAGGCTTCAATGAAAAACGGTAGCGGCCCATGGGCATGGCCAGACCGGACGCAGGGTAACTGCCTAGCGAACCTGGAAAATCGCAACTCGACCCGGGCGAGCGACAGACTAACGATCTGGACATACCGCATGCAGGCATACCTTGCTCGGGTGATTTCGGTCATGTTGTCGCAATGCCCCAGTAGACGGCTGAGGCCGGGCGCCATCTGTGCGAAACCGCCAATTTACAACCCCGGTGGGCAGGCATCTGCTACCAGCGCGATGTATAGGGGGATTTCGTTGGTCTTTCTGAAGGTCGAAGCATTCGGACATGGATCTGAACTCAGTACCGCGAGAAGAGGTCACCTGACAACAAAACTCACCTAATCTACACCCTTGAGAATTTCCCTGACATGCGCAAGATCAGCTTCAGCGCGATCGACCCAGGCTTCACCCCAGAAAAAATTACAACTGGTCTCCGCCCGCAACAGGTGCCACAGGGCATCTTCCAGTTGTTCCCAGACCTTGGGATTGGTTTCATGCCGCTTCGCCTGCACACCGGCGCGCCTCGTGAACCTGTTGGCTCAACTGCGGGGAATTCGGCCAGCGCGGACCGCTGTTTTTCCGAGCCGGTCCATTGCAGGAAGCCGTGGCCGTTATGCCAGCCGGTGTTCCAGGCGCCGGTGTTGACGCGTACTTCGCCGACCGCGCCGTGTTTGTTCAGATAGTCGTCCACGAAGGTCGGCCGTACCCCGGACGTGCCCGCATAGACCTCCTGCATGTAGGCGGGATAGAATTCGCCCCAGAATCCGCCGGTCTCCGAGGTATTGCGGAACCAGCCGCCGTTGTCGCCATCGGTACAGGTGGTGACCAGGGGCGGGAATTCGCACCAGCGGGTGCGCTCTGCGACTTCATTTTGAAACCAGCCGAATTCCATCCCGGCTTCCTGGGCATTGGAGAGTTCCCGATCCCGCACTACCACGATGATCTCGTCATCGCCGTAGCGGGCAAGGTGGGGGCGGTAACGCAACTCATGCCAACTCATGGGCGTGATGGCCTCCACGTGTTCCGAGTCCACCAGCACCCAACGATAACCCATGCGTTTGAGCAGCGGGATCAGTTCCATGCTGAAGCCCATCTCAGGCGGCCAGAAACCGGTAAAATCGGAGCGCCAGAACAGATGATGGGCGATGCCCTGCCAGCGTTTGAGATGTTCTTGACGATCCGCTTCGGGGATCAACGGCAAGACCGGATGATAGTAGCCGGTGCCGAGGATCTCGATGATGCTTCTGTTCTGCAAGTGCCAAAGCATGGTCCCGCAGTCCACGACGCCATAGAAGCGGCTTTGAAAGGCCGGGTCGGAAAGGACCTCCAGCAAGGTGCCTGACATGGCCAGGTGGACGCGCCCTACGTCCTTGTATTTCCACAGCACCCTGGGAATCCGATCGATCGCGTAGAGGATCTGTTCGGTCTGCCAGGGTTCGAAGTCAAGAAGATCGTAGAGGTTACCGGCGGGTTGGTGCAGATTGAGCACCAGGGCGTGATTAGCGTCTTTCATGTCGGATCACGGAATAAATGTGGACTGATACTATCTCAACGAAGGAAAATGGTCGCCTGATACGGTTCGGTAGTCTGCAAGCTTCTCTGACACTGCCTAATTGTCAGCTACAGGCACATGCAGATCAAAGCACTTTCTCAAATCGTTCCAGCAACACCGGAAAAGGGGAAGTGATCGAAGTCTGCACAACAAATCGGCAAGCGATTCTCAGCGCTGGAGTCCTTTGGCCTCATGAGCTACCTTAACTACATCATCTCGAACAGCGTCAATGATACAACAACTGACGGAAGCAGGCATGGCAAATATCGAGGCCCTCAAGCTGCTGCAACAGCAGGACGTGGATGCATTCAACAAATGGGTCAAGACTGCGCCGGAACAAGGGTAAAAAGTCGATCGATCTGGATGACCAGGATCTGAGCGGTCTCAAGCTGCGCTGGGTGGATCTGAAGGATGCCCATTTGAACGGTTGTAATTTCAGGGATGCGGATCTCAAGGGGGCGAACCTCAAACGCGCCCGTTTGAGACAGGCTGACCTGCGCGGGGTCAATCTCAAAGAGGCCAATCTGACGGAAGCGGACCTGCGTCGGGCCAAGCTGAAGGGCGTCCTGCTGGATGGGGCAATCATCAAGAAGACCCGGGGGATCTGAGCGCCATGGTCTGCGTACTCTGCGCTGCATCTCAACCTCCAATGTTGATTCTGTGACTATAGGGTTGCAATTATTTACCGAACAGACTGAAAATGTGGCAAGAAAATTTCTACTTTAACAAGGTGTTTTGAGTAAAGGTTAGCCCATCCGCCCTGTAGGATTTTTATCACTGGAGAAAACAATGGCATCTGAGAAAGACGCAAAAAAAACTGAGGGAGGAGGTTTTGTCAATGAAGTTGAGAAAACCGCTAATGCGATCATCGATGAGGTTAAACAGTTGTTTGATAGCCTGACCGGCAAAGTCAGCACGATTGCCGGCGCAGCCGCTGATGCGACGACGTCTGTTGCAGAGAAAGTCAGTAACGAGCCGGCTGAATTGCTCAAGGATCTGCTGCAGGATGTAAAAGAGGCGGGCGAGGCTTCGCTCAAAACAATTGGTGAGAAATTCGATGGACTCAAGGCGTCTGTCCTGAAGTCTACACCCCAGGCGCCGGTTAAAAAGAAAGTCGCCAAGAAGGCTGCGGCAAAGAAAAAGGTCGCCAAGAAGGCTGCGGCGAAGAAAAAGGTCGCCAAGAAGGCAAGCGCGAAGAAACCGCTGGCGAGTAAGAAAAAGGCAGTGACAAAAAAGAAAACAGCGAGCTCAAGAAAACAGCGGTCAAGAAAAAGGCAAGCGTGAAAAAAAAGACGGTTAGAAAGAAACAAGCCGTCGCCAAAAAGAGCTGAGCCTCGGTGTTTGCTAACGGGTCGCTTTTACGCCGACCCTCGATCAATCACGAGTTTAGTCATGCACCCGATACTCATCCTGCTTCCTGCCGCGGCCCTGGTTCTTGGGCCGAAGCTATGGGTCAATCGGGTGCTCAAACAGCACGCCCAGAAAGAAGAATTCCCTGACACGGCCGCTGAGCTCGCCAGGCGTTGGCTCGACAGCAATCATCTGCAGGCGGTGGGTATCGAGATCACCGATCAGGGTGATCACTACGATCCTGAGTCCAAGACCGTCCGTCTGAGCCGTGACAGATATGCCGGTAAGACACTGACGGCGATAACGACCGTCGCCCATGAGGTATCCCACGCCCTTCAGGACGCTGCTGATTATGCCCCTTTCGTGTGGCGCAACCGGCTTGGCCAACTGAGCATGGCAGTCGGTCAGGTGGGAACTATCTTGCTCGTTTCGGTGCCTGTCGCCGCCCTGCTGACGCGACGACCCATCCCCCCAGTGATGGTGGGTTCCACCCTGGTCCTGATGCTGGGAACCGGTCTGGCGGCTCAGTTGACCGCGCTGTACTCTGAACTGGACGCCAGCTTCAAACGCGCCTTGCCCTTACTGCAGACCGGATACATCCGTGGCGCTCAGGTAGACGATGCCAAACAGATTCTGCTCGCCTGTTCGCTCACCTATGTGGCCTCTTCTCTGCTGTCGGTGTTGCACTTCTGGCCCTGGCTTGGGCGCAGTGGAAGGTTGTACGCGCCATTGCATCAAACGGACTTTACCGCGTCTGGCAGGCTTCGGGAGAACCGGTTGCTGCAGATCAAGGGGCAACCGCGGCAAAGGGCCACATCTGAAAAACGCATCGCACGTCATCCCGCCGGCGATCCGGAAGGATGGGTCAGAAGGTATGGCAAGCCATTGATTCGGAGCTGGTTGCGGCTTGCCAAAGCGCTCGGTTAAGGCTCTTCATCGAGGCTATATGCAATCTCCGTGATCCAGTAGCTATCGGTTCCACCGGGTGTCGCGACCTGGATCCGGTCGTCCAGGTCACGCTTCATCAAGGCCCTTGCCAGGGGCGAATCCATACTGATGTAACCGCTTTCCCGGCTGATTTCGTCGGGCCCGACAATACGGTATCGATGCTCGGAACCATCCGCCTTTTCCAGGGTGACCCAGGCGCCGAAAAAGACCTGGTTTTGCTTGCTCGGGAGCCGTGACACGATCTTCAACTCAGGCAGGCGTTTCTGCAGGTAACGTATTCGCCGGTCGAGTTCGCGCAGTTCCTTCTTGCGATAGAGGTACTCGGCGTTCTCCGAGCGATCGCCCTCCGCCGCTGCGGCGGCTAGCGCCAGGGTGACATCCCGGCGACGCAACCAGAGCGACTGCTCTTCCAGTTTGAGCAACCGAAAACCTTTTGCGGTGATGTACGGGGATTTCGGTGCTGTGGGTGCTCTGTAGCGTGCCATGGTAGAAAGCGATTGCCGTGAATCAGTCAGGATAGTCTCTGCCGCAGCGGGTAATGAAGATCTCTTGGGTGGTTCTGATCTGTGCCACGTGAGCTCCGTCAGTTGTTGCTGGTAGTCTGGCAGTGCTTGGTACGGGCTTTGTCTGTTTCGATTACTATAACATCAAGCGCGAATCGGGATACTAATGTGATACATCCGTGATTATTGAGCAATCTAACGCCACTTTACTACCGCTAACGGGGATGGGGTGGGCGACGGCCTGATATCATCCACGGGAAATTCTTAATTCACCGACTGAATGCGTATGCAGAGAAAGGTCCTGATCGTTGAAGACGAACCCGATATCGCCCGCCTGGTGCAGACCCACCTGCGGGATATCGGCTGTGCCGCCGATATTGCCGGCAATGGGGCGGCGGCGTTGCAGGCGTTCGAGAGGCAGCGCTATCAGCTGGTGGTGCTGGATCTGATGTTGCCGGATACCGATGGCCTGACGCTCTGCCGCCGGATGCGCGAAGCCGGCCGGCTATGTGCCGATCCTGATGCTCACCGCCAAGTCCACCGAACTGGATCGGGTGCTGGGTCTGGAGATGGGGGCGGACGACTATCTGACCAAGCCGTTCAGCATTCCGGAGTTGCTGGCCCGCATCAAGGCGCTGTTTCGTCGGGTCGACGCGCTCAGTCAGGCCAGCGAACAGGCGGTGACGGATGAGGTCATCCAACGGGCGGGCATGCTCGATCGATACTGCGACCCGGTGCGTCACGGTGCGGGGCAGGGAGGTGGAACTGACTGCGCGGGAGTTCGATCTGCTGCTGTTTTTCGCCCGCCATCCCGGTCGGGTCTTCAGTCGGGTGCAACTGCTCGATCAGGTCTGGGGCTACAACCATGACGGCTACGAACATACGGTGAACTCCCATATCAACCGGTTGCGCGCCAAGATCGAGACAGACCCTGCCAAACCCGACTATATCCTCACCGTCTGGGGAGTGGGATATAAGTACAGCGATGGCTGAAGCCGGGTTAGGAGCTCCTGATGTTTCGTACCCTCTACGCCCGTCTGGCCAGCCGTTCTGGTTACCCTGTTCCTGGTGATCGGCCTGCTGTATGTAGCGATCACCACGTCCACCCTGGAGACCTACCTGCAGGAACTCAGCCAGCACTTCAACCGGGATCTGGCCCAGCGCATCGTTACGGATCGCGGGACTGGTGGCCTCAGGAAGGCTGGACCGGCAGGCCCTGCAGCAGACCTTCAGCGCCTACATGGATATCAATCCCAGTATCGAGATCTATCTGCTGGATCGGTCTGGCCGGATTCTCGCCTACTCGGCGGACCCGGGCAAGGTGAAACGGCAACGGGTGGATCTGGCGCCCATCAAGGCCTTCCTGCGCGGCGAGGGCTTTCCCCCTGCTGGGGGATGATCCCCGCTCGCATGATCGGCGCAAGGCCTTTTCGGTGACCCCGGTACCGGCGGGCGAGCTGCCTGCCGGTTATCTCTATGTGGTGCTGCGGGGCGAGCAGTACGACAGTGCGGAACAGGCGGTGGAGGCGCGCTATGCCCTGCGCCTGAGTGCCTGGGCGCTGGCCGGCAGCCTGGGCTTCGGTCTGCTGGCGGGGCTGTTGTTGTTTCATCTGCTGACCCGTCGCCTGCAGCGGCTCGCCGGGGTCATGGAGGCGTTCCAGAAAACGGGCTTCACCCGCCACGCAAGCAGGCCGGTGGTGGTCGGGAAGTCCGCACGATGAAGTGGCGCGTCTCGGGCAGACCTTCGATGAGATGGCGCAGCGCATCATCGACCAGTGGGGACAATTGCGCAGACAGGACCACTTGCGCCGGCAGCTGGTGGCGCAGGTCTCCCACGACCTGCGCACCCCGTTGGCGGCGCTGCACGGCTACCTGGAGACCCTGCAGATGAAGGAGGGTGAACTGGCGCAGACCCAGCGCCAGGAATATCTCGCTATCGCCCTGCGTCAGAGCGAACGTCTGACCCGCATGGTGGATGGACTGTTCGAACTGGCCCGTCTGGAGGCCCGGGAGATGCGGCCTGCGCTGGAACCGACCGGTCTGGCGGAACTGGTTCAGGACGTGGTGCAGAAGTTTCAATTGCGGGCCCAAGCGGCAGGGCTTCGGCTGGCGATGTCGCACCCCGAGACACTGCCGGTGGTGCAGATCGACATTGCCCTGACCGAACGGCTGTTGGACAACCTGATCGGCAATGCCATCGACCATACCCCAGCGGGTGGCCATGTCGATGTCGAATTGACGAAACAGGACCGGTTCGCTCAGGTCGCAGTGCTGGACGATGGTTCCGGCATACCGCTCGAGGACCTGCCCCATTTGTTCGACCCCTTCTATCGTAGTCCCCAGGCGAGCGGCAAGGGCGGCCATGCCGGCCTGGGCCTGGCGATCGCCAAGCGGATCGCGGAACTGCAAGGGGGGAGACTGCGGGCGGCTAACCGCGCCGGCGGCGGGGCCTGTTTCAGTTTTTCCCTACCCCTGCAGCCGTGACGGTTTTGTGTTGCGGGTGTGATGGTCCTTTGAACCAGTCGCTGCATACTGGTTCAAAGCCTATGAACAACCAAAATCTAAGGAGTATCTGCCATGCAACGACGTCAATTCATCCTGACCTTGGGTGGCATTGCCCTGCTGCCCCTGACCACCACCCGCCTGCTTGCCACCGGAGAGGACAACCCAATGCCTGTCGAAAAACTGCTTCTGACCGATGCCCAGTGGCGCGAACGGCTGACCGCGGAACAATATTACATCTTGCGGGAGGAGGGCACAGAGCGACCCGGCAGCAGCCCGTTGTTGGAAGAGAAGCGGGCGGGAACCTTCGTCTGTGTGGCCTGTGACCACCCGCTGTTCTCATCCGAGACCAAATATGACAGTGGCACCGGCTGGCCGAGTTTTTACGATTTTCTGCCCGGTGGGATCGAGACCAGACTCGACTTCAAATTGATCTGGCCCCGCACCGAATACCATTGCGCCAAGTGCGGCGGCCACCATGGCCATGTATTCAAGGATGGACCCCAGCCGACCGGTCTGCGCTATTGCAACAACGGCGTGGCCCTGAAGTTCACGCCGGCCTGACGATTCCAGGCTATGCATTGACCGGCCCTGACGGGGGAGGCGAGAATACCGAATCGATTTGCACATCGAGACTTGCGGGGCAATCAATCCCCCTGTTGTCAGTCAAGGGTTATGCCACACGGAGGCCAGTTCAGTGAGTTGGAAGACCGATTATCGTTCGTTCTATTATCAGGGGGCGCCGGCGCCGGCCGATCCGGAACTGAAAGCGGGTGACACGGTGCTCCTCACCATCGATATCCAGAACACCTATCTGCAACTCGCCGAGGATCCGGCGCAGCGGGCGCGATGGGCGCCCTTTCAACGACGTATGTGGGAGATAGTAATCCCCACCGTGCAATCCCTGCAGGCCCAGTTCAGGCAGCGGGGCATGGACGTGTTGCATGCCAGGATCGCCTGTCTGTTAAAGGACGGGCGTGACCGTTCCCTGAGTCAAAAGAAACCGGGCTGGAACTATCTGCTGCTGCCAAAGGACGAAACGGCCTCCCAGATCATTCCGGAGCTGGCTCCCCATGCCGGCGAGATCGAATTGACCAAGACCACCGACAGCGCCTTGACCGGCACCAGTCTGCGGCTGATTCTCAACAACATGGGGGTGAAGAATGTGGTGCTGACCGGGATCTTCACCGATCAGTGCGTCTCCTCCACGGTGCGCAGCCTGGCGGACGAGAGTTTCAACGTCATCGTGGTGGAAGACGGCTGCGCCGCCGGCACCGATGATCTGCATGAACGGGAACTGGCGATCATCAATATGATCTACTGTCATGTGATGCGCAGCGAGGAGTTGCTGCTGCTGCTGAATTGATACCCACTGCAGCCATGCCCGGCGCCCTGGTCGTCCAGCCTGGGTCAGGCATCAGGAGAACCCGATGACCGCCCTATTGATTGTACTGGTTATTGCCCTCGCGGGAGTGCTGATCTTTCTGGCAACCCGGGAGGCGGAGTATGACGTTCGGCGCAGCCTGTTCATGCAGGTGGAATCCCAGCGGGTGTTTGACAAGGTGCGGGACTTGAGCACCTGGCAGGAGTGGAGCCCCTGGCTGATGCACGAACCGGAAACCCGCTTGAGCTACAGCAATCCTGCCGATCAGGAAGGGGCTTGGTACCGTTGGGACGGGCAACGGGTGGGTGCCGGACAGATTACCCACGAGAGGTTCGAGGCGCCGCAGCGGATCGAACAGAAGATCGAGTTCACCCGCCCGTTCAAGTCGGTCAGTAAGGTCAGCTGGGAGTTTGTTCCCCAAGCCAACGGCACCGAAGTGACTTGGAGGATACAGGGCAGGATGCCGTTCTTGCTGCGGTTTATGACCGCAACCACCCAACGGATGATCGCCAGGGACTACGACCTGGGACTGGCCTTGTTGCGAGGTTTGTTGGATCCATCCGCCGAACGACCACGCATCGAGTTTGTCGGTCGGGTGCAACTGCCGGTAAAATCGGCCTTGGCGATACCTTTCACAGGGGATATCGATTTGATGATACGGGCCATGCAAAGCGGTTTTACCAGTCTGGCAGCCCATGTGGAGCAGAGCGGTGGGGGAATCGCGGGCTCTCCATTCACGGCCTACCATCAGGTCAATCTGAAGACCATGCGCTTTCGCTGTGACCTCGCGCTGCCGGTGTCGGACGCAACGCCGCGAGGCGAGTTCGAGAAAAAGCAGTTTCCCGGCGGGGCCTACTTCAAAGTGACCTTGCAGGGCAGCTATGGCTTTCTTGAATCGACCTGGCACAGCGCCATCAGTCATATCCGGATGTTGCAGCAGAAACGGGATCGTACGCGTCCTTCCTATGAAGTCTATGAAAACGATCCAGCGGCCGTAGTCCACTCCAATGAGATCCTAACCTCGCTGTACATACCGATCCGCTAGTCTATTCAGTTGATTGAGCTTCGCTGTTGTCTTAAAGAATCAGAATATAATAAAATTCAAAATAACTTTGACTTTTAGCTAATTTATGTGGAAACGTGCCATGCTGAGAAAACCGGTTCTTTCAATAGCAGTCGCAATATTCTTTTGGGGAGCAGTCCAAACCCAGGCCGCCCAGGCAGGAGATGACCTATGGGATCTCATGAATCCGGCCTGGTGGGCGGACCGATTTGACGATGACGACGATGATTGGGACGCTTGGCGCTACGGTCCCGATCCTTATTTTTATGGGGCGCCTTATGGTTGGGGTTACGCGCCCTATTCGGGTTATTATCCCTTCCCGCCACAACAACCCGAAAAGAAAAAGCAGCCGGCGCCTCTGCCGCTGCCTGAGTAACCCCTTCAATAGGGTATCTCCAATGCACTACACAGGTAGCAGATGAAGGGGCCTGTCTGCTTGAAGCTCCGGATAACGCTGTTTGTTGCTTTCAAACCACGTTTCTTCATTTTGGCGCGCGAGCTGTGTCAAAAAATCAACAGATTGCGCTGAAAAACCGTTATAGCTGCGCATCGACGATTGGTTCCTCATTGGATCGCGGTTTAGGCGCAAGACGATGTCCGACTGTGGTATATCCCGCAATAATAGGTGTTATGCCTGATAAGTAGAGGTTCAACCTGGTCGATTTTTTAATTCTCCATGCAAGAAAACAACGTGTTGTAAGTATGGCACCGAACTTGCTATAGCAGTTGGGATAACAATGCAACACGAGGAAGTAAGGAATGAATTTAAAGACCCTGACCATCGCCATCAGCACGATTCTGATGGCGCAACCCCTTTGGGCTGAAGAAGCAGAACTACCCGAGATCACCGTCGAGGCGACCAAGCTCAGTGATGTGAGCGGCGAGGAGGTGAAATCAGCGGACCTGGCGGAAGCACTTACCAAAAAGGTGCCGAGCATCTCGATCGTGCGCCGCAGCGGTATCGCCAACGACATCATTCTGCGGGGCCAGAAAAAGGACAACATCAACATCCTGATCGACGACGCCAAGATCTATGGCGCCTGTCCCAACCGGATGGACCCTCCTACGTCCCATGTCCTGACCAACAATATCGATGGCATCGAGATCACCGAAGGACCCTATGACGTGGAGAACTTCGGCACCCTGAGCGGCGCGGTGAAGATCACCACCAAGAAACCCGCCAAGGAGTTCGGTGGTGAAGTCAGCCTGAATGTGGGCAGCTGGGGCTATCGCAAAGGCGCGCTCACCCTGAACGGCGGCACCGATCGGGTCAGGGCCCTGGTCAGCGTCTCCGGAGAGACCAGCGAACAGTATGAAGACGGTGACGGCAACACCTTCGCCGAGCAGATCGACAATTTTCTCCCAAACAGCATGCAACAATATAAGGACGAATACCGGGATCTGGACGCCTATGAAAAGAAGACCTTCATGGGCAAGGTCTACGTGGACGTCACCGAGAATCAGGAACTGGCGCTGAGCTACACCGCCAACCGCAGCGACGACATCCTCTATCCCAATACCCCGATGGACGCCCTGTATGACGATTCGGATATCATCAATCTCGACTATACCCTCAAGGACCTGGGGAGCTATTCGAAGGCGCTGGAGATTCAATACTACCTGTCCAAGGTCGATCATCCCATGTCCACCTTCTACCGGTATCTCTTCGTCCGATGCTCCACGATTCGAGTTCTGATAATGAAAAGATCAGCAAGCTGACCACCCGCACCGAGGGTTTCAAGGTCAAGAACAGTTTCGATCTCAGCAGCAGCGCGGAATTGAAATACGGGGTGGACTTCAGCAAGCGCAACTGGGACGGTGACTATGAAGGTCATGGGACCGCCGATGATGATGGCCTGATCGGTAAAAGAGCATCGATGATGTGGATACCGAGAACAGGGCGGTGTTCGTCGAGCTGGACAAGGACTACAACGACTTCAATCTGCGGGTCGGTGCCCGTTATGACGACACGAGCATTGAACCGGCAGGTACTTCAGGTCAGCCATCGAATGATTACACGGCACTCAGCGGCTTTGTGTTCGGTACCTATCAGTTAAGCAACAGTACCAAGCTGTTCGGTGGCGTCGGTCAGGCATCCAGGGTGCCCGATGCCGGGAACTCTATTTCAAGGATATGATTTCAGAGTGTCATGGAATGACTATGGTGATGAACCGCTGATCGGCAACCGGATCTGGATCAGACCACCAATACCGAGATCGATTTCGGCGTCGAGAACAAGTTTGCCAATCTCAACCTCAAGGCCAAGGTCTTCTACAGCTGGTTGAAGGACTATATCTATTACAAAGACAACGAGCCTATGCTGGATGAATTCGTCAATATCGACGCCAGCATCTACGGTCTGGATATCGGCGGCACCTATTTCGCGACCGATGACGTCTATCTGGATTTCGGTCTGGCCTTCCTGAGAGGTCAGAAGGATGAACCGCTCGCGGGTCAGACCGATAAGGACCTCGCGGAGATACCGCCGATGAAGCTCAACCTGGCGCTCAACTACGATTACATGCCCAACAGCACCGCCCGGGTGGAACTGGTTGCCGCAGATACCTGGGACGACTACGACGCGGATAACGGCGAGCAGAAAATCGGTGCTTACGGGGTGATGAATCTCAAACTGAAGCACCAATTGACCCACAGCTTCGAGGTCACCGCGGGCGTCGACAATGTCTTCGACCGGACCTACGCGGTCAGCAATACCTACAATGATCTGACCCTGTTGGCCGATGGTACGGGTGAAGTGATGTTGCTGAATGAACCGGGACGCTACTACTACCTGAACGGGACTTATCGGTTCTGATCCACAAACACGGGCTCCATGCGGCACCATGGAGCCCGCCGGCAATACGGGCAGAGTCTGTTTTGGTAGGTCTGGATAGAAAGATTACTTGGGGTTATTTTTGCTTAACATCTCATCCACGAGTTGTTCGCATTCAAACCAGTCCTGCTCGTCGTTGCCTGGAGCGAAGTTACGCGCTTCTGCCCGGTAGTAGGCCATGGTGGCGATCATTTCATAACGTTCGCGGGCGCCGATGGTTGCCTTCTTGGCCGGTTTGCTGGTTGCCTGTTTCCTGACCGCAGGCGCTTTTTTCGCGGCGGGGGCTTTTTTCTCGTCAGCGACCTGGGGTTGCTCAACAGCCTGTGCCGGCTTAGCAGGTGAGGGTGGCGGCGGCTAGCGACGGCTTGACTGGCTCAGCCTGCTGCTTACCGACTACAGCCTTCTTTGGCGCTACTTTTTTCTTGCTGGCGGTTTTCTTCGCCACTGCCTTTTTTGGACTGGTTTTTGACTCGTCCGTTCCGGTCTTTTTGATCACGGGTGTTGCTCCTCTTGGTTTAACAATAGTCTTGAATATCGTTAGTTTAACTGAATTTTACCAACAAGCCATGTTAGGTATGGATGTTTGACTGGCTTGGCGATCAAACAGGATATAAAGAGCCAAAATTCATTGGCCATCTCGCATCAAGTAATCACCGTGGGCTTGCTGCGTCCCGTGTGTGATTCGATCCGCGCCACCTCGGTTGCTATCTTCACCAAGGGTTGCATGACCTCGGCTGTCTCCTGGTTCTGTTTTGCCGGATCCGGCTCATAGGCCTCAAGATAGACCCTCAGGGTGGCGCCTTCCGTGCCCGTGCCGGAGAGACGATAGACGATCCGGGAACCATCGGTAAAGCCGATTCGGATGCCCTGGTTTTCCGATCGGCTGCCATCCACCGGGTCGGTGTAGGCGAAGTTGTCGGCATAGTCCACGTTGTAGCCAGCCAATTCGGTACCCGGTAATTCGGCGATGCGTCGCTGAAGATGCAGCATCAGGGTGTTGGCGGCACTTGAGTCGATGCCTTCGTAGTCGTAACGGGTATAGTAATTGCGACCGAATTTCTTCCAGTGTTCCTTGACGATCCGCTCCACGGACTCCTGTCGTACGGCGAGCAGATTGAGCCAGAACAGTACCGCCCAGAGCCCGTCCTTTTCCCTGCACATGGTTCGAGCCGGTGCCAAAGCTCTCTTCACCGCACAGGGTTATGCGGTTGGCATCGAGCAGATTGCTGAAGAACTTCCAGCCGGTGGGTGTCTCATAGCATTCCAGCCCCAGGGAATCGGCTACCCGGTCGGCGGCCTGGCTGGTCGGCATGGAGCGCGCCACCCCACTGATGCCGCTCGCGTAGCCCTTGATGTGATGGGCATTGGCGGCGATCACCGCGAGACTGTCACTGGGGGTGACGAAGAAGTTACGCCCCAGGATCATGTTGCGGTCGCCATCCCCGTCGGAGGCGGCTGCAAAATCCACCCCGTTGGGTCCCGTGGACAGTTCGACGACCTCATGGGCATGCACCAGGTTGGGATCCGGATGGCCGCCACCGAAATCCTCCTTGGGGATGCCGTTGATCACGGTGCCCGGTTCCGCCCCGAGGATACCCTCCAGGATATGTTTGGCGTAGGGACCGGTGATCGCGTGCATGGCATCGAAGCGCATGTGGAACATACCGGAATTGAACAGCTGATGAATCCGTTCGAAGTCGAACAGTTTGTCCATCAACTCCGCATAGTCTTTGACCGGATCGATGATGTCGATCCGGGTGTCGCCGAGCGTCACCTGCCGATGCGGTCCAGATCGATGTCTGCCGCTTCGAGACTGTAGTATGCGGCAATCTCCTTGGTGCGGGTAAAAATCGCTTCGGTGATCCCCTTCCGGCGCCGGGCCCCCGTTCGGCGTGTTGAATTTGATCCCGAAGTCTTCATCCGGTCCACCGGGGTTGTGACTGGCCGACAAGATGATACCGCCGTTGGTCTGGTACTTGCGGATGATGCAGGAGGCCGCCGGCGTGGAAAGCAGGCCGCCTTGTCCGACGATGACCTTGGCTATGCCGTTGGCGGCCGCCATGCGGATGATGATCTGGATGGCCTGACGGTTGTAATAACGACCATCACCACCCAGGACCAGACTGCCGCCCTTGAGGTCCGTCTGGGTGTCGAAGATCGATTGGACAAAGTTTTCCAGATAGTGCCGGGTCTGAAAAACCCTGACCTTTTTGCGCAACCCGGAGGTGCCCGGTCTTTGATCTGTGAAGGGTTGGGTGGTAATGGTCGAAATCTGCATGACGATCTTCCGTCCTACGTGGTTGAAGATGGGCCTATTCAACCATAGCTTCGTGTGGAATTAGAACCCCCCTGATGGGAAATAGATGCGGTGCTATCTGTGCTTATTCGTCGAGCAGCGTGCCATCGGGAGCATACCACCGGGAGTCCGAAGATCCTCCAGAGTTGCATGCCGCCTCTATAATAGAGCATCTTGTTGGCGGGATAGCCGATGCTGAGAAGGCCGCGGATCGCAGTTGGAGATTGACCGCACCAGGGCCCGTTACACCAGAGTACAATGCTCTTTGCCCGGGAAAAATCCCAGCCAGCATCCTTGGGGGTGACGCCCAGCTTGGCCAGGGATTCTTCGAGGGTCAGGTCGTCGGCTCCCTGTTGCGGATTCAACTGGGTAAAGGGGATGTTGATGGAGCCGGGGATGGTGCCCCGCTGATGCCAGTCGGGGGTGCGGGCATCGATCAGCAAGCCGGTACCATCCGTCAGTTTGGTGCGCATGAATTCCACCAGTTCGACCTCGCCGATCGTCTGCACATCGGGCGAGACCTGCATCGGTTGGGCGCAGAATGGGGGGCAAGGTCGGGAGGTTCTGGCAAAATTGAATTCCAGCATGCGCATCGGTATCCTGATTACGTTTGATGGTGATCTAGCTTGGTTGCCGTGGGGTACCTGGAATTGGTCGATCTCCGGTGTGATATTGACCTCAAGCCCATGACTGCCGGTGGTGGACAGCAGCAACACACAAAAGCTGATGATCGACGGGAATGTGATGGCCAAGAACTGTATCGGTTACGCATGGGTCCTCCGATTTCACTCTGGGATTGTACTGATTGGTCAGTAAGACTTAGAGTATTTATCGTTAAGTCGATGTTTTGGTTGAGCTCCGATAGGGAATAGCGTCATTATTGGCCATTGCAGGGCGAATTGCGAAATCATCTGGGATGAACTGGGATAGAAGACGAATGATCAACTGTAAAAACTCCTGGGTGAGTACACCCATCACGATGGCCGTTATGTTGGGTGGGAGCGGGTTCGCCCTGATGGTGCAAGCGGGCGATTGGATGCTTGCCCCCGGCGTCACGGTAGAACAGGTCTATACGGACAACGCCAATCTCGACAGTGAAGGAGCTAAGTGAGTCGATCACCCGCATCAGCCCGAGGATCTCGGCCTATCGCAAGGGTGCAAGGGCCAAATTCGATCTTCGATACGCCCCCCAGTACCGTCACTACTGGCAGGAAACCCAGTCCAATCAAGTGGTGCATTTTCTCCGTGCGGATGGCGAGGTTGAACTGTACGAGAATCATCTGTTCGTGGACGCTTGGGCGACCGCGGATCAGCACACCATCAATAACGGCGGCAGAACCGGCATCGACAGTCTGACCGGAACCGACGAACTGACCGAGGTTTATACGGGCGGTATCAGTCCCTATTTTACGACACGTCTCGGACTCCTATATGGTGGCCGAGGCCAGGTATGGACTCAATCGGGTCGATTACTGCGGATGAGAATCAGGACAGCAGTACGGGCCAGAGGGTGGACCTGGTGCTGGGCAGCGGCGCCTTCGTCAGGGTGATGCCCTGGCAACTGCACCTGGAGGAGAGACGGATCGACTATGACGACCTCGAAGATGCCGATCGGATCCGGCGCGCCCGAGCGGAGGTCAGTTATCAGTTCAATCGCAGCTGGGCGCTTGCCGCCGCCCTGGGTTATGAGGAGTACGAACTGGCGGTTAGCGAGGATCGGGACGGTGAGATCTGGAGTATCGGATTTATCTATACCCCGACATCCAGGACTCAGACTCGCGGCCGGCTGGGCGAGCGTTCCTTTGGCAACGATTACTATTTGGACTTTTCCCATCGCTCCAAGCGGGTCGTCTGGAATGCGAATTATGCGCGGGATGTGGTCAGCGCCAGGGATGAGGTTCTGGGGGACTCCCTGTTTGCGCGTCAGGACGAGTTCGGCAACCTGATCAGGGACCCGGTGTTGAGTTCACCGGTGACAACGACCCGTAGCGGCGCCAGTCTGACGGAGGAGTACTTTCTGTCAGACAAGTTCACTACTGCCTTTAGCCTGGCGACGGAGCAGGACCAAACTCAGCCTCTCCGCCGCTTATATCGAGCGGGATTACGAACAGAACCTGAATCTTGCAACTCAGGATAGCTACGGATCTCAATCTCTCGGCCTTTTTCAGCCGCCAGTTCAGGCAGACGCCTCACCGGTTTCTTCCGGCTCAGCTGGACAGATCACAGCCAAGAACTCGACGACTATGAACAGTGGGTTGCCTCCCTCGGCGGCAGCTACAAGTTGGCGCCCCATACCGCACTGAATCTCAATCTGGCCCGCCTGGATCGGACTGCCTCTCTCGAGACGGCCAGTTACGCGGAGAACCGGGTCAGCCTGGGTCTGCAGACGAGCTGGTAGTCGACGATTATCCCTAAGCACATCGTTCAGGTGTCCTCTGCCGGAATCGCGGAATTATTTAGCGACGGCTTGAAATACTCCTGCATCACGCCCCAATCTTTGCCGCGGATTTCAAGAATCCGTGGAATTTTTCTTCACTAGACCCGGTGGAGGCCGATTTTACGATATGACCGTTGAAGCCCATAAGGAAACCCTGGACTTTCAGGCTGAAGTCAGCCAGGTGTTGAACCTGGTAATCCGTTCCCTCTATAGCAACAAAGAGATCTTTTTGCGTGAGCTGATTTCCAATGCCTCCGATGCGGCGGAAAAACTGCGCTTCGAGGCGCTTACCGATGAAGCGCTGTTTGAGGATGACTCCGGAACTGAAGATCCGGATCACCGATCGACAAAGAGGCGGGGACGGTGACGATTTCCGACAACGGCATCGGCATGAGCCGCCAGGAAGTGGGTGAAACCATCGGCACCATCGCCAGTTCCGGCACCCGCAAGTTCGTGCAGTCCCTGTCGGGCGATCAGGCCAAGGACAGCGAACTGATCGGTCAGTTCGGGGTCGGTTTCTACTCCGCCTTCATCGTGGCCGACAAGGTGACCCTGATCACCCGGCGCGCCGGCCTGAGCGAGGAACATGGGGTGCGCTGGGAATCCAAAGGAGAGGGTTCCTACTCCATCGAAAACGTGGACAAGCCGGGCCGCGGCACCGACGTCATCCTGCATCTGCGGGAGGATGAGAAGGAATTCCTCGAGGGCTATCGGCTGCGCAGCATCATCGCCAAGTTCTCCGACCATATCACCATTCCGGTGGAGATGGAGAAGGAGTTCTACGGCAAGGAAGAGGAGAAGCCGGCGGAGCCGGAGTTCGAGCGGGTCAACAAGGGCACGGCCCTGTGGATGCGCGCCAAGGCCGACATCACGGACGAGGAGTACAACGAATTCTACAAACACGTCTCCCACGATTTCGAGGACCCGCATGGCCTATGTGCATAACCGGGTCGAGGGCACCAACGAGTACACCGCGCTGCTCTACATTCCGAGTCGGGCGCCGTTCGATCTGTGGGACCGGGATCAGCAGCACGGGGTGAAACTGTTCGTGCGCCGGGTCTTCATCATGGACGAGGCGGACAAGCTGATGCCGCGCTACCTGCGGTTCGTCAAGGGTGTGGTGGATTCCGACGACCTGCCGCTGAACGTCTCCCGCGAGATCCTGCAGCACAACCGCAAGATCGATACCATCCGCCAGGCCAATGTGAAGCGTGTGCTCGGTGAGCTGGAGCGACTGGCGAAAAACGATGCCGAAAAGTACCAGACATTCTGGGACCAGTTCGGCAAGGTGATGAAGGAAGGACCGGCGGAGGATTACGCCAACAAGGAGAAGATCGCCGGCGCTGCTGCGTTTCGCCTCCACCCATAATGAGGCCGACGAGCAGACCGTCTCCCTGGCTGATTATATCGGTCGCATGCAGGAGAAGCAGGAGAAGATCTATTACATCACCGCGGATAACGCCACGGCGGCCCGTTACAGTCCCCATCTGGAGGTCTTCAAGAAGAAGGGCATCGAGGTGCTGTTGCTGACCGACCGGGTGGATGAGTGGCTGGTCTCCAGCCTGACCGAGTTCGACGGCAAGTCGCTGCAGTCGGTGGCCAAGGGCGCCCTGGATCTGGGTGATCTGGAGGACAAGGAGGAGAAAGACGCGGTCGAGAAACAGACCGAAGCGCACAAGGACCTGCTGCAAAAGGTCAAGGAGGTGCTGGGTGACAAGATCAAGGAGGTGCGTGTGAGTCATCGTCTCACCGAGTCTCCCGCCTGTCTGGTGGTGGAGGACTATGACATGAGCCCGAATCTGATCCGGGTGCTGAAATCGGTGGGTCAGGAGGCGCCGGCGACCCAACCGATCATGGAGATCAACATGCAGCATCCGTTGCTGGAACGTCTGGAGTCCGAGAATGACGCGGAGCGTTTCGGTGATCTGACCAAAGTGCTGTTTGATCAGGCGCAACTCGCCGAGGGCGGACAACTGGACGATCCGGCCGCTTTCGTGCGGCGTTTGAACAGCTTGATGCTGAAGCTTTCCGCCTGAATTCGAGCGGGATTATTCCTGCGTGATGCTTCGGATCGAGGTACAATATCCAGCTGCGGGGCCCAGACCGGCCCCGTTGCTGTTACATAAGAGCCTATATCCAGTCATTCATAGCCTCGAATGGCTGCGTGGCTACGGCTGTGGCAAACTTCGCCGCACAAACACTCACCAAATGGAGATTCATCATGCGCGTGATTCTGTTAGGCGGCCCTGGCGCCGGCAAAGGCACCCAGGCCAACTACATCAAAGAAAAGTATGCTATTCCGCAGATTTCCACTGGCGATATGCTGCGTGCCCATGTGAAGGCCGGCACCGAGCTGGGCGTGGCGGCCAAGAAGATCATGGATCAAGGCGGCTTGGTGTCGGATGACATCATCATGGGCATGGTGAAAGAGCGCATCACGCAAGACGATTGTAAAAATGGTTACCTGTTCGACGGTTTTCCCCGCACCATCCCGCAGGCAGAAGCCCTGAAAGAGGCGGGCGTGCCAATCGATGCAGTGGTAGAGATCGACGTGCCTGATGCGGAGATCATCAAACGCATGTCGGGCCGGCGCGTGCATCTGGCCTCCGGCCGGACCTATCACACGGTGTTCAATCCACCCAAGGTTGCTGGCAAGGACGATGAGACGGGTGAAGACCTGATTCAGCGGGACGACGACAAGGAGGAGACAGTCATGGCCCGTCTCAAGGTCTACCATGATCAGACCGAGCCATTGATCTCCTTCTATACCAAGGATGCAGAGGCCGGCGCCTGCAAATACGTCAAGATCAATGGCGTAGGCGGCGTGGATGATATCCGGGAGCAGATTTTCAAAGGCCTGGGCTGAGATTCGCGGGTTACCACCAGACAAGTCGCCGGGGAAACCCCGGCGTATTTTGCGGGTCGGTTGAAGAATTTATTAGTACATTCTGATACAATCAGAAACCTTTACTAAATACTCCAAGAGGCTGCAAGGTGGCTGTCGTAGAACTGACAAAAGACAATTTTGAGGAAACCATCACCAATAACGCCTTTGTGATCGTGGATTTCTGGGCGCCCTGGTGTGGCCCCTGCCGTTCATTCGCGCCGACCTACGACAAGGTCTCCGATGATCATCCCGATGTCATATTCGCAAAGGTTAATACTGAGGAACAACAGGAACTTGCGATGCATTTCCAGGTTCGCTCAATTCCAACCCTGATGATATTCCGGGATAGTATCATCATCTTTTCGCAGCCCGGCGCCTTACCCGAGTCGGCCTTTCGGGACCTGGTTGGTAAGGCCGGTGAGCTGAATATGGACGAAGTGCGCGCTCAGATTGACACTGAACAGCAGGGGGGTAAGAAGGACGCCTGATCCTACGTTTGGTAACGCTGTATAATGACCTCGGCAGGGCGGACCCTGCTGGGGTTTTTTTATGGGATCTTTCCCCGATACACTCGTAATGACTGAACACGATAACACTGCATAAGGCAGATATAAGCGTCTGCGGTTGGAGTCCATGAGAGCGCCTTATTATCCCTGGAGCGTGAAAAATCTGTTGTCGGATCGGCCTTCCATGGGAATGGTATTGGACTTAAGCGACGAAATTTACCGCTTGCTCATGCGACTCGCCCCCGATCTCCCACGCCTGCACGGCAAACTGCTCTCTTCCATGCCCGAGGGCATGGATCTGCATCTGGAGATCCTGGAGCAGACGCCCTATACGACGCTGCTGCATCTGACCTATTATTTTACCCATGTCGCAGGTTACTATCCGGATCCGGATGCCCAACTCAGGGTGTATCACGATCTCCATCAGGTGGATGTGCTGGATCTGCGCCAGTCGGCCTTACCGCTCAGACGCTGGGGAGCCAACCCGACTTTAGAGCAACGCTGGAAGATTAACCTTTTTCTGTCCCGTTGGTTGGCCTATTGTGTGTGGGAAGGGCACGGCTTCAAAGCTAGTGGCGAAAACTCCCTGAGTCCGGAGCAATTTGATATCCTTTCCTCTTGATCAAAGGGTTAAGCGGGTCATTGCGATTATAATATATTCAGGTGTTGTTCATATCCGGCCGGAGTAGGTAAAATCAAGGTAATTCCTGACCCAGGAATGCATTGGAAATACCAGCCAGCGTAAATGGGCCATGCAAAATGATAAACATGCTACCGGGTGAGCCGTATGATCAGTGTACTCCTAGTTGATGATCATGAACTGGTGAGGACCGGGGTAAAAAGCATTCTCGAGCGGGCAATGGATATCGAAGTGGTCGCGGAGGCTTCCACTGGAGAGGAAGCGCTTGAGTTGGTAAAGAAGAATGTCCCGGATGTGGTCCTGATGGATGTCAGTATGCCGGGTATAGGGGGTATAGAAGCCACGCGACGCCTGCTGCGAGCCCATCCCGGGTTGAGCGTCATTGCTTTGACGGCGCTCGATGACGACCCTTTTCCGTCGCGCCTGAATGATGTGGGGGCGAGGGGATTCCTGACCAAGGGCTGTCCGGCCCAAGAGATGATCCATGCCGTTAGGATGGTGTATCGAGGGCAAAGATTCATCTCTCCGGAAGTGGCCCAAAAACACACCATAATGGAGTGGGAGGGGGGCTCTGCGAATCCTTTCCAAGGGTTGTCGTCCCGTGAGACACAAGTCCTGCTGCAGATCCTGGACGGTCGCCGCAATCAGGAGATATCCGATATCCTTTGCCTCAGTCCCAAGACAGTCAGCACCTACCGGCAACGGATTCTCGAAAAACTGGATATTCGCAACGACGTGGAACTGACCCGGCTTGCCTACCGCCATGGTTTGCTCAATGATGCTGAATTCAAGTGACAGTCCGCCTTGACGCTTGCCGCCGTTGCAAGCGACTGGCTGATTTCCTCGAGCAGATCAAACTGGAGTTTCCCGAATATCACGCACGACCGGTTGCCCCGTTCGGGGACCCCTGTGCGAGATTGTTGATCGTCGGGCTGGCGCCAGGGATGCATGGGGCCAATGCCACCGGGCGTCCCTTCACGGGCGACCATGCGGGCATCCTCTTGTACGAAACCCTCTATCGTTTCGGTTTCAGCAATCGGCCAGAGTCGCTGGCGCTGGACGATGGATTGCGCCTGCGGAATTGCCGGATCACCAATGCGGTGAAGTGTCTGCCCCCGCAGAACAAGCCGCTCGCTGCCGAGATCAATCGTTGTAATACCTATCTGCGGGAGGAACTGGCGGCAATGCCCGCCGGCGTGTACTCCTGGCATTGGGTTCCATTGCCCATGCCGCCGTGCTCAAGGCCCTGCAGCTCAGGCAACGGCTTTATCCCTTCGGGCACGGCGGCCGAACATGCTCTGGGGCAGGGCCTGACCTTGCTCGGACTCTTATCATTGCAGCCGCTACAACACCCAGACCCGGCGCCTGACCCGGGAGATGTTCCAGGCCGTGTTTGCCCGGGCCCGGGATCTGCTGTAAACAGAGGAGATGGTGGATCGGCCCTTCGAACCCAAGATCTTTCTGCAGACCCTGACTTCACGCCCGGGGGTCTATCGCATGCTCGGCTCTGATGGACAAGGTGCTCTATGTCGGTAAGGCAAAGAATCTCAAACGACGGGTCGGGAGCTATTTTACCCGGTCATTGAATCGGCGCATCCAGCTGATGGTCTCCCAGACTCGAGCAGATCGAGGTGACGGTCACCCACACCGAGGCGGAGGCCCTGCTGCTCGAAAACCATCTGATCAAGTCCCTGCAGCCGAAATACAATGTGCTGCTGCGGGACGACAAGAGTTATCCCCATATCTATCTTTCCGCGGATCGCTCTATCCGGCGCTCTCTTTTCGACGCGGCGCGCGCACCGGCAAGGGGCGCTATTTCGGCCCCTATCCCAGCGCCGGGGCGACCCGGGACACCTTGCAACTGCTGCAAAAGCTGTTTCCGGTGCGGCAGTGTGAAGACAGCTTCTTTCCGCAATCGCTCGCGGCCCTGTCTGCAGTATCAGATCAATCGCTGCACCGCGCCCTGTGTCGGTCTGATCACCCCCGAGGCCTATGCGGAGGATGTTCGGCATGCGGTACTGGTTTCTCGAGGGTAAGACCAACGAGGTGGTGGACGATCTGGTGCTGCGCATGGAGCGGGCCTCCGCAGGCCCTGGAGTTCGAAAAGGCGGCGCGCTATCGCGACCAGATCAAAAACCTGCGACGCATCCAGGAACGGCAGTACGTCAGCGGCGAAGGCGGGGATCTGGATATCGTGGCGCTGGCGAAGCAGGGCGGGCAGCGCCTGTGTGCAGGTGTTTCTTCATCCGTTCCGGCCGTAATCTGGGTAACAAGCCCTTCTATCCCATTGGTGCCGGCAAGTACCGACAGCAAGGCCATTCTCTCGGCCTTTCTCTCCCAGTACTACCTGGATAAACCGGCGCCGGCCGAGATCATCCTCAGCCACCTGCCGGAGGATGTGGAGTTGCTGGCGGAGGTGCTCAGCGCCACAGACCGGACACCGGGTGCGCATCAGCAGCCGGGTGCGGGGCGAGCGGGCGCGCTGGTTGAACATGGCGAAGGGCAATGCGGAGCTGGCGCTGCGGGCGCGCCTGGCCGCCCGGACGGATCATGCAAGGACGCCTGTTGGCGCTGCAGCAGGCCCTGGATCTGCCGGAGCCGCCCGGCCGCATGGAATGTTTCGATATCAGTCATACCCAGGGAGAGCTGACGGTGGCCTCCTGTGTGGTGTTCAATGAACAGGGTCCGTTGAAGTCGGATTATCGTCGTTTCAATATCGAGGGGATCACGCCGGGGGACGACTATGCCGCCATGCACCAGGCCCTGGAGCGTCGCTATACCCGGGTATTGAGCGGTGAAGTACCGTTGCCGGATGTGCTGTTCATCGACGGCGGCAAGGGTCAGCTCCATGTCGTGGCTGAAATTTTCCAGGAACTCGGGGTGTTCGGGAGTCGTACGTGGTCGGGGTGGCCAAGGGGGTTGATCGCAAGGCAGGGTTGGAACAACTGTTCTTGTTAGGCAGGAGTACGGCCGATTATACTGCCCGCAGACTCATCGGCACTGCACCTGATCCAGCAGATCAGGGACGAGGCCCACCGTTTTGCGATAACCGCCCATCGGAATCGGCGGGCGCGCAGCCGTAGACGATCGGTCCTGGAAGAGATTCCCGGCATCGGGCCGAAGCGTCGTCAGCAGCTGTTGAAACAGTTCGGCGGTCTGCAGGAACTCGCCCGGGCCGGTGTGGAGGACATCGCCAGGGTCGAGGGTGTCAGTATCCGACTTGCCGAGCAGATCTATCATGCCTTTCATGACAGGATTAGCCTAGACAGACCGCTCATGGTAGGCAGCATAACGTCGAAAGAGAAGGCAACCAAGCATCCTTCGTCATGTGGAACATTCCCAACATTCTCACCCTGCTTCGGATCGTTCTCATCCCGGTGTTCGTACTCGTCTTCTATCTGCCGGTCGGGTGGGCGCGGGTCGGTTGCGCGTTGGTGTTCGCCCTGGCCGCGGTGACCGACTGGTTCGATGGTTTTCTGGCCAGACGCTGGTCCCAGACCTCGCCGTTCGGGGCCTTTCTCGATCCGGTGGCGGATAAGCTGATGGTGGCGGTGGCCTTGCTGTTGCTGGTGCAGTCCGAACCAACTCCGGCCCTGGCTATTCCCGCCGCTGTCATCATCGGACGGGAGATCACCATCTCGGCCCTGCGGGAGTGGATGGCCGAGCTGGGTGCCCGCGGCCGGGTCGCGGTCTCCATGATCGGCAAGGTCAAAACGGCGATCCAGATGATCGCGATCCTGCTGCTGATCTATGAACGGCCCCTCTGGGGGTTGCCCATTTATACCATCGGTTTTCTGCTCCTGTACCTGGCGGCCATCCTCACCCTCTGGTCGATGTTCGTCTATCTGCGCGCCGCCTGGCCCAGTCTTGAAGGGTGACGAAGGCTGAGATAGTCAGCAGACGGTTCTCAAGGTCCTGGCTTGACCCTGACTTTTGCTTTCTCGGCCTTGCGCAGATCTTCCAGGTTTTCCAACACCCGCGTGGCCCGCTCTATTTTTTCCTTGACCAGGGGGTTTTCCGGGTCCAGCCTCAGGGCGGCCTTCCAGATGCCCAGCGCGCCTTCGATCTCTCCCTCCTGATAGAGCTTGTCGCCCGATTTCAAGAGGTGTTCCAGGTGGCTTTCTAGGCGTGACTCGAGTTGCGCGAGCAGCCGTTTGGCCTGCGGGTTCGCGGGTTCTTCCGTAAGCACCTGATTAAGCAGTTTTCGAGCGGCGTCGAATTCATCCTTTTCATACAGCGTGCTCGCCTTTTGCAGCTTGTTCTGAATACGATCCTTGCGTTGTTGTTCTTGAATGTCCTGCTTTTTTTGTGCCTTGACCTGCTTGGTTTTTTTCTCCTTTTCAGCGATCAGATCCAACAGCAACCGATCCTGCTGCGTGGTTTCCAGCGACAGGGCCAGTTCCAGGCACTCCTGGGCCAGACTGGAACGGCGTGCAATATGACGCAAGCCGCATTCGGAGAGTTTCCGACGATTAGTCTTCAGCTCCTGCTGGATGGTCTTGAGGCTGTTTTTTGCATCCCGGTTGTTGGGGTCCAGGCGTACCAGCTCGTTGAGTATCGGTAACTGAGCCTGTTGAGCATGGGTCTGCTCGATCAGCAGCCGATCCTGGAGATTCAGTTCCAGCCTGGTTTTCTGCTCCAGGGTTTCCTCCCTGGCCGTCAGGTAATCATGGTTATTCCAGCCTTGGGCAATGGCCGTGTCAAGCAGGGCCAAGGCTTCTCCCAAACGGCCCTCCGACGCCAATTCTTGAGACGCTGCGAGGGGATCTTTGGGCAGCGCTGTCGGAGCAGCAGACTGATCCGGTACGGCTGGCAAAAATGTACAACCGTTGAGCAGCAGGTAAACGAGCAGACTGGCAGCTAAGTGGGTAGTTCATCCTTCGGCTCGATCGAGGATACGATGCATCGACTCGTACAACCAGACGCGAATCGCCCGGTTCGGATTGCCCATGATAGCCGGGGTGACCAGGGTTTTACGTCCCCGGACCTTGATCGGCGGTTGTTGGTAGAGTTCGACCATCTCGATCACTTCACTTTGCGCGGCAGTGGTTTCGCCCAGTATGATACCATCAGCGGGCGCCAGGTCGCAGAGCCGGGAAGCAAGATTGACCGTATCGCCCACTACTGTGTACTCAAGGCGATCCGGAATGCCGATATTGCCCGCCAGCATCGGTCCGCTGTTGATGGCGATGCGCAGTTTGATCGGTTCCTCGGCCTTGGTTTTACGCAGCTGGTTGATACGCTGCACCAGCGCCTGAATCAGCCAGGCGCAGCGTACGGCTTGGCCGGCGTGATCGGGATTTTCATCTGGAATGCCGAACAGGATCATCGCACTGTCGCCAATGAATTTATCCACAAAGCCATGACAGCGATGGGCCGCTTCTGCAATCGCGCCCAGGTAGAGGTTGAGCAGGGCCGCTACCTCATCCGGAGGCAGGTCTTCGGAAAGCTCGGTGAATCCCACGATATCGCAGAACAGACACACTGCCGTTGATTGCTTGATTGTTGAGACGTGGTTGGGAGAGATTGGAGAGGATCTTCTCCGCCACGATCGGCGAAACATAGCGGGAGAGGGCGTCTTCCACCTGTCTTTTTTCGAGCAGACCGACGGACATCCGGTTGAAATGCGCGAAAACCTGGCCAATTTCATCCCGTCTTTTGCCGTCCCTGTCGGTGAGCAGGTTGACCGGTTCCCATTCACTTGCCGGCCTGGGCCAGCAGCGTAATCGGTCGACTCAGCCGACGACTGAGCATATAGGAGAGGATGGCTGCGATCAGGATCAAGACCCAGGGTTGCATAGGTGATGCTGCGGATGACGCGTTTCTGGTGACGGTCGAGAAAACCTCGATCGATGGTGATCAGGGCCTGACCGGCCTCCACATCCCGGAAGATGATCGGACTGGAAAAGGTGATCACCGGATGCCAGGCCCTGTCTTCATCGACCCAGGACCAGTTGTAGGGGGACTTGAAAGGCCGATCGTAATCGATTTTGGGTATCGGGCCCGATTTCTCGCGTAATCCCTTGCTGCTCAGGATGGCGGCACCTATCACGTCCTGGTTTTGCGTCTGGCGTGTGAGCAGACCCTGCAGTTGAAACTGATCGTCCGCCAGCAGGGGTTCGCTGGCGGACTGGGCCAGCTGTTTCACCAAAACTTTGCCAAATCCCTCGACCTCCCGCATATGCAAGCGGTTCTGTTGGGTGATCAGAAACCAGCCCAGGGTGACCATGACCAGGCTGATCAGGGTGCCGATCGCGATGGTCCATTTGATGGCAATGGGCAGTGGGGCGTTGAAAAAGAGCCGATGCAGGCGTTTGAGCATGCTCATGCAGATCTCGGGCGGGTTGATAGGCGAGTTGTCGATCGTTGGGACACATTCGGAATAATTGGGAAATTATAACCAAATTCACCATAAGGAGATAGATTAAAACATTTCCACCAGCCGAATTAGACCAAATTCGGCGCAGTTGTTCAACGACCTCTGCAAGTTCGTTGTAACCCAGTACGCCCGCTTCCGGCGACGCTCTCGCGCACATATATGCAATGACTCATGCAACAAGTTACCGCAGGTGTCAGACTCTCCGATGGGAAGAACATGAATTCCTCTCAATATCCTGCCGGTTGTCAACTTTGCATCGCTATTCCTCCAACTGAATTAAAGTTTTCATCTGCCTCGCCGAATCTCCAGGCATCCGGTTCGCAGCACGGGTGCGCCTTCAAAGCCGACGGGACAGGTGGATCAGTGTCCACTCTGTTCAAGGCGCTGAGTCTCTCGGGGTCTGATATAGACCAGACACCCGCTGCCCGGATTTTACATTTTTCTTTTCAATGTCTAGGCAAATCCGTACTGCAATGTCTGTATGGCGGTGATGTTTAGGTTCTGGGGCCATTTGTTCATACGGGAGCTTATCGATGAGGCAACAATGGAGCGGACGAAACTATCAAACGACCCAAGCCTGGGTGGCGGGAATAATACTATTTCTGGTGGGCCAATGCTCGCTACAAGCCGCCGACGAGGAAGTGTTGGAGCTAGATAGGTTTCAGGTTACGGGCACTAATATCAAGCGGACGGATTTCGCCGGTCCTTCTCCTTTGGTAATCGTCGACCAGACAGCGATCAAACAATCCGGCGCTACGACAATCAGCGAACTATTCCGCGATGTGATCTACAACTCCCAGGGACTGGTTGACGAGACTTTTACCCAAGGCTTTGCTCCCGCGTCTGCCGGTGTCGACTTGCGCGGCCTGGGAGTCAATCGCACCTTGGTGCTGGTTAATGGCCGCCGGGTGCCCCTGTTTCCGTTCGGCTCAGGATGGCACCTCCAGCTTCGTGGACATCAATCTGATACCCCTAGGCGCCATAGAGCGGGTGGAAATCCTCAAGGATGGCGCCTCCGCCATCTACGGGGCGGATGCGGTGGCCGGTGTGGTCAACTTATTTTGCGAAAAAGCGATTATGAGGGAGTTGAGGTCAGTGCCGAGTCTGGTCAAACCGATGAGAATGATGGTGAAGCGACCCAACTCAGCCTGACCGGCGGTGCTGCAAGTGACAAAGGGAATGTCACCTTCACCCTGGATTATCTCAATCGTGACGCGATCTGGGCGCGAGATCGGGATATCTCCGCCTCTGCCGACGGTCCCATCGACGACCGAAGCAATCTCGGGTAATCCGGGAACCATCATCCGGCTAGAGACGGGTGGAATGGAACCTGATCCCCGCTGCCCCTCGGACAATATCATCGGTCCCTTCTGCACCTTCGATTTCGCGCCTTACGTCACCCTGGTTCCAGAGGTACAGCGACTGGGTATGGCGGTTGCCGGTGAATTCCAAATCAGTGACAGTGTGAATCTGTTTGCCAATGCGACATTTACCAGCGTTGATTCGAAACGGGACCTGGCGCCAACCGGAGATGCGTTTTTGGTCACTGCGGATAACCCCAACAATCTCTTTGGTGAGAACGTACTTTCGATCTACCGGCTGCTCGAGCTTGGTCCGCGCCGGGATGAGTTCGAAACGGATGCCTACAATCTGGTGCTCGGTCTGAATGGCGATAGCGGCCAATGGGATTGGGAGGTCGGCGCGGGTACCGGCAAGGTCGACTCCACGATTACCGGCGTGAATGGTTATCCCCTGGCCGCAGAGGTGCAGGCGGCGATCGACAGCGGTGTACTCAATCCCTTCGGCGCCAGCCCCGCATTCGATCCCGATGACGGTAACCCACACCACCCTGCGGGATGGTGAGTCCGAAGCAATGGTTCGTGGACGCCAAGGCATCTGCGGAGATCATGGAAATGACCCATGGGCCCTTGGTCCTGGCTGTGGGCACCGAATACCGCAGCGAGGACTTTTCCGACCGGATGGATTTTCAGACAACGCAAGGCCAGGTACTGGGTATTGGCAGTTGGAACGGAGAGGGCGATCGTGATGTCTTCGCCGCCTATGCGGAGTTTTCTATTCCATTTACTTGAGGAGCTGGAGGTGCAACTGGCGGGACGCTACGACGATTACAGTGATTTCGGCAACACCTTCAACCCGAAGCTCGGACTGCGCTGGCAACCCCGAAACGACCTGCTGCTGCGTCTGAGCGCGGGGACCGGCTTCAAGGCACCATCTCTGCAGGAACTGTACGCTGGCATAGGACCGGCGCCGGTGAACGAATCGGTCTTCGACCCGGTGACCGGGGAGGTCGTGGAAGTCGACAATTTCAAGAGCGGTAATCCCGACCTGGAGGCCGAAGAGTCCGAGAGCTATGGCCTGGGGCTGGTATGGGACATCACCGATGCCTGGGATGCCAGCGTGGATTACTGGCGTATCAAGAATGAAAACGCCGTCACGAGCAGCCCGCAGTATTACGTGGACAACGAGGACCTGTTCCCGGACTAACGTGATTCGCAACGGCAATGGAGAGATCACCACTGTCAACAGTCCGTTCCAGAACGTGGCGGCGCAGAAACTCTGGGGTATTGATTTACTACCGGTATCGACTGGAAGACTTTCCGGGGTAGGTGATTTTCGTTTCGAGCTGGCTGCAGCCTATCTCGGATCCTTCGAACAGCAGCCCGTCACCGGCGCCGGCTTCGATGAACTGGCGGGCAAGGATGGCCGTCCTCACTGGCGCGGCCGGACCTCGCTGTGGTGGAACAAGGTCACGTTATGAGGCCGGTGTCGTGCTGCATTATATCGGGCGATTACGAGCGCCGCAGCGCGGAGTATCAGGTGGATGATTGGAGCACGGTCGATGCCCAGTTCGGTTGGTCCCCTGCAGCACTCACGGGCGGAAAGTTCACCCTGGGCATCGACAACCTGTTCGATGAGAAGGTGCCGGAAGACCCCTATCTTGAAGGATGGCCTTTCTACAACCGCGCCCTGCACGATGCCAGGGGTCGCTTCTTCTATGTCCGTTACCAACACAAATTTTGAGGGGTAGTGCCGCAGACGCCTTCATGGATGCTCTGAGCAATATGGATGAAAGGCCTGATCGTTAAGCTGCTGGTTATCGGCGCGCTGAATCTAGGTGGCTCGGCCTGCTTCAGGCAGCAGACAGTTTGAGCACCAGTATCGAGATCCAGAGCGGTTTGCTGAAGGAGGCGGCCAGCTTCTCAGATACGCATCGATCGAGTTCACGAGCGGAACGCGGTCGCTGCTTGCCGAATACAGCGGAGACGCGGGAACTGGAGAGTCTGAGGCGCTACGATGATCATCTCGAGCGTATGGTACAGGAACAAGCCAATAGCATCAGTCAACTGGAGCATCAACTCGAAGACGTCGCCGTTACCCAACGCGAAATCGTTCCGCTCATGACAAGAATGGTGCAGTCACTGAGTCGCTTCATCGAGTTCGACCTGCCATTTCTCATTGAGGAACGCCGCCAACGCGCGGCGGGACTCGCTGAAATCATCGATTCCCCGGCAATCTCCGTGGCGGAAAAGTACCGACGGATTCTGGAAGCCTACCGCATCGAGGTGGAGTACGGGCGCTCCGTAGAAGCCTATCGCGATTCCTTAGCGACCCCGGAAGGTGAACGGACCGTTGAATTTCTGCGCGTGGGCCGGGTCGTCTTCATCTACCGCACCCTGGATGGTGCAGAGACGGGCATCTGGGACCGGAAAGCAGGCACTTGGAGCAAGCTCCCCGATGATTACCAGCTTGCGCTCAACAAGGCCTTCCGCGTGGCAAGGAAACAGGCGGCGCCGGATCTGCTGCAACTGCCGGTCTTCTCACCGGAACCGGTGCTATGACCCATCGGTATATGGCGCTGTTGTTTTTGCTCGCCTGCGCCGTGGCGGGCAACCTCGTGCAGGCGGCCCAGGCGCCGCTGGATGAACTCTTGGCACAGGTGCGTGAAACCCGCGTCAAAGCGGTCGAGGAACATCGCCAGCGTGAGCAACGATTCCTGAACGAACAGGCGTTGCAACAGGAACGTCTGCAGGCAGCCACGGGCGAACTGCAGGCTGAACAACAGCGTAGCGAGCACCTGCAAAAGGCCTTTGAGCAGAACGAGAGCCGGCTGGCAGAACTGACCGCAAAACTTCAGGAACGCTCGGGCGTGTTGCTGGAATTATTCGGACACGCCAAACAAGCGGCGGGGGACGCCCAGGCGATATTCCGGGATTCCCTCATCGCCACCCAATTCCGAGGCAATCAAGCGTTGGTTGCCAAACTGGCAGGGCAGAAGTCACTGCCGTCAATTACCGACCTGGAAGATCTCTGGTTCGCCTTACAGCAGGAAATGACCGAATCGAGCAAAGTGGTGACTTATGCGGCGCCGGTTATCGGTCAGGACGGTCTGCCGCGGGATCGTCGAGTCACCCGCGTGGGTGTATTCAACGCCGTCTCTGAAGGACGTTATCTGCGCTATTTGCCCGCATCGGGCGCCCTCCAGGAAATGTCGCCGCAACCCGCGCGAGCGCATCTCCGGTTGGCGGCTGAGTTGGAAAAGGCCACTGGAGGCTTGCAGCCGATGACCATTGATCCCTCTCGCGGAGCCGTGCTGGCGTTGTTGATGCAGGTTCCCGACCTGCTGGAACGGGTACGCCAGGGCAAGGCCGTCGGCTATGTCATCATCGTCCTGGCGCTGGCTGGAGCCTTGCTTGCATTGGAACGGTTGATTCATCTGTCGCTGATTGGACGCCGCATAAAGAAACAGCTCACCCGCGATGAGCCGAATCGCACCAATCCGCTGGGTCGGGTCATCTCAGTCTATCGAGAGAATCCGGATGTCGACACCGAGACCCTGGAACTGATGCTTGACGAGGCCATACTCAAAGACCTGCCGGGATTGCAACGCGGGCTGCCGGCATTGAAGATCCTGGCCGCTGTGGCGCCGTTGTTGGGACTGCTCGGCACCGTGGTAGGACTGATCGAGACCTTCCAGTCCATTACCCTGTTTGGAACCGGTGATCCGAAACTGATGGCCGGCGGCATCTCCCAAGCACTGGTAACGACTGTACTTGGCTTGAGCGCGGCGATTCCTCTCATCCTGCTGCACAGCGGTTTGTCGAGCAAGAGCCAGCAATTGGTGAGTGTGCTCGAAGAACAAAGCGCCGGCATCGTGGCCCGGCATGCCGAAAGCAGAGGACGGGATGCGGCAGCTGCTTGAGATCAAGGCCTCGCTGCTGATTTTTCTCGACAGCGGCGGACCGCTGATGTGGGTCCTCTTCCTGTTATCTCTCCTCCTCTGGTCCCTGATCATCGAACGGTATTGGTATTTCACCTGGGGACATCCTCGTCAGTTATCCGAGATGCAGAAAGCCTGGCGGGATAGAAAAGAGCGGACCTCCTGGTTTGCCGCCAAGGTGCGTCAGGCCATGATCGCCGATGTAAAACTGCACCTGCATCGCTATCTGTCCCTGATCAAGTCCTTGATCGCCGTCTGCCCCTTACTCGGTTTATTGGGTACGGTAACGGGCATGATCCATGTGTTCGATGTCATGGCCTTGCTCGGCAGTGGTAACGCCCGCGCCATGGCCGACGGTGTGTCCATGGCCACTATTCCCACCATGGCCGGCATGGTGGTGGCGCTGTCCGGCCTCTTCTTCAGTTCCCATCTGGAACGTCGGGCGGTGCTGGAGACCCAGAAGGCCGCAGATTCCCTGCGCGGTCATCTAGGATAGATCGATGCGTAAACGTCGCTATGGTTTCGTCGAACGTGAGACCGAGGTCAACATGACACCCATGTTGGACATCGTCTTTATCATGCTGATCTTTTTTGTGGTGACCGCCTCGTTTGTCAAGGAATCCGGTGTCGACGTCAGTCGTCCGGCGGCGGCCACGGCGGTGCTTAAGGAGCACGCCAACATCATGATCGGCATTACCGAGCAAAACGAGATCTGGATCGACCAGCAACGGGTGGATGTACGCGCCGTACGCGCCAATGTGGAACGTCTGCATGCCGAGAATCCCAGCGGAGCCGTCGTCATCCAGGCGGACAAACACGCCGAAGCCGGCCTGCTGGTTCAAGTCATCGATCAATCCCGGGCGGCTGGGGTTGAAGACGTCTCCATTGCGGCGGAAGTCGTTTACGAATAGGACGACCGAACCATGCGGTTGGTGGCTTCGACAGTTGCGGCGGCTCTGGTCACCTTCATCCTGTTCTATGCCATGCACAGTATGATTGCCGGTAAGGGGAGGCCGCTGGAAAAGCCGGCAACAGCCGGCGGCCTCAGGCTGCTGCAGGTCGGCCAGGTCAACTTGACAGCCGCCTCCGGACCGGGCAGGCCGAGCATACCCCCTCCGCCTGCCGCGACAGCGCCATCCCCCCCCGCGCCGGCATTGACGTTCGAGCCTTACACTCAGCCGGTACTGCCGCCAGCCGCCGCCAGCCTGCCCGATTTGCCACCGGTCAAACCAGGGGGTAAACCCTATCTGGGGGCTTACCTCAAACCCGCTAATGACAAAACCCTGCCATCGCCGTCAAAGATAACTTCCGTAAAGTCGCCATCCAATGGGCAAGCGCCGAGTCCCGCTGAAATAGTCGCGAAGATCGCTGCCTCCCGCGAACCCAAAAAAACCGCTCCGGTAGAACGTAAAAAAATCTCATCCCAGCCGGCCCGGCAAGACCCATCATCCTCCCAGGCCGCGACTCACTCGTCGTCAAAGCAGGCTGCCTCCGGGTCCTATGACGCTGTCGGAACGGGCTTGCCGGCTGTTCGCGCCAGTGGATCGGGATCGCTTGCGGGTTCGTCCGGAACCACCGAAGGTCTGCTTGAGGATGAAGTCATCGCATTATCGAAAACCACCCCGGAGTACCCTCGCAAGGCCGCAAGAAGCGGTGAGGAGGGGTGGGTAAAGATCGAATTTACCATCACCGCCCAGGGCGAGGTCACGGATCCGAAAGTGGTCGCATCGAAGCCACGGCGGATCTTTGATCGCGCCGCACTCAAGGCGATTAGAAAATGGCGCTTTAAACCGCGGACCGTCAATGGTAAAGCGGTGCCCAGACGTGCTGTTCAGGTTATCGAATTCAGGTTGGCCACAGGGTGAGGAGCATGTTTGCCGGATTGTCTGGGTGGTCGTTTAGTCTGTTGCTTGCCATCCTGATACTGGCTGGTCCCGGTGTTGGCGCCAAGACAGACAACCTGAGCGAAGGCACCTATCAACAGCTTGCCAAGGTGCACGCACTCATGGAACGGGAACAATACACACAGGCCCTGCGCAGCCTCGATGAACTGCGTCTCAGCCTGCAGCACAACAAGTTCGAAACCGCGATGCTGCTGCAGACCTACGCCTATCTCTATACCCGCATGCAGCGCTACGCTTTGGCGATCACAGCGATCCAGGACAGTTTCGCCTTGAAATCCCTGCCCAGGAAAGTGAATCACGACCTGCACTATCTGTCCGCCCAACTCCGCGCCGGTCAGGGTGACTACCCTGGCGCCCTGGCGGACCTGAAAGCATGGCTTGCGGAAGAAAAGGCGCCGCAGCCAGACGCCCATGTCCTCGCGGGTGTGATATATGCCAAGCTGGGCGATACCTCGGCGGCGCTTGAACATCTGGAGCTTGCCATGCGCCTTGCCCCTGAGCCGGATGAAATGCAGATGCGCCAACTACTGGCCGTTTATCTCGAGGCGGGACGCAATCGAGACGCGGCCGGGTTGCTGCAACGGATCATCACCCGCCATGGGGAGCGGATTGAGGATTGGCGGCGGTTATCCGCTGTCTATCGTGAACTGGGTGATGAGCGCATGGCCTTGGCTGTGTTGGTGCTGGCCCAGCGCAAGGGTCTGTTGCAAAGCGAAGCGGATCTGCTGGCGCTGGTGAAATATTATCTATACCTTGAGCTTCCACATGAAGCAGCAGGATTGCTGGCAACCTCCCTGGAGCAAAATCGGGTGGCATCGTCGCGGGATAACTGGGAGTTACTGGCCGATGCCTGGTCAAGATCCAGGGAGACGACCCGCGCGATCCAGGCGCTCGAACGGGCTGCCTCGTTCGCGGATGATCCGCAACTGCATCTCAAGCGTGCACGGCTGGCGGCGATGCAAGAGGATTGGGAACAAGTCCTCAGCGCCGTGGCGGATGCCTTGCGCGATAGCTCCCTGAGCAAACCCGGCGAGGCATACTTGCTGGCGGGAATCGCCCATCATTACCGGGGTGAGCGGATTTCGGCCCGCACAGCCTTCATCCGGGCGGAAGCGGATGCGACCACCCGCGGCCAGGCGCGACAATGGCTCGACTCGCTGGCCCAGAATGACCCATGAGCCGCAGACTCTGTAAGTCCGAGCGCCGAAATTTTATCGTCTCACCGTTTTTTATTTATTGAGTTAAAAAATGGCTCAGCTTTGGCTTCAGAGCGGAAGTCTTCGGCCGTTAAGCCAGCTATCAGCCAGCCGGTTCGGGCTTGGATCAATCGCGGTCAACGGTGCCAGACCTTTCAGCAAGACCGCCGCGCGGAGTTGTTTATGACCCAGAAACACATCCTGTTCGTTGAGCGTCACGGGCAGAAGCTGCAGCAGGCGATGCGGACCCTGGCGGTGGAGCGCCCGGATTGGCACATCATGCGCGTGACCACTGCTGAAGCGGCGATCGAGATCATGATTCAGTATCGGGTCGGTGTGGCCGTGGCCGAATGCACATCGGATTGGACCGACTGCGAGCGCGTGTTCAAACGATTCAAAGCACAGGATCCCGCCATGGTGCGAATCGCCCTGGTAGCGGAAACGGACAACAAATACCGGGCCGGCAGCTTACTCCATATCCATCAGTTCCTACCCCTGTCCAGTCTGCCGGTGTTGCTGCAACAGGTTCTGGAAAACGGCCTGGCGGTCTGGGATATGGCGATGGCGAATCCGGGGATGGTCAAGCTCGTCGCCAATCTCAAGTCGATACCCACGCCGCCGTTGCTCTACTTCGATATCAAGGATGAGCTGGATTCCGCCAGTGGCAGTTTGCAGGGTGTTGCGGGACTGATCGCCAGAGATCCGGCCCTGACGGCGAAAATACTCAAGATCGCGAATTCCGGTCTCTATGGCCCGCCCCGGAGCATCACCGACCTGGGCGTGGCTATCGGCCTGCTGGGTACGGATATGCTGCTGGCGCTGGTCCTGGGTGCGCATCTATATAACCAACTGCCGGTGCCGGGTCTCGATCTCGACAAGATGTGGCTGCACAGTATGGCGGTTTCCTCGCTGGCGAGGCAGATCGCCGAAGATGAGACAGGTGACCGTCACTTGGCCAGTGCCGCCGGTGTCGCCGGTCTGCTGCATGACGTCGGGCAACTGGTATTCATGGTCAAGGATGCGGCGTCCTACTTCGCCGCCATCCATCGCTCCGAGGGAAACGAGGAGAGGTTGGTCGAACTCGAACGGGAGCGATTCGGTGTGGATCACGCGCAACTGGGCGGCTATCTGCTGGCGCTCTGGGGGTTGCCTGACAATATCGTGGACGCGGTGATCGGTCATCAAGGATTGCTTTACAGCTTTCCGCAACCCCTGCAGACGACCGTGCGGGCGGTATTTTTCGCCGAATGGCTGCTGCAGGAATACGCCGTGCACAAGGAGTTTCTCGATACCTGCAGCGCCCTGGAAAGTCAGTCGGTGATCGGTTCCAGCCACGTCGTCGAATGGTGGCAATTCGTAGACCGTTTGGTGGAACAGGGCATTGTCGCCTGAGTCCGGCCCGCACAGGGCGCGAATAACGAGCAGAGGCCTGCAGACATGCGCATGTTAGACAGCTTACAGACCTATCTCGAAATGATCCGGCATGCGGCCGGTGCAGTGACGGGTTCTTTGTACATTCCTGCACCCGGCGGCAGTGACGCCAACTCGTTCCTGTGCCATCTTGGCGCCATACCGCCGGTGCCGGAATTACAGGACGAGGAAACCGCGACCGGCTTTATTCAGGGCCGCCCTGAGGCTGCGGCCGGTGACCCTGCGGCAGTGGTCGAAATTAGCAACAGCAGCGCCGCCAACAGCCGCCTACTGACCATCAGAGTCGATACCCTGATGCAATGCCTGGAGACGACGCATCGATCGCCGCCTGGGGCTGACAGGCGACAGCACGGGCAGGTCTGGTCCGGGGTGGAGGGTGCGCGGCTGTGGCTGGGCCTGCGCTGGCAAGAGGCGAGCGACCTGATCCTGGAGACCGGGGTGCATGACCTGGAAAAGATCCCCGAGCTACCCAGCGCTGCCGCAAACCTGATCCGGCAGCTGGCTCTCAGCGCCCCTATGGCCTGGGCTTTTCACTGGTGTGCGGCTTGGCATCAGGATTCCCTGAGCCGGATGCCGGGGAGGACAGAATTGCAGAGCCTGTTAAGTCAATTATTCAGGCAGTCCATCGAACAGGCCAGGCCAATGGGTCTGCTGTTGATCAATCCAGACGATTTTGCAACCGTCAACCAGCGCCTGGGCAGGAAACGGGGGGATGCCGTGCTGACGGAAGTGGCGGAGCGTCTCGGTTCCACGCTGAGGCACTACGACATGGCCTTTCGCTACGGCGGCGCAGTCTTCGCGATATTGCTGCCCGGCGCGGGCGCGGAAGCGGCCAAGGCGGTGGCCGACAAGCTGCGCCATGCCCTGAGCCAGACCCCCTACGCACAAAAGGCGGTGCGCCTGGCCTTCAGTATGGGGATGGCGATCTACGATCCCGAACAACCGGCCCGGGTGGCGACCGATGCGAGCGAGTTGTTGCTGTGGGCGGATAATGCGATCAATCAGGCCAAGCTCGCAGGAGGTGGGCGCACCGTGGTCTGGGATCCGCTTGGAAACGCCACCGTGGTGGGCAGCCTTGACCGGCTTTCCGGCATTTTCACCGCCGACACGGAAAAGGATTATCGCAACATGCTGTTGTTGTGGGAGACGGTGGCCTTTATCGCTTCCCACCCCGAGGGCGATGTGATCGCTCGTGAATTCATTAGTCGGATTGGCGATCTGTTCAAGCCCTTCCGAGCCGCCTTACTGACCGGCAGCGGAACACAGACCCGCTTGTTGGCCGAGTTCAGCACAGATCCGAAATCCTCCTGGTTGGTGTCTGCGCAGTCAGCCGAACAGCCAGCCTTGCCGGAGGCCCAGCAACGGCTGTTCGATCAGGTCAGGGAACGCCGCCAAGTCGAACGGTTGCGCCTTGGCGTTGAGGCCGGTGCAGTAAGCAAGCCGCTGACCGCCTATGCCATTCCCATGTTGTCGGCCGGCTCCTATCAGGGTTGCCTGTACATCGAGATGCTGGAGTCGGAAGCAAGATTGGATTCATCGGATCTGGTCTTTTTGAGTGCGCTGGCCAATCAGGTCGCCAATGCCCTGGCCCATGCCTATCTCGCTGCTCGCTGGAAGCAGGAAAAAGAGCGCGAGAGTTCACGGCTCAAACAAGAGGTGCGTGGCTTGCGCGAGGCCCTGCAGCAGTCCAAGATGGTCTTTCGCTCCACGCAGATGCATGCGGTGATGGAGAGCTTACTGAAGGTGGCGCCGACCGACGCCACCGTGCTGCTGACCGGAGAAAGCGGTACCGGCAAGGAAATGTTGGCCAAGTCGCTGCATGAGATGAGCCAGCGCAAAGACCGGTCCTTTGTCACGGTGGATTGTGGCGCCATTTCTCCCACCTTGCTGGAGGCGGAGTTGTTCGGCCGTGTAAAAGGCGCCTACACCGGCGCCGACAGCGCGTCGCCCGGACGAATCCTGCAGGCCGACAGCGGCACCCTGTTTCTGGATGAAGTGGGTGAACTGCCGCTGGATGTGCAGGCCAAACTGCTGCGTTTTGTGCAGGAAAAAGAGATCATGCCGGTCGGGGCCAGCCAATCCCGCAAGGTGGATGTGAGGATTGTCGCCGCCACCAATCGCAATCTGACCGAGGAGGTGGCCCTGGGCCGCTTTCGCCAGGATCTCTACTATCGTCTTCAGGTCTTCGTCGTCGATGCCGTGCCGCTGCGTTCGAGGCCGGACGATATCCTGCCGCTGGCGCGCTATTTTCTGGAGAAATTCAGTGTCCAGTATCAGAAGGGACCCCTGCACCTGAGCACCGAGGCCGAAGCGGCGTTACAGGCCTATCGCTGGCCAGGCAACGTGCGGGAACTGCAGAATCAGATCCTCAAGGCGGTGGTGATGTGCCCCTGGAAAGCATCGGCGTGCCTGATCTGCAGTTGCCCGGCGATACGGGCAGATGCTCCATGGCAGCCTGCCGCGACGATGCAGGTTGCCGCCGACAGCCTCTGCCAGCAGCACCGCCATCACCGCCAGTCCGAGACCGGGAGCCAGACGCCACCGCAGCCTGCAGGCGCGGATTTATCCGGTGATCCCTGGGAACTGCTGCAGCGAGAACTGCAGGGACAGGTACAACGGGTATTGACCCATGGAAAGGCAGAGCTCGAACCGCTGGGGCGTTGGCTTGGGCGAAGACCTGGTGCTGCTCGCAGATGCCGCTCATCGGGGTATTGCTCGGCGCGCCTCTTCTCAGTTGGGGATGGCCGAGACCACGTTCCGACGTCAGGTGCAAAAGGCCCGGCAGGATCAGGAGACCGGACGCCTGAACGCGCACACCGGAATGGACCCGTATCGGTCCGATCCTTCGCGCAGCTGTTGAATACGCTCAATGGGGCGTCGGCGGAGAATCTGAGCGAGCGGATTCGTGATTCGTTATTGCAGGAAGTGGTCACCCGACTGCCAGATCAGGATAAAACGGCTGCGGCCCTGATGGGGGTGACCTTGCCGACCTATCGGCGCTGGAAGGAGACCGCCAGGGTCTCAGGGTAGCGGAATCGAACCGGATTGGAAGACTCCTATCGACTGACCTGGCGGTCTGTTTGATAGCTTTCACGAAGCTGTCCCATTGCGGGTCAAGGCAGCAATCCCCACTGACCGGTCCATCTTCGAACACTTCGAAAATAATGGTGGAATTATAAATCGGCGGATTCATTCCAATAAAATCAGCGGAATCCACCGAAATTTTACTGCACCATCCACCTCCGATTTTTCCCGGAAACTCTCGATCAGTCTCAGTAGTATTGATTTATCATATTGATATTTAAGAGAAAAATAGTCCTAACTTCAGACAGCTCTCAGATCATGGTATGGACATTGCACCTTGGTGATTGACCGTCATGCCGCACTCCCACGGACTTGACCAGCCCGTTGAGTCGCCATCCAGAGGGCGAAATCGACACACCATTTCGCAGCGGTCCTACGCACTGAATTGAACCTGACCCCGAATCCCAGTGTGGTTTCCTAACCGGGTCGCCTAGCACGGAGATGTCCGATGAAAAACAAAATGCTATCCCGCTTGGTTGAGCGCCTCATAGCCATTCAGCCAGAGGAACTGATGGTGCCGATTCTCCTATTGTTGGTTTGCGCCTTGCCGATCGCCGCCTTTTTCGGTGTCTTCGGTTTGTTGGACGCAGGCACCTTCCTGCAAGTATTGGTGCTGGCTACGACATTGTTGGCGACATTGGCCATCTTACACAATGTCCTGTACCAGCGTTTCAGAGAACCAGACGCAGAGTTTGCCGTCCGGCGGCTGCCGCATCCATTGGAAGACAGCCTGGATGACATGCATGCCACGCGGGAGTCCAGCTTTGCGGGGCCTTGGTTGTCGCGTTACGATTCGATGGAACAGGGTATGAGTCTTGACGATTATGCCCCGGATTTGTTGGACGACATGCTGCGCAGCCGCGGCCAGGGCCGTTTGTACTACTACCAGGGGCTATGATTCAAAATCCGGCCGTCGATCCCTTGGATAGATCTCCGATAATTTTTACCCATCCGAGCTTTTCGGATGGGTAAGCTTCATGCCCCATGTGAGCCCCTACCGGGGGCAGAGCGAACTCTCTGATTGACGCGCGGTGGCGTCATGACTTCACACCCACAAAAACGCCGTGAGCGTTCTTTTTTGCACAGGCTTCCAGGGAGGGAGGCGAATCACCAGGATGTGAAGTGCAATAAAATGTCTTGAACGCTTTTCGTGCCGGCTTCCGGGGAGGGGAGCCGATCACGAAATATTCCAGACCTGTTCCAGCGAGTCACACACCCGACCGCTCCATGCTGAGTTCAGCCGCAAGGCTGGATCAAGCACCCTCGTGGGTACGCCGGGTTCGCCCCATCGCTTGCTCTTGAGGCACACCTGCGCGGAGCAGGGCAGTGAGCTCAGGATGCCGCTGTATTTTTTTCGGATGAACTCCACAATTTCGGAGTATGCGCCGAAAATAACGGGGCAAACCGATGGATCGAGTATCTCCACGCCTTCCCGCTGCCGCTTTCGCGTCTCCTTCGTCACCCGATGACATTCTTATATCTCATTGAATTGTAAGCATGTATAGCGTTTGGATGGCGGCCCGATGGCCCTGCCGCCTGATCCATGGCACGGCGGTTGCTCCTCCCCCTTCAGGCGGTCGGCGCATGGGTGCTCGACCTCTGTCAATTGAAAGGAGAGACAACATGTACTTCCGTTTAAACCAACTGGTGGCAACACTAGTCCTTGCATCCCTGCTCTGGGCCGCCTGTGAGCCTCCTCAAGCGGTGGCGGGCAATCTTCTCTTCGGGTCGAAGATCAAGGTCGGTGCGCTGAAGCAAAAGCTCGCTCACAGGCTGGCGCATAAATTCTCGAAGCGGGCCAGGATCCTGGCGGAAGCCGGGGGCGCCGACAAGGTCGAGGTCATCGTGGTCTATAAGAATCGGCTGCTCCGCAGCGAAGAAAACCGGGTCATGGCCCTCGGGGGCAAGGCCAAACGCGCCTTTAGCCGGCTGAAGATGCGGAAACTGAGTATTCCGGCCCATCGGCTCGAGGCCCTGGCGGATGATCCTAACATCGATATCGTTGCCCTGGACGAGCCGGTCAGCGCCTTGTCCGGTTCGGCCATGCAGACGGCGCAAAAGCCGGCAGCGGGTTCCAGCTATGACTTCCCGGTCTCCGCCGGTGTGGGAGTGGCGATCATCGATTCGGGCGTGGGCAACCATGGCGACCTCAACGTCATCGAGCGCGTCGACTATCATCCCCCCGATACCACCTGCGCGGCGAGCGGGTGTGACGCCGACGATCCGCTGGGTCACGGCACCCATGTGGCCGGCATCATCGGCGGTGACGGTTACCACTCCAACGCAGCTCTATTCCGGGGTCGCCGCCGGGGGCTTCGATCTACTCGCTGCGGGTGCTGGACGAGCATGGCAGCGGACAAAGCTCGGATGTGATCGCGGCCCTGGATTGGGTTCTGACCAATGCGGCGAGCAAAGGCATCCAGGTGGTCAACCTGTCGCTGGGCAAAGCGGTGGAAGAGAGTCTGGTGACCGATCCGCTGGTGCAGGCGGTCAATCAGGTGTGGGACGCCGGCATCGTGGTGGTGGCCTCCGCCGGCAACTACGGGCGTGGCGGAAACTTCAGCATCACCAGCCCGGCCAACTCGCCGAAGATCATCACCGTGGGCTCACTGACCGACTCGGGGACGGGCAATGACTTTACAGCGACGACTATGTCTCCAGCTACTCCTCGCGCGGTCCGACCCTGCTCGACCATTTTCTCAAGCCCGACCTGCTGGCGCCCGGCAACCGGTTGACGGCGACCATGTCCGTGCAGAGCAAACTGATGCAGGATCTGCCGGGCAACGTGCCGGTCTGTGCGGTGTGCACGGATCCAGTACATGGAACTGTCGGGCACCTCCATGGCGGCCCCCATGGTGGCGGGCACCGCGGCCCTGATGCTCACGCAGGACCCGGGTCTGACCCCCGATGACGTCAAGGCCCGGCTGATGCGCTCGGCCCGCAGTTTCGGTGATGCGGACCCGGTCGAAACGGGCGCCGGGGTGTTGGACATCAGTGCCGCCCTGGCCGAGACCGGCTACATCAGCGGTTCGGCCCAATCGCCGCATATGGGTATTTCCGAGGATGGCACCCAGGTCACGGTGCAGGACACCGCCGGCCTCTGGGGCGGTGCGGAATGGAGTGCCGGCCAACTGTGGGGCGACTCGTATCTGTGGAGCGACTCCTATCTGTGGTCCGACAGCTACCTGTGGAGCGACTCCTATCTGTGGTCCGACAGCTACCTGTGGAGCGATTCCTATCTGTGGTCCGACAGCTACCTGTGGAGCGACTCCTATCTGTGGTCCGACAGTTATCTGTGGAGTGACTCCTATCTCTGGTCGGATGCGGTGGCCGATGACGATCCTCTGTATGCCACCTCGGCCAATTCCCTCACCTTGCATGATGACTGATAGCCGGCAGCCGGGCGGCCCGAGGGCCGCCCCAGGAGGCAGTCGACCGATCTGGAGACCATGATCATGTTGAAGACAAAGTTACATACTCGCCACCTTACGGCGCTGACGCTGGCTCTCGGCCTGCTGAGCGCGGCCCTGTTCAGTAGCCTGCCCGGCTACGGCAGGACCGAGAGCTACCTCATCCAGGGCGCGGACCTGGCCAGCGTGAAGGCGGCGGTGCAGGCGGCAGGCGGCGAGATCACCCACGAGCTGGGGATCATCCGCGCGGTCGGGGCAAGGCTGACAAAAACGCAGTTGGCGGACTTGCAGACCTCTGCGGCTGTGCGGCAGGTGTATGCCAACAATCGGGTCGAGACGGCGAAAAAAAAGGTCAAGACCCTTAGCACGGCAGTCGAAACCGTTGATCTGACCACCAGCGTCAGCACAGAACCGACTGCCACTACAAGTCTCGAAAGCCTCGTAACGAGCGCCAGCCTGGACCTGCGAGACGTAACCGATACGGCCACCGGCACGGGTCATGTCACCGCTGTCATGGCTCATCTATTGCAGGCCGAAGGCATCACCGGCGATGGCGTGACCTTGGCGGTATTGGATTCCGGCCTGTCCTTTTTTGACCAAATCAAACGCGGGGCAGATGACGAACTCAGGGCCCTAGCCCAATACGATGCCATTGCCGATCAGGAACTGTCTATTTGGAGTGCTCCCAACGACGACAATGGCCATGCCACACACGTCCAGAGCATCAGCCTGAATAGCGAGGCATCGTCAGTCACCGGATATTACCGCGGGATTGCGCCGAATGCCGGACTGGTCGCCGTGAAGGCCTTCGATGCCAATGGGCAGGGCAACTATGCAGACGTAATTCGCGGCATCGACTGGCTGGTCGAAAACAAGGAGGCTTACGGTATCCGGGTTCTGAATCTCTCCTTCAGCGCACCGCCCCAGTCCCACTACTGGGACGATCCGCTCAACCAGGCGGTGATGGCCGCCTGGGAGGCCGGCATCGTGGTGGTGGCCTCGGCCGGCAACACCGGTCCCGATCCCATGACCATCGGCGTACCGGGCAATGTGCCCTATGTGATCACCGTCGGGGCCATGACCGACAACTACACGCCGGACGATACCAGTGACGACAAACTCGCCTCGTTCTCCTCGACCGGCCCCACGGTCGAAGGTTTCGTCAAACCCGATCTGCTGGCGCCCGGTGGACACCTCGTTGCACTGATGAACGACGATGGCCAGATCGCGATTGAGCATCCTGAATTCCGTGACGAAGACGGGATGTACTTCACCATGTCCGGCACCTCCCAGTCGGCGGCGGTGGTTTCGGGAGTGGTGGCCCTGATGCTGCAGGCCGACCCCTCCTTGAGTCCGGACGACGTCAAGTGCCGGCTGATGACCTCGGCGCGGGGGGCGCGCAACGCCGACGGCAGCCCGCGCTACAGCGTGCTGCAGCAGGGCGCCGGGCTGGTGGACGCCCATGCGGCGGTCTACTCCGCAGAGTACGGCTGCGCCAACCGGGGCCTGGATATCGCCCAGGATCTGGCCGGCGACCGCCCACTATGCCGGTCTGGTGCGCCGGGACGAGGCCGGCGCTTACTATATCGAGACAGTCGAAGGCCAGAGCATGCTGTGGTCCGATTCGATGTTGTGGAGCGACTCCATGCTGTGGAGTGACTCCATGTTGTGGTCCGACTCGATGTTGTGGAGTGATTCCATGTTGTGGTCCGACTCGATGTTGTGGTCGGATTCCATGCTCTGGTCCGACTCGATGCTGTGGAGCGACAGCCTCGCCGAACCGGTGGGCATCAATGTCTGGGTGCCCCAGGAATAATCCAACCCTCGGGCGGCGGGTTAATGCCGCCCAAACCTCAAGCCTCTCGCCCGGCCCCGCGCCGGGCTTTTCGTGCCTCGTCCCCAAGCTCTGCTTGGGCAACAGAGCATGTCAGCGTGTAAACAGCCGGGGAGCCAAGGTGCAACCCTGGGAAACGGTGGCGTGTTCTCCCGGGTTACGCTGCGCTTTACCCAGGCTAACTGCTGATTTACTTCTCCAAACTCTTCTCCGCAGAACACCTCAATCCCGCTGATGAGGCGTTTCGGTTGCCTTTGCCTTGTAGCCAAAGTTGTCTGTAAGCGCCTCCGAGCCACCGATTTTTTATAGCGAATCCATAATTTCGGTACATGGCTGGAAATATTGCTATGACTCCACCGGTTTCTTCTTACCAGGCATTAGCGATTCTCGCCAAGACGGCCGGGGAAGCCATTCCATTACCTCCCTCTATCCCTTTGTTTGAACGACAAATATTTCATTATCTGCCGTTATCTCGATGGTGCTGAAGTCCACTGTGAGACAGCGTGGCACGGCAGTTGCTCTCATTTAGGGCAATCCCAAGCAGACGTGTTTGGGCGACTCGGCATAGAGCGAATGAGATCGCTCTGGCAGCCTGTCCACAAAATCAGGAGATATAGACCATGTTCTTTCTTAGAAGATCTGCGGCGAGGTTCAGGTTGCTTGCCGCTATTTTGACCCTGTCTGCATCGTTCGCGGTTGCCGCAGGCGGCCATGCCCGGATGAACGATCGGGTGGCCGAATACGCCCGATCCGGCAGCGCCGAGATGGTCGACGTGATCGTGAGCTACAAGTCCAAGCCCAGCAAGGCCGAAAAAGAGGCGCAAGAACAACGCGTCGCCGAGCTGGGGGGCGCAACCAAACACGCCTACGGAAAGTTACAATTGCGTTCCATGCGCGTTCCGGCCTATGCCCTCGATGATCTCGCCAAGGAGAAGGGCGTCAAATACATCAGCCTCGACGGTGCGCTCGAGGCCTTTATGGAAGCGGCGCGCCTGACCGCCAATTGGCCGGTGACTGGCAACGCCAATATCCTCGGTAGAGGCCAGACGGTTGCCGTCATCGACTCGGGTGTGTGGGGCCATACTGATCAAGCGAACTCGTTGATGCAGTACAGCTTCTTAGGGAGCCAGTTCCACGCGCCCACGATCACGAACGGTCGGATATCCATAGCGAACGACCAACCACTCAGCGATGGATTCGGCCATGGCACGCATATCGCGGGTATCGTCGCCGGGAGTGGTCACGAATCCGACGGTAAGACGAATCACGGTATCGCGGAAGCAGCCCCCGTTGTTTCGCTCCAGGTGCTGGACGCCAACGGCCAGGGTGTGGTCTCCGACCTGATCGCGGCGCTCGACTGGGTCCTTCAATACGGGTCATACTTCGACATTCGCGTGGTCAATCTGTCGCTCGGCAAGGCCGTCGAGAGCGCGGCCGCGGACGATCCCCTGGTGCAGGCGGTCGAGGCGCTGTGGGACGCCGGCTACGTCGTGGTGGCCTCGGCCGGCAACTACGGGCGCGACGGCCATTTCACCATCACCAGCCCGGGCAACTCGCAGAAGGTGATCACCGTGGGCTCGCTCACCGACAACGGCACCGGGACCAACCTCTTCGACGACTTCGTCTCCACCTACTCCTCCCGGGGTCCGACCCTGTACGACCACTTCCTCAAGCCCGACCTGGTCGCCCCCGGCAACCGTGTGGTCGCCACCATCCCCGAGGTGGCGGTCCTGCGCACCGATCTGAAAAAACGCGTGGAGCGCTGCTCGGCGAATAATTGCAGCGACGATTACCTGGAGCTCTCCGGCACCAGCATGGCGGCGGCCATGGTCTCGGCCACCGCGGCGCGCATGCTCGACAAGGACCCCAGCCTCAGCCCGGACGACGTCAAGGCGCGACTGATGCGCTCGGCGCGCAAGATCGCGGGCGACCCCACCGTCGTCGGTGCCGGCGTGCTGGATATCGATGCAGCCATGAACGAGACCGGCTTTATGACCGCCGCCGCCCTCTCCCCGCGGATGGCGCACTCCGAAGGCCACGAGGTGATCCTGGTCGAGAACACCGCCAGGCTCTGGGGCGACGAGCAATGGAGCGCCACGTACCTGTGGTCCGACAGTTACCTGTGGAGCGACACTGCGCTTGACCCCGACACCTACCTGTGGTCTGACACCTACTTGTGGTCCGACACCTACCTGTGGTCCGACACCTACCTGTGGAGCGATTCCTATCTCTGGTCCGACAGTTATCTGTGGAGCGACACCTACCTGTGGAGTGACACCTACCTGTGGTCCGACATCTATCTCTGGTCCGACAAGGTGCAGAATATCGATCCGCTCTATACCATCTCGGCAGGCAGCATCGGCTTGGACGATGACTGAGCCCGGGCCACGGGGCAGCCTTAAGGCCGCCTCTACAGACAGCTTTATTAATTAAGAGTAGAAAATCATGTTGAACCTATCTTGGAAGATGCGCCGTCTGGCCCGACTGACCCTCGGCCTCGGCCTTAGCCTATTCACCCTCGCCCTGTTCAGCGCCCTGACGGATCACAGAACCACCGGGGCCTACCTCATCCAGGGTAGGAGCCTGGCGGATGTCAAGGCGGCCGTGCAGGCGGCGGGCGGCGAGATCACCCACGAACTGGGCATCATTCGCGCGGTGGGTGCGCGGCTGACCCCGGCTCAGCGGACGGTCCTGCAATCCCATGGGGCGGTACGCCACCTGTATGACGATCGGACGGTCAACACCGCCGTGAAGCCGCTTCGGACAACGCCGACCCTCGACATCGCCCAGACCGAAACGCTTACCACGGATGCGACCTACACGGCCGGCACCTTCAGTGGATATACCGAGCACCCGGCCCAGGTCGCAGCCGATGACCTGCATGCCCTGGGTCTGTTTGGCGACGGCGTGACCCTGGCGGTGCTGGATTCCGGTTTGAATGCCTGGCCGCAGATTACCAAGGATATCAACAGCCGTTATCGCTTACTGGCCCATTACGATGCGACAACCGACAGTTTGTTGAAACGCTCGGCCTACAGCGATCAGAACGGCCACGGCACCCATGTTACCTCGATTGTCGTCGACCCCAGTACCGACCCTGACAGCGGTCGTTTCAACGGGGTGGCGCCAAATGTTTCGCTGGTCTCGGTGAAGGCCTTCGATGCAGACGGGCAGGGCAGCTATGCCGACGTGATTCGTGGCATCGACTGGCTGGTGACGAACAAAGATACCTATGGGATAAGAGTCGTCAATCTCTCTTTCAGCGCCCAGCCCCAGTCCCACTATTGGGACGATCCGCTGAATCAGGCGGTAATGGCCGCCTGGCAGGCGGGCATCGTGATGGTGGCTTCGGCCGGCAACACCGGTCCCGAACCGATGACCATCGGCGTACCGGGCAATGTCCCCTATGTGATCACCGTCGGGGCCATGAGCGACAACTACACACCGGGGGATTCCAGCGACGACATCCTGGCCTCCTTCTCTTCGGCCGGTCCCACCGTGGAAGGTTTTGCCAAACCCGAAGTGATGGCCCCTGGGGGACATGTGTACGGCATGATGGATTGGTTCGCCCAGATAGCCAAGGATCATCCGGAGTTTCATGATGGGGGACAATATTTCATGATGTCCGGCACCTCTCAGTCTACAGCGGTTGTCAGCGGCGTGGTGGCCCTGATGCTGCAGGCCGACCCCTCCTTGAGTCCGGACGACGTCAAGTGCCGGCTGATGACCTCGGCGCGGGGGGCGCGCAACGCCGACGGCAGCCCGCGCTACAGCGTGCTGCAGCAGGGCGCCGGGCTGGTGGACGCCCATGCGGCGGTCTACTCCGCAGAGTACGGCTGCGCCAACCGGGGCCTGGATATCGCCCAGGATCTGGCCGGCACCGCCCACTATGCCGGTCTGGTGCGCCGGGACGAGGCCGGCGCTTACTATATCGAGACAGTCGAAGGCCAGAGCATGCTGTGGTCCGATTCGATGTTGTGGAGCGACTCCATGCTGTGGAGCGATTCCATGTTGTGGTCGGACTCGATGCTGTGGAGCGATTCCATGTTGTGGTCCGACTCGATGTTGTGGAGCCGATTCCATGCTGTGGTCGGATTCCATGCTCTGGAGCGACAGCCTCGCCGAAACGGTGGGCATCAACGTCTGGGTGCCCCAGGAATAACCCAACCCTCGGGCGGCGGGTTAATGCCGCCCCGACCTCAAGCCACTCGCCCGGCCCCGTGCCGGGCTTTTTATGCCTCGTCCCCAAGCTCTGCTTGGGCACGAGGGTGATAGGGCATATCCGCGTGTAAACAGACTGGTAGCCCGGGTGCAATCCGGGGAGCAGACCACCATGTATTTTGGTCATATCCGCCGTAATTTCCGTTGAGTCCGCTTAAAAAACGGTGTCATTTCACGGATTGTAACCCTCAGCTCCCCTGGCTCTGCTTGCGAACAGACGCTTCATCTCTCGATTGGATAATGCTATCTCATTGTATTAATTTGATATTTTGCACGGGCTGCGGATTCACAGGGTGTCATCTTCATGCATGGCACAGCGGTTGCACTGACAGGGACGACTCTGAAAGATCACGCTATAGGGGCGGCTTCAGTCAGACATGCAGGAGACTCATATGTCCACAATCTACCAACATCGCCATGTCGTGGCGGCAATGGCAAGTATCGTACTCGTCGTGTTTTCCCTCGTTTGGTTTCCTCAGCAAAGCAATGAGACGCCACACCTGATGATCGTGCAGGGCGCCAGCCTGGCGAGCGTCAAGGCAGCGGTGGAATCCGTGGGTGGTGCGCTTACCCACGAGTTCAGGATCATCGACGCGGTTGGCGCGCAGCTGACTCAAGGTCAGTTGCAGGCCCTGCGCGATCTGGACGCGGATCCGCCGGGTCTACGAGAACCGCAGCGTCAGCACCGCCGGCGACCTCGATCTGCCTGGCGAGCCGGGTATCGATCCCGGCTCTCCGATCGGCCAGGTCAAGACGGTAGACGAGAAGATCAAGGAAGACGACGCCATAGGGAAGGGCGCCATGGGTGCCGAGACGGTTTCCAGCAATCGGTTGCTGCTCGGCCTGCGCTTCGCGGAAGTGGAGGTGCCCGCGGGCAGCCATATCGCCGATGCGCGCATCACCTTCAACGAACTGGACACCGGTGCGCTGGCCCAGGTCATCGGCACCGGCGGGGTCACGCTTCGGGGTCAGGACGCGAACGATGCCGCGACCTTCTCCGCCGGCACTTCCGATGTGTCCGGCCGTCCGCGCACCACGGCGACGATGCTTTGGACGCCCGAGGGTGCGTCCAACCCGAACGGCACGGCCGACCTGACTCCCATCGTGCGGGAGATCGTCGAACGCGACGGCTGGGAGAAAAAGAACCCGATGGTCTTCATCGTCGAGGTCGATGGCGACGACCCAACCGAGGTCCTCGAGCTGATGGCGATGCAGGAGCCAAAGTTGATCATTCAAACCCAGCCGATCATGGTGCGCACCATCAACACGGTCTCCATAGACTCGGACAGCGCGTTCGACGGCCGGGCCATTGCCGTGAGCATGCGGCTGGAATCCGATCAAAGGATTAAGGAACTCGACCCCGAGCTCAAGGTGCAGGGCCTCTCGGGTGACGCCAAGGCGAAGTGCGAGGAGACCGCCGAGATGCCTGACGAGATCCCGGAAGGCGGTTCCGTTACCATGACCTGGGACTGCACCGCTGAAGGGCTCGGCGAGATGCGCTTCGCCGGTCGTGCCAAGGGCAAGGTCGCGGGTGAGAATTACGACTTCGTCGAGTCCCTGTCCGACCGGGTCAGGGTCATGTGGGACTTCGAGGAGATGATCGCGAATCCACGCTGCACCCTGAGCGGCGAGCCGATGGTGGATGTGAGTTCCGATAAGATCAGCTGGGAGGTGACCAACACCGGCACCAAAAACATTCACCTCGACGGGGCCATGATCCTGCGCCCGCCTGTCAACGGCAGCCTGATCGAGTTCAAGCACGGCGGCTATAAGCTCCTCGAGGACGGGGCCATCGATGGCATTTCGGCACTGCTGTGGGCACCGGACTGGGTCGCGGAGGATATGGAAGATGCTGACCTCCTGATCGAGGCGGGTACGCACGAGAAGGTAGAGTTCAAGTTCGATGGCGACGTCGTCGATGACCAGGACGCTTATGAGATCCGCCTGGTCTTCCGCGAGGGCTGCCTGATCGATTTCCCGATCCCCGGGGGGATGCTGTCTACGAACGACAGCGACGACAAGGCCAGGCGCAGCTTTATCGCCAGTCTGGTGGGGGCGGATGCACTGCACTGGGAAGGCATCGACGGTCAGGGCATTGGCGTGGCCGTGGTCGACTCCGGCGTCTGGGCCAAGGATGGCAAGGCGAAAGACTACCTGCGCAAGGGCCCCTGGGACGATGAGCGCCTGCTGGCGCACTACGACGCGATCTCGGACCTGACGCTCGAGACCGATATCGATAGTGATGAAAATGGCCACGGCAGCCATGTGTCCAGTCTGCTGGTGAGCAGCCGCTTCAAGGACGGGGAGTTCAACGGCATCGCCCCCGACGCTGACCTGATTGCGGTGCGCGCCTTCGACGCCGATGGCAAGGGCAGCTACGCCGACGCCATCCGCGGCCTGGACTGGGTGCTGACGCACAAGGACGCCTACAACATCCGCGTGGTCAACCTCTCCTTCAGCGCCGAGCCCCAGTCCCTCTACTGGGACGACCCCCTGAACCAGGCGGTGATGGCCCTGTGGCGCGCCGGTATCGTGGTGGTGGCCTCGGCCGGAAACAAGGGCCCGGACCCCATGACCATCGGCGTGCCCGGTAATCTGCCCTATGTGATCACGGTTGGCGCTGTGACCGACAGCATGACGCCGGCGGATCCCAGCGACGACACCCTGGCGAGCTTCTCGTCGGCAGGACCCACGGTCGAGGGTTTCGTCAAGCCGGAGATCGTCGCCCCCGGCGGTCATGTGCGCGGCCTGATGAAGAAGGACCACAAGCTTCCCAAACTACGCGCCCAGTTCCACGACGGCGACGGCTATTACACCATGTCCGGCACCTCCCAGTCGGCGGCGGTGGTTTCGGGAGTGGTGGCGCTGATGTTGCAGGCCGACCCGACCTTGAGCCCGGATGACGTCAAGTGCCGGCTGATGGCCTCGGCGAAGGGCGCGCAAAACGCCGATGGCAGCCCGCGCTACAGCATCCTGCAGCAGGGCGCCGGGCTGGTGGACGCCTATGCGGCGGTCTACTCCACGGACTACGGCTGCGCCAACCAGGACCTGGACATCGCTCAGGATCTGGCCGGTACCGCCCATTATGCCGGCCTGGTGCGCCAGGACGACGCCGGTAACTACATCATCGAGACGCTCGAAGGCCAAAGCATGCTGTGGGGTGACTCCATGTTATGGGGTGATTCCATGCTCTGGGGCGACTCGATGTTATGGGCCGATTCCATGCTGTGGGCCGATTCCATGCTGTGGTCCGATTCGATGTTGTGGTCCGATTCGATGTTGTGGTCGGATTCCATGCTCTGGTCCGACTCGATGCTGTGGAGCGACAGCCTCGCCGAAACGGTAGGCATCAATGTCTGGGTGCCTCAGGAATAACCCAACCCTCAGGCGGCGGGTTAATGCCGCCCTGACCTCAAGCCTCTCGCCCGGCCCCGTGCCGGGCTTTTTGCGCCTCGTGCCCAAGCTCTGCGTGGGCACGGACACCCGGAAGCGCTGCTTCCTGAAGACCGGATTGGCACTATCGATTGATGCCTTGCCCCCGTTATCTGCCTGCTGAAGCACTGTTCCCCAGTTACGCTGCGCTTTACCCAGGCTAAGTGTTGTTAATTTCGGTGGTATCCGCCGTTATTTCCGATTTCCCCGCCGAAAATAACGGTGTTATTTCGCGGATAGTCTCCCTGTGCTCCCCTGGCTGGACGGGCGAACAGACCCCGCATGTCTCCGTTCAATCGTTGTATCTCATTGTATTGGTATGTCTTTTCTCACTGATCAAGCGCCGGGAGGGACCGTGTCCTGAGCGGTGGCACAGCGGTTGCACTGACAGGGACGACTCTGAAAGAGACCGCCATCGGGGCGGCTTCAGTCAGCCATGCAGGAGACCCACATGTCCGCAATCCAGCAACACCGTCATATCCTGGCAGCGACGGCAGTGATCCTACTCGCCATGTTCTCTATCGTCTGGTCGCCGACTCGAAGCAATGAGGCGCCGCACGCGATGATCGTCAAGGGCCAGGACCTGGCGGCCGTGCGATCAGCCGTCGAGGCCGTCGGCGGCCGGATCAGCCACGAATTGAGCATCATCCGCGCCGTGGGTGTGAAGCTCAGTGCCGAGCAGGTCGAACGGCTGCGCAAGTCCGCGGCAATAACCCGCGTCTACGCCGATCGCGAGCTGCAGACCAGCAGCGCCTGCAGCGTCACGAGCGACGCGAACCTGGTGTTCAACAAGAAGCAGCTCGTCTGGTCACTCAGCAATGCGGGGCTGACCCCGGTCACCCTCGATCAGCTGGAGCTAGCCTGGCCGAGCACCAACGGAGAGTTCAAGCGTGTCACCCTCGGCAACCGCAAGCTGTTCAACGACAAGCGGCCACCTGCGAGCGCTGTGATCGATGCCGCCGACTGGCAGATAGACAGCGCCGAGCGCCGCATCGAGCCCGGCGACACCCTGGTGCTGGGAGTGGAGTTCGCCAATGACGCCAGCAAAGATATCGGCAACTACACGCTAACGGCGCAGTTCGCCGAGGGCTGCGCCATCGACTACGTTGGCGCCGAGCAGCCGCAGAGTGTTTCGGCCGCCGAGACGCTGGCCTTCGACGGCAGCAAGCTCGACTGGAGGATCGATAACCGCACCGCCGCGACACTGCGCATCGCCGGCATCACGTTCACCTGGCCCGCGGACAACGGCGTGTTGAAAAAGATCAAGCTGGACGGCGATGAAATCTCCAAGGTCGTGCGGGCGCCGTCCACGGCGCTGATCGCCGGCGGCTGGCACGACGACGCCGAGCGCCGCGAGATCGCGCCCTTCAGCAGCGAGGTGCTGAGCTTCGAGTTCGACAGGGACGCCGGGCGCAGTGTGCGGCTTTACTCCATCGAGGTGACCTTCGAGAGCGGCGAGACGCTGGCCTTCACCCCGCTCACCGCCGCCTGCAGGATCGCCGCCGAGCAAGAACTCGCCTTCGACGGCAGCGACGTCCTGTGGACGATCACCAGCGCGGACGAGGACCTCATCACCATCGACCAGTTCGACTTCACCTGGCCTCAGATCAACGGCGTCCTCAAGAAGATCCGCCTGGACGACAACGAGATCTTCAACATTGAACAGGACGGACCCACGGCGGTCATTCGTGACGACTGGAAGGTCGAGATGCCTGAGCGCGAGATCGCCCCGGGGGCCAGCGCCCGGTTCTTGCTCGAGTTCGACGACGAGGCCCTGGCCGACGGTGACGTCTATGGGCTCAAGGTTCAGTTCGCCGAGGGCTGTGGGGCCGAGAATTTCGGCGACTGTGAGCTGGTCGGCGACGACGCCCTGCAGTTCGACAAGAAGAAGGTCGGCTGGCTGCTGAGCAATGTCTCTGAGACCGAGAGCGTTACGCTGGACAGCCTGGCATTGGGCTGGCCGCAGGCCAACGGCACCCTCAAGAAGGTCACGCTCGCCGGCAAGACCATCTTCAAGCTCGAGCAGCAGGCGCCGAGCGCCAGCATCAACACCGATTGGGCGGCCAGCGTCGGCGAGCGCACCATCGCCCCCGGCTCGAGCGCCCTGCTGGAGCTGGAATTCAAGTCCGAGGCAGTGACCGACTCCGCCCTGTACTCCTTTGCCGCCCACAGCTCGGCGGGTTGCCCGACGGAGTTCGTATTCATCGGCGCCGGCGTACCGGGTGGTGACGATGTGCTTGCCGACGGCCACCCGGTACTCGAGACCACGTATCCCAGTCTCATCGAGGCCGATCAGGTGCACGCACAAGGTATTACCGGGCGAGGCGTGACGGTGGCCTTCCTCGACACCGGCAACTCGCTGGTCTCCGAGACCATCCACTACAACGCCGCGCGCGAATGGCGCTATCTGGGGCAGTACGACGCCATCAAGGATCTCGAACTTGAGAACGGCGATCCCGGCTTCGGCAAGCAGGAGCAGGACCAGCACGGCCACGGTGGGCACCTGGCGAGCGTGGCCCTGAGCGCCAAGCAGACCGTTGAGGGCCGCTATAACGGTATCGCCCCGGGCGCCGACCTGGTCACCGTCAAGGCCTTCGATCACAAGGGTCGCGGCACCTACCTCGACGTGATCCGCGGCATCGACTGGGTGGTTCAGAACAAGGACCGCTACGGCATACGCGTGCTCAACCTCTCCTTCAGCGCCCCGCCGCACTCCCATTATTGGGATGATCCTCTCAACCAGGCCGTCATGTCTGCCTGGCAGGCCGGCATCGTGGTAGTGACCTCCGCCGGCAACACCGGCCCCAAGCCTAAGACCATCGGCGCTCCCGGCAACGTACCTTACGTGGTCACGGTGGGCGCCATGACCGACAACTTTACTCCGCACGATAAGAACGACGACCGTCTGACCACCTTCACCGCTGCCGGGCCGACTTACGAGGGCTTCGTCAAGCCCGACCTGGTGGCTCCGGGCGGTCACGTTCTCGGCATGATGGGCTGGTACACCGAGCGCGGTAAAGAGCACAAGGACTATCGTGACCGTTATCCCTACTTCGAGATGTCGGGCACCTCTCAGGCCGCGGCGGTCATGTCCGCAGTGGCGGCCCTGGTGCTGGAGGCCGACCCGACCCTGTCACCCGACGATGTCAAGTGCCGCCTGATGGCCTCGGCCAAGCCCGCGGTGCGCGACGACGGCTGGCCGGCCTATTCGGTCCTGCAGCAGGGCACGGGGCTGGTCAACGCCTATGACGCGGTCAACGGCAGCGCCACCGGCTGCGCCAACCGTGGGTTGGACATCGCCGCAGACCTCGCCGGGACCGCCCACTATGGGGGCCCGGTCAACGAAGACGCTCAGGGCAACTTTTACCTCATGGACCCAGACGGCAATCCCCGGACGAACAGCTACCTGTGGTCCGATACCTATCTATGGAGCGATACCTACCTGTGGTCGGATACCTATCTGTGGTCGGATACCTATCTGTGGAGCGATACCTACCTATGGTCGGATACCTATCTGTGGAGCGATACCTACCTATGGTCCGATACCTATCTGTGGAGTGATGGCTATCTGTGGAGCGACAGTTACCTGTGGTCTGACGGCGCCCTCTGGGCCAATTCCTACCTCTGGTCCGACACCTACCTCTGGTCTGACACCTACCTGTGGAGCGACGCTCTGGATGAATCCGCCGCCGTCAACGTCTGGGTGCCGCGGGAGTGATCCGTCATGAAAACACGGACACTTCCGTTTGACAGATATTTGGAGACTAAAGACATGTTACAGAGACAACTCTACCGAAAATGGATCTTAGCCCTGGCTGCCGGTGTCGCGCTGCTCGGTGCGGCGGGATTGACGATGCAGCCGCCCCCGGAATCGACCGCCAACTACATCGTGCAGGGCGCCAGCCTGGCGAGCGTCAAGGCGGCGGTGCAGGCGGTGGGTGGCGAGATCACCCACGAGCTGGGCATCATCAATGCCGTCGGCGCCACCCTCACGCCGACCCAGCAGGCGGCCCTGGGCCAACAGGAAGGCATCCGCCGGCTGCACGCCAACCGCTCGGTCAGCACCAGCTCGGTGGAGCCGTGCGCCGAGCACGCCGGCATGCCGGCCCTGGAGTTCGACGAGAAAAAGGTGGAATGGCAGATCCGCAACGCGGGCGCCCAGGACGTGTTTATCGACAGCGTCACGCTCCAGTGGCCGGAAGCCAACCGCGACCTGCTGGGGCTCAAGCTGCGTGGCGATCTGTACCGGGTCCCGAGCCCGGCGCCGCAACTGAACGCCGATGTCGCCAGCCCCGGTTGGGAAGGCGATGAGGGCGACGGCCGGATCAAAGCCGATTCGACCGAAACCCTGGTCATGGAGTTCAAGAGGTCTGCCCGAGAGCAACAAAACGATTACCGCATCGAGATAGGCCTGAGCTCCGGCTGCCACATCAGCTACCCGCCGGCCGAGCCGGAAAGCAGCGTCATGGCGAACTCGGAGGAATGCACGGAGACGGCGGGATCGCCCGAGTTGGACATCGACAAGGGTGAGATCGAGTGGGAGATCACCAACGACAGTAGCCAGGACATCTTCATCGATGCGATCACCCTGCTGTGGCCGCAAGCCAATGGACTGTTGCGGGAGGTCTCGCTCGGAGACGATCTCTACCGGGCTCTCAGTCCGGCCCCGGCCCTGAGCGTCGATGTCGCCAACCCCTGGTGGGAAGGCGGCCCGGACGATGGCAAGGTCGGCAATGGTTCAACCGAGAAGCTGAAGCTGAAGTTCGAGAAAGACGCCCGCCGGCGCCTCGACAACTATACCTTCAAGGTGCACTTCACCTCCGGCTGCCACATCAACTACCCGCCCCCGGCCGGCGCCATCTACGTGGGTGACAGTGATGAAAAGGCGCGCCGTAATTTCATCTCGACCCTGAGCGGTGCCGATGCCCTGCACTGGGAGGACATCACCGGAGAGGGGATAGGGATCGCGGTGCTGGACACCGGCATCTGGGCGGATAAGGGCAGATCCAATTATCTGCGCCAGAACGCAAGCCTGCATGACCGGATCATTGCCCAATACGACGCCATCACCGGTAAAAAAGTGGAAAAACTGACCAACAGCGACCAGAACGGTCACGGCAGCCATATCGCCAGCATCGCGTTGAGCAGCCGCCGCAAGGGCGGCGAATTCAACGGCATCGCGCCGAACGCCGATGTGATCGTCCTGCGCGCCTTCGACCAGGAAGGGAAGAGCAGCTACGCCAATGTGATCCGCGCCCTCGACTGGGCGGTGTCGAACCGTGACAAATACCATATACGGGTGCTCAACCTGTCCTTCAGCGCGCCGCCCCAGTCCTATTACTGGGACGATCCCCTGAACCAGGCCGTGATGGCCGCCTGGCAGGCCGGCATCGTGGTAGTCGCCTCCGCCGGCAACAAAGGCCCAGAGCCCATGACGATCGGCGTGCCCGGCAACGTGCCCTATATCATCACCGTAGGCGCCGTGACGGACGGCTTCACCCCGGATGACGGCAGCGACGACGCCTTGGCGAGCTTCTCCTCCGCCGGCCCCACGGTCGAGGGTTTTGTCAAACCGGATCTGATCGCACCCGGTGGTCATGTGCGCGGGTTGATGGAAAGACACCATTGGCTGTCCCAGTTGCGCGCCCAGTTCCACGACGGCGACGGCTACTACACCATGTCCGGCACCTCCCAGTCGGCGGCGGTTGTTTCGGGAGTGGTGGCGCTGATGCTGCAGGCCGACCCGACCCTGAGCCCGGACGACGTCAAGTGCCGCCTGATGGCCTCGGCGCGGGGCGCGCGGAACGCCGACGGCAGCCCGCGCTACAGCATCCTGCAGCAGGGCGCCGGTCTGGTGGACGCCCATGCGGCGATCTACAGTGACGCCATGAACTGCGCCAACCAGGGCCTGGATATCGCCCAGGATCTGGCCGGTACCGCCCACTATGCCGGTCTGGTGCGCCGGGACGAGGCCGGGGACTACTACATCGAGACAGTCGAGGGCCAGAGCATGCTGTGGTCCGATTCCATGCTGTGGGCCGATTCGATGCTCTGGTCGGATTCCATGCTGTGGAGCGATTCGATGTTATGGAGCGACTCCATGCTGTGGGCCGATTCGATGTTGTGGTCGGATTCCATGCTCTGGTCCGACTCGATGCTGTGGAGCGACGGCCTCGATGAATCGGTGGGTATCAATGTCTGGGTGCCCCAGCAATGACCCAACCCTCGGGCGGCTGGTTAATGCCGCCCTGATCTCAAGCCATAAGCCCGGCCCCGTGCCGGGCTTTTTGTGCCCCGTGTCCGAGCTCTGCTTGGGCACGATGGTGACAGGGCATATCCGCGTGTAAACAGACCGTTAGCCCGGGCGCAACCCGGGGAACAGACCACCACAGGGCAGGTTTGTCATGCCATGGTCTTCGAATGAGGGGTTTTGCATCTGTCCGACAGCGGCGCCTGTTTCCCCCGGGTTATGCTGCACTTGACCCTGGCTACTTGCTAGATGTTTAACTATCGGACACCCACTGATACGACAGACTCACGGTATCCCCGAATGTGGTACACAGCCTGTTCTCCTTAACTCCACAAGGATCCCAACTCCAGCTGTATAGCCTCGAATGGAGGAATAGCCACAATCTGGTCACCCTCAGCCTTTGCAATGGTCCCCCATTCTCCTGCGCTCAGGCCATAAGCCTCCAGAGTCCGGCGTTTTGGGTCTACCAACCAAGCGTGGGAGACACCGTAGTGGGCATAGATGGGCATCTTGATCTGACGATCCTTGCTTTCGGTGGAGGGTGAGAGAACCTCGCAGATCCAGTCCGGTACGATCTCGAAGCGGTGCCCCTCGGGGATCAATTGCATGCGTTCACGCCGCCAGCCGGCAATGTCCGGCACCACGACTTCAGCGTCACGGATGAAATGCAGCTCCGGTTCGACGATGATCCACCAACCGCCGGGACCGCCACGGCCTTTTCCGAACGGACCGCCTACTTCGATCTGCAGATTGGACTCGACCAGGGCATGAGGACCCGACGGTCGCGGCTGGGTGTGCAGTTGCCCGTTGAGGATCTCACCGGTGAGTCCTTCGGGGAGGTTTTCGAGCTGTTCATACAAGGTCAGTTTCAACGCTTGTTGCATGGGTTCTCCGCTTCTAGGCCAGGCGCACCGTCGTAGCAATGTCGGTGGCTGTCCGGGTGTGCTGTGAGCATAACCCATATTCCGGACAATGCCCAAGGATCGCTGGTATGAACTCGCCAAGCTAAATTGCGCAGCTAGATGTTTAACTATCGGACACCCACAGATACGACAGACTCACGGTATCCCTGAATGTGATACACAGCCTGTTCGGTACCTTCTCCACAATTTCGGTATATCCACCGAAAAAATTAATAAATCCGCCTAATTTTATCTGTCCTATCCGTGTGCTTGCTGCAGTCCAGTTCTAGTCCGGCATGACAGGTCTCGATGTAACTCATTGAATAAATGAAAATAATTCTATCTTGAGCGAGTCAATTGTGGCGCTGTTCAAAAAATGGCATCGCACGTGCTCCTAACCAGGCAATGCCGGGTGAGCAGAGCTAACCGCCTGGGAATTGCAATCAGCGAGTCTTGTTGGAGAAGTACATGAAGTTGAGCGTGAAAGAGAAAAGAAGCGGAAAGAAGCTGTTCAGGCTGTTGTCCCTCCTAGTCGGCCTCAGCCTGGCGCTGGGATCGACTTTGGCCTTTGGCGCCCCGGGTAACGGGCATGGCAAGATGCGCGATCGGATAAAGGTATCCGATATCCGTGGTAATAAGCACGGCAAAATGGACAAAAGGATCAAGCAACGGGCTGAATCCGGTGGCACCGAAATGGTCGATGTGATCGTCCGCTACAGAGACAGGCCGGATGAGGCGGAGAAAACCCGCACCGCCAATCTGGGCGCGAAGCACAAGCGCGCTTATAAAAGGCTGAAGATGCGCAGCCTGCGCGTGCCGGCGCAGAAGCTGGAGCAGCTCGCCAATGACCAGGGTGTTGAGTACATCACCCTGGACACCCCGGTCTCGTCCCTGTCGACGTCAGCAAAGAAAACCGCCAGGCTGCCAGAGCAGGCTTCGGCCAATGGGTTGTATGACGGCAGTGGGGTCACGGTGGCGGTGCTGGATTCGGGTGTGGCCAACCATGCGGATATGAATGTTGAGTTGTCCTTGGATTGTACACAATCCACCATGGCCGGAAGCCAAATTCTTCGCGACGAGTTCAATGACAGGGTCTATTCCGGCAGTGACGGCAGCGTGGACTGGTCTGCGATGCCGTGGATCGAGACAGGCGACAGGAACGGTGCGACGGGTGGGCGCATCGAGGTCAAGTACGAAAGTCAATGTCCGCTCCACGGCAGATGCATTGATTTCAGAGCGCTCGACATTGGCGATGCCATTGAACGGGGGATGGACCTGAGCGGGGCGGTCTCCGCCACGCTGACGTTCGACTACCATCTCAATAAAGATGACGCGGTGTTCCTGCTGGAAGTCTCGACCGACGGAGGCGCCAACTGGGTACCCACGCCGCTGGCGACCTATAGCGCCGAGGAGCTGGTGTTGGGTGAGACCGTCGACCTGTCCCCGTATCTCTCCTCGAGTACCCGCATCCGCTTCCTGGTGACCGACAATGGCGGTGCACACCTGTACATCGACAACGTCCAGATCAGTTACGCGACCTCGGGCGAGGATTGCAGTATTGCCAATGATCCCTCCGATACCCTCGGCCACGGCACCCACGTGGCAGGCGCCATCGGCGGCAATGGCCAGCTTTCCAATGGCATCAACCGCGGGATCGCACCAGGCGCCGGTATCGTTTCCCTGCGGGTACTTGACGGGGAAGGTCAGGGCAATCTCTCCGACGTGATCGCCGCCCTGGACTGGATCCTGGAGAACGGTGAGGCTCATGGTATCAAGGTGGTGAACCTGTCGCTGGGCAAGGCAGTGGAAGAGAGCGTGGTGTATGATCCTCTGGTGCAGGCCGCCGAGGCGCTGTGGGACGCCGGTTTCGTGGTGGTGGCCTCGGCCGGCAACTACGGCCGCGACGGCAACTTCACCATCACCAGCCCGGGCAACTCGCCGAAGCTGATCACCGTCGGCTCGCTCACCGACGAGGAGACCGAAGACTTCTCGGATGACTACGTCTCCACCTATTCTTCGCGCGGTCCGACCCTGTTCGACCACTTCGCCAAGCCCGACCTGATCGCCCCCGGCAACCGGCTGGTGTTCCCGATCCCGGCCAACGCCAAGCTGAAGCAGGACAACCCCGGGCGCGTGAAGTACGACGACTACGGCGAAGAGTCCTACCTGGAACTGTCCGGCACCTCCATGGCGGCGGCCATGGTCTCCGGCGCGGTGGCGGTGATGCTGGACAAGGACCCCTCCCTGATTCCGGACGATATCAAGGCTCGGCTGATGCGCTCGGCGCGCAAGATCGCAGGCGACAGCACCGCCGTCGGCGCCGGTGTGCTCGACATCGATGCGGCGCTGGATGACGCCGGCCATGTCACCGGCCCGGCCCAGTCCCCGCTGATGAGTCTGTCCGACAGCGAAGACGCAGTGCTGATCCAGGACACCGCGGCGATCTGGGGCGGCCAGGAATGGAGCCTGTCCTACCTGTGGAGCGATAGCTATCTGTGGTCCGATACTTATCTCTGGTCCGACAGCTACCTGTGGAGCGACTCGTACCTGTGGTCCGACACTTATCTTTGGAGTGACAGCTATCTCTGGTCCGACACCTATCTATGGAGTGACAGCTACCTCTGGTCCGACAGCTATCTGTGGAGCGATTCCTACCTGTGGTCCGACAGTTATCTGTGGAGCGACTCTTATCTCTGGTCCGATGCGGTGGACAACGACGATCCGCTGTACACCACCTCGGCCGACGCCATCGCGGTGAATGACGATTAATCATCGGGAATGAGGTGGCCGTAGCTGGCCGCCTCCCTCCCTTAGCCTGATGCCCGGCCCTGTGCCGGGCTTTTTTCATGTTTATGGTTGCCAGGCTCTGCTTTTCGGTGCCCAACCCCATGCGAGTGTTTTTCCATCAATAGGATTGGTCAGGTATCGCTCGAATGGCTGAATTATTCCGGTTCCTGAAAGCATCCGGATATGAACCCCGTCTCATAGTTGATGGCCTGGGTCGCTAGTCTCTTTTGATCGGGCCTGTGACGGAGGCTGCTCACGCACGCTTGTGACACGCCGGCGCGCCGGTTGCCATTTCTAGTCTTATAGGTAGCCGTTAAAGGGCCGTCATGCTGGCGGTCCTCATCAGTCAATCAGGAGATAGACATGACCATGTATAAACCAAGCCATCTTGTCCTCGTCGGCATGGGCTTATTGATCCTCGGCGTCTTTACATTTAACGGTTCCGAGCCGGACCCGGCGGCACAATCGGTGATCGTCCAGGGCCGGGATCAGGCTGCCGCGAAGTCGGCGGTGGAAGCGGCAGGGGGGGAAGTCACCCATCAACTGGACGTGATCCAGGCAGTCTCGGCCAAGTTGAGCGCATCGCAGCTATCGGCGCTGCAGCGCAGCGACAGTTCACTTCGCGTGTATGCCGACCGGACCGTGCGCACGAGCACGCTGGAGTACTACGATTACGATGTGGACAGCGATCTGATACCGGATACCCACTACCCGGATCAGATCGGAGCAAGGGATCTGCATGCGGATGGGATCGATGGTATGGGAGTGACGGTGGCCGTACTGGATACCGGAATCTGGCGCTATAACCCGGTCATGGACGAGAATCTTTCCGGACAGAACCGTTTGATCGCCACCTTCGACGCTACGGTGGAGTGGTGGCCGGAGATCTACTATGAGGAGAACGGCCACGGTACCCATGTGACCAGCGTCATCGCGAGCACCCGGCACTCATCCTATACCGGTGAGGTCCATGGCGTTGCGCCAAATGTGAATCTGGTGGCGGTCCGGGCCTTCGATGAAAACGGCATGGGCACCTATGCGGATGTCATCCATGGGCTCGACTGGATCGTATCGCATAAGGATGACTATGATATTCGGGTCTTGAACCTCTCCTTCAGCGTGCCCCCGCAGTCGTATTACTGGGACGATCCCTTGAATCAGGCGGTAATGGCCGCCTGGCAAGCCGGTATCGTGGTCGTGGTCTCGGCGGGCAATACCGGTCCGGATCCCATGACCATCGGGGTGCCCGGGAACGTCCCCTATGTCATTACCGTCGGCGCAATGACAGACAGCCACACGCTGGATGATTCGAGCGATGACAGTTTGACCACCTTCACCGCCGTGGGACCGACCCACGAAGGATTTGTCAAACCGGAACTGACGGCGCCGGGTGGCCACATCCTCGGGACGACCGCCCATTGGTATAACCTGGTCGAGGAACACGGTGATAATGTCCGGCTGCTGACCGACCACAATCTGTTTGTGATGTCCGGCACCTCCCAATCCGCCGCGATAGTCTCCGGTGTGGTGGCGCTGCTGTTGCAGGACGATCCCACCCTGAGCCCGGATGACGTGAAGTGCCGGCTGATGGCGACGGCCAAGAGCGCACGTAATCTAGATGACAGCCCGCGTTACAGTATCTTGCAACAGGGCGCCGGCTTCGTGGATGCCTATGCAGCGGTCAACAGTGACATCCTGGGCTGCGCCAACCGGGGCCTGGACATCGCCAAGGACCTGGCCGGTGAAGAGCACTATGCGGGATTGGTGCGCTGGGATGAGACTGGCAACTACTACTTCGAAACAATCGATGGGCAAAGCATGCTGTGGGGCGATTCCATGTTATGGGGCGACTCGATGCTGTGGGGGGATTCCATGCTGTGGGGCGACTCCATGCTGTGGGGGGATTCCATGCTGTGGGGTGACTCCATGTTGTGGGGGGATTCCATGCTGTGGGGTGACTCGATGTTGTGGGGCGACTCCATGCTATGGGGCGACTCCATGCTGTGGGGCGATAATTTCGAAGGCTCTGTCTCCATCAACCAGTGGGTATCCCAGGAATAACAATGCAGCGGCGGCCGGTTTCGGCCGCTCCTGCCACGCCCCATTCGCCCGGCCCTGTGCCGGGCTGTTCCGGGTTACGCTGAACTTCCCCCGGAGTTACCGTCCCCACTCCCTGTATTACGGTCATATCCGCCGTATTTATGGTGAGTCCGCCGAAAATAACGGTGTCATGACCTGGAATTGTAGCCTCAGGTTCTCCTGATTTCACTCGCAAAGAGTTCCTCCATCTCTCCGTTGAATCTCTCTATCTAATTGATTTTACTATTCTTATCATTTACGCTGACCGGGGTCTGGCAGGGCCCCGCCCTGCGTGGTGGCACAGCGGTTGCAACCACAGGGTCGACTCTGAAACAAACCGCCATGGGGGCGGTAGTCAGCGATGCAGGAGACCCAAATGTCCATGATCCAGCAACACCGCCATGTTCTGGCTGCCACGGCAGTTATGGCGCTCGCCGTTTTCTCCCTCGCCTGGTCCCCTCAACGAAGCAGTGAGTCGCGCGCGATGATCATTCAAGGCCGCGACCTGGCTGCAGTGAAAGCGGCGGTTGAGGTGGTCGGCGGTAAAATTACTCACGAGCTTGGCGTCATCAATGCCGTCGGTGCTGTGTTGACCCGATCACAGCAGGCGGCCCTGGCTGAGGCGGCCAATATTCAACGACTCTATTCTGACCGTTCGATGACCGTCAGCACTGCGGGGGTCACCCAGACGGTGCGTGATGAGTTTACCGAGCAAGACTACTCGAACAATGATGGCAGCCTGGATTGGGCCGGTGACTGGTTGGAGGTCGGCGACAACGGCGATCCTGCGAGCGGTGATCTTTTCATTGCGGTGAACAAGGGTCTGCTGCACCTGAAACGGCCCTATAACTACCTCGCGCGCTCGGTCTACCTGCCGACCGGGAGTCAGGCAATGCTCAGCCTGGAAGCGAAGCGCGCCCGCCTGAGCTCGGCGGATCATTACGTTAGGGTTGAAGCATCAGCGGATGGCGGTGTCAACTGGACGGAAATGGGTCGTATTGAAGGACCGGACAACGACACCGGCCTGATCAGCTACAGCTTCGACATCTCCGCGTACGCCTCGCCGGACACCATGATCCGCTTGCGCACGTCGGACGCGATGGACGGCAATACGCGTATCTGGTTCGACAATGTCCAGATCGAGTACACCAGCGATCTGGTCTCTACCGACATCGTGCAGTATGTACAAGACGCCTTCAATACCCAGTCCTACAACAACAATGACGGCAGTTTTGACTGGAACGGTGACTGGCTGGAGTTTGGCGATGACGGTTACCCAGACTCCGGATACGTGCTGGTGGAGAGTAACGGTGTACTCAGGTTGTCGTTGACCGATCGGGGAGTCGAACGGGAGGTCGACCTGTCGGCGGGCAGCGGCGCCGTGCTGAGCTTTGAGTATCGACGCCAGGCTTTGGACAACGCGGACGACTACGTTAGCTTGGAGATCTCCGCAGACGCTGGCTTGACCTGGACCGAACTCGATCGCTTCAGCGGTCCGGATAACGATGACGCCTTTGTCACGGCCCGCTATGATGTGTCGGGGTTTGCATCCTCTCACAGCCGGATCCGCTTCCACACTTCTCCCGATGGCATGAACGCCTACGACAAACTGTTCGTAGACAATCTCAAGATCAGCTATGCGTCGTCCCCCGACACCTACTATCCGGGCCTGGTGGATGCCGATGCCTTGCATGCCGAGGGCATCGACGGCACTGATGTGACCGTCGTCGTGATCGATACGGGTTACTACTCCCATGCAAGCCTGGACAGCGATCCGCAGGGTTACAGCCGGATACTGGCCCAGTATGACGCCATCAATGATGCGGTTGACCCGGTGGGCAGCGACACCGACGGCAACGGCCACGGGGTGCATGTCACCAGCTTGATCGCCAGCAGCAACACCGCCACGAGCGGCCGCTTCAACGGTATCGCGCCAGGGGCCAATCTGATCTCGGTGAAGGCCTTCGATGCGCAGGGACAAGGCAGCTACCTGAACGTGATCCGCGCCATCGACTGGGTAGTGACGAACAAAGATCTGTACGACATCCGCATCCTCAATCTGTCTTTCAGCGCGCCACCGCGTTCGCACTATTGGCAAGATCCCCTGAACCAGGCCGTTATGGCTGCCTGGGACGCCGGTATCCTGGTGGTGGCCTCGGCCGGCAATACCGGGCCTGATCCGATGACCATCGGTGCGCCGGGCAATGTGCCGTATGTGGTTACCGTGGGCGCCATGAGCGACAACTATACCCCGGCTGATGGCAGTGATGATCTGCTGGCCTCCTTCTCCGCTACGGGTCCCACCCCGGACGGCTTTGTTAAACCCGAGCTGCTCGCCCCGGGCGGACACATCTTGGGCTTGATGCCGCTGAACGCCACGCTGGCCACCGAGCATCCGGAATTCCAGAACGCCGCGAGTTTCTTCACCATGTCCGGCACCTCACAGTCCACGGCGGTGGTCAGCGGCGTGGCGGCACTCGTGCTGCAAAGCGATCCGAGTCTCAGCCCGGACGACGTCAAGTGCCGCCTGATCGCCGCGGCGCGCCCCGCACTCGATGCGGCGGGTGAACCGGCCTACAGCCCGCTGCAACAGGGTGCGGGCATGGTCAATGCCTATGCCGCCGTTTACCACACCGCGTCAGGCTGCGCCAACCGCGGTATGGAGGTGCGTCTCGACCTGGATGATATCGAGCACTATGGCGGCCCGGTCAACCAGCGCGAGGATGGGACTTTTTATCTGATGGATCCGGCCGGCGGCGAGTACGAACTTTGGGATGGGGCCTACACCAAGGGCGCTAGCTATCTCTGGAGCGACACTTACCTGTGGAGTGATACCTATCTCTGGAGCGACACCTACCTGTGGAGCGACGGCTATCTCTGGTCAGACACCTACCTATGGTCAGACACCTATTTATGGTCGGATACCTACTTGTGGAGTGACACCTATCTGTGGTCCGACAGCCTGAGCGAGACAGCGGCAGTCAACGCTTGGGTGCCCCAGGAATAACAATAAGCGGGCGGCCGGAACCGGCCGCCTGGTCTGTGCAGCTATTGACCCGGCCCTGCGCCGGGCTTTTTTATCCTGTATCCGGGTTGTCAGATTGGGACTTGCAGAAACTCAGACTCCCGCGGCCCGGCGTGCGGGACATCGAAGCGGCAATCAACGAGGCCGGGGCAGATTGATTGTTCTATCGTTCCATCGCTGTGACTTCTGTCAAGCGATCCTGCCTGGTCATTGAAGAAAATCACGTCTCAAACCGATACTGAGTGCTGAAAAGCCGTCTCAACAGACGGCTTATTGTACTTTGGAGTCGAATGATGAAGATCAAGTCGTATCGGAATAGTCGTTGCCTCCAGGCATTGACGATAGGTCTGAGTTTGTTGAGTGCGGCCCCGTTCAGCGTCCTGTCAGACCAGAGTACGACGCAGTCCTACATCATCCAGGGCGCGAGTCTGATGGATGTGAAGATCGCCGTGCAAGCGGTGGGGGGTGAACTCACCCACGAGCTGGGCATCATCCAGGCGATGGGCGGCGCGTTTGACCGCAAGGCAACTGGAACTGCTTGCCGAAGCCGCGACTGTAACGCGTGTCTACCCCGACCGCTCGGTACAGGTAAGCGATTACGCCCGAACGAGAAGCGCTGCAGAAGACGGCAATGAATCGCCTGACTCAATCCGCGCTGGAAGCAAGCCCCGGTTCGACGATTGGCGGGCAACTCCCCGATGGTGAGGACTTGGTCAGTGACAGGCAGGGTATCGAACAGGACCGTCTGCAGACCAGGCAGCATGCGTGCGATACGGCGGTCTTCGATGACAAGAATTCGCACAACAGGGCACAAGCCAGACAGAAATGCGCTCTGAATCAGCGAGAGCAGGATGCTGGGTGGTATCCCGGCATGTTTTTCGTGAGACCCATTACCCAACCCGGATCGGCGCCGACCTGCTGCACAGGGAAGGGATCACTGGAGATGGGGTCGGTGTAGCCGTGCTCGATTCGGGCCTGTCGGCCTATCTGCCGTCACTGCGAAACGATACCAGCGGTTCGGATCGCACGGCCGTCCACTACGACGCCATCGCCGGTGAGACGCTGGCGGCGAGGTGGGGTGGCGCCGTGTGGGACAGCGACGACTACGGCCATGGCACCCATGTGACCAGTGTGGCGCTGTCCAGCGCCCAGACGGAGGTCGGTAATTTCAACGGTATCGCCCCGGATGCCGGTCTGGTGGTGGTCAAGGCCTTCGACGGGGAAGGCAAGGGCACCTACCTGGACGTCATCCGCGGCCTGGACTGGATCGTCTCCCACCGGGAGGAATACAACATCCGCGTGCTGAACCTCTCCTTCAGCGCGCCAGCCCGATCCTATTACTGGGACGATCCGCTCAATCAGGCCGTGATGGCCGCCTGGCAGGCGGGCATCGTGGTGGTGGCCTCAGCCGGCAACACGGGCTCTGAGCCCATGACCATCGAGGTGCCCGGCAATGTTCCTTACGTGATCACTGTGGGGGCCCTGACAGACAACTATACCCCGGCCGATCCTGCCGATGACGAGATTACCAGCTTTTCCTCCGTCGGCCCGACTGTCGAGGGTTTTGTCAAACCGGAACTGGTGGCCCCGGGCGGTCACATGCTGGGTATGATGAGCGGGTTCGATCGGCTGGCCCTGGAATATCCCGAGTTTCACGATGGCGGGTATTACTTCACCATGTCCGGAACGTCCCAGTCGGCGGCGGTGGTTTCAGGGGTGGCGGCCTTGATGTTGCAGGCAGATCCGAGTCTAAACCCGGACGACGTCAAGTGCCGGCTGATGGCTGTGAGCGAAGGCGCCCGGAATGAAGACGGCAGCCCGCGTTACAGCATCCTGCGGCAGGGCGCCGGGCTGGTGGACGCCTATGCGGCGGTCTCCAGCGACATCGTCGGTTGCGCCAACCGGGGTCTGGATATCGCCAGGATCTGGCCGGTGAAGAGCACTATGCGGGATTGGTGCGCCGGGATGAGACCGGCAACTACTACTTCGAAACAATCGAAGGACAAAGCATGCTGTGGGGCGATTCCATGCTGTGGGGCGACTCCATGCTGTGGGGCTGACTCCATGCTGTGGGGCGACTCCATGCTGTGGGGCGACTCCATGCTGTGGGGCGACTCCATGCTGTGGGGCGACTCGATGCTGTGGGGCGACTCGATGCTGTGGGGCGACTCGATGCTGTGGGGCGATTCCATGGTATGGAGTGATAACCTGGAAGAACCTGTGTTCATCGATGTCTGGATGAACCAGGAATAGCTTTTCATCGGCGGGCGGTTTCGCTCGCTCCTGCCCCGTGCCCTTTGCCCGGCCCTGTGCCGGGCATTTTGTTTCTCGTCTCGCTTCCCCAAGCTCTGTTTGGGCACGGACACCAGGAAGCAGGGACCCCAGCAGAGTCTGGGCATCCGCAGTTCTGGCTGATACCGTCTCCGCCCCGTTTATTTCGGTCATATCCGCCGATATTTTCGATGAGTCCGCTGAAAAGACGGTGTCTCCGGTGAGCGGGGATCTCCCGGTTACTGCCCAATGGGCGATTAAGCCGTTGAGCGCTTTTGCCAACCCATTGAATTAACAATGTATTATTTGGATAGGGTGAATGGCGGTGTTGGGCCTGGCATAGGCCTTGCTCCTTAACGGGTGTCGAACCGACTTAATGCAGACCCTGTGGAAAACCAAGGAGTCAAGATGAAAAAACTGACCGCTAGACTGCTCGCCGGCCTGCTCGCCCTGGGACTGGCCGCCGCAACTACCGTTAACCAGGCCGCGGACGGGCGCATGAGCAAAGATTTGCAGGCCAAGATGGCGGCCAACCCGACAGACAAGGTCAAGCTGATCTTGACCTACCATCAGCCGCCCGGCGCTAGTGACGAACAAAAGATCAAGCACAAAGGCGGCAAGGTGCGCAAGGCCTTGAAAGCGATCCGTGGCCAGGCCATCGAGGTACCGGCGCAGGCTGCCGCGAAGTTGCTGGAGGACAATCCGAACATCGCCCGCATGAACCTGGACGTACCTCTCATGGCAGCCTCGACCACCAGCCTGCCGTCGCCGGTGGGTTACAGCTATCCGGAAATCTTCGATCTGCCCTACACCGGTGTCGGGGTCGGTGTCGCCGTGATCGACTCGGGCGTAAAGGACCATCCCGACCTCAAGCCCGACATCAAGGTCAGCTTTCTCGGCAAGACCGAAGACCTATACGGCCACGGCAACCATGTGGTCGGCATCATCGGCGGGGATGGAGACCATTCACAGGGATCCTACCGCGGCATCGCCCCGGATGCCTTCCTCATCAACCTGCGGGTGCTCGATGATCTGGGTGTCGGCCTGACCTCCGACGTGATCGCCGCCCTGGATTGGGTGCTGGCGAATAAAGATGAGTACAACATCCGCCTCGCCAACCTCTCGCTCGGTCACCCGGTGGTCGAGGCGGCCGCCGACGATCCCCTGGTGCAGGCGGTCGAGGCGGTGTGGGACGCAGGCGTGGTGGTGGTGGCCTCGGCCGGCAACGCCGGCCGCGACGGCTACGGTACCATCACAAGTCCGGGCAACTCGCGCAAGATCATTACCGTGGGTTCGGTGACCCACTGGGGCGATAGCGATCCCGGCAACGACATCGTATCCACCTACTCCTCGCGCGGCCCGACCCGCATCGACCGTTTCGTCAAGCCCGATCTGGTGGCCCCCGGCAATCGCCTCATCTCGCTCAAGGCCAAGGATGCCTATCTGGCCAAGAACGAGGAAGAACGCCTGATCGCCGCCCCCGGCAAGGCCACCGAGGAGTACTTCCAGCTCTCCGGCACTTCTATGGCGGCGGCAGTCGTCTCCGGTACCGTAGCCCTGATGCTGGAGCAGGACCCTTCCCTGACCCCGGATACGGTCAAGGCGCGCCTGATGCGTTCGGCAGCCAAGGTAGAATTCCCCGACGTGTTCGCCACCGGCGCCGGCCTGCTCGACATTCAAGCGGCCCTGAACGAGACCGGTTACGTCGACCAGGCCCTATCGCCGAAGGTCAAGCGCGACGAAGCCAATGTGATGATGGGTTTCGAGGAAACCGCGGTACTGTGGGGTGGCGCAGAGTGGGCCCTGAGCTACCTGTGGTCCGATGGTTACCTGTGGGCTGACAGTGACGTGGATGCAGACAGCTACCTGTGGAGCGATGGCTATCTGTGGGCGGATGGTTATCTGTGGGCCGACACCTACCTGTGGAGTGACACCTACCTGTGGTCCGACAGCTACCTGTGGAGCGATACCTATCTGTGGTCCGACACTTACCTGTGGTCGGATGACGCCACCAGCTCCGACAACGTATTGGTGGACGATTAGTCACCCTGCGCCAGGGACGGCCGCAGTATTTCCGGTTATTTACGAGGTTATCGATATGAGAAATCAACATCACAAGACCACTAAAATCATCGGTCTGGTGACCGGTATCAGTCTACTCAGTGCGTCATTATTGATGAGTCTGCCAGGTCGACAGCCACTGCAAAGTTACATCATCCAGGGCGCCAACCTGGCGAGCGTGAAGGCCGCGGTACTGGCGGCAGGCGGCGAGATCACCCACGAACTGGGGATCATTCGCGCCGTCGGCGCCCAGCTCTCGGCGGCACAGCTCGAGTCTTTGCGCAACGTTGAGAGGGGATTGGTGGTCCACCATGATCAAACCTTGCGTACGGCAGCAACGGACACCGACGAAAGAACGCGGGAGCCGCCCACCGAACGCACCAGTGAAGCGCCCGTTGAGACGCCGGCACTGGAGCTGCTCGCCGACACCGCTCACAGCAGCTTGGTCGGGGCCGATGCGCTGCATGCCGAAGGCATAACCGGGGCTGGTGTGACGCTGGCGGTGCTGGATACCGGCCTGTTCAACCACGCCTTTATCACCAATCATACCGGCAGACTGAACAGAATAGCGGCCCATTACGACGCCATCGAGGATCAGGAGCTGGCCGTGGACGTCGAATCCGACGCCAGTGGGCATGGCGCCCACGTGGCCTCCATCAGTGTGAATAGCTCAATCAGCGACAACAGCGGCGGATACCGGGGTATCGCACCGGACGCCGGGCTGGTGATCGTGCGCGCCTTCGATGCCGCTGGTCAGGCCAGCTATGCCGATGTGATCCGCGGCATCGACTGGCTGGTCGAGCACAAGGGCGCCCATGACGTTCGCGTACTGAACCTGTCCTTCAGCGCGCCGCCCCAGTCCCATTACTGGGATGATCCGCTGAATCAAGCCGTGATGGCCGCCTGGCAGGCCGGCATCGTGGTGGTGGCCTCGGCCGGCAACACCGGTCCCGAGCCCATGACCATCGGTGCGCCGGGCAATGTGCCCTACGTGATCACCGTTGGGGCCACGACCGACAACTACACCCCGGACGATCCTAGTCGACGATGGCTTGGCGTCCTTCTCCTCGGCTGGCCCGACCCATGAGGGTTTCGTCAAGCCCGAACTCTTGGCGCCTGGCGGGCATATCATTGCCATGATGTCCCGCGATGGACGCATCGCTGTCGAACATCCGGAGTTCCACGACACGCGAACCCTTTTCACCATGTCCGGCACCTCTCAGTCGACGGCGGTGGTTTCAGGGGTGGTGGCGCTGATGCTGCAGGCCGACCCGACCCTGAGCCCGGACGACGTCAAGTGCCGCCTGATGGCCTCCGCGCGGGGCGCGCGCAACGAAGACGGCAGTCCGCGCTACAGCATCCTGCAGCAGGGCGCCGGTCTGGTGGACGCCTATGCGGCGGTCTACTCCACAGACTACGGCTGCGCCAACCAGGACCTGGACATCGCCCAGGATCTGGCCGGTACCGCCCACTATGCCGGCCTGGTGCGCCGGGACGACGCCGGCGCTTACTATATCGAGACAGTCGAAGGCCAGAGCATGCTGTGGGGTGACTCGATGTTGTGGAGCGACTCCATGCTGTGGGCGGACTCGATGTTGTGGGCCGATTCCATGCTGTGGAGCGATTCGATGCTGTGGAGCGACTCCATGCTGTGGTCGGATTCGATGTTGTGGGCCGATTCCATGCTCTGGTCCGACTCGATGCTGTGGAGCGACAGCCTCGCCGAACCGGTGGGCATCAATGTCTGGGTGCCCCAGGAATAATAATCCACATTGGCGGTGGAAGCTGGCTGCCTTGATCAATAGGCAGTTGATGGATGCCTCAGCGTCAGAGATACGTTTGTCTGAAAGGTTGGAATCACTCGTTGCTGGGTTTGGTTCTGACCTTTCAGTCTTGCATGATGGCTTGATATATAGCGTTGGAAATCAGCTAGTCATGTCACCCGGATTGCCCGATGGTGCGGGCCGGATCATTCAAGAAACCGCTTCATACACCGATACAGGTGCAGGGTTACAGCAACGGAAAATTAAAGAAGCGATTTCGGTGTCGACGTCAAACCCCCCGTGACCAGGGCTGTAGGACATGACGATGCAGCGGATTTCGAAAAATCATGTGTAGGCAACTTCAAATTGTGCATCAGTGGATCTTGTCCTACCGGCCTGTGTCACGGAATCTCGGCAGCCAACTCCTCGTCTTGTTGTTATGCTGTGCCCTGCTGCCAGTGGCCAGTGCCGGTCATGATCAGAATCAGGTATCCCAGATCCAGCGTAACATCCTTTTTTCATCGATCTCCCTCAAAGAGGGGCTGCCGCAAACTACCGTCACTAGCATCGTCCAGGACCGCCAGGGTTTCATATGGTTCGGAACCCAAGAGGGATTGAGTCGGTATAACGGTTATCGTATCGACAGTTTTTTCCACGATGCGGATAATCCGAGCTCATTGTCACATGACTGGATCTGGACCCTGTTCGAGGACCGCATCGGACGCCTATGGATCGGTACTGATGGGGGGGGACTGAATCTTTATGATCACAGTTCCCAAAGCTTCCTCCATTACGTTCATGATCCTGCTGATCCTTTCAGTCTGAGCAACGATCGGGTCCGGGTCATTTCGCAGGCGGGTGACGGGACACTGTGGATCGGTACAGATGGAGGTGGGTTGAACCGTCTTGACCCAAGTAACCAGAGATTCATCCATTACCTTCACGATCCAGACAACCCGAAAAGTCTGCCCAACGATAAAGTACTGGCCATCTTAGAAGATCAAAACGGCATCATATGGATCGGCACTTACGGTGGTGGACTGGCTCGTCTGGACCCGGTGACGGGCCTCTTCCGAGTGTATCGCCATGATCCATTCCGTGCCGATAGTCTCAGCAGTGACCGTATCCGTACCCTGTATAAAGATTCTCAGGGACGCTTCTGGATTGGCACCGATGGCGGAGGCCTCAATCTGTTCGATCCCGTGGGCGGTAATTTCCGTCGCTTTCAGCATGACCCTCTGAAATCCAGTTCACTGAGCAACAATAACGTGTCGAGTATCCACGAGGATCTTGACGGGGCTTTATGGGTGGGTACGGCGGGGGGATTGAACGAATGGGTTGCCGATAGCCAGGTCTTTCTACATTATAACAACAACCCGGCAAACCCCACCAGTCTCAGCGACGACCGGGTCAAGAGCATCACCCAAGACCGTGGCGGGGTGCTGTGGGTTGGTACTGGCCGGGGCATCAGTCGCTGGAACTATGTCAGCGACGCCTTCGTTTACTATGGCAAGAGCAATAGGCGCGATTCCTACCTGGCAAACAGCATGGTCACCTCCATTGACCAGGGACTCGACGGTCAGATTTGGGTAGGGACGTTCGGTGGCGGGGTGTCGCGGATCGATCCACTGCAGAAGACCGCCACCCACTACCGCCATGATCCGGCAAATCCCAACAGTTTGAGCAGCGATGAGGTGATGTCGGTCTATGTCGCCAGGGACCGGCAGGTTTGGTTGGGCACCCGAAAGGACGGGCTGAACCGGCTCGATCTGGCGACCGGTGAGATACATCATTACCGCTATGATGCGAGCGATCCCCATTCCCTCGGAAGCGATAGCGTCACCCGGATCTATGGCGATCCGGACGGTACCCTCTGGGTAGCCACCTACGGAGGAGGTCTCAGCCGACTGCCATCGGGCAGTGAACGTTTTGAGGTCTTTCGCCACGATCCGGATGACCCCAAGAGCCTCAGCAGCAATCGGGTGCTCAGCCTATACCGTGACAGTGCCGGTACGATGTGGATTGGGACGGAAGACGGTGGAATAAACGAGCTGGACGAGACCGGCAGATCATTTACCCGTTATCAGCAAAACCCCAACAACCTGGAATCTCTTAGTAGCGATACTGCCTGGGAGATTCTGGAAGGCAGTGATGGTTCTTTGTGGATTGGCACCAATGGTGGGGGGTTAAACCGCTGGCTGCCGGAAGATCGCCGGGATCGACGCAACCGATTCATGAAATACGGCAAACGGGAAGGTTTATATAGCAATACCATCCATGCGATCTTGCATGAAGATGGGAAAGCCCTCTGGTTGAGCAGCAACCGTGGTCTAACCCGGTTCGATCCTGCGACGGGCAATGTGCGGCATTTCGATAGCCAAAATGCCCTCAAGAGCAACGATTTCATCAACGGTGCCAGGTGCCAGGGGCAAGATGGCAGCATGATGTTTGGGAGTACGGAAGGATTGGTGGTGTTTCACCCGAAGCAGATCCGCTTCAACCATCAGTCCCCCCCTATCTCGGTCGCGGCAATGAGCCGCATGCGCCCGCTGGCCAGTCACTCCAGCATCGATCAGTCCATACCGCTGGTCAGCCTGGATCATATGGACTATTCAGTCACGTTTGAGTTTGCAGCGTTGGACTTCACCTCGCCAGACAAGAACCGTTATCGCTATCGGCTGCAGGGTTTTGACCGGGATTGGATCGATCCGCTGCAGTATCGACGCGCCACCTACACCAACCTGCCTGCGGATACCTATCAATTTCAGGTCCAGGCGTCGAATAACGATGGTGTATGGAATGAGGCCAGCGCCGCCATCGAACTACGGGTCAATCCACCTCCCTGGCGTTCGAAATGGGCCTATGCCCTATATATCTTGATTGGATTGGGCGTGCTGAGTTTATACCTCTATATCCAGCACAGGAAGTCACACTGGGAGGCGCAACAGCGACAACGTCTGGAAGATCAGGTGAAGGAACGTACCCTGGAACTTTCGGATCGCAATAGTGAGCTGGAGGAGCTCAACCGTAAATTGAAAGAAGCCAGCCTGACCGACTCTTTGACCGGTCTCAAGAATCGCCGCTATCTCTATGAACATATCGATAATGAGATCGCCTGGATCGACAGGCGGGTTGCTGAGGCGGCCAGCGACCGGGACGATGTCAACGGGCGGGTTGATGAGATCAGTCTGTTTTTCATGATGATCGACCTCGACGGCTTCAAGAAGATCAATGATAACTACGGTCACAATGCAGGCGACAGAGCCCTTCTGCAAGTACGCGATATCCTCATCCATTGCTGCCGTTCCTCGGACATGGTCATCCGCTGGGGTGGAGACGAATTTCTGATCCTCGGGCGCAGCAGCGGGCGTAACGCCACGGAACGTTTGGCGGAACGTTTGCGGACTGAACTGTCAGCCCACTCCTTTACTTTGGGCAAGGGTAAGACTGGACAACTTTCGGGTTCCATTGGCTTCGCGCTCTATCCCTTCGTGTCGTTGGTGCCTGGTTTGCTGCATTGGGAAAGCGTCGTGGGGATTGCCGACCAGGCGGCCTATCTTGCCAAAGAAAATCAGCGCAATGCGTGGGTAGGGATTTACAGTCGTGCGACAATCAGTACAGCCCACAATTTATTGGATTTTCGTGACGGTCTGCAATCATTGGCAGTGCAGGGATTGGTGGAGATCAATTCCTCGATCTCCGACGAACTTTCATTGTTCAAACTCCAGCCGAGGAGCGCAATACAATGAGGTTCCAACCCTATCATGGTGTTCACCATAAGACTTTTCGAGCGGCGGTTTGGTTGCCGTGGTTGATGGCCGTTCTGCTCTTCGGCATGTCGGGTTGGGTGAGGGTGTTTGCTGTAGAGCACAGCATTCCCTTTGTCCGGCTTTCTCTCGAACAGGGACTCTCCCAGGCGGCCGTCAACGCCATTACCCAGGATCAGATGGGTTTTATGTGGATCGGAACCCAGGAAGGGTTGAACCGGTACGATGGTTATCAATTCAGCCCCTTCGAAATGGCTGAAGACGAGGATACCAGTTTGTTGCAGGATTGGATCGAAGCCCTTTTGGTCGATAAGGAGGGAGTCCTGTGGGTCGGCACTAAGCGGAAAGGATTGGTAAGGATCGATTTGGCTACGGGTTCGCTGGAATCTTTTCATCACGATCCGCAGAATCCTCAGTCCTTGAGCGATAACCGCATATGGGTCCTATACCAGGATGACATGGGTGTTTTGTGGGTAGGTACAGAGCGTGGACTCAATCGCTTGGATTCCATGACGCATCATTTCCAGCGAATTAGTCTCAGTAGTATTGACTCGTCTGGACTCCAGGAGATACGGGTGACCAGTATCGACCAGGATGCCGCTGGTTACCTTTGGATAGGTACAGATGGGGCCGGTCTGATCCGCCTCGATCCTAGGAATGGCGGTACGCATCACTTCGCACATTCAGCAAATAATAATCTTGCCATACAGCGGATATCCAAGGTGTTGATCGACCGCCAGGATCGGGTGTGGATCGGCACCTATACCGGTGGCCTGTACCGTCTGGATCGGATGGATAGTGAACTGGTTCATTGCAAGCTCCAGCCCGATGACAGTGAAGCTCCGGCGATAGGCATGGTCCGTGAAATCTTCCAAGACCAATCAGGCGACATCTGGATGGGTACTGACGCCGGTCTGCACAAGTGGATCGACGACGTCACAGGGTTTACCGACTATGTCCATGATCGGACCAACCCCCTAAGCCTGAGTGAGAATCGCGTCAATGCCCTGTTCCAGGACCGCGGTGGGGTCCTATGGGTCGGGACCTATGATGGTTTGAATAAATGGAATCCGATGATAGGCAATTTCGGACACTATCAAAACGACCCGACAAAGCCGCACGGTGTGGCAAGCAATGTGGTTACTTCATTTGCTGGTGATGACAAAGGCACTGTCTGGATTGGCACCTATGGCGGCGGACTGCAGGTATTTGAGTACCGCAATGGACAATTTCATCCGGGGCCGGATATTTTACGTGACGAACAGGTGATGGCGCTGCAAGTCGATTCTCTGGGCATGCTCTGGGTGGGTACCCTCAATCATGGACTCTTCCACGTGAACCCAGAGACAGGAAAAGAGCTGCGCCACTTCACACATGATCTCGAGCAGACGAACAGTCTCAGCAACAACGGGGTTACATCCTTACTGCAAGATCACACCGGAAGCTTGTGGGTGGGTACCTATCGGGGCGGACTCAACGTCTTGGATCCGGTGGAGGATGGCTTTACCCATTATCGGAATGATCCGACAGATACTTCCAGTCTCAGTAATGATCAGGTGCTGTCAGTTACTGAAGACCGTGAAGGGAATGTCTGGATCGGTACCGACAGTGGCGGCCTCAACCGCTTTGATCGTGAGCGCGGTGTCTTCACGGCTATCCGTCATCAGCAGGACGATCCACAAAGCCTGTCAAGCGACAGCATTTGGGTTATCCACGAGTCTCCGGAGGGTGATCTTTGGGTCGGTACGGGAGGAGGCGGATTGAGCCGCTGGCTGGCTGCCGATCGGCGGCGTGGAAAGGTGACTTTTACCCACTATACCCGGGATCAGGGACTTCCCAGTAATTCTATTCTCGGTATTTTAAGCGATCAGCAGGGATATCTGTGGATCAGCTCCAATCGGGGAATTTCACGCCTGGATCCAGCCACCGGGAATATTCACAACTACGATGTCAGCGACGGCTTGCAAGGTTTTGATTTCAATCATGGCGCCTATTACCGCACTGTCGATGACCAGCTGTTTTTCGGCGGTTCCAACGGGTTCAATACCTTCCAGCCATCCACAATCACGGAAAACAGGCATGCACCGGACGTCGTGCTCACGGCGGTGCTTAAGTACAACAAGCCTTTCGATCCAGGTGTTCCCCTGACACAACTCGATAAGCTCGATCTCGAGTACCATGAGGACATGGTAACCTTCGATTTTTCGGCCCTCGACTACACTGATCCTCCGGGTAACCGCTTTATGTATCGCATGGAGGGGTTTGACAACGACTGGGTGGACGCCGGTAACCTGCGGCGTGCTACCTATACCAACCTGCCATCAGGCAGATATACCTTCCGGGTCAAAGCAGCTAACAGTGACGGTGTATGGAATCATGCTGGCTTGAATCTGGCAATCCACGTGAGCACTGCGCCCTGGCATACCTGGTGGGCCTACAGCCTGTATCTGATGGTCGCCGTGGTTGCGGTGTGGCTGTACCTGCGGGCCCAGACCCGGCGACTGGAAAGGGTGATGGAACTGCGCAAGATGGAAGAGGCGAATACTGCGAAAAGCCTGTTCCTCGCTACCATGAGCCATGAAATACGCACTCCGATGAATGGTGTGCTGGGGATGACCCAATTGCTGTTGGAGACGATGCTCAACCGTACCCAGCTGCGTTACGCACAAACCATTAAGCGCTCGGCTGAGTCGTTACTGGGTATCATCAATGACATCCTGGATCTTTCAAAAATCGAGGCCGGTAAGGTGGAGCTGGAAAACATCGGCTTCAACCTTCGCGATGAACTGGATGACACCCTGGCCATTATGGCTGAGCGAGCTTATGCAAAGGGGCTGGAACTGATCAGTATTGTTTCACCGGAGATTCCAGTCGCAGTGCGGGGCGACCCGCTGCGTTTGCGCCAGATCGTCATCAATCTGATTAGCAATGCGATCAAATTTACCGATCACGGTGAGGTGATAATACAAGTTGAATTGACCAGCACAACACAGGACTGCCTACAGTATCGTTTCGCGGTTAGGGATACCGGTATCGGTCTGGACGCAGAGGAAAAAAAGCACATCTTCGATGCCTTCCGTCAAGCCGACGATTCCACTACCCGCAAATACGGAGGCACGGGTCTGGGACTCACCATTGCTCGCAGGTTGTGCCAAGCCATGGGTGGGGAGATTGGGGTCGAGAGTAGTGCGGGTAATGGCTCCCTATTCTGGTTCACGGCGCGTCTGGAAGCAGATCCCGAAGCTTCGCAGCATAAGCCGACATTGGATTTTGCAGGCGTACACGCAATGATCGTGGATAATCATCAAGGATCATGTGAGCTACTAAAGACCCAATGCGCCGCTTGGGGGATTGACGCCGTAACGACCCCTGCCACCGGTTCTCAGGTACTTGACCTGCTGTATGCCGCGAGCCAGGCAAACCAGTCTTACGATTTGCTGCTGATCAAGCAGGATCTGCCCGGGATGGACGGGAAGACATTGACCCGCATGATTCGTTCCGCACCGGAGCTGGCAAAATTACGGATCATCCTTCTGGTGCCGATGGGACATCCGCAGTTGAAGGAGTTTGACCAGGACAACCAGTTCGACGCCGTGGTTACCAAACCGGTGCGCAGCACGGCTTTACACGAGTCTATAGCTCAGGCTCTGGGGATGGTTGCTGACATGCCCCAGACGAGGTCGATTATCCCAGGCAAGTCACTCTTCAGAGGTCGTGTTCTCCTGGTGGAGGACAATCTCACCAATCAGGAGGTGGCTTCCATCATGTTGCGTGGGCTAGGCTGCGAAGTGGTCTTGGCAGATACAGGAATCAAGGCGCTGGAGGCCATGCAGCAGAGGGATTTCGATCTTATTCTGATGGACTGTCTGATGCCGGAGATGGATGGTTTCGAGACCACTCGGAGGTTGCGCCAGTTAGAAACAGCGAACGGTGAACACATCCCCATCATTGCACTCACGGCCGACACCGGTCATGAAACCCGCTCACGTTGTAAAGCGGCGGGGATGGATGATTTTTTGGGCAAACCTCTGCTGGCGGAACAACTGAAGACAACCTTGGCGCGTTGGATGAAACCCATGTCTGATGAGGCACAACCAAGCTCGAAAAGAGCCCAAGGCAGTCCAGCTGCGGACCCGGATCATGACAGGCAGGATATACTGGATGGTGGCATCTTGCGTGAAATTACCCTACTGCAGCAACCGAATCAACCAGACCTGGTGCGACATGTGGTCGAAATCTACCTGAAAGATTCACCACGACTGATTAACGCGATCGAGGCGGCGGTAGCATCTGGCGATTTCGAAGGTGTCCGCCGTAACGCTCATGCCCTCAAGTCCAGTAGCGCACACATCGGTGCTGGGACACTGTCTCAATTCGCCAGGGAATTGGAGGCGCGGGGACGGAGCCGGAATCTGCAGGATGTCGACCGGCTGTTGCAGCAGATCGAGCAAGGATACCAGAATCTGGCTCAGCTATTGGAAGCGGAAATCTTGAAACGAACGGCCTGAACAGGACAGCGATAATTTTGAAAACACAATCTGAAATCGTTACTTCACAAAGCCTCCTGATCGTCGATGACGACGCCATGGTGCGAGTGTTGGCGCGCTCGTCCTTCACTCAGCTTGATCTCGATGTACACGAGGTCGAAAATGGCGCTGAAGCGGTGGCGGTTTTCGAGCAACGGGCGTTCGATCTGGTCTTACTCGATCTTGAGATGCCGGTGATGGACGGTTTTACCGCGTGCGCCAAGATCCGCGCCCTGCCCGGTGGCGAGAGTGCAACTTTGATTGTAGTGACCGGCCTGGATGACTCAGAATCCATCCAACGGGCCTATGAACTGGGTGCCACGGATTTCGTCACCAAACCCATCAACTGGGCCATTCTCATGCAGCGGATGCGATTCATCCTACGTGCCCGCGATGCCTTTCAGGCCCTGCAGGAAAATGAGGCTAAGCTATTCGAGTCTCAACAGATCGCAAATATAGGCCACTGGGAATGGGATATCACAAGCAATCAGGCCGAGTGGTCGGAACAGTTATACCAGATTCTTGGCAAGACGCCGGAAACGTGTAATCCCTCATACTTATTGTTTCTCCAGACAGTTCATCCTAGTGATCGGGCCCTGGTCAGCCTGACGATTGGCCATGCGGTGGAGCAGGGCGAATCCTACAATGTGGAACACCGTGTGGTGCTGCCTGACGGTAAGGAACGTAACGTTATTTCTCAGGGCAAGGCCTTATTGGGGACTACCGGCCAGGTCGTGAAAGTGCGCAGCGTGGTGCAGGATGTCACTGAGCGTAAACTGGCGGAACAACGCATCTTCCATTTGGCTTATTACGACACTCTGACCGGCCTGCCCAATCGGGATATGTTCAAGGAATACGCAGGCCGTTTACTAGCCGCTGCACAACGGGATGGCACCAGGGCGGCAGTCCTCTTGATGGATCTGGACCGATTCAAGCGTATCAATGATTCGCTCGGCCACGGTGCCGGAGACGAACTGCTCAAGGAGGTGGCGGTGCGCATCTCCAATTGTGTGCGACAGTCGGATCTTATTGCCAAGCTCCACAATATGGACGATTTACCCTATTCACTGGCTCGTCCGGGTGGTGATGAATTTATGCTGCTCATACGCGGCCTGGAACGGACTGACGGGGTGGCGAATTTCGTCCAGCGACTGCTCACCGAAATGTCTCGGCCGTTGCTGACCAGCCAGCATGAGATCTTCGTCAGTGCCAGTATTGGTATTGCGCTATTTCCCGACGATGGGGATCAACAGGAAACGCTACTGAGTAATGCGGATATCGCATTGGGTCATGCCAAGGAGGCCGGCGGCGGTTGTTTCCGTTTTTATGCCAAAGAGATGAATCAGTGGGCGAACGAGCGGATTAATCTGGAGGCGCGTCTGAACCGTGCCATTGAAAACGGCGAATTGCAGCTCCATTACCAGCCACAGATCAGTCTTAGCAGTGGGGAGACTGTCGGATTCGAGGCCCTCCTGCGCTGGTATCCGGAGGGTGGCAAACCGGTACCCCCCAATGAATTCATTCCCATTGCCGAGGAGACCGGCCTGATTCTTGAAATTGGCGCCTGGGTACTGAATCGTGCGTGTCAGCAATTGAAGACCTGGCAAGAACAGGGTTATAGTCTGGTGCCGGTCGCCGTTAATCTCTCGGCCCGTCAATTCACCGATCAGGATCTGGTGAAAATGATCTTGCATGAACTCGCCTCCGTCGGTCTGTCACCCGAGTTACTCGAACTGGAGTTGACCGAACGGATCATCATGCGCGACGTGGAAGACAATCGTGTCAAGCTGCAGGCGCTCAAGGACATCGGTGTCAAATTATCGGTGGACGATTTCGGCACCGGCTATTCATCCATGAACTACCTGAAACGTTTCCCCCTGGACGTGTTGAAGATCGATCGCAGCTTTGTTATGGATCTGGACACCGATACCAACGACGAAGCCATCATTCGGGCCATCGTGGCCCTGAGCAAAGGATTGGGGCTGAGCACGATCGCCGAGGGCGTGGAGACGGAACGTCAACAGAAGTTGCTACGCAGTATCGGTTGTGATCTGATGCAGGGCTATCTCATCAGTCGTCCGCTACCGGCGGATCAAGCTGTAGCGTTTCTCACCCCATCTGCCACGCATCAGGGTGTGTCGAAGGGTCGTTCATGAGCTGGGTATAGCCAGTCAGGTCACCCACCCCAAGACACAAGAAAGCGCTGCCCGTGCAAGCGTTCAGCTCCAGGTATTGCAGTAAAAATCCACCTTCTGTTTGTGATACTACGCCGATATATCGCGGTTGTAGTTGCATTCCTTCTGCCGGGGATTCGCCTGCTAAAGGGCTCATCAAATTCCAGTGATGCTCAGGGATTAGCGATTTTCAAGGCCTTACTGTGGGATGCTTGATTTCGATGCGGATAGGCCGGTAAGCAATCGGCCAATGCTGCGGTGTCGATGCCATATCGCATCTTTTGCCCAAGATGGCTTAATGTTAGAGTCACCTGTTGGATTCAATAACCTTATGTGGCTGGCACATTCGCATGCCCGAATTCTCTAATAGACTGAGATGGAGCCTGAGTATAGCCGTGCTCCTGGTCTTCATCGTTTGTATCGAGATCTATATCGGCTGGGCAAGATTGTTACTCCCCTGGCTCTCGGTGGATCCAGGCATGCTGACTGTGTTGCTGATCTTGGTGTTGGGCAGCTATGCGATTCGAGCCGTACGCCTGTACGTCTATTTCCGTGCAGATATTCAAGGGGAATTTTCTCTGGCCCTGAAGCTGATGCTGCAGCACAATCTGGCGAACAATCTTCTCCCCATGCGCAGCGGGGAGGTGACCTTTCCGGTTTTGATGTCCCGCTATTTCCGGGTGCCGCTTTCCCGTTCCATGCCGGCCCTGTTGTGGTTTCGCATGTTCGACCTGCATACCATGGCGCTGCTGGCCCTGTGGGCCGTGGGTTCACAATGGTTTGGTCACTCTCTGGTGGGGCTGGTTGCGCTCCTATGGCTGGCGCTGCCCTGGGTGCTGTTTGTCTTCAATCACTGGTTGCTGGAACACCTTGATAGCAGGGCAAACGGGAGACTCATAGGTCTCTTTGTAAAATTGCTGAAGGGCGCCCCGGCGGATCATGGACTGCTGCTGAAAACCTGGTTTTGGAGCCTGATCAACTGGTTGGTCAAACTGTTGTCGTTTGCCTGGCTGTTGGCCCTGTTCGCGGAACTTACCCCGGCACAGGCGCTGCTGGGGGTGATTGGCGGCGAAGTGACCAGTGTGCTGCCGATCCACGGGGTGGCCGGCGCCGGCACCTATGAGGCGGGCATCGTTGCCGCCCTGCTGCCTGCGGGGGTGAATACGGAGGTGGCGGTTACGGCCGCTGTCAATCTGCATCTTTTTCTGTTGGGTGCGACCCTGTTGGGCGGACTGTTGAGCCTGCTGCTCGGGAGACGACGTGTCGCTTGATGCCTCTGTACTGCTCTGGATCAACCAGGTCTGGGCGGATCCGGGCCTGGATTTCCTGTTTCTGTGGGTTTCCGAACGGTTGTTGTTTTCGCTTCCCTTACTCCTTGGCCTGTTGATCTATCTGCAACGGCACTTTCAGCGGGACGGCATCAGACTCTGGTTGTTGCTGGTCCTGGCGGTGATCCTGGGCGATATGCTGGGCAACCTGCTGAAGGCCCACTTCGCCATGCCCAGGCCCTGTTTCGATCTGTTCGAACTGCTCAGGCCCCCCGGCGGGGGCTCACCGAGGCAATGTGATGCGGCTACCACCGGCATGCCTTCCAGCCACGCCCTGAATTTCTTCGCGGTTGCCGCATTCCTGACCTACGCCATCCGAAAGGCCTCCTTGAGTCTCCTGCTGTTTGCTGTCTCACTGGCGGTCGGGCTGTCCCGCATCTACCTGGCCAAGCACTACCCGTCCCAGGTCCTGGCCGGCGCCCTGATTGGTGGTGTCTTCGGCTGGATCTTTGCCTGGCTGGGTCTGCGCTCCTTCGTCTTCGGCCAACGCTTCCTGCAAAGGCAGGGTTCCGCTGCAGGGGGTAGCCATCGATCGAAGGCCGCGCGGGCGGATGGCTCATGGCTGCATCGACTGTTGGCGCCCCAGGGACCTGCGAGCACCGGTGGGGCGCCGAATCCGCTGTGGATCTGGCTGCCCCTGGGTTTGAGCCTGCTGGCCATGCTGTTGGTGGGGTTGACCGATACCAATCAAGCCCTGTTTTCCCAGTTGAACCGGTTGGGTCCGCTGACCGGCGACGGTTTATGGTCCAATCTCACCCTGTTGGGCGATACCTTGGTGGCGCTCGCCTTGCTCGCTCCCTTTATCCGCCATCGGCCGGAAATGCTCAAGGCCGTGCTGCTTACCGTGCTCTTCGCCGCCCTCTGGGTGCACGGCCTAAAACCGCTGCTGGACAACCCCCGCCCGCTCGGAATGCTGGCGCCGGAGCAGGTTCATCTGATCGGTCGGGCCCTGTACCACTACTCCTTTCCCTCCGGGCATACCACCACCGCCTTCGCCCTGGCCGGGGTGATCATATTGGCGCGCGTGCATCCTGTACTGGCCGCCACTGTACTGGGGTTAGCCTGTCTGGCTGGGCTCTCCCGTGCAGTGGTAGGGGCCCATTGGCCGCTGGACATCCTGGCTGGGGTGTTCGGCGGCTGGCTCAGCGCCTGGCTGGGGATTCGGTTGGCGCGGCGCGTGTCCTGGCAACCAGGCCGCTGGACCCATCTCGGCCTGTTGGCGATCCTGGCGGGCTGTGCGCTCGTCTTGTTGTTCAGCCGGAACTCTGGGTTACCCCCAGGCGATTCCCCTGCAGATGCTGATCGGTCTCGGCAGTCTCGGCTATCTGCTGAGCGTGATGCCGATGGGCCTGGCGTCGGAGCCCGACTAGCGGATGAGCTTCGCCAGCACCACGCCGCCGCGCTGGTAGAGCATTTGATACTCGGCCAGGTCTCGCAGATATTTGTTTTTCGTCAATACCACTTCGCCTGCTCGGGGACGTCTGCTCTCCATCGACCCGGCCGGTATAGACGCTGAAACTCGGGGTATTGAGCTTCCAGCGCACCGGTTGCAAACCCTCCTGGTTGGCGTAAGCTGCCGCTTGCTTGATCGGTCCCTGCTTGATCTCGCCCAGCACGGGCAGCAGGAAGACCGACAGGCCCAGCACGGATATCAGGCCGTTGAGCAGCAGTTTGTCAGCAATGGGCAGACGTCTCTCGAAGATACCGAACAAGCCCCAGAGCAGGGCGGCGGCGAAGAACAGCCGGTATCCCAGGCTGAAGTATTCAGCATGATCCGCCAGCATAGCCCGGGCAAAGGGGTCTGTCACCATGGGCAGGGCGATCGTGATCAGTTCGGGCAACAGCAGCAGCAATAGATACCAGAGTACGGCGGGCAACAGCAGCCAGAATCTCGAGCGCGTCTCGGACAGGCTGAGCGCCATCAGCGGAAACATGCCGCTCAGGCCGTACAGCACGTAGTGGGGCAGTTTGGTGCCGGACAGCGAGAAAAAGACCAGCACGAAGCCGAACCAGAGCAGGCCGAACAGGCCGAGATCGTCGCGCAGGAAGCGCCGCAGGCGGCCCAGGCTGGCGAGCAGCAGTGAGGTATAAGGGCAGCACCGCTACCAGCACCACCGGCAGATAGTAGAGCAGGCTGCCGCCGTGTTGCTCCATCGGACTCTGGAAGCGGTCGATGTTGTGTTTGAAAAAGAAGCCCTGGATGAAGGCGTCGCCCTCTTTCAGGTACTGCAGGATATACCAGGGGGCGGCGAGGGTCAGAAACAGGGCGATGCCGATCGGATCGAAGACCAGTCTGAACCAATGGTTGAGTTGCTGTTTGACGGCGTAGAACAGAAAACTCACCACCAGGGGGATCAGCAGCGCCACCGGCCCCTTGGTGAGAAAGCCCAGGCCGATCAGGGCAAAACTCAGCAACAGCCAGCGCCGGCGCGCCTCACGCCAGTAGCAGAAAAAGGCTGAACATGCTGCCGGTGATGCACAGATTGAGCAGGGCATCCGCGGTCGCGGCGCGCCCCATCACCGAGACCTCGAAGGCGGTGGCGGTGATGATGGCCGCCACCAGGCCGGTCCGTTCATCCTGCACCCGGCGGACGAAGCCGAATACGGCCAGGGTCCAGAGGGTGGCGGCCAGGGCCGAAGGCAACCGGAAGGCGAATTCGTTGACGCCGAACAGCGACACGCTCACCGCCTGCAACCAGTAGATCAGGATGGGTTTGTCGTAGCGCGGCTGCCCATCCAGGAAGGTGGAGATGAAATCGCCGCGCACCAGCATCTCCCGGGTCGCCTCGCTGAAGGCCCCTTCGTCCAGATCGAACAGCGGGATGGCGTGCAGGTTGAAAAAGAAGCTGACCGCGATGGCGACCAGCAGCAGCAGGCGCAACGACGGCAGGCTCAGGAGTTTTGGGGGGTTTTCTGGCATCGGAGGTCGGCCTGTCTGCTTGCTAGGGTTTGTGACAAATCATTATACTGGCACTCGCCTGTCGAGGTGTAACCGCCCCGATATCATGATTCCTGTCTTCCTCGGATCTGTCTAGGACCGTCGAAGCGACACCCTGCTCCCCGTGCAAACTGACGGTTAGCGACTATTGCGATCAGCATCGATGAAGCTGCAAATTTCCCGACTGGACTGGTTTTATCTTCTCCTCATTGCCTTGGGCATGGTGGTATTCCGGGCCTGGCTGACCCAGGCGGCCGGGCTGGAACTGCATTTCGACGAGGCCCAGTATTGGACCTGGTCCCGGCAACTGGATTGGAGTTATGCCACCAAGGGCCCCTTGGTGGCCTGGTTGATCGCCGCCAGCGAGGCGATTGTTCGGCCACGGCGAGTGGCAGGTGAGGCTTCCGGGCTGGATTGCCGCCAGTCTGTTCTTACTGCTGCTGCACCTGTTTGCCCGCGATCTGTGGCAGCGTCGCGCTGCAGGCTGGTGGGCCCTGTTCCTCGGTTTGACGATCCCGCTATATTTCATCCTCGGGTTGGTGATGACCACGGATGTGTTCCTGTTCCTGTTCTGGACCTGGGGACTTTGGGCGGCCTACCGGGCGCTTGCCGGGCAACAAAGGCTGGCCTGGTACGAACTGGGTCTGGCGGCGGGCTTCGGTGTTCTGGCCAAACTCAGCATGGGCCTGCTGCCGGCGGCAGTGGGGCTGTTGGTATTGCTGCATCCCGCATTCCGGCGACACCTGAAGGACCGCCATCTGTGGGGTGGGCGTACTGTTGCTGCTGGTCTGCATCAGTCCCCTGTTCTTCTGGAATGCCGCCCATGACTGGGTGATGTTGCGCCATGATGCGGGGCATGTCTCCGCAGATAATTGGTCGTTGCTCAGGGTCGGTGAATTTCTACTCGGTCAATGGCTGGCCCTGTCCCCACTGGTGGTGTTGGCCGCCATCTGGCTGCTGTGGCGACGCCCGCCGGCGCAGGGCGCCCGTTTCATCTGGTATGTCTCGCTGGGGTGTCTGGTGTTTTTTATCTTGAAGGCGGCCAGCGCCAGGATTCTCATCAACTGGGCGGCGCCGGTCTACCTGGGATTTCTGGTGCTGCTGGCCGGACGCCTGGAACGGCTGACGGTCCCCCTGCGTGGCCTGCTGGTCGTCGGTGTGGCTTCGTCGATGTTGATGGTGTTTGCGATTCTCTTCCCGGCGCTGGTGGGACTGCCCGAACATCAGGGTGGACTGAAGAAGCTGCGGGCCTGGCGTGATCCCATCAGCCAACTGGCGGCGGAGGCTGGTAAAGTGGATTTTCTGTTGGCGCCGGATTACCGCCTGGCGTCCGAACTCTTTTTCTACTGGCCGACAGAGACGAAGGTCTATCTCTGGGGCAATCCGGGTCGACGCTTCAATCAATACGATATCTGGCCGGGACCTGAACAGGAAGAGGGGGCAGCGGGTCTGTTCATTGCCGAGAACGAATTTCCCATGGAGGTGGTCTCCAGCGCCTTCGGTTACTGTCAACGACTGTCGCCGGTGCCCGCCCTGACCCGCAATGCTCAGGTGGTGCGCACCTTGTATCCTATTCGATGCGGCAGATTCAAGGCGCCGCTAAGAATCATTCCGGATAGCTACTGAACCACAGGTAAAATAGGCTAATATCATCTTCTTGAAGGCATTCACGGCACCCGATCAGATCTGGCCTGCCGCGAAGGATCGTCATTTCCAGGACAGCAGGAGCCGAATGGCGTGAACCAACAAGCGATCCCAGATACTCCACCGGCCCAGCGCCTTTCACTGGTCATCCCCCTCTATAACGAGAGCGAAAATGTAGCGATACCCTGCTGGCGCGGATCCATGAGAGCCTGGCCAAGTTATCCGGCAGACTGGGAGCTGATCCTGGTGGATGACGGCAGCTCGGATGATACCATCGAGAAGATGCAGTCCGCGGTGCAAGCGTTATGGCAACCATGTCCGCATCATCGGCCTGCAGCGAAATTTCGGTCAGACTGCCGCCATGCAGGCCGGTATCGACCACGCCCGAGGCGAGGTCATCGTCATGATGGACGGGGATCTGCAGAACGATCCGATCGGACATTCAACGCATGGTCAGTCGCCTGGTCGACGAGGATCTGGATCTGGTGGCGGGCTGGCGGCGCGATCGCAAGGACAATCTGTGGATGCGCAAGATTCCGTCCCAGCTGGCCAATCGACTGATCGGCAGGATTACCGGCGTGACTCTGCATGATTACGGCTGCAGTCTGAAGGTGTTTCGCGCCGAGGTGCTGAAGGGTGTGCGGCTGTATGGCGAGATGCACCGTTTCATCCCCGCCTGGCTGGCTTCGCATACTTCGCCTGCCCGCATCAAGGAGGAGGTGGTGACCCACCATGCCCGCCAGTTCGGTGAATCGAAATATGGCATCTCCCGGGTCTATCGGGTACTGCTCGACCTGCTCTCGGTCTATTTTTTCATGCGCTTTCGCGCCCGGCCGGGGCACTTTTTCGGGCGCATCGGAATGCTGTTCGGCGGCGTGGGGATGCTCGCCTTTGTCTATCTGGCCTGGGTCAAATTCGTGCTCGGCGAGGATATCGGCACCCGCCCCTTGTTGATGGTGGGTATTCTCTGCCTGGTCATGAGCGTGCAGTTTTTCACCACCGGGGTATTGAGCGAGCTGATGGCCAGGACCTACTTCGAATCGGGGAGTGCCAAATCCTACATTGTGCGTCAGCGCTCCAGCCTCAATGTGGAAACATCGGCCGGTTGGAAACACGCCTCCCTGGATAACCACGGAGACGCCAGGCCTGATGCTTGAATGACGGTTGTCAAATCTACCTCCAACTCTTCTAGATAAAGTGATTTGACAAGTATAAAAGTTGCAGATAGTGGCTTAAGTCCCGCCGCAGACAAGACCGAGGGTAGAATCTAGTGAGGTAAAACTACGACCTTATGCGCTGCACCACCCTTGCGGCGATCTCTTCGATCGACATGGCGGTGGTGTCGAGGTAGGGAATACCTTCATGTTTGAACAGGTCTTCCGCCAGCCGGGTCTCCTTGCGGCACTGCTCCAGGGAGGCATAACGGCTGTCCGGCCGACGTTCCTGGCGGATTCGCTGCAACTGCTGGGGATCGATGCTCAGGCCGATCAATTTTTCCCGGTATTCCAACAGACGACTTCGGCAGCTGTTCGTCCAACAGGTCATCTTCGGTTAGGGGATAGTTGGCGGCGAGCATGCCGTGCTGCAGGCCGAGGAACAGGCAGGTGGGGGTCTTGCCGCTGCGCGATACGCCGATCAGGATGAGGTCGGCGGCGGGATAGTTCTTGGTGCTGACTCCGTCGTCGTTGGTCAGGGCGAAGTTCACCGCGCGGATGCGTGCGTCGTAGGCATGGGTGGTTCTCCATGCTGTGGTGACGGCCGCGCAGGGGGGTGGATTTGATGCCCAGTTCGTCTTCCAGCCGGGGGGTGAAGGTGGCGAAGAAATCCAGCACCTGCGCGCCCGCCACCACGAAGCAGGCGCGCAGGGCCGGATCCACCAGGGTGCTGAAGACGATCGGCGGTAGCGGCGCGGCGCGGGCATGCTGACTGATGCGTTGGGCCGCGTGCCGCGCCTTCTCCAGACTGTCGATGAACGGCCATTGCACCAGTTCGAAGTCCAACCCCTCGAACTGGCTGAGCAGCGCCTTACCCATGGTCTCCACGGTGATGCCGGTGTGATCGGAGACCAGGTAGATGGTGCGCCGCTCGGCCATGACCAGTCCCTTCTAACTCTTCGCCAGCCGGTTCCAGGTCTCCACCACGGTATCCGGGTTCAGCGAGATGCTGCCGATGCCCTGCTGCATCAGCCACTCCGCCAGGTCCGGGTAGTCGGAAGGCCCCTGGCCGCAGATGCCGATATATTTGCCCCGTTCCCGACAGCCGCTGATCGCCATGCTGAGCAGCCGCTTGACCGCCGGATTGCGTTCGTCGAAGCTCCGCGGCCACCAGCGCGGAGTCCCGATCCAGGCCCAGGGTCAGCTGGGTCAGGTCGTTGGAGCCGATGGAGAAGCCGTCGAACAGCTCCAGGAACTGATCCGCCAGCAGCGCGTTGGAGGGGATCTCGCACATCATGATCACCCGCAGGTCCGTGCTCGCCCCGTCTGCAGTCCATTCTGCGCCAGCAGCTCGATCACCTGGCTGGCCTCGTCCAGGGTGCGCACGAACGGGATCATGATCTCCACGTTGGTGAAGCCCAGTTCCTCCCGGACCTTTTTCAGGGCCCGGCACTCCAGCTCGAAACAGGGCTTGAAAGCTGTCGGAGATGTAGCGCGAGGCGCCGCGGAAGCCGATCATCGGGTTCTCTTCCGAGGGTTCGAACAGGTGACCGCCGAGCAGGTTGGCGTATTCGTTGGACTTGAAATCGGACAGGCGCACGATCACCGGCTTGTCGCGGAAGCCGCAGGCCAGGGTGGCGATGCCCTCCACCAGCTTCTCCACATAGAAGCTCACCGGATCGGCATAACCGGCGATCTGCTTGCCGATCTCCTGCTGCAGCTCCGCGGGCAGGTCGGCGAACTCCAGCAGGGCGCGGGGATGCATGCCGATGTTGGAGTTGATGATGAACTCCAGGCGCGCCAGGCCGATGCCGGCGTTGGGGATGCGGCTGAAGCCGAAGGCGCTGTGGGGGTTGGCCAGGTTCATCATGATCTTGACCGGCAGCTCGGGCAGCTGCGCCACGTCGTCCCGGCTCACCTCGTAATCTAGCATGCCGTCATAGATGAAGCCGTCGTCGCCGTCGGCGCAGGAGACCGTGACCGGCTGGCCGTCCGGGATCTGCGCGGTGGCGTCACCGCAGCCGACCACCGCCGGGATGCCCAGCTCGCGGGCGATGATCGCCGCATGGCAGGTGCGACCACCCCGATTGGTGACGATGGCGGCGGCCCGTTTCATCACCGGCTCCCAGTCCGGATCGGTCATGTCGGTGATCAGGATGTCGCCTTGCTCTACCCGGGCCATCTCGGCGGCGCTCTCGATCACCTTGGCGGGCACCCGCGCCGATGCGCCGGCCGATGGCGCGGCCCTGGGCCAGGATCGGACCCTGCTCCATACAGGCGGAAGCGCTCCACGCTGGCCGGATCGGCGCGGCTCTCCACCGTCTCCGGACGGGCCTGCAGGATATACAGCTCGGCCGTCGATGCCGTCCAGGCCCCACTCGATATCCATCGGCCGGCCATAGTGGCGTTCGATGATCAGGGCCTGGCGGGCCAGGCTCTCGACCTGCGGGTCACTCAGGGAGAAGCGCTGGCGGTCCGACTCGGGCACATCCACCTTGACCACGTTCTCCACCATGGAGCTGCCATACACCATCTTGATCAGTTTGCTGCCCAGGGTGCGGGACAGCACCGCGGGTCGGTCGGCATCCAGATTGACCTTGTCCACGTAGAACTCGTCCGGATTGACCGCGCCCTGCACCACCATCTCCCCCAGGCCGTAGGCGCTGGTGATGAAGATCACCCCGTTGAAACCGGTTTCGGTATCCAGGGTGAACATGACTCCGGCGGAACCCAGATCCGAGCGCACCATTTTCTGAATGCCCGCCGACAGGGCTACCTCCTCGTGTTTGAAACCCTGATGCACCCGGTAGGCGATGGCCCGATCGTTGTAGAGGGAGGCGAACACCTGCTTGACCGCGGTCAGTACATTACCGATGCCGCTGACGTTCAGGTAGGTCTCCTGCTGGCCGGCGAAGGAGGCGTCCGGCAGGTCCTCCGCAGTGGCCGAGGAGCGAACCGCCACTGCCAGCTCGGGACCGGATCGTGTCTCCAGGCGGGCGTAGGCGTCAACGATGGCCTGCTCCAGATCTGGTGGTAGACTGGCCTCAACGACCCAGTTGCGGATGGACTTACCGGTCTCCGCCAGGGCCTCCACATCCTCGATATCCAGTTCGGCCAGCAGGGTGTTGATCCTTTCCTCCAGCTGGTTGTGCCGGATGAATCTCCAGAAGGCATCGGCGGTGGTGGCGAAACCACCGGGCACCAGCACGCCAAGCTGAGTCAGGTTGCTGATCATCTCCCCCAGGGAGGCGTTTTTGCCCCCAACCTGGGGCACGTCGGTCATTCGCAGATCCTCGAACCAAATGATCTGACGACCGTTAGTCGCTGCGCGTGAATGGTCCATCTAGGATTCCTCCAAATCGGGTTTTATTATTTCGGATTTTGATTATCCGTTTACCTAAGCCTATACCGCCTGTGGCGGCATGCCAAATCCCTGATTAAATTTATGGAATAAGGGGGGTTGACCTGCCCCAGAAGAAGCAACACCCCTGCTCACCGGGTCAATCCGACAGATAGTACTCGATAGTGGAGACCACCCGGATCTTCTTAATGTGCGGATTGTTGTTGTCCCTGGGTTGGATGCTGAATTGTCCCTGTGAAGCTCGTTTGATCTTGCCCAGGACACTTTGCGAGTCGGCGGCGAATTTCTCCGCGACCTCCCGGGCGTTTTCGGTTGCCTCCTCGATCATGGCCGGTTTGATCTCATTCAGGCGTGAAAAGAGGTATTCGGTTCGCGTCTGATAATCCGCTGCGGTAAAGACGATTCCTTGCTTGCCGAGTTCAGACAACTGACCCATCACCTCCCGTACCCGGGGGATATTTTTCGAATAAACGGTGACGGTCTGCATGGCGGCGTATCTGAATTCCGGTTGGCTATTGTTGGCCCACTGCTGGGCGGATCGGTCCGTGATGGAGGGGCTGCCGTGGGTGATGGCCTCGTTCTCGATGCCGTGGCTTTCGAGAAACGCCTTGATCTTGGTGGTGCTCGACTCGATCGACCCGTACAGGCTTTGCAGGTCGTTGCCGGCCTCGGTGAATTTAATCGGCCAGATCATGACATCGGCGTCATATTCCCGCTCGGAGAGCCCTTTAACGGTGACCGTCCTTTCGTATTCTTTGAACTTGAGCGCGGCGCTGCCCAGCTGATAACCGAACAGGGCAAGGCCCAGGAAGATGAAGAACCCGAGTAAGAAGGCCGCGGTCTTGGCATGTTCCTGCATGGCATTGTCCTCATTTTGTACGCAGCATCGTCGCGTGTGGGGCTGTTAAAGCAGCTAAAGTTTTCGGATGTTTGCACCAGCTGACGCAATATCCGGTATTTCAAGATCAGTCCGAGTTTTGTAATCCAGTATCGAATGATCTTGCCATTTTCATGCACCGGCTTACCTCACCAAACAGGTCGTATTGTTGCTGTTCCTGCGCATCAAGATCGTGTGGATCCGGCGCAAGCTGATCCATTCGCAGCAGTTCACCTGCGGAAAAGAGCTGCTGGCAGATAGTTTCCCGCGATGCTTCATCGAGCGGTGCGATGCGTGTTTCGCCCCCTTCTGAAACAACGGCCAGGAATGAATCGGCGCCTAGACTGCGATTATCCAGCAGATCAGGGCTGTGGCTGGTAACGATTACCTGTGACTGTTCTGAAGCACGCGCCAACGCCTCACGCAATGCTGCACTTGCGGCCGGATGCAGTGCCGTCTCGGGTTCTTCAATACCTACAAGTGCCGGCGAGTAATCCCGATTTCCCTGAAACAAAGCGACTAGAACTCCCAAGGCACTCAGGGTGCCATCTGACATATTTTGCGCCAGAAAACGCCAAGGATGTTTGGCTCCTGCCATGTCCTGCCTGAATTCCAAAGTTTCCATAGGACCAACCTGCTTACGCTCTACTCCATACACCATAGGCACCACTGTTTGCAGATATTCTTGCACAATCGATAGTTGCTCAGGGGCTACCCGTTCCAGATGGCCGATCACGCTGGCGATATTTTCGCCGGCAGATTTTAATAAACGACCATCCTGGGGTTTTTGTAGTTCGCGCATCAGCTTAGGGTTGAGGTTGTAAAAGCCCATTGCTGTGAAGCCATCGAATACTGGTCTGAATGCGGTGAGGCCCGATGCTGCGACCAGCGCTAGGCGATCTGATGTAACCGACGGAAATGTCGTTTCGCTGGTTGTCTTGAGTTTTCCCCGATCGATTTTAAAGAACGGCCCTTTGCCGATGCCCTCGATCACACACTCCTCCGCCTGTACTTCGTAGCCTCGGTCTTTCAGCGCCCCCACATTAAAGGCATAATAACCCTGTTGTCCGCTCGGTAAGGTAAACTCGAGGCGGATGCCGAAATGGTTAGGGTGTCCACTCGAGCGTCGCCTCACCTCACTCAAGCCGCCCCGCTCATTCAGTGCATTGTCGAGTGAACCATTCAGCGCATCGTGCACAAGATGCAACGCATCCAAAAAGTTACTCTTACCCGAACCATTAACACCTACCAGATAAGTCAGTGGTCCGAGCCGAACATCGCAATAGCCGATACTTTTGTAGTTGCGAAGTACGACACGATTGATGAAGGCAGAATCACTCATACACTGACTCCTCATTAAAGGATATAAAGGATACTGCCCAGGTATACCTGAATTTGGATCGACCAATCAAAACCTTTGCAAGCTTTGTATCTGATGATGGCATTCTGGATACCGCTTTCACGCCCATGTATCGATAGACTGCAGTATCCTACCATGAGCGCCGTCCCTGCAGTGTTAGCCTAATTGGCATGCTGCTCTTGTAGAAATTGTTATCTGGATGAGTAGGGTGGTGATGGTCTTCCGTGTATACCCAGCATCCTATATCTGTCTTGGATGACTTGGATGTGTGCCAATTGCCGCATGTGGTCCTTTCTGATATTCAGCAGGAGCTACGGCCAAAATGTCTGTTACCTCCTGGGATTCAAGTGAATAACTCATTACCTCAAAACGGCCACAGACTCCAACCCTTTTCCAGCTTGGCCTGGCAGCGGCCGATCTGCTGGCGATACAGCTTGGCGTTGTTCTCCACCTTGCGTGCCACCTTCTTCAGCCAGGGTTTCTTGTTGTAGGTCTTGCGTTGGAAGCCGCCCTGGCCTTCGTGGTAGGCCAGATACTGGCTGTAGGCGTCCCATTTGGAGATCTTCAGCATCCGTGAACTCATACTGCAATACCAGCCGATGAAATCCACCGCGTCGTCGTAGTCGTCCCGGTCCGCCCAGGTATTGCCGGTCTTCTTCCGATACCAGTCCCAGGTGCTGTCCTTGGCCTGGGCGTAGCCATAGGCGGAGGATTGGCGAAACCAGGGGATGAACCAGAACAGCTTACGTCGGGGTGGCTTGGCATCGTGCTTGAACCTGGACTCCTGGTGGATGATCGCCAGCTGTACATGCACGGGCACGCCCCACTTCTCGAACGCCTCCTGGGAGGCCTCATACCAGTCGTCCTTCTCGGTGAAGATCGAACAGGCATCCGCGGTATTGCGGGGTGGAGTGCTGGAGCAGCCTGTCGAGCATGAACAGGAAAAGACCTGAGAAAAGCAGTGCAACCTTTTGAATATTTGGATATATAGCTTGGCTCATGCGCCTGAATTATAGGGTAAAAAGGTTGATCTGACAGGTTGAATCTAGGATAACTGCCGGGAATTCGCGCAAAGAGTCTCAATATCCGGTCTGAAATCAGTATAATACCGCCGGTTTATCCCTATCGATATTTGAGGAGCGATCCATGAAACTGATTCTGTTAGGCGCCCCGGGCGCAGGTAAGGGTACGGTGGCTAAACAGCTGACCCAGCTGGACGGTTCGGTGCAGATCTCTACCGGAGACATCCTGCGCGGTGCGGTTCAGGCCGGCACCGAACTGGGTAAAAAGGCGGAGGCCTTCATGAAGGCGGGTGATCTGGTGCCCGACGATCTGATCATGGGCATCATGGGGGATCGTCTGCAGGAAGACGATTGCGCCAAGGGTTTCCTGCTGGACGGTTTTCCCCGCACCATTCCCCAGGCGGAGGCCCTCAAGGAGCTGCTCACCAAGCTCAACATCGAGCTGGACTTCGCCGTCGAGATCGACGTGCCCCGGGATGTGATCCTGGATCGTCTGACCACCCGCCGCACCTGTGTGGACTGCGGCGCCATCTACAACGTCAAGAGCATGCCGCCCAAGGTAGAGGGCGTGTGCGACAAGTGCGGCGGCAAGATCGTGCAGCGTGACGACGAGACCGAGGAGGCCATCTCCAACCGGCTCGACGTCTACAACGAGAAGACCGCGCCCCTGGTCGACTTCTACAAGAACGAAGGCATGCTGCTGACCGTCAGCGCCACCTCCAGCGAGGTGGTGATCAAGGCCATCCAGGAGCGTCTGGGTAACTGAGCCGATCAGGATCCCAAGGCACGCCAGAGCCTGCTCGCTCGAGCAGGCTCGTTCCCTATCCAAGCGGTGACTCCATGCAACCCAAAGACAGTTCGTTGACCGAGCCGAACGACGACTGGCTGCAGCGCTGGCAGGATCAGAACATCGGCTGGCATCACGCCGAGTTCAATCCCCATCTGCTCAACCACTGGTCGGTGCTGGAGCTGGCAGAAGGCTCCCTGGTGTTCGCGCCGCTGTGCGGCAAGAGCCGGGACATGGTATGGCTGGCGGAGCGCGGCTACCGGGTCCGCGGCATCGAGTTGAGCCCACTGGCGGTGGAGACCTTCTTCGAGGAGAACGCTCTGCAGCCGAAACGGGAGCCGGTGGCTACATTTCGAGCGCTGGAGCGCCGGTCCCTATGAGCTCTTCTGCGGCGATATCTTCGATCTGGAGCAGCTCGATAACGACGCGGTGGACGCGGTCTACGACCGGGCCTCCCTGGTGGCCCTGAATCCTTTGCAGCGCATGCACTATGCCCAGTTGTTGAAACGCTTGCTGCCGGTGGATTGCGCCATGCTGCTGGTGGCCATGGACTATCCTCAGCATGAGATGACCGGCCCGCCGTTCAGCGTGGATCAACTGGAGGTGCAGCGACTCTACGGTTCGGACTATACCGTCGAGCTGCTGCATTCGCTGGACCTGCTGCAGGAGTCGAAACGCTATCAGGAACAGGGTTTGAGCCGGCTGTTCGAACAGATCTACCACCTGCGGCCCTCGGGCGCCTGACCGGCAGCTCGGCACAGTGGATCAATAGCGGGTCTTGTCCGGATCCTGCTGCCATTGCTGGAAGAGTTCCCAGGGCCTCCTGCTGCAGCTACCGGCGCACCTGGATACCGCCGTGCTGCCAGCGGCTGTTGCAGGAACTGCTTGATCAGGCTGTCATCGAAGCCGATGGCGGCGGCATCACCGGCGTCGGCGGCATACACGATGGTCTGCAGTCGGGCCCAGTAGGCGGCGCTCAGGCACATGGGGCAGGGTTCGCAGCTGGTGTAGAGGCTCGCTTCCTCCAGGTGAAAACGGCCGAGCCGGTGGCAGGCGTCCCGGATCGCCAGGATCTCCGCATGGGCGGTCGGGTCCTGCTGCAATACCACCTGATTCCAGCCCCGGCCGACGATCTCCCCGGCGTACACCACCACCGCGCCGAACGGGCCGCCATGGCGCTGTTCGATGCCCTGGCGGGCTAGCTTCAGGGCCTCCTGCATGAATAACTCGTCTGTTTCGCTGCACGGTGTCGGTACTCCTCATTCCCAGCGGAAGGTCTTGGCGCCGATGGTAATGAACACCAGGCTGAAGCCGCCCAGGGCGAGCAGCTGCGGGGCCACCTGGAGCAGGCCGGCGCCATCCAGCATCACCGCCCGGGCGGCGTTGATCATATGGGTGAGCGGCAGCGCCAGGGCCAGTTGCTGCACCAGGGGATGGGAACCCTCCAGCGAGAACCAGACCCCGGACAGCAGCATCATCGGCCAGCTGATCAGGTTCGAGCACCCCGTTGGCCGCCTCTTCGCTGCGCATGCGCGCGGCAATCAGCAGGCCGATGCTGATCAGGCTGAGTGAGCCCAGGAGCAGGATCAGACAACAGCAGCCAATAGGAGCCGAACATCTGGAAGTGCACCAGTAGATTGGTGCCGATAAAGACCAGAGTTGTCACGCTCAGCAGCATCAGCAGGCGCGAGGCGATCTGCGCGGAGAGAAACTCGAAAGCGGTCAGTGGCGTGGCCCGCAGGCGTTTGAGCACCCCGTTCTTCCGATAGCGCACGATCACGAAGCCGACCCCGAACAGGGCGCTGAACATCAGGTTCATCCCCAGCACGCCGGGGATCACCCAGTCCACATAGCGGATCTCCCGGCCGCTGAGAAACGCTTTGTGCAGCTCCAGGCCCCGCAGCAGCTGTTCCAGGATATATCCGTTGGCGGAGGTGCTGTTGACCCAGAAGCGGTCCTGTTCGAGATCGAGCAGCAGGTCGATCTGATGCCGGTCGACCTTGGTGATCTCCGGCTCCAGCTGGCTGACCGGGATGAACTGGATATGCCGCAGGGCAAGAAAATCTTGGATATTGGGTCTTTTGCCCGGTATCGCCGTACACCGCTACCTTGAACAGGTGTTGCTCGCCGCCGGCGAAGGCGAAGGCGAAGCCGAATACGATCAGCACCGGCATGATGAAGTTCCAGCCCAGGGCGGTGGTGTCCCGCAGAAACTCCAGGTTACGGGCATGCAGGGCGGCAAGGAAACGGCGCAGCGACATATCAGGTTCGCAATTGATGGCCGGTCAATTCTAGAAACAGGTCTTCCAGGGTGGGGGAGCGCACCTCCAGCTGACTGAGCGAGACGCCCTGGGTCAGCAGATGGCGAATGCTGATGTTGAGATCCCTGGAGAGGATCTCGATGCGTTCGTTCTGGGGCAGCAGGGTGGCGCCGGGATCGGGTTGGAACCCCGCCGGCAGGCTCTCCCTGGGCAGGGTGATCACCGCGTTGTCGAAATGGGCGGCGAGCAGGGTCTTGGGGCTCCCCCTGTTCGATGATCCGGCCGTGATCGATGATGATGATCTCGTCGCAGAGTTCATGGGCCTCTTCCATGTAGTGGGTGGTGAGCACCAGGGTCTTGTTCTCCGCCTTGATCTTGCGCACCTGTTCCCACAGGTTGTGGCGGGATTGGGGGTCGAGGCCGGTGGTGGGTTCGTCCAGGAACACCACCTCCGGATTGTTGATCAAGGCCAGGGCCAGCAGCAGACGCTGCTTCTGGCCACCGGAGATGTTGCGTGTGTCCCGCTCGAGAAACTCCTGCAGGGCGCAGATCTCCACCAGTTCTTCCAACGGCCGGGTTGTCGGGTAGAAGCGCTGGAACAGGGTCAGCACCTCACGCACCTTGATGAACTCCTGCAGCGCGGTATGCTGAAACATGATGCCCGCCTCCTGGCGGAAGCGCTTGCCCAGGGGGGCGCCTTTGTAGCGGATGGTGCCGGCGGTGGGGGTCACGATTCCTTCCAGCATCTCCACCGTGGTGGTCTTGCCGGCGCCATTGGGACCCAACAGACCGAAACAGGTGCCGCGGGAGATGGTAAAACTGATGCCATCCACCGCCTTCACGCCGGCGTAGTGTTTACTGAGGTCGGTTACCTCGAGCATGGGACACTGCGCCATGTCTGACCTCGATCAGGTGATGAGGATATGTTCGATCTCAGCCACATCTTCCGCCACCCCTTCGATATCGATGATCTGAATTTCCGGTTCCAGGCCCACCTTGGCGAACGCCGGGATCGGAGTCCAGTCCACCGTCGTTGACCGGATGCTCCTGACCCATCAGGGTCTGCAGCCGCGCCACGATCACCACATCCACATAATCAGCCTGTGCTCCTCCGGTCATAGTGAAGATCGAGAAAATTCGCCGGCACCCGGATCAGGGATTCGGGGAAATCCCATTCCTGCAGGATGCGCTGGCCGATGCGCGGACTGAGGCCTCGATCACCCGGTCCAGCTCTTGCGGATCTTCGAGCAGTTCCGGAAACTTCTCCGCCATGGTCAGAACCGGCAGGGCGCCGATATTGTGGATCAATCCGGCCAGCAGGGCCTGCTCCTTGTCCAGATGTGGGCAGGCTCTGCGCCAGCACCCGGCTGATCGCGGCCATCTGGACACTCTGTTCCCAGATCTGCCGGAAACGCTTGTCCAGCAGGTCATTGGTGGCCTGAAAGATCTGTTGCATGATCAGGCTGACCACCAGGCTGCGCACCAGTCGGGTGCCCAGCCGCGCCACCGCCATCTGCAGGTTGTCGATGGGATTGCGGCCCCGATAGAGCGGGCTGTTGGCCACCTGCAGCAGACGGGCGGAGAGCGCGGCGTCGGTCGCGACGATGTCGGCGACCTGGCTGGCGCGTGGATTTTTCGCTCTCGACCGCGTCGCGCACCCGTCAATGCCACTTCGGGCAGCGTCGGCAGGGTCAGCCGATTTTCATCAATGGCTTGATAAAGATCGTCGAGAAAGGCGTTTTCATCAATCATCTGTCGGTATTCCCTGGTTGATTGATAATAGAAGGGTACAGTGACATATCGACAGGTTCAGGGCGTTTCTGAAGCAAATTCGTACGGCAGCTCGAGGATCTCCAGGGGGGTCCGTCTGCACCCAGATGCACAGCCCCTGCTCCGCGCTGTTGATCTCGATCACCGCCAGCAGGTCATAGCCGTCGCCGGACGCCTGGGCATCCACCACTTTGCCGGTGCCCTGGCCGGAAGTGCTGTCCTGGGCGAACAGTTCGTCACCCGGCCTGGGGGCGGCCTCGCACTCTACATGCGCCAGATACATGCGGCGCTTGAGTTTGCCCAGGTACTGCATGCGCGCCACCACCTCCTGACCGGTGTAACAGCCCTTGGTGAAACTGACCCCATCGATCAGCTGCATGTTGGTCATCTGGGGCACGAACGCCTCGCTGGTTTCCGGATAGACCGTTGGGGATGCCGGCGCGGATCTCCTGCAGAGCCCAGAAATTGCTGTCCATGGGCGTGGCTTGCGGTTCACACGACTGCCAGATCCTTGATCAGTTCGGCTGCGGGTCCGAGCAGCTCGATATCTCGGCGTGTTGCCGGGCATTCTGATCAGGACGGTATCGCCTTGCACCCGCACCTCGTTGGCGGCGTCGGGGAGCGCCTGGAAATGCCGCTGCAAGAGGGTGACGGCGCAATCGCCGGTGAGGCCGAAACGGGCCCATTGCTCACTGACATCGCCGAGGGTCACCTTGGACCGCAAGACATACATGCGCAGCCTTTTCAGCACCGGCTCGAGCTGCGCCAGCGGAATCAGCAGCAGATAGGCGGGACCCCGTCGCAGCACCCGGAAATTCGCCAACATGCGACCCTTCGCCGAACACCAGCCGCTCAGGTGGCTGTGCTGCTCGGTGACTTCACGCAGGTCATTGGTGAGCTGACCCTGCAGAAACTGCATGGCGTCTTCACCCTCCACCTGAATCAGGCCGAAGTGGGAGAGGTCGTTGAGGGCGCAGATCGGGCTGGCTGGGTGGTGATGTTCAGTGCGGGTACGCAGAAAATCGGACCATTGCATATTCATCTGGCTTACGGCTTCTGGGTTTGGGAAGAATCTGTGCGTATCATACCGCAACTGAGTTAAGGCGAAACTCCCTGTGTCCTTGGGGATGTCGATTGAGATGACAGTAAGTTGGAAATATTAATGAGCAAACCAGTCACAGGCAGTTTGGTGTTGTACAAGGTGCGTCCCGCCCGGGTCACCGGGGTGACCGACAAGGTGGAGATCGAACTGGCAGGGGGCAAGATCAAAAGGGTGCGGGACAAAGATGTGGTGTTGCTGCATCCCGGCCCGTTACACAACCTGGTTGGAGTTGACGCCCTGCACGGTGAGGTCGAGGAGAACTGGGAGTTGCTGGAAGACAGCACCACCGAGATCCGGGAGCTGAGTGAGCTGATCTTCGGCGACTACACCCCGGCCACAGCCTGGGCAGCCTGGCAGCTGGTGGAGGAGGGACTCTATTTCAGCGGCACGCCGGAGCAGATCACACCGCGGCCGGCGGCGGAAGTGCAGGAGGAGCGGGAGAAACGGCTCCGCAAGGCGCAAGAAGAGCAGGCCTGGGAATCTTTCATGGCCCGGATCGAACGGGGCGAGATGCTCGAAGAAGATCGCAAGCCCCTTGGCGAGGTGGAGGCCCTGGCCCTGGGCACACGGGACAACAGCCGCATCCTCAATGCCCTGGGGGTACAGGAGACCCCGGTGAACGCCCATCGTCTGCTGGTGAAAACCGGCTACTGGCAGGTCAACGAAAATCCCTATCCTCGACGTCTCGGTATCAACGAGGCGATCCCGGACCTGGCGGTGCCCGAGCTGCCATCGGACCCGCGGCTCGATCTGACGCACCTGCCCGCCTATGCCATCGATGATGAAGACAACGAGGATCCGGACGATGCGATCAGTCTGGATGGCTGACCGGATATGGGTGCATGTGGCCGATGTGGCTGCCCTGGTGGCGCCGGACAGCGAGACTGGATCGGGACGCGCGCAGCCGGGGCGCCAATCTGTATCTGCCGGAACGGGTGATTCCGATGCTCCCCCAGGTGGTGACCGACCGCCTGGGTCTGGGGTTGGAGAAGGAATCCCCCGCGCTCTCCATCAGTTTTCGGCTGAATGAGCGGGGCGAGATCCGGGATACCGAGATCCATCTCACACGCCTGCAGGTCCAGCGCATCAGCTACGCGCAGGCCGATCAGGCCCTCGGTGAGGCCCCGTTCACTGAACTGCTGCGGCTGAGCCGACTCTACCGGCAACGCCGCAGGCAGGCGGGGGCGGCCTTCATCCAGTTGCCGGAGGTCAAGATCCGGGTCAAGCAGGAGCAGGTGGAGATCCATCCCTTGCCTGCCCTGGACAGCCGGGAGATGGTCACCGACCTGATGCTGATGGCCGGGGAGGCAGTCGCCCGCTATTGTCTGGAGCGGGAGATTCCGGTGCCTTTCGCCACCCAGGCCCCACCGGATGAGCCTGGGGAACCCCAGGGCATGGCGGCCATGTATGCCTATCGCAGGAAGTTCAAGCCCACCCAGGTCAAGACCCGGCCGGAAGCCCATGCCGGCCTGGGTCTGGCGGCCTACAGCCGCTCCACCAGCCCGCTCAGACGCTACTCGGACCTGCTGACCCATCAGCAGCTCAGGGCGCACCTGCTGGGCAGGGAGGTGATGGACATTCAGACCCTGGCGGAACGCATCAGCCAGGCGGAATTGGGCAGCATGGCGATCAGAAAGGCGGAACGCTTGTCTAACGGGCATTGGCGACTAGTCTATCTGCGGGACCATCCCGACTGGTGCGGCGAGGCCGTAGTGGTTGCCCGGGAGGGTGATCGGGCTACCGTGATCATTCCGGCGCTGGGTATGGAGAACCGGGTCAGAATCAAGAGCGCACCGGACCTGAACGCGATTGTCAGGGTGCGGCCCCGGGACGTGGATCTGCCGGATCAGGCCTGTTATTTCAGAATCCTGTAAGGAGGGCGTCAAGCCATGAAACGGTTATTTATCATTTCCCTGGCGAGTCTGTTGGTGGCGGCTTGCAGTCAGACCGAGTGGGTCAGGCAGGATACGTCTTCCACCCTGTACCTGCCGCCGACCGGTACGCTGGTCGAACTGAAGCGACCCTTGACGGTGCCGCCAGGACGCGCCCGGGTCTTCCTGCAAGGGGGCGAGGTCAGCCAGGGTATCGATCAGTATGCGCCCAATTGTAACTTCGAAATCCGCCAGCTTTCCGAGCAGCCCCAGGTGATCTCACCCGAGACCTTTCTGGTGGTCAGGGTGCAGCGGGTGACCGAACAGGTGGTGCAATCCACCGAACCGATCAGGGTCGCTGGAATCGGGTTTGCCGGCCTGGATGCGGACAGTGGTCAGTCGATGTTGGTGCGTGGGGTGCATCTGTGGTTCGGCAGCGATACCCAACCGGATGTGATGCGCTTGACCTGTCGCGGCGGCTTCGATGAACCCTGGCGGGCGGATTTGCCCTCCATTGATGAGATGCGGGAGGCGCTACGCGGTTACGCATCCTGATCCTGCCCTGAAGATCGCTCATTAGACCGGCAAGCATTTTTTCAATAACGGGAGATCCGCGTCGAGTATTCGGTTGGCACCAGGCCTGGTGTTAAAGTCAGCATACATCCCGCCGCTAACCTCGACTGGATTGCGAAGGCGCTTGGGCAATTCGACAGAATCATCAGGGCAATCAGGTCACCGACCCGTTGCGAATCGAAGCGTCATGACTCAAGCTGTCGAGGTGCTTGATCCATGTTGGTACTCAAGTGCAAATGCATGCGTTGGTTGGTGTATGCTTCCGGATTGATCTTCATGCTCGGTATAATATTACAGATCGTCCTGAATCTGTTCGAACCGGGCAACCCTCGCGATACCCGGTGTTGTTTCCTACCTGGCCTTCATCTCCATGCTGTTGGGCCCGATCCTGCTGCTGACCTCGGTGGTGATCGGGCTGTTACCCGGCGAAGCGAAAAAAATGCGTTCCTGCGAGCATTGATCGGCCCATTCCGAACTGCTCCAGTTGAGACTGATTCATTAACATTGGATCGCCCCAGGGAAATGCTGGGGCGATCAGGATAGTGTCAATCTTCTATACCGTTCCGTTTGTGGATTTGCATGTACGCGCGGGGGTGTTGGGTCGGAGAGCGAAACCCACTGTCACTTGAACAGGTCCTCCGCCGCTTTCAGCAGGTCGTCAGTCGAGGACTCCGCCGAGTTCGCGATCTGCGGGGTAGTGGGTTCGAAATAACCGCAGAAGTTGGCCCGCTCCTTGTCAGCCACTGGATCGGCCACCGGTTCCAGACAGCTGTTCGGTCTGCCGGGGGCATAGAAACGGCAGTTTCTGCAGACATGGGTGTACTTCCGGCATTGGGGACAGGTCGCTTCCCGGCTGTAGTCGTGCTCTCCTAGTTGATGTCCGCAGTTCCAGCAAGTGCCTGATTGATTACGCATGTTTCCCGTCTCAGTGGGTTAGGGACCTGGATAGGCCGCCGCCAGCTCTCGGTAGACCTCGTCGCCGAAGCTGGTGCTGTCCGGATCCAGCCTGACGAGGATCTCCGCCAGATGTTCGTTGTCCTCCCGGCCGTGCCAGATCTTCTGATAGTGACCGGTCTGGTAGCCGTGGTCCTGGCGGAAGAAATTGAGCACGTTCTTACCGATGTAGGTGCGATACAGATCGTCGAAGCTCATCCCGGCAAACTGCATGATGCGGGCGAAAATCGTGATATCGGCATCTTCGGTTTCGATGGCGACCTTCGCCAGGGCCTCGATCGCGGCGCGCATGTCGGGGGCCTCCCGCGGCTGTTGCAACTCACTCGCGATAAGCTCGGCGGTGCGTTCCAGCGGCAGACCCCGCAGCAAGCGGGCGCTAAGGGTGAAGTGCCAGATGTCCACGATCTCCAGTCTGACCTGCGGCAGGTCGGGTTTCTGGTGTTTCCACCATTTCCAGCCGTAGTGGTCCAGCATCTCCGCGCACTCGGTCCAGATCGCTCGATACCAGGCAAAGTCAGCCTGGCGCCAGGCCGCGTTGACCTTGCGGTTCATGGCATCCTGCATTTCGAGCATGGTAATAAGCTTGGCTTGCATGGGCAGTTGTCCGTCTCCGTAGTCAGCCATCACTATATCTGTTGCGCCCATTCGAAAACAGCCTATGACTGGCTGTTCCTTTAGCGTCAATTGCGTTAGGGTAGGTTCTCAGAACGAAAGCAATATACCATCCACCGAAATGTACAGGGTTTCAGCTTTGAAACGGCGCAAACCAGTGTCATTGTCATTCAAGTACTGTTTGAGTAGGGACCCTGGATTAAGAATTGGTTCCTCGAGGTAAGGCTGCATGGAAGGTTTGACCAAGTCAGAATCCGTCCTCGATCCCGGACCCAGGGAAATCGGGAGTCAGCCGTCGTTTGCTGCAGATGTTTCAATGGCCTGATGCAGGAACTGCATCCCGGCCGGGCGGACCGGATCAAGGTCATCTGGACAGCTCCCTGTTGCAGGATCTGGCGATCGACAGTCTGGCGCGCTCCGAGTTGTTGTACCGGATCGAACAGGGATTCGGTGTCGACCTGTCCGACTCAGGGCTTCAATGAGGCCGAGACCGTCGCTGACCTGTTGCGCTTGCTTGCAGCTGGCCGGTAAGAAGGGCGCCGCTCGACAGTCTTGCGCAGGTCCACTGGGTCGAAAGCGGAGAGACAGATCTCCTGCCCATCGCGGCCAGGACCCTGCCCGAGGTGCTGCGATGGCACGTGACCGGCATCCGAAGCAGACCCATCTGCTGCTCTACGATGAGGAGGATCGGGTCACGCCAATCCCCTACGGTGAGTTCTCCCAGGAAGCCAGCCGGGTTGCCGGTTCACTCAGCTCGATAGGTCTGCAGCCTGGCGATGCGGTAGCGATCATGTTGCCGACCAGCCGCGACTATTTCGTCAGCTTTTTCGGCATTCTGTTGTGCGGCGCGATTCCGTTGCCGATCTATCCGCCGGTTCGTCTATCCCAGCTCGAGGACCATTTGAAGCGCCACGCCAAGATCCTGCAGAATGCCCGCGCCAGGGTCCTGATAACCACCCGCGAGATCGTGTCCGTGGCGCGCCTGCTGCAGACCCAGGTGGTCGAACTGCGGGCGGTGGTCACCACCGAGAGCCTGCGGCAATCGGTCGCGGCAACAGCCTTCCCGCCCGACTGATCCCACGGCCATCGCCTTACTGCAATACACCTCCGGCAGCACCGGCCAGCCCAAAGGTGTGATGCTCAGCCATGCCAACCTGCTGGCCAATATCCGTGCCATGGGGGAGGCGGCCCAGGTGGGCGCCCGCGATGTGTTCGTCAGCTGGTTGCCGCTCTATCACGACATGGGCCTGATCGGCGCCTGGTTGGGTAGTCTCTATCATGGGATTCCACTGGTGGTGATGTCTCCCCTGCTGTTTCTCAGTCGACCTCAGCGCTGGTTGTGGGCCATCCATCATTACGGCGGGACCCTCTCGGCCGCGCCCAACTTCGCCTACGAACTCTGTCTCGCGAAAGTGGAGGACGCCGCCATCGAAGGGTTGGATTTGAGCTCCTGGCGGCTGGCTTTCAATGGCGCCGAGATGGTCAATCCTCAGACCGTGCAAGCGCTTCAGCGAGCGCTTCGCGGCCTATGGATTTCGTCGCCCAGGCCATGGCCCCGGTGTATGGCCTGGCGGAGTCTTCCGTGGGACTGGCCTTTCCGCCGCTGGGACGGGTGCCCCCCGTCGATCGGGTGCAACGCGGCGCCATTGACCGGGACGGCATCGCACTGCCCGCCGCCGCTGACGATCGGGCGGCGCTGGAACTGGTGGCGAACGGGCTACCCTTGCGGGGCCACCAGATTCGCATCGTCGACGATCAAGGACGGGAGTTGCCCGAACGCCGGGTAGGCCATCTGCAGTTCCAGGGACCCTCCGCCACCCGCGGCTATTTTCAGAATCCAGCGGCAACGGAAAAACTGTTCGACGGCGACTGGCTCGACTCCGGAGATCTCGCCTATATCGCCGCCGGTGATGTCTACCTGACCGGGCGCATGAAGGACCTCATCATCCGGGCCGGCAGGAATATCTATCCCCACGAGCTGGAGGAGGCGGTGGGGGAAATCGAGGGTGTGCGCAAGGGCTGTGTCGCGGTGTTCGGCGGTCAGGACCCGGACACTGGCACCGAGCGGCTGGTCATCGTGGCGGAGACCCGCTCACGCGATGCCGCGCTGCATGCCCAATTGCGTGAACGGATCGGCGAGCTTGCCCTGGATCTCAGCGGGGTACCGGCGGATGAGGTCATTCTCGCCGCACCGCATACCGTGCTCAAGACCTCGAGCGGCAAGATCCGGCGTTCGGCCACCCGGGAACTGTTCCAGCAGGGGCTGCTGGAACGCAAACAGCGCGCTCCCTGGCTGCAGATTGCCCGTCTCCTGGTCAGCGGATTGCGGCCCCAGTGGCGGCGGTTGCTCCGGACCCTGCGGGATTACGCCTATGCGGCCTACGTCTGGAGCCTGTTCCTGCTGTTGGCCACACTTGTGTGGCTGCTGGTGGCTGTACTGCCGCGTCTGGAGTGGCGTTGGGCCCTGATCCGGCGGGCGTCCAGAGGGCTGGTGCGCCTGGCCGGAGTAACAATGCGGGTGCAGGGGCTGGAGCATCTCCCGGCACATGAGGCTGTGGTAATGGTGGTCAACCACGCCAGTTATCTGGATGGTCTGCTGCTGGTGGCGGCCATTCCCCGCCGGCTGCGTTTCGTGGCCAAACAGGAGCTGCAGGGCAGTTTGATACCGCGGTTGTTCCTGCAGCGTATCGGTGCCATCTTCGTGGAGCGTTTCGACGCCCAGCGCAGCCGGGAGGACTTCGATCAGATCAACCGTCTCGCTACCGGGGGTGTGCCCCTGCTGTTCTTCCCGGAAGGGACTTTCTCCCGCAGCCCGGGGTTGCTGCCTTTCCGCATGGGCGCCTTCGTGACCGCAGTCGACAATGGCCTGCCGGTGCTGCCGGTGGCGATCCGGGGTTCCCGTTCCCTGTTGCGCTCGGGTTCCTGGTTTCCGCATCGTGCGCTGGTGAACATCGAGCTGGCCACGCCTTTGCATGCCGAGGGCGATGACTGGGAGGCCAAGCTGCGCCTGCGCAACCGGGCTCGTGCGGCGATCCTCGAACGCTGCGGCGAACCGGATCTGGCAGGCGAATCGACCTGCCTGCAGGCGCCGGTTTGAGTGAATACCCTGTTATTCCAATCCCTATTCGAACCAATGGTTTGCAGCATGGGATTAGATACGCTGTCTATACTTCAGACAATCCAGCCTTCTATCCACACATCGCAAATCATGGCACAGACAAATCCAAGACCCGTCTTTCTCAATCTGTTCCAGATCAAACTGCCGATCACCGGGGTCGTCTCGATCGCCCATCGCATCAGCGGCATGTTGTTGTTCTTCGCATGCCGGTCGCCCTCTATCTGCTGGGCCTGTCGCTGTCCAGCGAGGCCGGTTTTCAGCGTCCGCTGACGATCATGCAGTCCCTCCCGTTCCGCCTGTTGCGCTGCTGGTGATTTGGGCGTTGCTGCATCATCTGCTGGCGGGGATGCGCTTCTTGCTGATCGACCTGGATATCGGCGTCGACAGGACCCAGGCCAGGGCAGGACTTCAGCGCGGTTATCGGCGGGGTGTTACTGACGCTTGCTGGCGGGGTTCTGTTGTGAGCCGACAGATGGCCGGGATTCAAGCCTGGATTCTGCAGCGTATCAGTGCGGTCTATCTCGGCCTGTTCCTGCCCGCTGGCGCTGTTCTATCTGCTCCTCAACCCGCCGGCGATTATGCTGACTGGCTGGCACCCTCAGTAATCCCTGGGTCTTCGCGTCTGGCTGCTGTTTCACTGGCGGCCCTGCTGCATGCCTGGATCGGTGTGCGGAATGTCGTGATAGATTATGTGAAACCGTTCGGTGTGCGTGCTGGCGTGTTGCTGTTGGGGGTCTCTCTGATCGTGTCCGGCTTCTGGACAGTGACGATCCTGCTAACCCCTGTTAGAATTTTTGAGTGAGTGATATGTTATGCCACTAGCCCGCAGACGCTTCGACAGCCTTATCATTGGCGCCGGAGGTGCAGGCTTGCGGGCGGCCCTGCAGCTCGCCGAGGCCAACGTGCGGGTAGCGGTGGTGTCCAAGGTGTTTCCCACCCGGTCACACACCGTGGCGGCGCAGGGCGGCATCAATGCGGCACTGGCCAATGTGACGCCGGATAACTGGCACTGGCACATGTACGACACGGTCAAGGGCAGCGATTATCTGGGGGATCAGGACTCCATCGAATACATGTGCCGCGAACGCCCCGCAGGTGGTCTACGAACTGGAGCACTTCGGCGTGCCGTTCTCACGCCTGGACAATGGCCGTATCTATCAGCGGGCCTTTGGCGGGCAGAGTCAGGACTTCGGGGGAGACCAGGCCACCCGCACCTGTGCGGCCGCGGATCGCACCGGCCACGCCATCCTGCACTCCCTCTATCAGCAGAATATCCGTGCCAAGACCCATTTCTTCGACGAATATTTCGCCATCGACCTGATCCGGGACGACGATGGCGAGTGTTCAGGGCGCCCTGGTGATGGATATCGCCAGCGGTGAGCCGCTGCTGATCGAGGCCAAGACCACCCTGCTCGCCACCGGCGGCTGCGGTCAGTTGTTCCGCACCAACACCAATGCCCATATCAACACCGGCGACGGCATGGCGATGGCGTTGCGCGCCGGTATCCCGCTGCAGGATATGGAGTTTTTCCAGTTCCACCCCACCGGGATTGCCGGCAAGGGGCTGCTGATCACCGAAGGCGCCCGGGGCGAGGGCGGTCATCTGCTGAATGGCGACGGGGAGCGCTTCATGGAGCGCTATGCGCCGAACGCCAAGGAACTTGCCAGCCGGGATGTGGTGAGCCGCGCCATCTCGACCGAGATCAGAGAGGGGCGCGGGTGTGGTCCGGATAAGGACCATGTGCTGCTCAAAATGGATCACCTGGGTGAGGAGGTGGTCGGCCAAACGCCTGCCGGGCATCCGTGAGACCGTGAAGACCTTTCTGCATATCGATCCGGTCAAGCAGCCGATTCCGGTGTTTCCCACCGCGCATTATGTGATGGGGGGCATACCCACCGACCGTGTTTGGCCAGGTGCTGGCAGCGGCGGGACCAGTCAGGAGATTAGTACCCGGTCTGTATGCGGCCGGGGAGTGCGCCTGTGTCTCGATCCACGGCGCCAACCGACTGGGTGGCAACTCGTTGCTGGATATCCTGGTGTTCGGCCGCTGCGGCGGGCATCCGCATCCTTGAATTCCTGCCGCAAAACCAGTCCCATCGTCCGCTTCACGAAGAGGGATTGAACGGGCCATGGCCCGTCTGGAGCGCTGGGATCAGACCGGTGAGGGTGAATCGGTGGCTGCGCTGCGCAACGATCTGAAACGGATCATGGAGACCCATTGCGGGGTTTTTCGGAATGCAGAGGTGATGCAGCGAAGGGCGTCGAGGAACTGCAGCAAGCTGCGTGAGCGTCTGCCAGCGATGTGCGGCTGCAGGACACCAGCCGGATCTTCAATACCGCGCGTATCGAGGCCCTGGAGCTGGAGAATCTGATGGATATCGCGATGGCCACCATGATGTCGGCGGCAGGCTCGCGCAGGAGAGCCGCGGCGCCCATTCCCGCATCGACTTTCCGGAGCGGGACGATGTCAAACTGGCTGAAGCATACTCTCTATTTCTGCGAGGGCGACCGCCTCGATTTCAGACCGGTACGGACCCGACCGCTGTCGGTCGAGACCTTTCCGCCCAAGCCGCGAGTCTATTGAGTGGGGCTCATTTCATGCATTTCAAAATCTATCGCTTACAACCCGGAGCAGGATACCGAACCTTACATGCAGGACTATGAACTGAGCGAGGTGCGCCCGGGAATGATGCTGCGGGATGCCCTGCTGGCGCTGAAGGCCCAGGATGAGAGTCTGACCTTCCGCCACTCCTGCGGCGAAGGGGTGTGTGGTTCGGACGGCATGAACATCAACGGCCGCAATGGTCTGGCCTGTATCACCCCGCTGGCCGGTCTGAAAGAACCGATCGAGGTGCGGCCCTTTCCCGGCATGCCGGTGGTCCGGGATCTGGTGGTGGATATGGAGCCCTTCTACCGCCAGTACCGGGCGGTGAAGCCCTACCTGATACATCAGGATCCGCAGCCCGAGACGGAGCTGCTGCAGAGCCCGAGGCAGCGAGAACGGCTCGATGGTCTCTACGAATGCATCCTGTGTGGCTGCTGCACCACCGCCTGCCCCTCGTTCTGGTGGAATCCGGACAAGTACCTGGGACCGGCAGCCTTGCTGCAGGCCTGGCGCTTCCTCGCCGACAGCCGGGATCAGGCCACGGACCAGCGACTGGACGCGCTGGACGGCCCCTACAAGCTGTTCCGTTGCCATACCATCATGAACTGCATGGATGTCTGTCCCAAGGGGCTCAATCCCACCCGGGCCATCGGCCATATCCGCAACCTGATGCTGAAGAAATCGGTTTGACGGAACACGAGGCGGTAGGCGCGTTTAGGCAGGGTTCGTAAAAATCCATAAAATCACTATTCAGCCACCCGCGGAGCTGCCCATGGCTGCGAATAGCGACGCTAGTCGCTTGGTGTTGAGAAAGCGAAAAGGCTTGTCTCCTTGAGTCGCAGCCGCAGGCGGCTCCTACAACGGCGCTTTCAGCATGATAGCAGAGGAATTGCAGCGCGAGCTGAAGAGTTACATCCAAAAAAACATTGAGAATTAACAGCGTTCGCACTTGAGCAATGGTCAAGTAAGCACCATACTTTTAAACTTTGCGGCCCATTGTGGCCTGATCTATAGCCGGCAAGGACACAACAAGATGAAGATTGGCGTAGCGAAAGAATCGGCCCCCGGGGAAACGAGGGTCGCCCTGACACCCGATGTGGTGAAGAAATTGACCGGCAAGGGCTTTGAGATCCTGCTCGAAGACCGGCGCCGGCGAGACCGCTTATTTCGCCGATGGGGATTATCAGACGGCAGGCGCCCGCATCGTCGACCGACCGACCGCCCTGGGGACGGGTATCCTGGTCAAGGTGCGCAAGCCGAGCGCAGAGTGAGGTCGCCGCCATGGCGGATGGCGCGATCTACATCGGCTTTACCGAGACCTGCGGTGACGACGAGATCCTGAGCGCGATGCGCGCGAAGAACATCACCATCCTCTCCATGGAGCGCATTCCCCGTATCTCCCGCGCCCAGTCGATGGACGCGCTCTCGTCGCAGAGCAACATCGCCGGCTATCGGGCGGTGCTCGAGGCAGCCAGTCTCTATGGTCGCTTCTTCCCCTTGATGATGACCTCGGCGGGTTCAGCCAAACCGACCAAGCTGGTGGTGCTGGGGGCCGGGGTGGCCGGGCTGCAGGCGATCGCAACCGCGCGCCGTCTGGGCGCCGATGTGCACGCCTACGACATCCGCCCGGAGACCAAGGAGCAGATCGAATCCCTCGGCGCCAAGGCGATCGAGCTCGATGTGGGGGAGAGCGGTTCGGGTGAAGGCGGTTATGCCAAGGAACTCTCCGACGAGGCCAAGGCGCGCCAGCAGGCGGCCCTGGCCGACGAGCTGAGCAAGGCCCATGTGATCATCACCACCGCCATGATCCCCTGCCGTCCGGCGCCGGTGCTGATCACCGAAGAGGTGGTCAAGCGCATGCGCCAGGGCTCGGTGATCGTCGACCTGGCAGCTTCCACCGGCGGCAATTGCCCCTTGACCGAGGCGGACCAGGTGGTAACCAAACATGGCGTGATCCTGATCGGTCATACCAACTACCCCTCGATGACGCCATCCGATTCGAGCGCCTTCTACGCGGGCAATATCAACAATCTGCTCGGCATCATGGTGGAGACCGTCGATGGCGCTGTGCAGTTGAAGAATCTCGATGAGGATGAGATCACCCAGGCGATGCAGGTCGGGGTCCAGGCCTGAATCTGTCGAGAAACAACACTAAGGCCGGCGCTGATCTTAAAGACGCCCTATCGGGAGCAACCCCAATGGCTGAAACACTGGTTGCACTGTATATCTTCGTTCTCTCCTGTTTCATCGGTTACTCGGTGATCTGGGGCGTCACGCCTTCCCTGCATACCCCGCTGGTGGCGCTGACCAACGCCATTTCCGGCATCATCATCGTCGGTGCGCTGCTGGTCACCGGTCTGGAGTCGGTGGGCACCGTCGCAGAGATCTTCGGCTTCATTGCGGTGTTCCTGGCCTCCATCAACGTGTTCGGTGGCTTCCTGGTGACCAACCGGATGTTGGCCATGTTCAAGAAGAAAGATAAGTGAGGCGTTAATCGATGGAGATTTCTGCGAACATTCAGGGGGTCGCCTATCTGATTTCGGCGATCCTGTTCATCCTGGCCCTGAAGGGCTTGACCCACCCGGCTTCCGCCCGGCGCGGCAATTATCTCGGCGATGGTGGGCATGGCCATCGCCATCGCCGCCACCCTGATGGGCAAAGAGGTCAGCTCCTACGGTTTCATCATCGTCGGTGTCGCCGCCGGTGCGGTGATCGGCTCGGTGGTGGCGGCGCGGGTGCAGATGACCGCGATGCCGCAACTGGTGGCGGCCCTGCACAGCTTCGTGGGTATGGCTGCGGTGCTGGTGGCGATCGGCACCTATCTCAATCATGATGCGGCCGGCACCCTGAATCCGGTGATGATGGGCGAACTCTCCGCCGGCATCATCATCGGTGCGATCACCTTCTCCGGTTCGGTGGTGGCCTTCGCCAAGCTGCAGGGTCTGGTGAGCGGCGCACCGGTGATCTTCAAGGGCCAGCATGCCCTGAATGCGCGCTGGCGATTGCGGCGGTCGGATTCGGCATTCATTTCGGCATGACCGAGAGCCTGATCTCGTTGATCTTGATGACGATCATCGCCTTCGTGCTCGGATTCACCCTGATCATCCCGATCGGCGGTGCTGACATGCCGGTGATCATCTCCATGCTCAACAGCTACTCCGGATGGGCCGCGGCCGCCACCGGTTTCACCCTCGGCAACAACCTGTTGATCATCGTCGGCGCCCTGGTGGGCTTTTCCGGCGCGATCCTCTCCTACATCATGTGCCGGGCGATGAACCGTTCGATCTTCAACGTCGTGTTCGGCGGTTTCGGCAGCGACGGTGGCGGGCGAGATCAGCGCCACCGGGGTGGCGGCCCAGAAGGGGGTCAAATCGGCCTCGGTGGAGGATGTGGTCTACTGGATGGAGGACGCCAACAAGGTTATCATCGTGCCCGGTTACGGCATGGCGGTGGCCCAGGCCCAGCACGCCGTCAAGGAGCTGATGGAGCTGCTGCAGGCGCGCAATGTGGAGGTGAAATTCGCCATCCATCCGGTGGCCGGCCGCATGCCGGGCCACATGAATGTGCTGCTGGCGGAGGCGGATATCCCCTACGACAATGTGCTGGAGATGGACGAGATCAATCCGGAGTTCCCCAGCTGCGACGTGGCTCTGGTGGTCGGCGCCAACGATGTGGTGAACCCGGCGGCCAAGACCGACAAGACCAGTCCCGATCTACGGCATGCCGATCATCGAGGCGGCCAAGGCGCATCAGATCTACTTCCTCAAACGCTCCATGCGGCCGGGCTATTCCGGGGTGGACAATCTTCTGTTCTATCAGGACAACACCTCCCTGGTGTTCGGCGACGCCAAGGACAGCATCGAGGGCATGGTGAATGCGTTGAAGGGTGGGGGGCATTGAAGCGTCTGACCCTCTGACAACATTCCAAAAACGGGCTGCGGCCAAGCCGTCCGACAAAGGTGTTGCATCTGAGTCGGGCGGCTTTTCTCGCTGGAGCTTCAGGACAAAGACTCGACACGCAAAAATCTGAAGGCATCATGGTTGAAAGTACACGATGTCCTCCAAACTCACCTGCCCCTTCGCCAATCCTAATCGCATGGCTCGGGTTTGCTTGTCACGGCCGACGAGTACGTAATTGTAGAAGACCCTGAACATTTCTAGTAGTGTACCAAGTTTATATTGATGGATAGAGTGATTTCAGTTTTGTCCGGGCATCTTCGGTGGTAAACCGCCAGTCAACTCGAATGGCTTTCTGATTGCGCGTGTTCTGCCATGCATTGATTTCCCGTTTCAGTGTTGCCTGATCGGGTAGGCGGCGATCGAGACATTGACGCGACAGCACGCCAATTTCGATTTCCGCCATGTCCAGACAACTCCCATGCTTTGGGGTGTAATGAATCTCCAGCCGATCGGCAATCCGCCTGGCTTCTGCGGGTTCAAATGCCTCGTAGAGAGAGCCGAGCTTGTGCGTGTTTAGATTATCCATGACCAGGATGATTTTCTTCTTTGGATAGTGCTCATCTACCAGTTCTTTGATCAACTGTGCCCAGTCTACCTTCGTGTGTCGGTCGGGACCTTGACGTGTCGCCAGCCCTCAAGCGGCGCAAACAACATGAACAGATTGCTCACGCCATTTCGTTCATATTCATAGTCAAACCTTTCAGACTCCCCGGGTCGGGTTGGCAAGGGTATACGAGTTTCCTTGATGTGTTGCTTGCTGGTCTCATCCATACAAATCAACACTTCATCTTCTTCATAGTGGCGCTGATACACCTCCAGTACATCTTCCATCGCACAGACAAAGTCCGCATTGGCCTTCGGCGGAATACACCAGCAGGCTTTTAGCCAGGGTTTGAGCGTGTTTTTTTTAACACTTGTCGAACGGCCTCAGCACTGATTGAATCCACAATGTGACATTCAACCAGATGATCCGCCAATAACTGCAGCGTCCAGTCATTACGCCCATCCGGCGCCGCCGAACAGGCCGTTGCTACCAGGAAGGCCTCCGCTTCTCCATCCAGCTTCTTTGGTCGGTGGCGTGTGCGTGGCTTGGGATTGAGCGCAGACTCCAGCCCTTCCTCTACAAAACGCTTGCGTACCCGTTCTACCGTCACACGGCCAACATGTACTACTTCTGCAATGTCTTCATCTTTGAAATAGCCTGCATCCGTGCCTTCATCGGCATGCAGCAGGATACGAGCATGGTTTGCCTTGCGGGCCGCCATAGTTCCTCGTGAAATCAATCCTTCTAGATGTTCGCGTTCTTCGTCAGTCAGTTTGACTCGATATTTCTTTCCCGGCATAAAACCTCCCAAGCATCATGCGATTATCATCCGTGCTTGAGAGATTACATTAATTATTCATCAATAGATACTTGTTGGAGTACTAGGAGCTTCACAATTGATCGCGGATTGTACGCACTGTAACCGTGCCAAACGCGCCGCTCGTTGCTGGCGGTCGCGATGGGCCGTTCCAATAGTGAGAGCCGTCGGCGTACTTGCATAAAGAAGGCGTCGATAGCCCGCAGACTGGCCTTGTTGTAGAGCACCCGATCATCTACTGGCGCATGAAGGAGGCCCAGGAGCAACGCGGCTTTCCACTCATCGTGGTGGACCCGCGGGTCACCATGCTGGCGCAGAACGCCGACCTGCACCTGCCGATTACACCGGGTATCGACGTGGTGCTGATGAACGCCATGATGCACGTGATTCTCAAGGAGGGGCTGCAGGATCAGCGCTACATCGAGGCCAATACGGTGGGGCTGGATGCGCTGCGGGCGGAGGCGGAGAAATACGACCCAGTGAGCGCCGCCAAGATCTGCGGCATCGATGAAGACACCATCCGCCACGTGGCGCGTCGCTTCGCCAACGCCGGCGCGGCGATGCAGATCTGGACCATGGGCATCAACCAGTCGACCCACGGCTCGGATGGGGTGGTAGGCATCAACAACCTGGCCCTGCTCACCGGCAACATCGGTAAGCCCGGCGGCACCAGCCTCTCCATCACCGGTCAGTGCAACGCCATGGGCACCCGCGAGTGGTCCTCCTGCTCCGGTCTGCCCAACTACCGCTATCTGGAGAAACCCGAACACCGGGAGGAGATCGCAAAATTCTGGAACGTGAACCCCGAATTCTTCCCGAAAAAGCGCGGCATGTTCCAGACCGACATCTACCACGCCATCGAGTCGGGGCAGATCAAGGGATTGTAGCTGATCGCCGCCAACCCCATGTCCTCCCTGCCCAATACCTCACGTATCCGCAAGGCGATGGAGAAGCTGGAGTTCTGTGCGGTGCAGGACTGCTATCAAGACACCGAGAGCGCCAAGTACGCCCATGTCTATCTGCCCGCCGGCACCTGGGCGGAGAAGGAGGGGGTGATGACCAGCACCGAACGGCGCATCAACCTGGTCAAGCCGATCAGACAGCGGCGGCCAAGCTGAGTAGGGAAATGCGTGAGTTCTGAGGTATCGATATGATTGAAGTGAGAGACAACGAACCGGTATACGCCCTCCTCAACGACCCTGCCCTTTAACGCTAACAAAACCTGACCCACTTATGCTCAAAATAATTGACCCACCGGATGCGCAGTGTGTGTGAGAACGGGATAGCGAGAAGAGGAATGTCTTGTGGTCGGTTGGAACAGATAGGCGTGAAGTGAGGTGATTTAAGTCAGAAGTGATACCGTGAGGTGAACGAGACCTGCGACCTGAGGAAAGGATTCATCGGCTAAAATGGATCTTCTTCCCAAGGCTGATCGACAAGCTCACTTCGTTTGGGATTGATCGCCCGCTGATGGCGTCGGATTTGTGCGAAGTAGTGTTCCTCGAAGGCCAGGCTCAGCGCCTCGAGAAACTCAGCAATCTCATAGGCGGCCTCATCGGAAAGATCCGGGGAAAAGGAAAGGTCGAGGGGCGGTTGCTTGTTCATGGTCTGCGCTCAATGTTTTTTCGGTCTGGAAGAGTTGTCGTGAGCCTGCGGGTCCGGTTCTTGTTCCGGCACACGCAGCGAAGGTCCGTTGATCCGCACGGTGATACAGTGGTGACGCAGTCGATCGAGGAGTGCATCGACCAGGGGTTTACGTTTGAACAGGTCATACCACTCGGGATAATCGAGATTCGTCGTCAGAATTGTCGCCTTGCGGGCGTAACGCAGCTCCATGAGTTTGAAGAACGCGTTGACCTGTTCCGGCCGCAGCGTCAAATAGCCAATCTCGTCAATTAACAGGACGTCATAATTGCTCAGGCGCTTGAGCAGCCGGGGGGTACTGCGGTCGGCCAGTGAGGCATAGAGTTCATCCAGCAGGGCCTGGGCATCGTAGAAGCGACAGCGATAGCCGTTGAAACAGGCTTGTCGCAGCAGGCTGCAGGCCAGACCGGATTTGCCGGTGCCGGGTGGACCGATAAAGACCAGATTCTCGCCGCGGCGCACGAAGTCCAGACCGGCGAGGGTCTTTATCTGGGTCTGATTGACCCCGGGCTGCTGGGGAAAGGGAAAGCTTTCCAGGGTCCAGTCCCAGGGCATCTTGGCCTGTTTGAGGCGATTGGTCAGGCTTTTTTCCTGCCGCACCCGCTGCTCTTCGAGGGCCAGGCGATAGAGGAGATCGGCCACCGGGGTGGCCTCTTTCTCGGCCCGGTCCAGTTCCTTGTCGAGGCCTCGATCATCCCCTGAAGGTGCAGTTCGTGCAGGATCTCTCGGAGTTTCTCACGCATTGGCATGCCCCTGGGCCAGGGGATAGGGGAGCGGTCGATCAAAACTCAGGCCCCTCGTCATCCGGAGTCGATGTGAAAGAAGTCGCCGGCCACCCGTTCCAGGATCAGGTGTTCCAGACGGTGCAGGTCGTACAGACCGTACTGCAGGGCCGTTTCGATGGCGGCCAGAAAGGCCTGCCGGGGATAGGTCCGGCGCATGGCCAGGAGCCGGCGCAGGCGCGACACCCCGCGCCCGGGGCTGCGTTTTTTCAAGCCGCTGACATAGCGGTTCAAGACCTCGGATTCCCCGCGCAGCTGCCGCTCTTCGTCGGAGGGCCCCTGATAGGCTCGGCGTCTTTTGGGTCTGCGGTGTGCCTTCAGCGTGCTTTGCCCATGGCGCTGGCCCACCAGCCGGGGATGTTCGGCCACCTCCCGGTGACGGAACAGGACCTTCACCTGGTCCGGATATTTGTACACCTCGACGGTTTTCCCGATCAGTCGCTCGGGTACCGAATAGCGATTCGTATCCAGGAAGACGTAGCCCTCCACATCGACGATGCGGGTGAAGGCCTGATAGACCGGGGGCAGATACGCCGGTAATGGCAGCAGTTGGGTTTCTCCAGGACATAGGCGGCCTCGGGGCTCATGCCGAGGGCGCGTTTGGGTTTTTGATTGGCGATCTGCTCACACCAGGCCCGGGCCTGGGCGTTCAGATCGTCCCAGGAACTGAATCGGCGTCCCGGCAGGAAATTGCGCTCGACATAGTAAAACGGGCGCTCCACCCGGGCGCTGCGGTTGGCATCGCCGATCGCGTGGGCGACGAATCAAAGCCGAAGATCTGTCCGAAGGCCGCCATTTCCGGGGCGATCACCGCCTCGGCTCCACTGCCCGAGGCCACCACCACATTGGAGTTGTCGACCATGCAGCGCTGGGCGCTCCCCTCCATAAAGCACAGCGCCTCACGCAGAAAGGCCTTGGCCTCGAAGCGGGTGAAGCAGGGGTAGTATTGGATAAAGTGCGCCGAGAATAGGCCAGCACCAGGGCAGGCACACTGGGCCTTGACGGGGCGATCGTTCAGCGTGAGGCGATGCGGCGAGGTATCGAACTGCATCTCCTCGCCCATCTCGAAGTGATAGCGTCCGGCACGCTGTTTCGGCGCCCGCAGATCCGCTTCGCGCACCCAACGGGTCAAGGTGCTGTAGGGGATGGCGATCCCATGGTCCGCCTCGAGGACCTCCTGGACCCGCACCACGTTACCTTCACACCGCGCAAAGGTCTGTTGCAGCAGAGGCAGGATGTGGGTCGGAATTTGCGGCTCCGCCAGCCCCTTGGGTGGCGGCGGCTGGCGGATCGCCTGGCGCACGGTGTTGCGCGAGATCTTCAGCAGGCGGGCGATCTTGCGCACCGCGGTGCCCTTGGCCTTCAGGGCCAGAATCGCTTCTCGAATCTCCGGGGCGATCATGAGAGGTATACCTCGCCAGTGTTTCGTCTAAGTCCTGAAAAAGGGTTTTGATCTCCACCCAGGCCCGCTGTAGCGGGCCTGTTTCCGGGCCCGCCGCAAAGACCAGCGGCACCTGCTTTTGCAGTCCACGCAGGCGCTGGCCAAGGCGTTTCAGCTCCGCCAGCCAGGCCCCTTCCGGTCCCGCGCGCAGTTCACTGGCTGCCTGGTCCCGGGTCTGCGCCTGCAGGGCCTGACAGAACAGGCGGGGTTCGGCCAGCATGCGTTGCCGTTTCAGGCGGTTGGCCTTCTGGTAGTGCTGGTACCAGGTGTGCAACTCGCGGGTGGACAGCGGGTCGCGCTGCAGGGCGGTGAGCAGCGTCTGTGCCTGCTCGTTGTTGGCGCGCGCCAACGGGGCCAGCACCCGGATGGCGGCCCAGGTGGAGAGCTCACCGTGGCAGATGGCGACAAACAACGCCTCGGGCAGGTCCTGCACCAGGCTCAAGCGCCGGTTGACCCAGCTCACATCCCGACCGGTTTGCCGGGCCACCTCCCGCTGGGAAAGCTCAAATCGCGTGATCAGTTCGCGGATGACGGCGCCTTCCTCGATCGCCTCCCAGGTGCGCCCCTGAACCCGTACCAGGACGATCAGCAGGGCTTGAGCGAGGGGGCAGTCCCACAGCTCCACCCAGGCGGTATCCCGCGCCAGGCGGCGCAGGGCCTCGATGCGCAGATAGCCGTCGATCAGCACCCACCGGTCCGCCGGCTCGGCCACCGCCACCACCGGGACCAATTGACCGTTGTGCTCGATCGATCGGGCCAGACGTTCGACCAGCCGGGGCTGTCGCACCCGCAGGGAGGCAAAGCGCAGATCCAGACGGTGCAGATCCGATTCCAGGGTTTGGATGCCAAAGGGCTTCATGCCTGAAACCCTACGCGCCCTCCGGCCCTATGGCGATGAAGTCCTCATTTGCAAGATGCCACTAAAACGACCCTAACCTCCCGATACTAAAGCAATTTTCACCAGGCACGCGTTCTCATTTGCAAGATCGCCACCCGTCACAGGAATCATGCGGTAAGTGCCTGTTTCCAAGAGAAAAGGGAGGCTTGACGCGTCCTCATTGGCAAGATGAGACGTGTTGGCGGTGGCTGGGGCGCTTTCAGCCGTCTGGCCCGGTCACGTTCGCGCTGTTTCTCCCGATTGCGGATGACCTACTCGGGATGTCGACACCGATACGCACGCCAATAGCCGGGATGCCGGCTGCGCCACTGCCGGTTGGCCTGAACATCGTTATCTCGGTAATCCGGATCGGTGGCTCGCCGGGCCTTCTGCCAACGGCGTTTGCGTTCCCGCTGGCATTCAGCGGCGGAACAGAACCTCTGTTCGGGGGATTGAGGACGGGGGTGAAAGAGTTTGCGGCAACCGGCACAACGTCTCTTTTCCATACCAGGCCTCTCTTCAATAGGAATCGGTTCCGAGAGTCTTGGCCGAGTTGCTTATATCAGTAAAGGAAAGAGCTTCCCTGCTGGCGTGGGTCAGAAACAATGAGCAGCGTTAGTGCGAATACGTGAGTGGGTCAATTTTGGTGAGTATGAGTGGGTGAATCTGAGTGAGTGTTAAAGCCCTGCCAGTCAGATCCAGAACCGTTACGGCAAACCCATCGAGATCGTCAACGAGGATGATCCGCTGTATGGCCAGAGCCTGAGCATCAATGGCGATGCCGAGATCGGGACCAATCCCCACCGCTACAAACAGTACGGCTTCTTCAACGCCGACAACTGCATCGCCTGTCACGCCTGTGAGGCGGCCTGCAGAGAGAAAAACGACAACCCGGCGCACATCGCTTTCCGCTCGGTTGGCTTTGTCGAGGGCGGTACCTATCCAGCCTATCAGCGACTCAATATCTCCATGGCCTGCAATCACTGCGATAACCCGGTCTGCCTGAAGGGCTGTCCGACGGCCCAAGAAAGCGAAGGCGCCGCCTCTTTCTACGAGCAGACCACCACCTACGGCTATCCCTACTGGCTGCGCAATGGCCTGTTGGCGTTTACCCTGTGTCAGGCCATCGGTATGGCGCTGCTAAGTAGTGACAGTGCCTGGGCCTTCTCCCTGCTGGCGCTGCTGAGCCTGACCCTTGCCATAATCGGTCGTTCGTTGTTCTATGTGCTGGTGATCCCGACCACCATGCCGGGCGCCTTCTTCTGGAAGAACAAAGGCTTCGTAGAGCACGCGCGGGAGGTAGGCCTGGCCGATATGCCGCAGCTCGGCGTGGTTTATGAGCGTCATCATCGATTCAAGCTGGGTGAACTGTTGGACACCATGCGATCGACCTCGCTGCAGGAAAAATTCACGCAGATGCGGCGTATCGTTACCGGATAAAGGGTTGTGTTCTGGGAGTTCGATTGCTCGGCTCAGCATCGTATATCAGGGGAGCGCCGGGCAGACTTGGGGAAGTGTCTGCTTCGATCCGGTTAAGATGCCGAAATGTACGGTTAATCCATCGGCAGCTGAAACAAGTCTTATTCCAGCTCAAACCGCAGTGCCGAAGAACCCGCCAACGGCAGCCGTCGCAGCCATGGCCATGGCTCCCCAGAATGTTACACGGCTCGCTCCGACGAGGATGCCCGCTCCTCCGGCGCGTGCGGCCACAACCCCAAGTAACGTCAAGCACAGGAGTGAGCCTCCCGCTACAGTGGGAGCCACGAGATGCAGAGGGCTAAGGATTGCGATCATCAGAGGCAAAAATGCGCCGACCGAAAATGTGCTGGCGGACGCCAGGGCCGCTTGAATAGGCCGTGCGCTGTGTGTCTCAGTGAGTCCCAATTCATCGCGGGCGTGCGACGCCAGGGCGTCATGGGCCATGAGTTGGTCCGCTACCTGCATCGCCAGGGATGGATCGAGGCCCCTTTCCTCATAGATGGTCGCAAGTTCCTTTCGCTCAAATTCCAGGTTTGTTTCAAGTTCATGACGCTCGCGGCTCAGGTCGGCCTTTTCCGTATCTGCCTGGGAACTGACCGATACGTATTCACCGGCCGCCATCGACATCGCGCCGGCGACGAGACCTGCTGTACCCGCGAGTAGAATGTCGACTTTCGCAGTGTGGGCTACAGCGACACCCACGAGCAGGCTTGCCGTGGAAACGATTCCATCATTTGCACCCAATACTGCGGCGCGCAGCCAACCGATACGTTGGGAATAATGTCGTTCTGGATGCTTACTCATGTTTGGATGAATCTCTCTGTTGATACCACTGCAGTTATTGGTTTTAATGCATTCTTTCGCAGTTGATCCGGGCACTGCCACTTTTCAAGAAATACTGGAATAACAGGACTTTAAGATGAAAAAAATCTGCTTACCGATCATTCTTATTCTCGTTGCGATCATCGGGGCTGGCGCCTATAAATTTATCTTTCAGGGCAGTGTCATACAAGGTTCCGACGGTCGCCTGGCTTTGCAGTTGGAAGCTGCGGAACGTGATCTGGTATTGAGTGAAATGCGGGCATTCCTTATCAGTGTACAAAAAATTACCGACGGTGTCTTACAGAAGGATTTTGAAAAGATAGCCAAGAGTGCAAGGGAAGTGGGCGCAGCAGCACAGGGTGCAGTACCAGGTACACTGGTCGCCAAACTTCCCCTGGAGTTCAAAAAACTCGGTTTTGATACCCATTCACGTTTTGACCAATTGGCGCTGGATGCCGAGCAACTGGGTGATGAAGAGCAGACTTTGAAACAGCTCTCGGAGCTGATGCGGAACTGTGTTGCCTGTCATGCCGCCTACCGAATTGAGATTGCACAACAGGCTGAGCCTTAGCATGTTAAGGATAGACGTTGCTTGGATCTAATTATTGTGGCGCCAAACGATGATTCTTGACGATCAGGAATAATAACCTTTCGCATCGACCCGCTAGAGTATGGAGTCAGTGCATAGAGTCAATAGGGCGACACAAATAAACCTTATGAAAAGGTAACTATTCAGCTCGCTCTGCAGTGCTTCTGCTTTCACACCGAAAAACGCCGTTGTAAGAGCTGCCCGCGGCTGCGGCCTAAGGCGGCAAGCCTTTTCGCCCTCTCAACACAAAGCGACTCGCGTCGCTATTCGCAGCCATGGGCAGCTCCTAAGTGGGCTGAATGGTTACATGTAAAGCAAGGTTTGATACCTGTCATGACCCGAATACGCCAATCTAAAGCGTGGCATCTCGCGCAGCAATACACTCGGACTCTCCCATCTCAAATTCTCGGCAAATCCATGGCCGATTGTGGTAAATCATGCATCTCATAGTGTTTCGGTCCAAAGCCGAACACCAGCCATCTTCCAGACGCGCCATTTTCATGCCCCCCCAATTATCCATTTCAACAAAATACCCAGGCACTCCCGTATCGGTAATAAGCAGCACCTCTAAACGACAACAGCTGGCCTCGCAGTTTGCACAGGTCACCCCGCTATCAGGTAAGGATACAGGTTCGATATTCATTTAGTAGCTTTCCACTTTTGATATTGGCATTCAGTTGCATGTTCAGAACGGGTAAATATGTGCTAGGGAAAGAAGGGATCTGGCGGAACAATGGGGTTTCAGGCACTACTATGCTGGCATATTAGACCCCGTCGTTTTCGCTATATCATCCGATTCGTACGGACCGAGTCATAGTCAGAATTGTAACTACTGAGAGGCTACGATGGTAGACCTCATCCATTAGCCTTAGCGGGCTGAAATTTTAGGGAACCGCGCGTAAAATTGCCGCATGCTGCTAACAATTCTCCGGGCTAACCATGTACAGTGATCTCCAGAAAAGTATCGCACGCCAGCGCCACGTTCTCAAAAACTGGCTTTCGTCCTCCCTGATTCACCTGGCCGAAGACTGCCTGACGGCCTGGCCCGACCGCGAGGCCTTGGAACAGCGGCTCACCGAAGGCCTTGCTGAACTACCATATTGTAAGTATCTGTATGTGCTTGATGCGGATGCCCGTCAAATCACCGCCAATGCATCCCACAACGGACCACGGCAGGAGTATTTTGGTCGTGATCGTAGCGATCGTCCTTATATGGCGGACGCGCTTACGGGTGACATGTTTTCCTTGTCCGAAGCCTACATCAGTCGAAATGCCCGGCGCCCCTCACTCACCGCCATCCAGCGCATCGAAACCCCATCCGGGGAATTCATCGGCTATCTTGGCGCCGACTTCGACCTGCGTGAGTTACCCGCGACCCAGGCGCTGTACGAGCAGCCTGGACAATGGATGCAACTTAAAGGCGACCCCGCTATCCGTGCCGGACTGTTTCATCAGGAACGTGTCATCAGTCCTATGGATGAGCGCATTGATGAGATATTGGATCTACTTACCGAGTTAATCACCGTCCACGGTGTGTTTCATGCCAAGTTGCATTTTTCCAGTTCACGGGCCACTTTGTGGCTGTTGGACGATCCCTACCGATTTCGCATTCACAGCATAGCAGAACTTACCTACGCGGATATCTGCCTTGCATACCCACGTCACGATTACCCGGCCGATGCCTTGGTGCCGGTCGAGGCAGTCCGTTCGATCCTGCGTTGCTTCCGTGATCTTCGCTTTATGGACGAGACACTCTATCTCCGATCTGGAACACTGAACATCTTCAATGGCATCGTCGGTTTAACCTTCTCCTGCGACGGCTCGCATTACATGCCCTGGCAAGAGTTCTTGGACAAAAATATGGCTTTTTGGCTGGGGACACCGAAATAGATTGAACAATGGGGCAGTTTATTACAAACATGCTTCGATTGTGGTCTGTAGATATCCTTAAGCCGACGATGATGAATTGCCATGCTACAGGCGACCACCTGCATGATCAAAGCAGGTCAAAATGTTTTCTGGAAAGAACGGGGTCTACCATAGCTACACATTGGTATATTAGACCCCGTTGATTTCAACTTGGCATTTGAAGCACATAGATCGTATGGTAAAGCGGATTATCGGTAATCTAAGTGAGTTGGGTTGTGCGGCTACTTACCATCGATAAGTCGACCGATACCGCCCAGGACTGAGCCTTCTCCCTTATCACTGCCGCTGTGACTCGGCGCACTTTCGATGATCCTATCGGCCAATCGAGAGAATGGGAGACTCTGTAACCAGACGGTTCCCTGACCGGTCAAAGTGGCGAGAAACAGACCTTCGCCACCAAAAACCATCGATTTCAAATTGCCCGCGCGTTGAATATCGTATTCTATTCCCTGAGTGAAACCGACCAGGCAGCCAGTATCGACCCGCAAAGTTTCTCCCTTCAACTCTTTTCGAATTAAAGTGCCCCCTGCGTGGATAAAGGCCATGCCGTCACCATCGAGTTGTTGAAGTATAAACCCTTCACCGCCAAAGAAGCCGACACCGAGTTTACGATTAAAGGCAATTGATATTTTTGTACCAAGCGCAGCCGCAACAAACGCATCTTTCTGGCAGATCACTTTTTCGCCCAGCTGCGACATATCAAGGGCTACAATGGTTCCCGGGTAAGGTGCAGAGAACGCGACTTTGGATTTTTGACCGCCTTGATTAGTAAAGTGGGTTGTAAATATCGACTCGCCAGTAATTTTCCTCTTGGCAGCCGAAAATAACTTGGACATCATTCCTGCGCCGGGCTCAGAACCGTCACCCATTTTTGTCTCGAAGTTTATGCCTTGTTCCATATAGTTCATCGCGCCGGCTTCAGCGATAACCGTTTCACCAGGGTCCAGTTCTATTTCAACTAATTGAATATCGTGTCCTATTATTTCGTAATCGACTTCATGGCATCGCATTATGCATTCCTCCATTTATGGATAGTGTCAAGGTAAATTGTTTGTCAACCGTTTATATATAGTTGCACTCTCACCTTTGTTTTAGTCGGAATTCCCCTGCTTTTATGTATAAAGTGTATAGCTTGAGTTGTGAACTGTTGGCAAGTTTATTGCCGTACACTATGAACCAAAGGGTTCGACATATTTCTAACGAGCGGATAGGGAGTGATAATGAGCCCAGATCCATTCACCCTTACCCAATGAGGCCAATGACTTAGGTTGTTGCCATGCTGATTTTAAAATGGCGTAAATAATCGTATCCCACCAGCGATTCTTAAAATAACGATGCTCAACAAAATGCGCTTCTTTTCGCATACCGAATTTCTTGCAAAGAACAATTGCAGCTTTATTCAGACTGATTGTCTCCGCATAAACCCTATGAATATCGAACTCCTGAAAACCATAACCAATCAGGGCTACGCTGTTCGCTTAGATCAGTACATTGGTGTTTCGCCTACCTGTCTATTGGATCAGGATCGGCAAGCTGAGATGTTAAATCCAACGTGATACAGAATTACCAAGTATCAATGAATATATGGGGCATTCAGTTGATGATGCTAACGCAGGTTAAACAGCGTCAGTAGGTCGTACATGCTTTGCACTTCGGCATCCATTGGATACCCTGGGGCTCGCGGTTGATGCTGACGGTTCATCCAGATGACCTTGACCCCTGCAGCAGTCCCTCCGACCAAATCGGTTGCCGGATCGTCGCCAATATGCGCAAGCTGATTGGGGTCGACATTGGCATAGCGGCAGGCGGCTTCGAACATTCGGGGATCCGGCTTGCCCTTACCGATTGTTTCGGCAGATAATGAGAAATCAAATAAGTGTCCCAGGCCAAGGCGTTTGACATCCGCATTGCCATTGGTCATAGATGCCATTCGATAGCCTGACTGCTTGAAAGCCTTCAAGGTGGGAACCACATCATCGTAAAGAGTGATTCGATGGCGTGCACGAAGAAAAACCTCGAACGCGGGTTCCACCAGACTGTGATCATATCCGACAGACTCGGCGGCCAATCTGAGAGAGATTTTGCGAAGTGCTGTCATTTTGTGGCCGAGTTCCGGCTGCTGACGAACCAGATCCACGCGTATTTCGCGCAACTCTTTCAATGTGTAACGCTCTCCGATACGCGGATAATTGCTCGTCAGCCAGTCATAAAGTGTCTGCTCCGCTGCCAAGAGCACAGGGCGGTTGTCCCAAAGTGTATCGTCTAAATCAAACGTGAGTGCTTTGATCTGATCCATGCCATAACTCTGTCGCACCGGTGCGGCTAAATCAACCATAGTAGTTTTAACGGTTTTTTCTTCTGGAAGTATCACTGAATACCCGTTACTGCATCGATGGAGAACTCGCCAGAATCGGTGGAACTGTCTTTCCGCCAATCAACAGAACCGGCTACGCAATAGAAGATAAAAACTTAATAATATAAGAAGCATCTGATATACTTACCCGCTTTATGCAATTACCTGACGAGGTGACCGATGTTTCAACTGACCTGTCCGGGTAAACAGTGCATCAAGAATGACGTGCTCTCCGGCCTGACGGTTGCCCTGGCCCTGGTGCCTGAGGCGGTTGCCTTCGCCTTCGTGGCCGGCGTAGCACCCCTGGTTGGGCTCTATGCGGCCTTTATGATGGGCATCATCACTGCGGTCATCGGCGGCAGGCCCGGCATGATATCCGGTGCTACCGGCGCCATGGCCGTGGTGATGGTGGCGCTGGTGGCGGAACATGGAGTCGAATACCTTTTCGCAGCGGTGCTGCTGGCGGGACTGATTCAGATCACCGCCGGACTGCTGCGCCTGGGCAAGTTCATCCGCCTGGTGCCCCACCCGGTGATGCTGGGCTTTGTAAATGGCCTGGCGATCGTGATCTTCCTCGCGCAGCTCAAGCAGTTCCAGGTACCCGACGAACATGGCGTGATGATCTGGCTCTCCGACGCCCCGCTCTGGACCATGTTGGGGCTCGTCGTCCTCACCATGGCGATCATCCACTTCCTGCCCAAGCTCACCTCTGCCGTACCCGCCTCCCTGGTGGCCATCGTCAGCGTGACGCTGATCGTTATCCTGCTCGACCTCGATACCCGTTCGGTGCAGGATGTCTTGAGAGATCTGTCCGGTGATCCCGGCGCTACGATCGCAGGCGGCCTGCCAGTATTCCATCTGCCGATGGTGCCACTGACGCTGGAAACCGTGCAGGTGATCCTGCCCTATGCGGTTATTCTGGCCGGCGTAGGCCTGATCGAATCACTGCTGACCATGAGCCTCATCGATGAACTGACCGAAACCCGCGGACGAGGCAACAAGGAGTGCATCGGCCAGGGCGTGGGCAATACGGTCAACGGTCTGTTTGGCGGCATGGGCGGCTGCGCCATGATTGGCCAGAGCCTGATCAATATCAACTCTGGCGGCAGGGGGCGCCTGTCGGGCATCTCGGCTGCGCTCTTTCTGCTGGCGTTCATCCTGTTTGGTTCCAGTCTGATCGAGATGATACCGGTGGCAGCCCTGGTGGGTGTGATGTTCATGGTTGTGCTCGGCACCTTCGAATGGGCCAGCTTCCGTCTGTTGGGTCGGATTCCCCTCGCGGACACCTTTGTCGGCATCCTGGTGGCGGTGATCACCGTACTCGCTGATCTGGCGATTGCGGTAATCGTCGGGGTCATCGTCTCCGCACTGGTATTTGCCTGGGAACATGCCAAAGCAGATACACGCCGATACCCATATCGACCAGTATGGCATCAAATATTATCATCTTCGTGGACCACTCTTTTTTGGTTCAGTGCAAACCTTCGCCGATCTGTTCGATCCGCGCAACGACCCCCATGAGGTTATTGTCGATTTTGCCAATTCCCGTGTCTATGACCATTCAGGCCTGGAGGCCATCGATGCTCTGGCGGATCGTTATATGCGCGCGCAGAAGGCGCTGCATATCCGCCACCTGAATCAAGAGTGTCAGAATCTGCTGGTTAAAGCGGGTGATTTAGTGGAAGTCAATATGATGGAAGATCCGGTCTACCATGTGGCGGATGACCGGGTGGCGTAATTAATCCGTGGTGTCATCGGAAAGTCTCGTAAAGGATCTGATACAGATCGCAATACGGCCATTCGTCATCGGACGTAAAAAACTATTTCTCCTCTGACTCCGTTGCTGGCAAGACCGTTAGAGCAAACTTGTATAGCTTGTTTCCCCTGCAAGGCTTTCATTCGGGTTTTTTTTACTTCGCGACCAGTAATTGAGTAAATCTATCAGTAGAATAGGTAAGATCAATTTCTACTATATGAAGCGTTGAACGATACTGCAGGTTACGGAATGATCCGTTCGCTGTCATCCAGCGAGTATCGACTTAAGACTATTAGTGATCAATACGCAAGTGACCCTTTGAGCCTATGAATCTGGGATATACCTGAACCCTGGGAGGTGCAAATACTATGCTCAGACAAACGAAACCTTTTGTAACCATCCTGGTGCTAGCACTAACGATATTAGCGCCAGTCAGCCCTGCTTTTGCTCAGGGTGAGCCAAAGACCAACCAATTCTGGTGGCCTCAACAGCTGGACCTCAGTCCACTTCGTCAGCACGCTGCCGAGTCCAATCCCATGGGCGAGGATTTCAACTATGCCAAGGCCTTCAAAAGTCTGGACCTCGATGCCGTGAAGAAGGACATCAAAACGTTGATGACGACGTCACAGGACTGGTGGCCGGCAGACTACGGCCACTACGGACCGTTTTTCATTCGGATGGCCTGGCACAGTGCAGGCACCTACCGTGTGGCTGATGGGCGCGGCGGCGCCGGCGGCGGTCAACAGCGTTTCGAGCCACTCAACAGTTGGCCTGACAATGCCAATCTCGACAAGGCGCGGCGGTTGCTCTGGCCGATCAAGCAGAAATACGGCGCGAAGCTTTCATGGGCCGACCTGATGGTCCTGACGGGGAATGTCGCGCTGGAATCCATGGGCTTCAAAACTTACGGTTTTGCCGGCGGGCGAGAGGACGACTGGGAGCCGGACCTGGTCTACTGGGGACCTGAGGGCGAAATGCTCGCGGATGAGCGCTACAGTGGCGACAGAGAGCTGGAAAACCCCCTTGCCGCGGTGCAGATGGGCCTGATTTATGTGAACCCGGAGGGGCCGAACGGCAACCCGGATCCGCTCGCGGCAGCAAAGGATATTCGAGATACGTTCGGTCGCATGGCCATGAACGATGAAGAGACCGTTGCACTCATTGCCGGCGGGCACACCTTCGGTAAAAATCACGGCGCCGTCGTGGCCGATTGCGTGGGCCCCGAGCCCGCAGCTGCAGGCATCGAGCAGCAGGGCCTCGGTTGGAAAAACAAGTGCGGCAGCGGCAATGCCGGCGATACGATCACCAGCGGGCTGGAAGGTGCATGGACGGTGACGCCGGTCAATTGGAGCATGAACTATCTGCAAAATCTGTTCGCCTACGATTGGGTTAAAACCAAGAGCCCCGCCGGTGCGATTCAGTGGATTCCCGATGATGAGTCCGCTTCAAAACTCGTACCGGATGCTCACGATCCATCGAAGCGGCATGCGCCTGTCATGTTAACGACGGACCTTTCGCTGAAGTTCGACCCGAGCTACCGGAAGATTTCGCAGCGCTTCCTCGACAACCCGAAGGAGTTCGAACTTGCCTTCGCCAAGGCGTGGTACAAGCTGACGCACCGCGACATGGGCCCGCGAGCACGCTATGTCGGCGCTGAGGTGCCTGCCGAGGAACTGCTCTGGCAGGACCCCGTGCCCGCAGTCGATCATGAGCTGATTGATGTAAACGACATCGCCAAGCTGAAGTCTGAGATCCTTGCATCGGGGTTGACCGTACCCGAACTGGTCAGAACCGCCTGGGCGTCAGCCGCCTCCTTCCGCGGCACCGACATGCGCGGTGGGGCCAACGGGGCGCGCATTCGCCTCGCGCCCCAGAAGGATTGGGCGGTCAACAACCCGGATGAACTGGCCAAGGTGCTGAAACGCCTGGAAGGCATCCAGCAAGACTTCAACCGTGCACAATCGGGCGGAAAGCAGGTATCGCTCGCCGATCTAATCGTTCTGGGCGGATCCGCAGCCATAGAGCAGGCCGCAAACCAGGCCGGGCACGACGTGCAGGTTCCCTTCACGCCGGGACGCACGGATGCATTGCAAGAGCAGACCGATGTGGATTCGTTTGCCGTGCTCGAACCGACCGCAGACGGATTCCGCAACTATTTCGCTAGCGGTAACCATGGGTCGCCGGCGGAATTGCTGGTTGATCGGGCGAACCTGTTGACCCTGAGCGTTCCTGAAATGACCGTTCTGGTCGGCGGCATGCGTGCCCTGAATGCAAATACCGGACAAACTGCAAATGGTGTATTCACCGACCGGCCCGGGACCTTGAGTAACGATTTCTTTGTAAACCTGCTCGACATGTCCACCCAGTGGTCGAAGTCATCCAAATCCGAGGGCGTTTACGAGGGACTTGATCGCGAGACGGGCAAGCTCAAATGGACGGCCACCCCCGTAGACCTTATTTTCGGGTCGAACTCCGAGCTTCGCGCAGTCGCAGAAGTTTATGCAGCTGTCGACGCACAAGAGAAGTTTGTACGTGACTTTGTTGATGCATGGGCCAAAGTAATGACACTGGACCGCTTTGACTTAATTTGAACTTGGCGAAAGTGGTGAGTCCGGGATGAGAGCGACTATCGCCTCAGACTGGGAACTCAGGCAAGACGTTCCCTGAGTCATGCAGCAGCTATGGGGATCCGCGGGGCAACCGCGGATCCCGTCTATGCGAACCATTTGACCTCGCCTCACAATTGATTTCTCAGATGATACCTATGCGCATTTTGGGCCGACTGAAAGACGACTGATCGGACTGATTGGGTCGGACCATGCTAATTAATTGATTATTATTATATTTAGTTCCAATAATACTGATTCTCGCCCCTTAGATGCGGCTTTTCCTCAACGAAATGGATGTCGTAAGATGCTTCAGGCTCTCTCAGTTCATAATGATCCACACCATCTTTAAAGCTTGCGCCCTTTCGCCCGTAACCCCAGTTTCTCCTGAACAGCTTGCACGAATGCCTCACTACCGACGGCAATGCTCTCCGTCCATCCGGGCTGTCGAATGTTACTGCCGCTATGAAGCGCCTCCTCAAGCCACTGCCGGTGGCACTCACGGAGTTGTTTATCAGTAGCAAAACAACAACTGGCAATGAGCTTTTCACGATGAATCAACGCATATCTCTGCGGTGACGGTATAGTTGAGAATATCCAGGCCATAACGTTTTCCGGCCTCGAACAACCACTGAATCCATCGTTTACGGTTTTTGGCAAACTTGAGAAGGCACTCTCTCATGACAACGGTGAGTGATGTGCCCGGCCTGTCCCGAAATGTCATGGCGGTTCGCTCGTGCCATCCAGGCTCTCCTGAAAACAACGTTTTTCGACTCGTGAGCTTAAACTGATTTCAAGTTAATTATCAGCGCAACCGTTTACCTCATCAAAAAAATAATCAACGCCTACGCCCCAACATGCAAACAATTTTCAACGACGCCTTGACATCATAGTCCCGACCCACTATGCTGTTGATCCCATACAACCCATCGGATCAACCCCATGAGCTACTTTGGATCGAAGGCGACCTCGGGACTCTGCCAGCCCATCATCGCCATGATGCCGCCGCACGACACGTACATCGAGACCCACTTGGGCGGCGGGGCCATCATGAAACGCAAGCCGCCCGCGCTCACCAATATCGGCATCGATATCGACCCGCAACCGCTGGCCGAGTTCACCTGCGATTATCCGGTGCAAAAGGTCAACGGATGTGCCCACCGCTTCCTGGCGGACTATGACTACCAGGGCCGCGAACTGGTCTATAGCGACCCGCCCTATCTCCTGCACACCCGCACATCGCGGCGGCGCTATCGGTTTGAGTATCGGCAACAGGATCATATCGAGCTGCTGACACTGCTCAAGACGCTGCCCTGCCACGTCATGCTGTCCGGCTACCCCTCGGCGGTATACGACGACCTGCTGGAGGGCTGGAACAGCGTCGAGCTGCAGGTCATGAACCAGGGCGGGGTCCGCACCGAGAAGCTCTGGTACAACTATGAAGTCGACCGGGTGCATTGGGCCAGTTTTGCGGGCAAGAACTTCACCGACCGCCAGCGCATCAAACGCAAGGCGGCGAACTGGGGGAAGAGATACCAGGCGTTGCCCAGGGCGGAGCGTATCGCCGTGCTGGCGGCGATCCTGGCGGAGGAGGCGCAATAGCCGGCGGGTGCAGCCGTGGACGCTTACGCGCCCTCCCATCCGGACGAGGCGCCCTGGGACAGAGCGCGGCTAGTGAAGCTGCCCAAGGCCGAACTGATCGACATCATCCTCGATCTGCAAGGGGAGCTGCATCGGCGGCTTCAAGAAAAAGACCGGCGGATCGCTGAGTTGGCGAAACAACTCGCGCAACGCCAAGGCGAGATAGATCAAGCAAAAGCGGCGCAAAAGCGCAAGGACATCAACCGGCACGTCAACCAGCCGACCTCGAAGAAACCGGAATGGGACAAGGACGGCAACCCGAAGCCGAAGGGTCAAAAGCACAAAAAAAGGGGCAACGGGCGCCCAGGAAAAACGCAAAAAGCGCAATGGTTGCGGCAACCGGCGAAAGTCCGGCCTCGTGCCCGATGAGACGCATTTCATCCCACTTCAGACGTGCCCTTTATGCGGCACCGACCTGGCCGATCAACCCGGCCGGCCGAACCGCGGACGACTCGTTGAAGACACCGCGCCGCCCGCCAAGAAGACGATCCTCTGCGAGGCGGTGAGCGAATCCAAATGGTGCGGCCAATGTAAGCAAATGGTCTCGTCCGTATCGGAACGGGCCCTGCCGGGCTCGGACATCGGCCTGAACACCCTGATCGAGATGGCCTGGCTGTGGGTGATGTGCGCGCTGTCCTTCCCGAAGATCCGGGATTATTTCATCGGCTTCAAGACGCTGAGGCTGTCGAGTGCGGGCATCTCGAAAATCATGATCCGCTTGAGTAACATCCTGCAGCCGCTCTACGCGGAAATTCTCAACGATGTCAGACAGGGTGCGAAAATCTGGGCGGACGAGACCGGCTGGCGGGTCAAGGGTAAGCTCTGGTGGCTGTGGATATTCGCCAACGAGCGCAGCGCCTATTACTGGGCGGACGCATCGCGCGGCGGGGGCGTTGTACAGGTCATCCTGGGGGAGGGGTTCTTCGGTCTGCTGATCGTGGACGGCTGGCACGCCTATACCAAGATTGTCTGCGACCGCCAGACCTGCATGGCGCATATTTTCCGCAAGATACGGGCCTTCATCGACGCCTTTCCCCAATACCGTCCCCTCATGACGTTCTACCTGAAGCTGCGGCGCATCATCCGGGATGGGGAGAAACTGCAATCGCAACGCAGCGAGTTGGCGGAATTTGTCTTTCATCGGCGATTGAAGCGTCTGGAAAAAAGACTGGACGCGTTGCTGGTATGGCAGAAACCCAATGAAACGCTGAAGGAAGTGATCAAGAAGGTTGAGCGCCAGAAGGATCATATACTGACCTTTATCAGCCATGAGGATGCGCCCCATCACAACAACTACGGCGAATACATCATTAAGAAGGGCGGGGTGAAAAGGAAGATGTCCGGCGGCAGCATGTCCGCCGAGGGCGCCAGGGCCTATGCCTGCATCCAATCGATCGCCATGACTTGCCAGTTGAGGAGGATTTCTTTCCACCGCTTCCTGAAGGCCAGTTTGGTCTGGTATATCCGAACGGGTCAGCCGATGTCGTTGGCGGAATATGAGGTCGGGTTGAATTCAGAGGAGATTGCAGCTTGAATTCAGTTTAAGCTCACGAAAGGTATTCCTCGTTATTAGCAAAATAAATGACATATTTATTCATAATCGATCTCTATCTGCGTTGGAGCTTTTGACGAATTTTGTGCACTTCTGACTCAACAGAACTGAGGGTCCATTCAACATCATGGATTGACTCTGAGTTTTCTTTTATTTGAAGCAACTTTATTGACGTGAAAACCATAAATACACCGACAATAATGGTTTTCCAGTTGCTTTTAAGTAACTCTACCAGTTTGCTTAATTGCATGGTTCCTTCCTTGTATTCAATGCTAACGCTCCGCATCACCGGGAATTTGCGGCGCGCAGCAGAACAAATTTTCCGAGTGTATGCGCTTGTTAACTGCTAACCTTATTGCCACTGTAGCTTAAGATCTCGATGTGCCTGGGCACAATCACGAAGATATAGATTAATCAAACTTTGATAAGGAATGCCTTTCTCTTCGGCCATACTTTTGAAGTAAGCGATTGTATCTTCATCTAGGCGGATAGTGATTTGCTTCTTTAACTTCTGGGCATACGGGTTAGGCACAGAATCAGAAAAATCGTAGTGTTTACGCATGGCGATAACCCTCATAAATTTCACGTTCTTGTTTGTCCGCTTTCCGGGCTGAAATAATACGGATTGAATCATTCACCCTTATACAGTGGCAAACTACCAATAGCCTGGAATGGATGCTTGTGCCAAGCAGGATGAAGCGATCTTCGTCGTCGGAATGAGTCAGGATCCGATATTAAACGTGCAAACTGGTCAGTAAATACTGATTTGGCCTCGTCAAATGAAACGCCATGCTTCTTTTTATTCGAAGCATTTTTCTTCATCCCATTCAAACGACAGATAACTCATATGGACACTATAACTACATTGTAATTATAGTCAAGGTCGCGATTTTTTTGAGCAGTTAACGCCAGCCTTCAGCCGAGCGGGCGCGACAGCGACCGCGTCGGCTGACGGGCATTGTGTACGCCCAGCATGGGCATGAACTGATGGGGTGCAAGTCCCCTGTAGGAGAACCACTGTCGATGACTGGAAATGAAATTCATAGGATTCCCTCCAAGTGGGTGACTCCGTTCATTTCGGTTTATTTGACACCAACTACTAGCCGAGGGCAAGGGCAAACCCGTGAGGGGATGTCTGGAGGAAGCCTAAGCGCAAAGCGGCGAGCCGACGAACAGAAACGTCATATAAGGCCTACTTCCCTGGGGCGAGCTGGCACAAGACAGCAAAGCCCTGTGGTTGGGGGATAAGGTAAATGACGCGGTTGTGCCGTGAGAGTTCATGTTCTTATCTGGGGAGATCTGACAAACCGGCGGTGGCATGCCACAGCGTCTTGGCTAGCAATGGTCCGGGTGATTTGTCAGAAGTCAGCAGAGGTCATAGTAGCCAAATGCCCATTGTAATGGATGGGACAAGGTGAAGTCATCGTCTGGCGGCAGAGTGACATAACCAGCTTTGGGATGACAACAAGGGTTTGTCACTCTGTACGCGAAGGAAGTGCCCGCGTGCGGACCCGCATGCGGGGTGCTGTGGGGAGGGCGGGCTAGAGACCCGCCCTTACCCGATTATGTGTTTTGTGCAAGAAACTCTCTCAGTAGCTCAGTGGTTTTAACCATATCTTGTGCATAATTATTATTTACCATTGTAACAGCCATCATTAAGTGCGACTTCATTGATGCTGCCATAAAACATGCTTCAAAGACCCTCGTTATATACAAGCACATCCAGTTTGTTTTCACTATAGGCATCATGATAATAGTCCTCAGCAGAAGTGCCTCCATGTATAAAGTAAGCGCCCTAAAATCGACCTCTATCATTTAGTCCCCAACCCGCAAATACTTTCCCCTGTTTATCCCTACAGGAGAAAGTCATGGCGAAGCAAGACGAATCCGCAGAGCTGACTGCGTACTGGCAACAGCAAGTCGCAGGCTGGCAGGAATCCGGACAATCCCAGAAAGCCTTTTGTGAAGCCAACGACCTCAACTTCCACCAGTTTGGTTATTGGCGGCGCAAATTACTGAACCGAGCGGAAGCGAGAAGACAGAAGGACTCTGATTTTGTCCCCGTCACACTCCGTACTCAAACGGTACCGACGAGTTTATCTATCCAGTTACCCAATGGCTTGATGCTACAAGGTATTGCCAGTGATAACCTGCCCGTGGTTTATCAGCTGTTGAACAGACTGTCATGAGCCATTATAACTTCCGGCCGGCTTATGGGGATAACGGTGACACCTTACCATTTATACCAATTTAATCTGACTAGTATCTTCACCCTTTCTCTTCGGTCGACCCCGCTTAGCGGGGCGAATCGGTCGCCCCAGCTTTCTTTCGAGTTCCACCAACGCGCTCTCTCCCATCAATGGCCGTCCGATAGATTGTCCCTTTTCCAAGGCAAGTTCCAACTCCTGCTCTGGTGTGGCCGCCAAAAACTCGGATACATTATCAACACGGTCAAGTAGCGGTCGTACGGACACCGGGCTATCGTCTTTCCCGCTCAGGTGTGCTTTCGTACTCGACCATACCAAGTCCGACGCTTGGGCGACCATTTTCGCCTTAACCGGATTCATCGCCACATAGCGGAAAGCTGCCAGCAGATGCAATTCATCCATAGCCACACTGCCAAAGCGCCCCTGAAATAGATAGGGATAACGGTGACACCTTACCATTTAGATAACGGTGACACCTTACCGTATTACCCAATTTCATCTGACTAGTATCTTCACCCTTTCTCTTCGGTCGACCCCGCTTAGCGGGGCGAATCGGTCGCCCCAGCTTTCTTTCGAGTTCCATCAACGCGCTCTCTTCCATCAATGGCCGTCCAATAGATTGTCCCTTTTCCACGGAAATTCCAACTCCTGCTCTGGTGTGGCCGCAAAAACTCGGCTACGTCAACACGGTCGAGTGGCGGTCGTACGGACACCGCTATCGTCTTTCCCGCACAGGTGTGCTTTCGTACTCGACCATGCCCAGTCCGACGCTTGGGCGACCATTTTCGCCTTAACCGGATTCATCGCCACATAGCGGAAAGCTGCCAGCAGATGCAATTCATCCATAGCCACACTGCCAAAGCGCCCCTGAAATAGATGGCCCGTTACTCGAAGTCGTGCATTGATGTAGCTGCTGTACCGTCGATGCGTCTCACCTATAGCGCGAGACAAACCAGTGTCGTCTGCTGGAACCAAGATCAAGTGAATATGATTGGGCATCAAACAATACGACCACACCTCTACGCCGTTTTCACGGCAAGACTTAGCCAACCAATCATTATAAAGACCGTAATCATCGTTAACCCAAAATACCCGTTGTCGACGATTCCCTCTCTGTGTCACATGGTGCGCCATCCCAGGTACGATAAGATTCTGGCAATCTTGACATTGCATAATCATAGCCGTGGAAATAATTAGTGTAAATGGTAAGGTGTCACCGTAATACCTAATACCTGGGTAATACCTGGTAATACCTGAAACTTGATTCAATTGTAAAGAAATTTTGTGCTCAAGGATTTCTAGTGCGGACCCGCATGCTAGGTGGTGTGGGGAGGGCGGGCTCAGACCCGCCCTTACTAGATTAAGTTTCTCTTTAACTCCTTTCCCGCAATATCCATGAGCATTCGTAGTGCATGATTTACCGATACAGAATCCTTGAAAACTTCCGCGACGTCCGGCTCTAACAACACAACATTCGTGCCCTTTTGGTATGCGCGATGGTGCTTTCCTCGAACGCCACCCGAAAAATCGTATTCAGGGCGCATATCGTCTGATTCAGTGGTTTTGCTCATAGTTTTTCTGCTCATGTTTGGTGGCTCTGCGAGCACTGATAATTCGGATATGATTCTCCTCCCTTTCGGTGTAGGACACCGCCAGGAGATTTCCCAGATTAGACCGTCCAATACTCAGAAAGCGGTACTCTCCCGTAGAATGGTTCGGATCCGCGATGGTCAATTCCATGGGATCGCCGAAAACGGTGGTTGCTTCCGCAAAGCTGATTCCGTGCTTATCATCATTTCTGAGGGCTTTGTTTTCATCCCACTCAAATTCCACTACTCAATGCTCCGTTGAGAAACTTAACGGCTGGGCTCAGGGGGGGCGAGCGGTAGCGAGCGTCCCCTGT
>CAVQUR010000005.1:0-40453 GCA_963716875.1 uncultured Gammaproteobacteria bacterium
ATCCAGCCCTGCTGCGCAACATTGCCAGGGAAGGTGGGCGACGATAAGAGCCGAGGACTGGATGACGAAGCTGCGCAGCATCAGCCTCCCCTTCGGAGCCAATCAATCCACCGGGAATGTGATGTGATGCGCTCCATTTATAGGAGTTCGATGACGTTTTTCAGCTTATTGACCGTCATCGGCAGTCCCTGCTGATAAAAGATTTCCAGCAACGCTTCAGCGGTGCGTTCCGGATTACGCAGCCGTTGTCTCTGTTCATGTACCGCGGTACAAATGCGCCAGGATTCAGATCGAATAAATGATTAAGGAATGTGTCTGGTGATTGCACATCGATGTGATACTGATCCATCACCGCTTGCGGGAAATCCTTGAGGTTGTTTGTCACAATCACATCGGCTTGGCACATGATTGCCGCGGCCAAGACGTGCCGGTCATCTGGGTCAGGCAACTCAAGTGAGTCGATGAGTACCTCGTAATGCTCAACCAAGCAATCCGGAACCGCCTGGTTCATCAGCGCTACCGTCCTTTGCAACTGCGCCTCGCTAAGATCTGGACGATTTGTCAGGAGATTGTGAACCCATTCTCTTTGGATCTGATCCGTCCACTTCCCACGAAATTGATCGGTCAAGGCAACGCTCATGAGCAAATCCCGCAGAGGGGCGGGATAGAGCACGCATGCATCCAAGACCGCGGTAAAATTTGCCATGCGGCTAATATCCCATGTTCAGTTCCTGTGCCTGGTCTGCCAGTTCCGCCAGGGCCTTGCGTCTTTCTCCCCTGCTCTGTTCCTTGTATGCCAGCAAATCCCGGAAATACACCCTGCGGTGACTTCCCACTTTATGAAAGTCGAGCTTCCCTGCCTCCAGTAATTTGACAAAGAATGGGCGCGAGACATTGAGAAAGTCGGCGGCTTGTTGGGTGGTCAGATCAGCGTCCTGGGGGATGAGTACCATGGCCTCACCTTCGGCCATATGGGCTAGGATATCGACCAGCATGCGCATGGCAGAGACAGGCACGGTAATAACCTGATCACCCTCGATGAGACGAAGCTGAGCCTTCTCGCCCGTGCAGATCAAAGCGGCTAACTGCCGGCTGCTTTCGGCCGCGATTTTTCTGTCTTCCTCACTCGGAGGCGATGTTTTTAGATCGGTCAGCTTGAATGCTTGGGTCATCTGACTGCCCCCTATAGGCTGTGTTATCTCAATATTAGTCAGTAACCGAAATAAACGCAATAAGAGTAATAACCGAAACAATGCGAGAGGGTACCGGATACCCCAGCATCACACCATTGTAAGTTATTTGTATAATATCAATAGGATACATAATGGAGAGCTTTGAAGAAAAACTGGCCCGTGTGCTCAGCGAACCCATCGAGTTCGTCGACTATGATCCAATTTGGCCTTCAGTATACGTGTCGGAGTCGAAACGCCTATACCGCCTTTTCCCGGCAGGCGTGATCCGGTGCATCGAGCATGTCGGCAGTACGGCGGTCCCTGGACTAGCCGCCAAGCCCATCGTCGACATCCTCGTCGGTGTGGACGATTTTTACATGGTCATCGACACGGTAGCGCCGGCAATGGAGGCAGCGGGTTACGACTACTTCTACAGGCCGAAGCTCGGTGACGATGGGCCTCGCTACCCCTGGTTCATCGGGCGAGACAGAACAGGTCGACGTGTCTCACACATCCATGTCGCCCTCACCAGCGATGCGTCACAGTGGGACCGCGTCTTGTTTCGTGACTACTTGAGGAACCATCCTGACGTTGCAGACCAATACGCCAAACTCAAGCGCGATCTCGCCGCTCGTCATGCGCACGATCGTGAGTCGTATACGCTCGCCAAGACTGAATTCATCACGCATGTGATGGCCATGGCCAGGATCGAGTCGAGGCTGTAACCGGTCAGGCGTGATTGATAGGTTGACCATCAGAATTCCATTTTGTCTTGGCAGGTAAGCCAGAATAGAGAACTTTCATTACTTCGCACCTGTTCAATTTGAACGGGAACACCCTACCCAAGGTCTGTGTATGTTGACGTCCGCTGGTAGCCAAACCGGACTAAATTATCACTCAGAATTCCGTTGCTATCGAGTAAATCAACGCTGATCCGCCGATGACTGAGATGCGCACTTTTCTGTCCAAGCGAGTCTTTGATCTCGTGATGCGTTTTGGGACATCCAAGTCACCAAAACGCACTCGATCTTCGACGGCCTGTTAGTGCCCCAGCCGCCCTGCGTGCGTGCCGCTTCGCCACAACATCGCAAGCTCGTTGCTGGCTTCGCAACACACCCGCAAATGGCTCGACGCCGCGTTCGGATGCTCGCTTTGCTTCCCCTCTGGCGCTATGCGCACGACGGGTAATCAGTCTCGCCTCGCGGCTTCTGGGGACTACGCGCCCTCGCTTTGCTCTCCATGGCGCGCAGCGGGAGAAAATAATGGAAAACCAAGTTGATAACAGACAAGCCCTGCCCCGTTTGAACGAACCTGCCCCCGCCTTTGATGCACCAACTACGCATGGGCAGAAAAAACTGGAAGATTACCGTGGCAAATGGTTGGTGCTCTTCTCTCATCCGGCGGATTTCACGCCGGTCTGCACCACCGAGTTCATGGCCTTCGCCAACCGTCATGCTGACTTCCAGGCAATGAATACTGAGTTGCTCGGCCTGTCGATCGACAGTCACTACTCCCACGTGGCCTGGGTGCGTAATATCAAGGAGAAATTCGGCGTTGAGATCCCTTTTCCGATCATTGCCGACCTTTCAATGGAGGTGGCCAAGGCCTACGCATGATTCACCCGGGCGCGGCAGACACCTCGGCGGTGCGCGCCACCTTCATCATCGATCCGGAGGGTATCCTGCGCGCCATGGTTTACTACCCGATGAGCAACGGCCGCTCCATCGATGAGTTCGTACGCCTGGTGAAGGCCATGCAGACCTCAGACGAGAACAAGGTGGCGACGCCTGAGGCCTGGCAGCCAGGTGATAAGGTCATCGTGCCACCACCGGCTAGTGTCGATGAGGCACAGGCCCGCGCTGAAAGTGGTGAGTACGAATGTACTGACTGGTACTTCTGTAAAAAGGCTATCTAATGTTCTGAATTTAGAGATGGCAAAGCATGGCGGCGCAAGGATGCGCCACTCTCTTCGCTTGTTCAAACCTTCTCAATAAAAACACCATCAGCCTTCCATCACTCAGATGACGCAGAATGACAATTATCAATGCGAAGTCCGCGACTATTCCTTAGTATTTTAGTCAAGTATTATCGACCCACTTTTTTAAAGAGGCAATCATGGAACTCAAGACTTTTTATGCCCCCGGCGTTTCGCATTTTTCCTATATGTTGTTGTCTGACGGCAAGGCCGTAGTGATTGACCCGCAACGGGATATCGAAACCTATCTTGAAACAGCGGCGCAATGGCAGGCGCCGATTACCCAGATCCTTGTGACCCATACTCATGCCGACTTCACCGGAGGTCAACTGCGTCTGAGTGAGGCAACATCAGCGCCGATTATCATGGGCCACAAGGCTAAGGTCGACTATCAGGTACAGGCTGTGAAAGAGGGTGATAAAATCGAAATTGGTGCTGTGCTGTTAGAAGTGCTCGAAACCCCTGGGCATACCCCGGAGCATGTCAGTTATATCCTTACCGACCGGGACGCAGCTGATACGCCTCTGGCGGTGTTTACCGGGGATTCACTATTTTCCGGTGACGTCGGTCGCCCCGATCTGTTCGGTCCGGAGTTGCAGCAGGAGCTGACTCATAAGCTCTTCGAAACCATGGAGAAGTACCGGGCAATGTCAGAAGGCACTTTGATCTACCCCGCCCATGGAGCAGGTTCGCTTTGCGGCAAGCGGGTCGGTCAGCGCAATCCCAGCTCCATCGGCTACGAAAAACGGGCCAACACCATGCTTCAACTCGACGAGTTTGAGGCCTTCAAGGCTGAGCTGCAATCCGCCATGCCGACACCGCCCGCTTACTACTATGCGACAGCGAAGAAGAATGCGAGAGGCGATGGTCTCGCCCAACCGTTTCGCGCGCCTCAGCCACTCAGTGCTGAGCAGTTGGCAAGCTGGGAAGGCACAATCCTGGATCTGCGGGACCAGGCCGGCTTTGCCGCCAGCCACATACCGGGATCATTGAATACAGTGACCGACGAGCATTTCTCCCTGTTGATCGGCTTCGCCATCGATCCGGATTCACCTATCGCTCTGGTGGGCACTCCGGATAGCGTCTCAAGCGCGGCGAAGACGCTCTACCGCATGGGCTACGACAAAGTCAGCGGTTACCTGGCGGGTGAGATCGATGCCTGGCGCAAACAGGCCCGGCAGACCGAGAGCTTCGACTACCTCACGGCCGAGGAAGTCGACCAGCGCGTCAAATCCGGACAGGCGGTGATCGTCGACATACGCACCGAGTCGGAACAGGCTGGCGAGCGTATTCCTGGTGCGTTGAGTCTCCCATTGGCGCGGATGATGAGTCGTTTGGATGCACTGCCAAGCGACCAACAGATCATTTTCCAGTGTGGACACGGTTGTCGTGGCTCATTGGCCGCGTCAATGTTGAAAAACGAGGGTATGAGCAATATAGCCAACATCGCTGGCGGGTTGCTTGCCTGGAAAGCTGCGGATTTGCCGACGGAAAGCGGATCAGAGCCTGCTTCGAAACAAGCTGCCTAAGCATGACTTTCTAGAGAAGGCGCTGGTTCATTCAGCGCCTTCTTGAAAGTTGTAGCACGTTCGTTATTCAGAGGTTCATAAAGCCTGCTTTGATAGCTGTGTAGCAATCATCTGTTAGACGCTTCACCCATCCGAACGAGCACCCGTCGATGCCCGCAAGCAGCAGGGCTACTTCCAGCGGCGCCCCGAATATTGATAGCACAGAAAATAGTTGGACCGATCAGAAAGCCGGTAATTAACAGTAGCGTTATACCCTCGGTAGTGGCGTGTGGCGGCCGAGCAGATCCGCCAACGGTCCCAGTAGAAACAGAGCGCCGAAGGTGACTGAATTTCGGCGATGAGATGAGTATCAGTCACAAGATAATAGCGCTCCGATAAATTGATATTAAAAGAGTACCGGCAACCCCAAGGTTAGCGATCAATTCCAATCAGTCTTGGGACTACCAAGGCCATAGGTATAGACCGATCAGACCTAATCCAAGTCCAAAAGCGATATTCACCAGCTTTAGCCAGATGAAGGCGCGCCCTGAAACCGCTAGCAGCGGGAGCGTGCCATGGCCATCCTGCACGATGGAACTGGCCAACAGAATAGGGAGCGGAATTGCTCCCTGAGCAAACAGGGTGACAAAGACCAGATGGGGGCCGGATTCCGGGATGATGCCGACCAGCACGGCAATCAGCAGCACCAGTAGGAGATTCTCCTGAATCCAATTGCTGAAATCGAGAGTGGCGTCCAGATAGTGGATGGTCAGCAACGCGCCGAAGGTCCAGAGAAAAATCCTCGACAAATGTTTCTTGATCACGTGTTCCCACAGGTGCTGTTCGAGAAAATGATCCGGTACGCTCAAAACCACGAACAGGGCGAAACCGGCGCTCAGGGTAAAGGTGATTTTCTTCCAGTCCCAGACGCCGGGACCCAAAAGACCTGTGGCCAGCAAAAACAAAAAGCTACCGAACAGGGCAATCAGCACAGCCCGCGGAAAACTCATCTGTTTGATCTGTGAAAGCATGTTGATTGGTTGAAAACAGTGACAGGCCTCCTCCGCATGCAGTTCCAGTTCATGGTCCTCTCGGACTAAAAAACGCGCCTGGTGTTTAAACAACAGGTCAGACAACCAACCGGCGGTCAACGCGACGCCGAATAAAACCAGCGAGATCCACAGCGCCTCCACTGGAAACACCGAGAACATAACGAAGGCCTCGTCGCCGCTGGTGGCGATCATGGCCGCCACCAGGGCGCCGAAGCTCAGTGCGCGGTGGGAATAGAGCGAAACGGCGGTGAATGCTCCCAGGCAGCCGGGAACCACACCGAGAAATGCCCCAAGCAGATATTGGCCATAGCGGGTTTTCCTGAGCGCCAATTGCCAAGAACCACGGGTCTGAACATTGATGTACTCGATCAGCAACATCATGATCAAGACAAAACTGGTAATCATCAAGGCATGTTTAAGAACGCCGATCAACATGGCTACTACTCCTTCTTACCGCTGTCGGTTTTATGTCTTTTATTTCGGGGTGGTTCCCGCCAGTAACGCTGCATTTCCAGGAAGGTGAAGGAAGCTGACCAGGTGATAAATCCCAGTCCGATCAGGGCTTCAAAGCCTGTCAGGATCTTGGCCGGGCCGAGCGGGATAATGTCGCCGAATCCTAGGGTAGTGTAGACCACGGCAGAATAGTAAAAATAGGCAAAGAATTGCTGATTTATTAAGCCGCGCAGCTCTCCCAGGCCAGTAACATGGAGCCCTTGGTAGGCACCGGCAAATATAATGATCTCCAGGGTATGCAAAACAAACAGGCCAAACACCAGATAGAGAATGCGGATGCGCGGCAGTCTGCCGGGAAGCTCCAGAAAGCGGGTAAACAGACGCAGGGCTTCATAGTGAAACAGCACGGTCAGCAGAACCAGGCCGATCGATAGCAGACCGGTTAGCCACAGATCGAAGGTGGAGTATGTTTGAGAGAGGCTGTTGACCGACATCTGACCCACCTGTTCCTGCCTGTGCGGCAACTCACTGGCGTTTGAGAATAATGTCCTTGCTGGAGACATCCAGGTCCCGGGCGATGACACTGCACTTGGCCTGCAGGAGAAAGAACAGAGGCGCATTCTCAGCGCTCAGGCTTTCATAATTGGCCTGACCCTTGGCGATGATCAGTTCTGCTTGATTGAAACGTTCGCGAAATTCGCCGGAGCAGTGGTTCAGCATTGTGCCAGGCGCGTTGGAGCCGTTATCGATAATCTCCGCCACTTGGTCGATACCAGCGGCGATGGCGTCCTCGAGAAGGGCATCATTGATGATGGGCGAGGCCTTCACCGCATAGGTCACATGTCGATCGAGAGTCTCGATCAATACCCGGTCAAATGCCGTTTCACCCGCGTTGTCGGCCAGATAGAGAATTGAATCGGTATTCTCCAGGGCATTTCGCAATGGTTCGAGATGATTGATCGCCAGTTCCTGCTCGAGCACCCGTTCCAGATTCGCCTCCAGATCGTAGCTTTCGGCAACACCGAGATCGATGATGTTTCCGGCGATGGCGATGCGAACAGCGGTTTCGAGTGGATCCGAGGCCGCCGCCACTCGCGCCCTGAGCATAGGGTAGAGGTCCAACGCCTGTCGCGTAGCTTGCGCCTTGTCCTCTTGGTAGGGATCATCGATCCGAGTCTGTTCACGCACCTGCCGATGAATCCGTAGCGCCATCTCGGGCGGAGTCGCATCAGAAGGTAGCGCGGCCAACTCCTGCATGGTGCTCAACAGAATGCGTCGCTGCTGTTCATCCGAGGCATGCGCACGACGGGACGCGCTCAGGGCCTGACGCAGGAAACAGGGATAGCAGTCGAGATAGGTTTTCATCGGTCGCCAAAATGGTGCTCATCACCCGTTCTGGATGCATGGAAGGCTTCCGGGAAAACGGGCCTTGAAACGGCAGACCGCCTCGAGGCCCGTGCAATGGTTGGGTGAGAGGTAACGAACCCCCAATCGATCCAGATGGGTTTCGGTGAAGCTCAGTCGTTCTTCTGTGGCGCGCAGCAGGTGCATACCGCCAATTACCGCATGGATCGTCTGGCCGTCGGTGAGTTGTTGAATATAGTCCAGGGTGTTGATGACGCCTGAGTGACCGCAGCCGAGGATGACGACCAGGCCCGCTTTGGTTTCGATGTAGAGGGCCTGGTCATCAGGCAATGGATCGGATCTGGTGCGATCCGCGTCCTGATAGAAAGGTCCGCCTGTGTCCTCGATGGCATGCCGACGGGGAATCTCCCCGGTGACGTGAATGCCGGGAAGGATTTCGGTTGCACCCTGAGTGGGAATCATGCGCTTAACCAGACGGTCAAGCGTCTGTGCGTCGTCGATGGGCGAACCGATCTCCCGTCCATGGAGATTGTATTTCGGACTCAGTGCATCAGGATGAAGATAGAGGTCCACCGGCCCGGTCAGTTCAAGCGCCGCCATCAGGCCACCTGAGTGGTCATAATGGCCGTGACTGAGGATAATCTGTTCGACCGAGGCCATGGGCAGGCCCAACTGTTGCACATTGTGCTTGAGCACAAGGCCCTGTCCTGTATCGAAGAGCAAACGCTGCCCGTCCGCCTCGATAAAAAAGCTGACCCCATGTTCCCCCAGCAGACCTGGGCCGCCTGCGGTATTTTCCACCAACTGGGTCAATGTCAACTGCGATATCATGATCTTGGATGGCTCCTTGCCTGCAACAGGTTCTAAACGCTTGAGTGAAGGTCCATCGAGCGGAGTTGCCCCAGATGGAAGGCATGGTGGGCGGTGAGCATCCAGAGCAACCCGATCCCAGTATGGCGCTGATCGATAAAGGTCAATTGTTTGTCCAGATCCTTCGGTCTTAAAGCAGACAGCTTTTCGAGATTATTCTCATGGGTGTTACGGTAACAGTCGATCAGATCCTGGTTATCGCCATGTTCGCAGAGCGTCTCGTCTCCTTCAGTCGCCAGTACAGAACCCGGTTCCTGCTTGCTGATAGCGTCGATGACATGGTGCTCCAACATGGCCATGTGAACCAGAATCTCTTTCAACCGGAGATTTCTCGAGTGTCCATGAAACAGGAAGCTGTCCCAGGGTTGGGATAGGGTGTTCCAGTCCCCATCCTTGAGTGTATCGAGGAAGCCAAGGGTGTGCTTGACCTCTTGATCAAAAAGCGAAGAGATCAATTTTAGCTCTTTCATAAACAAACTCCTTAGGACCGCTTGCAACGCTATTTGTTGAATAAACTCAATAGGCGTCGATTCACGGAAGCGGTTGAAAAACAGACCAGTTCCCTAAGAGCGAAGCGCTACCTGAATCAGGTTTCCACTTCATGTGTCGGCTGGGGCAGCCCAGCCAGTTTGCACAGCATGCGCACCGGTCCGTGGGGGAACATCTCATACAGGAAGTTCTTATAGGCTTCCTGATCATGAAAATGCTCACCCTTATGCTTGCCTAAGGTCTGCACCAGTTTGTGCATGGTGGGATGGACCTTGTTCTCCTGGTAGTAATCCCGAAAGTAGCCGATCAGACCTCTTGCGGTTTCACTTACTGGTTTGTGGCCATCCGCCTCATGCTGCTGGATGAGGGCTTCACAAACCTCATCATTCCAATCATCCAGGTTGATTAAATAACCTTCTTCATCCGTCTCAATAATTGTCCCGTTGACCTCGATATTCATGGTGTAACTCCATTTGTCAGTAACATTTCACTGTGTAAAAAACACTCTGCCTTGGGTCCAAATTCAATGTTTGCGTCCAAGCCCTTTTCCTGGTCCATGTTCATGGCCGTCATCATGTTCATGGCGATGCTGACCGGGCTTAAGATAGTCGGCCATGTTCTCCGGGGTCACTTCAATCAGTTTACCCGTTTCCAGGTCATTGACGATCTCCTCGATTGGCGCCCGGTTTTTGGGCGTCACATAGACCTTGACGCCGCCCTGTCTGAGGGTCAGGTAAGGGTTCGCGCCCATGTTGCGGAACACCAGGCTCTTTACGCCTTGCTCGATGAGCCAGTTGGCTAGATCGACTCCGCCGCTAAAGCGGTTTTCCACGACCTCAACTTGTCCTTCGTCATCAATCAGCGCAATTCGCTCGCTACGCCCGAAAATGGTGGTCAGTAAAACTTCGTCGTTACGGATTCTTGCTGGAATGGCGATCATTTATACGCTCCTTGTTCGCACCGGGCGTCGGCAGATTGAGAAGGCTGTTACCCTGAGCCAGCGCCCGGTATTGATTGTTCATTGGGAATCAGACGTTTTTAATCGCGCTGACCCATTCGATCATGGTATCGGTCGGTGCTTCCATCGGCGCTTCCATGAAGTTGACGACGAATTTGTCATCCATCTCATTGACGGCGATAGAACGCGGCCGCACCGAAGCGATCATGGCGTTGGGAATCGCTCCGCTCATGCAAAACAGCAGGTTTTTCGAATCCTTGATACTCGCATCGATCTCACCATTCTGCGCCTTGACATGACCGTAATGATCGAACTCTGCTATAAAGGTCGCCGCCGGATGGGCCTCAACTTTCGACTTCAGGTAATCGATGACCTCATCTGTATTCTGGTAACTGGTTTCCGCCTTGGGAATATCCAGAGTGAAAACGGGAAATTTGTCTAACAGTTGGACCTGTTTCATGCGAATGCTCCTGTGTCGTTTAAGAGATAGTCTTGCGTTTGTCTGAGAAAGCGCTGGCAATCGAGTGTTTGGTACTTTTCGGATAGTAATATTGGCGCCTTTAAACCGAACCTGTTGCTCCGGCTACCTTGGCCGAATCCTCTACCACGTCCTCGACCTCGGCCGGAGCCACCACCGTTACCCCTACCAAAGCCTCGCCCACCCTGTGGACCGGATCCCTGTCCAGCACAGCGTTGAAAGGCGGGCAGATGGTGATCTCGGGACGCCGCCTGGAGTTGTTTGAGGACAGCGACCACGTCCGGTAGATCGGTGGCGGCGACCAGGCGATCATACATAGCCACATTTTCCAGCTCGCCGGTTACGCCCATTTGGCAGGCGCTTTCCAGCGTCTCTGGTATCGACAATAAATTGGGATCCGGCTCAGCCGGTAGAGGAATTGCGTACTTTTCATACAAAGGCCGTAACAGCTCAATATGCCGCTGTTCTGCCTCCACGATATTGATAAAAGGTCGCACCGGCCCAAATTTCGCGATGATCTTCCGATAGGTATCCCTGGACTTATACTCATCCATCAAGGCCTCATTCAGAATTGCCTCCAGTGTATATCTGCTCATTAACAACCCCCTTGGTTCACCTACATCAACTCAATGCATAATAGCTTAATGAGAACCAATCTTATTTGCATTGATAAATGTCATAGTGCTTTACTGGGGAATTAAACAGGATAGTGAAAAACCAGAGGAGATATTGATATGTTGACTTTCGGCCCGGTTCCCTCTCGCCGCCTCGGCCGCAGCCTGGGTATCAATAACATCCCACCGAAAGCCTGTTCCTACTCTTGTCGCTATTGTCAGGTTGGCCCCACTCGAGAAACAGAGATAGTTCCTCACCCATTCTATGCACCGACAGAGGTGTTCGATGCGGTCGAAAAACATCTGATGCAGGCCATGGATGCCGGTGAACCGGTCGACTACCTGACCTTTGTTCCGGATGGAGAACCTACCCTCGACTCACGATTGGGCGAGACAATCGCACTGCTGCGTCCACTGGGCATTCCCATCGCAATCATCTCCAATGCTTCCTTGGTCTGGCGCGATGAAGTACGAGACACCCTGGCTATGGCGGACTGGGTTTCTCTCAAGGTGGATGCCATCGACGATGATCTCTGGTGGCAGATCAATCGCCCCCATTCCTCCCTGGATCACACTGCTATTCTCGAAGGCATGTTGCGTTTTTCCAAAGAATACCAGGGCACCCTGGTGACGGAATCCATGCTGCTTAAGCGGCTCAATGACACAGATCAAGCCGCACAGGATCTGGGTGAGTATCTCGCTAAACTGTCACCCCATATTGCCTATCTATCCATCCCCATCCGTCCTCCTGCAGAAAAGGATACTCGAGCCCCGGATGAAGCCACACTGAACCGTGTGTATCAGTGTATTAGCCAGACATTCAACCGGCTGGAATTGATGACGGGCTACGAAGGCAACGCCTTTGCTTCTACCGGTGATGTAACGGAAGACCTCTTAGCGATTACGGCAGTTCACCCAATGCGGAAGGACGCAGTTCAGTCATTGCTTGCCAAAACAGATACCGGCTGGGAGCTGGTAGAACATTTAGTTAAACAAAAGCAACTCATAAAGACAGAGTATGGTGGGCAGATTTTTTATGTTCGTTCTCTGGATCAGAAGTGAGTCTCTGCTGGCGGAATATTGAGCTTGGTTCAAAAAAAATAGCGAACCCTCAGCTCGAGCCGTTGTGCAATCGGCTTCCCACCAAACTCAGTATGCTCGCCGCCGCCGTTGAGCGCCATGCGCAGGCGCTGTTCAGTGTTTTCGTAGCCGTTATAGACAAGACCAGGCACGGCCGAATAGCTGTGATCTTGCAGATTGATGATGGTTGTAAGTTCTGTGTTTAGATAGACGAAATCGAACGCTGCCGACCAGGGAGAGCGAACGCGGAGGTCGGTAGTCCCGGGTAGCCGAGGCTGACTGCAACAGCCGCCGTTGGCGTGTGTAGCAGCAGCTTTCTCGAGGCGTCCAGTCATTGGATCGAGTAGTGGTGCATCGCGAACATCGAGACGTGATACACTGGTAGGAGAGCCGGACGGCCCGGGCACCAATAGGTTGTCAAAGATCGAGGGCGAAACGGCTGACTCGGATGTCCCGTTTCGCATCCTGAGATCGAAGACACCCCGTCCCCTGCCTTAAGAAACCACTATAGATTGTTAAAAAAATGTTCATATAGGGAACGGCGGCGAAGCTGAAGAATATATATGGTTCCTCTCTTTCGATCATTTGCGGATTCGGTGGTCTACTATCAGCGTGTAATTTTATATCTATGAGGACGATGTTACTTCACATCCAGATAGGACAGTGTACATTACAAACAGATAACTGCTCGTTTGCTCATTGAAACAAGAACCAAAACGTGCAGGAAATGCTTAATAAAAAAAACAGCTAGTGATACTTAAAGAAGAGACTTGTGAGTATATTTTTTAAATAGAAAAAAAGAAAAAACGTCGCTGACTGCGACGTGACTAAATATGACTAATAAAAGACTAATAAAGAGACTAAGAACAATAAAAATACAAAAAATAATATAAAAAACAATATATTATTAACCTGACATCGAATATTTATGTCGATCAAGTACGAATTTCATGATGTTTAGGTACACAGTTGATGTTGTCGTAGTACGCTATTCATGTAACTGAAGTACAAGGTACATGTAGTAAAAGTACGCAGGCCTGTGGATAAAGATACTGCATTGTGTATAACTATTTATAATAATATTAGTTATGAACCACCTTTTAGCTACACCATGAAGGTTACTTGCCTGGATCAATAATTGGTCTCAGATATAATTATATGTCTATGAAAAATAATAATAAATATCTAGATTTAAGGATCGTTCATGAAGTGATGGTACGCATGTAACAGAATAATCTATGTAGCGATAGTACGCGTGTTAGTAAAAGAAGAGTATAAATGTAGGCTCAAAATGGTACTTGATAATGGCATAACAGATAGTTGTCATCGTAGCAGACGAGCAAAAAAGAAAAAGAGATTGCTAAATAGGCCTGTGTAGCATATTTCGCGATATGTCAGGTATTGGATTAAATCTTGGTGTATCGCGAGTATGGAAAAGTAATATTCTGGTTTAAGAGATAGATAGCACGGCTTTTTGATAACTTGCTATCACCTTTCATGTAGCGCAAGTACGCAAACGGTTATTCAACAAAATGTATCACGTGTTGCTAGCCAATTGAGTTCTAAAAAGCCGGCGAAGGCTTAGGAATTCTCCTTATAACAATCCATTGCCAACTTCATAGGTGTCCGACGTCGGACGCATCAAATGTATTTCGCTCTAATGTAGCCATTTATGGCAGGAAGGTTGGTTGTAATAGAAGGATTTGACTTGGCAGCCTCCTCTTCATGTATCGATAGTACGCAAGAGGAATAAGTGTTTATGTAGGGTAAGTACGCATCTAGATATCGACTTAATAATGGATGAAGGAGGTCTGCGGCGATTAATTATGCCTGCAATTTAATTGATGCGACCCATATTGGATGATTTGTTTCAGTTAGTTATAGAACAAAATATCTATTATTTAACTTCTGAACCTATATTAGAGGGTTAAACATCTGCCAATACAATACCGTTCATGTAGTGATAGTACGCAAGATACCACTATGACTTAACGAGTTTTACAGGACATCAAACCAGGGAAGCAACGGACAATACCTCTGGAGACGACCAGTCAGATGGTTTCCGATGACTTGCCCTACTACATCGGTGTCGTTATGACAGAAGTCGGCATGAGGAGAACGCCATGGAGAATGGTTCTGACAGTGTGGTCCTGGAGGTGATCGCCTGGTATTTGAAGAACACTGCTTTCGATTCGAGCGCTACTACACGCGACAAAGCATTATGCCATGTATGGCAGTGGATACCCTCCCCTGCCAGAGTAACCTCTTGTTCGTTAGAAGCTTGAGGGACATCTGGAAAATATTTGAACAGAGGGAATCAAGTGCGCCTTCGCCAAAATTCAAGGACGAAGGGGGTCGTTCTCCCGGTGCCAGTAATCTCGTAATCGCACCAATCCAACTGATCACGCAACTGGCGCAAAACCGCTTCCATACGAGGACGTAATCGATTACGGTCTCCGTCCCATTCGATCGCGTCAGCGATGTAATTCAATTGGGCAACGTAATGTTTACCTTGCGTGCTCAGGAATCTATGTAACGCACGACCATTGGCTGATTTAATCTGACGTCGGATTGACCAGTTATAGTATGTAGCCTGCTCTTTCAGCCATTTGACCATGATGGGCGAGAACTGTGCAAAGACCAACCCTTCCTCTTCGAATACCCGCCATTTGATATCGACTAACCGGATGGATTCACCATTCCACGAGTCGCCAAGGTATAGGTCTTTCCGACGTATCTCAAGCTCAATACCCACGTGAGACAGCCGCTTGATCGAAGACAGGGTAGCTTTGTAGTTCTTGCCTGCCCGGCTCAAGCCGATTTCATTGTTGATTTGCCCAATCGTGGCAATCGTGACCTGAACGGTGAGATTCCCTGCATCATCGCGTAACCACTGGTCACTTGCTATGGGAATCGGTAAATGCGTCCCCTTCCCTATCAGACGACGCTCTGACAACTGAAGCATCGCGAACAGGACATCTTCGTCTTCAATCGTTACAGGTGGGCCGAAGCGACGCCCTCGTCCAAAAGGTGTTTCGAAAGGATAGGCCAAATCCTTATCCAGTAGTCGTGCTTGTTTGCTTGCCGGGACAGGAATAAAAATGGGTAGTCTGGCAAGCAATGTGGGTATCGATTTTTTGTCCGCTACCGGAAAGGAAGTAAATAAACCTAATTGCTCACCCTGCAACAACTTTTCATCAGCAGCCTTGATGAGTTTTCGACCTATGCCCCTTCGAGAACGCGTTCTGCCTGGATTAAAAGGCTCTGAAGGAGATAGGCATTCTTGCAGCACTGCCGTGAGGACGTCTGCGTCTGTAGCGCTTTCCTTCGCGGCGGCGGTTTGGTTTGCTTGACTTTTCTCCGCTTCCTCGATGCGTTTCTCCAGAAACTCCATGTTTTTTCTTTTCATATGGAAGGCTCGCGTATCTTATCAATGCTGGCTGATAATCCAGGCAAGGCGTGATTGCTTACCCATATCTCCATTAACCGCAATCAGACACAACCGAGCGAGAAAGAAGATCACCTGGATATAAAAACTTTTCCTCATTCTTGAAATGCCTTGCAACCGGTTCAGATGAGCATCAACGGCCTAATGATGGCCTGAATGATAACTCAGATGAGCTGCTGTGCTAATTGCCTCTTAACAAGAACTTGTATCGAATTAAGTAGTATATATACAAGATATTGGTGTAATACAAGTAATCATATACTAAAAATCAAGTGTACGATATACTTTGTTGTGTGGTACTACCAAGTGTATTATACAACTAAGATACAGAAATGTCCGACGTCGGACACTGAAATTCAAAATGGGTGTGACATCCAGGCATGCTCTGAGGGTGCGGCGTCTCCTTGAAATAAATCAAGCAATTTAGGAGCTGAACTTATGGATCAGGCCATTGATCGTCCGACGTCGGACTATCTTCGACTGAAGGTCCTGACGATCGGCAATCATAAAGGCGGAGTTGCTAAGACAACGCTTTCGAAGTTGCTGTCTGAATTCTGCGTACGTAAGGGGATCCGGGTATTAGGAATCGATATCGATCCGCAATGCAATTTTTCAGCCCGGTTCGTCCAAATGGAATCCGATGGTGGTGCACCACCCCAGCATCCTGGCTTCAATCCCAATGATCCGATGTGGGAAGAACTGCCATACGCGCCGCCCGGCTATTGGTCAATTGCCGAATTTTTCCGCTTAGGTTATGTCGAGCCCTATCCGACCGACTATCCAAATCTCAAATTTATACCTGCCCATAAAAGGGAGCTGACGTCATTCCTCGAGCAGGTTGAAAAAAGTGAGATCGAGGAGGCAGTGATTAGTCATATGCGAGACATGCTGGCGCTGGATTATTATCAGGAAGAGTTTGATCTGGCGATCATCGATACTCCACCGCAAACCTCGGCCTTGACGGCCTCGGCGGCACGTGCGGCGACCCATTTGTTGATCCCCACCGAGATGCAGGAAGATTCCGTCGCTGGAATGGCCGATATGGCGCAACTCTGGCAAGCCGAGAATCGAGTGAGGACCGGCAGTAAGCTAAATCTCGTTGGTATCCTGCCCACCAAATATGACATGAATTCTGCCGCACAACGTCGAACACTGGAGTCGCTTGAGCAAAATCAGGTCCTTGGAAATAAGTTGATCCGACCCGCCATGCGTTATCTGCAGACCTATGCCAACAGTTCGGCGACCTATGCCAACCCCCGCTCACTCTTTGACATGCATGAAAATACGCCAGCACGAGTGGAGGCGGAGGCGTTCTGCGAAGTCATCTACAGGAGGATCTTCGAATGACCGATCGAAAGCCGGGTATGCTAAGAAGCAAGAAAAGAAACAGGGTCCCCATAGACTGGGAGTTCAACCGGGTACCATCGATAAGGTGGCCGCGCAGGTCGCAGCCGCGGAAACAACTGACACGGATGAATACGAAGTACGCTATGTGGCGCTCGCCAACATCCAAATTTGGGAAGATCAACCCCGGACGTTTCATTTAACACTAGCAGACATTTACCGCGGCCGAATTGAGCCAGATGATGAATACGCAACGGAAAAGCAGGATGAATTGGAAGGAATCACGGGACTTGCCATGAGTATCAAGGAGTTTGGCATGTTGAATGCCCCGTTGGCGTATGCACTCCCTGGCAAGGCAGTACAGCTAATGGGGGGGCAGCGACGCACGATGGCTAGCATCTTTGCACTGTTTCATATCCGGACAACGATGGGGCAGGATGATGTTCCGCGCCATGATGTGGAGATCTGTGAGGAACCTGATCTCAGGCGGTTGGAATCTCAACGCATCGAATTGAAGGTATTTATCCGCAAGCCGGAAGAAATTAAACAGCAGCAAATTGGAATAGCGGATAATGTTCAGCGAACAGAATTACCGATCGCAGATAAGCTTCGCTGGGTCATACGCTTCGCAGCTATGGTCGAAACTCGGGGAAGAGAAATCGATTGGCGAGATTTGGTTGATACCCTGGGATTAAATCGCTCACAAGCATACCAATGGGTGAAAATCGTAAAGGCGCGAGACGATATCTGGGTCCGAAAGGTCATAGAAAAGGTGCTTATTGGAGAAACTCCACTGAATAAATTGACGGAAATCGCTGCAGTTGAACCCGTACATCGGGAGTCGATGTATCGGATGTGGTTTGAAAAGCGTCCGACGTCGGACAACAAGTTGCGTGTTTCCTTAGGAGTGACGAGCAATCTCTCGGCATTGCGCAGTCTTGTTCTAAACAATGTGGAGGAGAGTCACCAGCATCAATTCGATCAGATTGACTGGACCAAGCCCAAGGAGGTGAAGAAGGCATTCGCAGCATTCCTAAAGTACTGGGAAGAAACCCATGCCTGATAAGAAACCTAAGCCGCTCAAGACGGTTGCAAAAATCAAGAAAGTAACGGTCAAGATGCCGGGAGAATTGAAAAAATCGATACCTCCTCAGATTCTCAAGGATGGGTACAACATGCGCCAAAAGAGTAAGTGGGTGGTGGAAGCGATCCAGTCTCTGCTGATTAAGGAAAATTGGGAAGGCGCTCTCTTGTCTGAAGTGGTGGACAAACCCGATGATCAAGATGTCTTCAGTGTGCCTAGTGAAATCGTTGCCCAAATAAATCAAGAGGCTAGGCGCATCGCGGCGCAAAAACCAAGCTTGAATGCCAATCAGTCCACCATCATCCGTGCGGCGATTAATCGACGTATGTTGGGTTTCTTTCAGAAGCAAGAGTAGGGCATAAACTGTCCGACGTCGGACAAGGGTAATTAATCTCGGCTATACACCTCAGAGAATTATTCATTCTCAGGTAGAGGAAAGCGTTTTTCCATTCCATAATCGAAGGTAATCTTACCTAAGGTTTTGTTTTTAGTCGTCCAGTGAAACCCCAAGTCTTTCCAAGAGTCCCTGCAGTTCTTCCAAATCATGAAATGCGAGTCGGAGCTCTCCTGATCGATTGGCCTCGTCATAATCGACTCGGGCGTTCACACTCACAGTCTCGGTGATCTTTGTCTCGAGTTGCGTCAGGTACACGGGCTTGTCGATGGGCTCATCAATTAATCTGGATTTGCCTTTTTGCAGTTTTTCCCTGACTGCGGATTCCACGTCACGGACAGACAGCTGTTGTAAGACAATTTTCTTTGCCAGGTGCAGTTGATCTGCGAGGGGTAGGGAAGCCAGCCGTCGGGCATGACCTAGTTTGATCTTGCCTTCAGAGACGGCATCCTGAACATCCGGGTGAAGTTGACGGATGATGCGTAGGGCATGGGACAAACGTGTGCGTTCAACGCCCAACTCTTTGGCGGCATCGTTGATACGGTAATGGGGTTGGTAGCGGCGTTTGTTATTGAGAAAAGACTCTGCCTCTTTGGCCCAACGTATCGGGTCCTCTTTCTTTGCCCGTTTGCGTAAATGTGACCAGTTGCTTGGCATCCCAGTCTGAAATGTATTTCATGATCACCGCAGGGACTTTGGGTTGCATGATCTGTTGTGCAATAAACCAGCTTTTTTCCTCTCCTAAGAGTTCATATTCAGGAAAGGCCTTGTTTCCCACTTCTCTGACTAATACCGGCGTCAGAATCCCGATGGCTTCTGCGAAATGAAGATCCTCTGCGGAGGGCTTTTCCATTTCACTGGCACTTAAAAATGGAGAGGATCGGATAAGATCGATGTCGATAAACTTGTGCGTCACCGTGGGTGTCTCGAGTATGTGTCACGTGACACATAGTATAGCTAATTGCTTGTCAATTATGTAAAAAGTGTGGATCAGAGACTGATCTTGATTTGAGAGATTGCGGCGGCGGACTCCACAATGCGATGAGCACCGGATTGTATAGCCTGAGAGAGCGTGACTCATAGTCCTGACTGTGCCTTGAATACACTAGGAAGTGGCAGCAGTGTGGACTGGTGAGTCAAGTCTGTTGTCGCTCCCTTCTCAACAGTCTGATTGCTTTGTAGTTGTCGCTTTTTCCCTGGCAGAGTGACTTATTTCTCAAATCGGGTGATTCATCGTCCTCGTTGGCGATGGATTGCACAATGCACTGACCCAAAAGACCAGTTACGAGGTGAGCTGGCAGTCGATCAAGAAGGGCAGGGCGGTGCACCGGGACACTGAATGAGCAGCGCATCATCCTGGCTTGTGCCGCTCAACTGGACAGCCGAAAACCGCTTCCAAAGGATAACCGCTTCACCCTCAACGTCGAGGACTTCGTGGAGTTGTTCAAGTCAGATCCCAAGAGCACCTACGCGGAAATGGAGGAAGCCGTTACTCGGCTATATGAGCGCGATATCAGGAAAATAGAGGGCAAAACCCGCACGCGCCTGCGCTGGGTCTACATGGCGGAATACATGAAAGGGGAGGGCAAGGTACGACTTGGCTTCAGCCCGGAAATTACCCCGCACCTGACCATGCTCCATCGGCGTTTCACCAGCTACCGCTTGGCGGAAGTCGCGGATCTGGTATCGATCTACTCCATCCGGCTTTATGAAATGCTGGTCCAGTATCAGGACACCGGCCTGTTCATCGTGACCGTGGAAGACCTCAGGGAGCGTCTGGAACTGCAGGATAAGTACGAACGCTTTGCCAACCTGAAGGCCCGCGTCATCGAGCCGGCGGTCAAGGAGTTGAACCAGAAAACCTCCCTTGAGGTGACCTGGCAGCCGATCAAGCAGGGTAAGGCGGTGCATCGCCTGGAATTTCGCTTCGAGGAAAAGGTTCAGATGAACTTGTTGTAAAGGGGGTTGTAAGCCGGAACCCCAGAATGCCCCCGCCGGTCCCGGATGCGCATAGCAAATAATTGGGCTACAATGTAGCTCACTGTCCAATGAGGATCACATCATGTCTGAAAACGCGGTTGTTCGTGCCCGCATCGACGAGCACATTAAGGAAGAGGCATCCGCCGTGCTGGCGGCGATGGGCCTCACCGTGTCCGATGCGTTCCGCATCCTGCTGACCCGCATCGCCCGCGAGAAGGCGCTGCCGTTCGATCCGTTGGTACCGAACGAAACCACCATCGCCGCCATGCGCGAGGCCCGTGCCGGTAAGCTCAAGCGCTTCGATAGCGTCGAGGGGCTGATGGCGGACTTGCATGCGGAGGATTGAGCGCACCGGCCAGTTCAAGCGCGACTACAAGCGAGAAGCCAAGGGCCAGCACCGCGCCACGCTCGATGCGGAACTGATGGCTCTCGTGAAAGCCTTAGCCTGTGACCAGCCCTTGGCGCCGCGTTACCGGGACCACGCACTGACCGGCGACTGGAAGGATCACCGGGACTGCCACCTCAAGCCCGACCTGGTGCTGATCTACCGCAAGCCCGATGACGAGTTGTTACAGCTCGTGCGCCTGGGCTCGCACAGCGAGCTGGGTTTATGACCGGGCAGACAGGACGCGGAGGGAAGATAGACATGAGCATGCATGAATTTCGCCGGCTGGCCGCGCAGATGGACCAACACATGCAACAGCTTGCTGCCCAAGGCGTCAACGAGGCACCGGCCATCATCAATCGCATGATGGGATATGTGCCCGATTTGCACAGGATTTGGGTCGGGACCTCCGACGACCAACTGCTGGCGCTGTCCAACGAATTCCCGGGGTTTTACCGCTACGCCCTCATCATGGAGGAGGCGTTCGAGGCCGAACGCAGCAAGGCGTCGCGGCCCTATGACGGCATGGCCCCGTTTTCCGAACCGCACAAGCAGCTGGCGTCTCAATTGTTGACCACGGCCGCAACCCTTGAGCGCGGCTATCTGGCGCTTCGTAGAAGCGGTACTCAGGCGCAGGTCAACGAGATGGACAAGCGGCATCGGCAATGGCTTGCCGATCTGGCAAGTTTCAAAAACGCGCTACAGGCACAGGGCGCAGACCCCAAGGCATTGGCGTATGTGAACGAGGCCTTCGAACGCCTTGCTGAGCGGATCAAGAAGCTGACTGCCTGAACCTCAGGCTATCCGGTGACGGAAATTCTGGGGTTCCGGCTTACAACCCCTAACGGTTACAAATCAGCGGTCAGCGGGAACTGGCCCATTGAAAGGTAACAGCTAGGCGGTCACGCAGCCCAAAGCCGGCAGATACAGGGCCTCCAGGCCAACGAAAGGTAACAGTTAGGCGGTGGCACAAGGCACTGACCCAAAAGACCCGCCACGAAGTGGCCTGGCAGCCGATCAAGCAGGGCAGGGCGGTGCAACGGGTGGCATGCATTTTTGCGGAAAAGGCCCAAATGTCGCTCCTCTGAGCTTGTTGGGTGCTGGAAAAAAAACCATAATCGCTCCGCGGAGGCGCCCAGGAACAAAAATAACGAGTCGCCCTGGGCGAGCAGACAATCGATGTACTCAGGCAGGCTGAGCAGTGCAAAGACGTGTCCAAGCAGCCAACCCGAAAAAATCCAACACGCATCACACAAGCGTGAAGTTTTCACCGGTGAAAACTGAAAGGGTGATTGCGCTCAAAAATAACTGCATCAATAATTAGGAAATAACTTCCTTTACTCTGGTAGAAGACCCGTAGTGATTTGAACGAGAAAAAAACAAAGAAACAGCCCGTCGAGCAGCTGAGCGAGCAACAACTCAAAATACGCAAGCTCCTGGGGAAGAACCTCACCTATTTCAGAAAGCAGCGCGGCCTGACCCTGGAAAAGCTGGCGGAGGAAACCGGCTACTCCAGCGCCTGGATCGGCGGGGTGGAGCGCGCCAGGATGAACGGCTCCACCGACCGGCTCGCCAACATCGCCGACAAACTGGGGATCGACCTCTATATCCTCTTCATCGACCGGGGTTAGCTGTCGTTTTCGACCAGCGTCAGCCGACCCATACTGGTGGAGGCCTTGCCGTGCGCCTGACGGGCATGGCGGCTGGCCGCGTTGAACAACCCCTGGGCATCGGTGCTGATATTGGGGTAGTTGGCCAGGCCGATCCGGACCACCACGTGGGGCACGATCTCCTGGAAGGCGCGGCGCACCCGCTCGGCCACGGCAATGGCATCGCTCATGCGCTTCGGCTCGATACACATCCACAGCTCATCCTCGCGCCCCAGGGTCGCCAGATCGCCACCGCGCAAGCTCGCTGTTGATGCGCGCCGCCAGGGCCTGGGTGATGGAGCTCATTGGATTGCCGATCCGCTCGGCGCCCGGACCCGCATAGGCAATCACCACGGCGGCCAGAATATTGCCCTCCGGCAGGCTTGCCATGGCCTCCTGCACGGAATCGATAAAGGCGCGCTTCTCCAGCAGACCCGTCTCGCTCACGCCAAGATGGGCGCTGCGCAGATCATGGGACAGGTGCAGGATCTCCCGGGCCTGGTCGTCGATATGCTTGAGCATCTGCCGGCAGAACATATCGACCATCAACAGACCCGCCATCAGCACGAGGGTTGCCGGCACCGGCAACGGCCAATCCGGGGAGAGGACGGCCACCAGGCAAAGGCTCATCAGGCAGGCCAGGGTGGCGCTGGTCATCGTGTGCCGGCCGAAACGCATGCCGTTGCCCATGATGACCCAGAGGTAAAGCAGATACAGCAGGTACAGGATCGGGTGGCCGCTGTTGCTGATGCTGATACAGATGCCGATCACGGCCGCATCGAAAACAATGCCGATCAAAATACGCCCCTGCGCCGCCTCGACCGGCAGGGGATGACGGCGCACATACTGCCACCAGAGTAGCGAGAGAGGAGAGTATATAATGGCGCTTAAAAAAATTGTTGATACCTCCTCACGGGTCTCATAGAGCACGAGATACGCGCCGATCAAAATTGCCATCAGGCTGACAATAACGGCTCTTGCACACGCCTGACTCTCCTCCGTGCGCAGTAATATATTCATTTTCATACTATAATCCGGGCTGGATTTCCTTTCGGACAATAAACAGCATCATGAAAAAGACTGGGGCAGTCCAGAAAACACCGCTGCCGCCACGCGGATCCAACATTCGCGCCGTGTTGGGCAAGAACCTGCAGGCCTTGCTGGACAGCCTGGGCTGGGGGGTGCTGGACCTGCAGCCGGCGCACCAGCTTTTCGACTCACTTTATCGCCGGCATCCTGCGCGGCGAACAGAACCCTTCCATCGACAATCTCGACGTGATCGCCCGCTCCCTGGGTGTGGAGATCCATCAGATACTAAATCCCCGTTTCGAGGTGCCGGGCAAGTCCCTGCTGCTGGACATGCTGACGCTCTCCAACCGGGACGTGGCGCAACTGCGCGAGAAGACCAGCCAAGGTGTCAGCGTACCGCGCAAAAACCTCGCCTGGCACCTGCGCCGGCTGCTGGCCAGCAACAACATCACCGCCGCCGCCCTGGCCCAAGACATCGGCATCGCCGCCTCCACCCTCCAGAAGTGCCTTAAAGCCACGCAGAACCTCACCATCGAAAACCTGGACGCGATTGCGCAGGGCCTCGGGGTGAGCGCTTTCGTGCTCGCTCCTGCCGACCGAACTCTGACGCAATCGGGCGCTTAAAGCGCCCTACAAAAATACTCAATATTTTTTCAAGGCACTCTTGATTTGCCTTGTTAGTTGTGTATAGTTCAGCATAATAAGAAATATATTTTGTCTTTTTTCAGACCCACCAGGCAGGAAGGCATGGAACATCACCCAGGAGAAGGAACGCGACGAGCGTCTGCAGCGTAAGCTGCTTGACCGAGCTGGGGTGGAAATCCGCGCCGCGCTGGCCGACACCGCCGTGGTGGAGGTCGATGTCAACGCGGACGGCAACATCTGGGTGGAGCACGCCACGGCCAGGATCAGATCGTGGTCGGGCGCATGTCGCCCCAGGTCGCCATGAGCCTGATCTGCACGGTGGCGGCCCTGACCAACCGGGTGGTCACCCAAGCCTCCCCGATCCTGGAGGCGACCCTGCCCGACGGCAGCCGCTTCCACGCCACCGTGCCCCCGATCACCAGCGCCCCGACGCTGGCCATCCGCAAACACCTCTCCCAGGCCCTGACCCTGGATGACTACCTGGCCCAGGGCGTGATGGACAAAGAACAACATGCCCTGCTGCGCCAGGCCGTGGCCCAGCGTCGGAACATCATCGTCGCCGGCAGCACCGGCTCGGGCAAGACCACCCTCACCAATGCCCTGATCCACGAGATCAGCCTGGCCAGCCCCCAGCATCGCCTGCTGATCCTGGAGGACACCCCCGAGATTATCTGCAGCTCGCCCAACTACGTGGCCAAGCGCACCACCCTGGGGGTGGACATGCGCGCCCTGGTGCGATCGAGTCTTCGCATGCGCCCGGACCGCATCATCGTCGGCGAGGTGCGCGGCGGCGAGGCCGAGGCGCTGATCCGCGCCTGGAACACCGGCCACCCCGGCGGGGTGGCCACCCTGCATTGCGCCTCGGCCTACGCGGCCCTGGCCAAGCTCGAAGAATACGTCGCCGACGCGGTTGCCGGCGATAAACGGCGAGGGATCGCCGAGGCGGTGGACCTGATCGCGTTCATCACGCGCTCAGGCGGCCGCCGCGTGCTTAGCGAACTGTTGCTGGTGAAGGGATTCGCCCACAACGACTACCTCACCGAAACCCTCACCAAGGAGAAGATCCATGTTGCTTAAAACGTCTCAAACAAAACCTCTTGCTGCTTCTGCTGGCCCTGCTGGCCGCCCCGGCCGCCATGGCCGGCCAGGCCCAGAACCTGCCCTGGGAGGCCTCCGTCACCACCCTGGTCAACTCGTTGACCGGTCCGGTGGCCCTCGGTATCGCCCTGGTGGCGCTCTCCGCCTCCGGCTGGGCGCTGGTGTGGGGCGGGGAGCTGCCCGACTGGGGCCGCAAGATGCTGATGGTGGTGCTGGTGGTCTCCATGATCGTCACCGCCGCGGGCTTCCTGCAGATCCTCTTCCCCGGCGCCGGCGCGGTGGTCGCCTGAGCCATGGCCCAGGAGGAACGGGTGCGTATCCCGATCCGCCAGTCCCTGATCCGGCCCCAGCACCTGGCTGGGGCCGAGCGGGAGCTGACCCTCACGGTGATGCTGGTGAGCATCATGCTCATCTTCGTCGCCCTGAGCTGGCCGGCGGCCATCGCCGGCGTGCTGATCTTCGTCTTCGGCATGCAGATCGTGCGCCGCATGGCCAAGGCGGACCCGATGATGAGCCAGGTCTATCAGCGCCACATCCGCTACCGCGCCTTCTATCGGGCGCGCTCCGGCCCGGCCTGCGATCGCTGAAAAAAGTTTCATAGGTGAAAATCAGCCAAGGAAACCGATATGCTGAATCTCAAAGTCTGGCGCGATAAGGCCAAGGGCCTGGCGGACCTGCTGGAATACGCGGCACTCATCGAGGACGGTATCGTCACCACCAAGAGCGGCGCGCTGATGGCCGCCTGGTTCTACGAGGGCCGGGACATGACCTCGGCCAGCGCCAGCGAGAAAAACGCGCTCAGCGTCCACGTCAACGGTTGCCTCGGGCATCCTGGGTAACGGCTGGATGACCCACCACGATGCGATCCGCGTGGAGGTCGAGGCCTATTTCCCCGAACAGTCCTGGCCCGACCCCATCTCCGAACTGATCGACGCGGAGCGGCGTGAGCGTTTCGAGAGCCAGGGCCGCCACTACGAGACCCTGCAGGTGCTCACCGTCTCCTACCTGCCGCCGGTCACCAAAAGCAGCCGTCTCGGCCAGTGGATCTATGGCGAGTCGGCGGACCGCCGGACCATCGCCGACCGGGAGCTGGAAAAATTCCAGGCGACCCTGCAGGAGCTGGAGGGCCGGCTGTCGGCCTACTACCGCCTGACCCGCCTGCGCGCCCTCAAGGGGCCGGGGGTGCAGGGCCGGGAACGGGTCTATGACGAGTTCCTGGCCTATCTGCAATGGGTCATCACCGGCGAGCGCCACCGCATCCAGCTGCCGCCCTGTCCGATGTACCTGGACGCGCTCATCGGCGGCCAGGATTTCGTGGGCGGCACCGTGCCCCGGAGTAGGGGAGTACAGCATCCGCGTGATCGGCATCGACGGCTTTCCCCAGGAGAGCCACCCCGAGATCCTGGAGGGGCTGGATGCCCTGCCGATCCCCTATCGCTGGTCCACCCGCTTCATCTACCTGGACACCTGGGAGGCGGACGCGGCGCTGGAGCGCTACCGCAAGAAGTGGGAGCAGAAGAAACGCCCGATCCGCGACCAGATCTTCGGCACCGACTCCGGCAAGGTCGACCTGGACGCCGCGCAGATGGAGGCCGATGTGGTCAACGCCAAGGCGGACGCCTCGGCGGGCCTGGTCCGCTACGGCTATTACACCGGCAACATCGTGGTGATGGACAAGGACGAGGCGCGCGCCGACGAGTACGCGCAGCAGATCGCCACCCTGGTGCGCAACGCCGGCTTCAATGCCCGCCTCGAGGCGGAAAACGCCATCGAGGCCTGGCTCGGCACGCTGCCCGGCAACGCCTGGGCCAATGTGCGCCGCCCGGTGCTGCACACCCTGAACCTGGCGCACCTGCTGCCGCTGTCCACCATCTGGGCCGGCGAGAAACATAACCCCAACGACAAGTTTCCGCCCCACAGCCCGCCGCTGATGATGGCCGCCACCGAAGGCAGCACGCCGTTTCGCGTCAACTTCCACGTCAGCGACGTGGGCCACACCGCGATCCTCGGCCCCACCGGCACCGGCAAATCGACCCTGCTGCAACTGGCGGCCCTGCAGGCGCGCCGTTACCCCAACGCCACCATCGTGCTGTTCGACAAGCGCTACTCGGCCTATATCCCGACCCTGGCGGTGGGCGGCGCGCACTATGACATCGCGGGCGATCACCAACGGGTCGCCTTCGCGCCCCTGGCGCAACTGGCGAGCGAGAAAGACCGCAGCTGGGCCAAGGGCTGGATCGAGATGGCCGTGCGCCTGCAGGGCCTGGAGGTCACGGCGATGCAGCGCAAGACCATCAGCGATGCCATCAACCTGGTGGCCGAGAGCGAACACCGCACCCTCACGGCCCTGGCCGCGACCCTGCAGGACCATGAACTGCGCAACGCCCTGGAGCCCTACCTGATCGGCGCGGAGTTCGGGGAGCTGTTCGATGCCGAAGCCGACGACATCGCGGACAACGACTGGCTGTGCTTCGAGATCAACGAGCTCATGGGCCTGGGACCCCGCGCGGTGCTGCCGGCGCTCTCCTACCTGTTCCACCGCATCGAGCGGCGCATGCGGGCCAGCCCGGTTTTCTGTTCCTCGATGAGGTCTGGACCATGCTCGGCCACGAGGTGTTCCGGGAGAAGCTGCGCGAATGGCTCAAGGAGCTGCGCAAGCTCAACTGGGCGGTGATCATGGCCACCCAGTCCCTGAGCGACGCCAAGCGCAGCGGCATCCTCGATGTCATCATCGAGAGCTGCCCGACCAAGCTCTTCCTGGCCAACCCCAACGCGCAGCAGCCGGAGGCGGCGGCGCTCTACGCCGAGATGGGCATCACCGAGTCCCAGCGGCGCATCATCACCGAGCTGGCGCCCAAGCGGGAGTATTACCTGACCTCGCCCCTGGGCAGTCGCCGCTTCAGCCTGGACATCGGCCCCATCGGGCTGGGCATCGCCGCCGCCAGCTCCCAGGAGGAGATCCAGACTTGCCCGCCAACTGCACGGGCAAGACCCCCAGGGCTGGGCCTATGAGTATCTCAAACAACGAGGCATCATCGGATGAACGCAAAACACCATCTCAAGATTCTGGTCCTGGCCCTCGGCCTGACCGCCATCAACCCGGCCCAGGCCGGTGCGGTCATCGGCGCGACCGAACCGACCCAGATCCTCAACAACATCGAGCTGGTGGGTATCCAGGGCTCGGAGATCCAGCCAGATCGCCAATCAGGTCACCCAGATCAGCAACCAGGCGACCATGATCGCCAACATGATCCAGCGTTATCAGAACATGCTGCAGAACACGCTCAACATCCCCAATCAGCAGTGGGGCAACATCCTGCAGGCGCTGACGCCGTTGACCAATATCGTGCGACAAGGCCAGGCCATCGCCTACAGCATGGCCAACCTGGACGTGCGCTTCCGTCAGCGCTTCCCGGACTATGGGAACTTCCTCAACGCCAACTTCGGCGCGCCGCAGATGTATGGCTCCTACCAAGGCTGGTACACCACCCAGCGCGACGGCATCGACGGCGCGCTGCTGGCGGCCAACCTGCAAAGCAGCCAGTTCGCCAATGAAAACGCCACCATGGCAACCCTCACCGCCATGGGCGACAGCGCCACCGGGCGCATGCAGGCCCTGCAGGTGGGCAACCAGATCGCCAACCAGCAGGTGCAGCAGATGCAGAAGCTGCGCCAGTTGGTGATGGCGCAAATGCAGATGCAGGCCAACTACATGGCCGCCGAAGCCGCCAAGGACGCGGCCAAGAACGCCCAGGCGGAGAAGTTCTGGCAGGCACCCCGCAACATCGTTGTCGGCGATGGCCAACGGTTCACCACGACCCTAGAGAGAGCAAGACATGCCAAACAGACTCATCGTATTACTGATCTCTGGTTACCGGCTTGGCGGCCTGCGAGCGAAACCCCACCGCCACCACCCACCGACGTGAACGTGCAACATCACGGTCGAGGAGAAGGCACCACCCAAGAAGGTGATCGACACCAAGGACGAGCGCGGCACCATCATCGGTGATGGACAGCGTTACACGAGACCCTAACCCCAGGGAGAGTCGGCATGTACACTCTGATCGTCTGGCCACTCGCCATTTTGATTGGCATCTTCATCATGGTGCCCCTTGCTCTTGCCTGGTACTTTGCCGGCAATGCCTGCGAGCGGCTGGGCCGCTGGACCGGGAACAAACGGGTGGAGCGCCGCTTTCGGCGCATCCTGGAAGGCAAGGGCAGGGGGCATCATTCCGCGCAGCTCCTGATACCCACTGCCTTTCTGTTCGCCCTCGGCCTGTTGTTCACCGACCCGGCCCTGGCCGCGATCAATGACAACAACCTGATCGACCAGATCATCAACCAGTTCCGCAACAACGTGGGGGCCTGGCGGGGCCGATCACGCAACGCCGCGACCTGGATGTTCTGGATGCTGGCGATCATCGAGTTCACCTGGACCGGCATGCTGCTGGCGCTCAAGGGCGCGGATGCCAGCGAGATCGTCAGCGAGGTGATCGTCCGGGTGATGTTCATCGGCTTCTTCGCCGCCCTGCTGGCCTTCGGGCCGGCCTGGGCGCAGGCCATCATCTGGAGCCTGGCGGACATCGCCGGCAACGCCAGCGCGGCCGCCGGCGGCGCGGGCACGACCACTGCGTCCGACATCTTCGATACCGGCCTGGAGCTGGCCAGCCGCATGGTGGATACCATCTCCTTCTGGGACGGCGCGGGCGATGCCCTGGGCCTGATCATCGGCTCGCTGATCGTGATCATCTGCTTTGCCCTGATCACCGCGATGATGATCCTCACCATGGTGGAGACCTATGTCGTGGTCAACGCCGCCATCATCCTGCTGGGTTTCGGTCCCACCCGCTGGACCAAGGATTACGCCCTGCGCTATCTGGTCTACGCGGCGGCCACCGGCATGAAGTGGTTCATCCTGCTGCTGGTCGTGGGCCTGGGCGAGGTCCTGATGCGGCAATGGCTCAACCAGTACGAGAACAACGACACCCAGGTGCTGCTGGTGGTCGGCGCGGCCGTGGTCCTGCTGGCGCTGGTGTGGAACCTGCCGAGCACCATCCAGTCGCTGCTGACGGGTGTCTCCATCGGCATGGGCGAAAGCCTGGTCACCGCCGCCAGGCAGACGGTGAACAAGACCACGATGGCCGGCTCGGCCTTGAGCCAAGACGGCGGTAGGTACCGCCGGCCTGGGCCGCTCCGTGTTCGCCGCCGCGCAACTGGCCAACGCCCAGGGGCGCACCGGCATGGGCATGATCAGCGGCACCATGGCCAACATGGCCGGCGCCGCCAAGAGTGAATTGACCGACCATGCCGCGCGCGGCAAATTTGCTGGCCCCTCCACCGGCATGGGGCATCGCATGTCCGACAACATGCGAGCGAAGATCGCCGCCCTGCAGAGCAACAGCATTGAGAAGGGCTGAAGACCATGGCATTCGATCAGACCTCTTCCATCAACCCACAAACACAAGGCGCAGTCGGGGTGTGCCTTGACCCAACAACCATCCATGCAATAGGCTTCCAATCACTAGAAAATACACAGCGGATCCCGCACCCGTCAGCCTTGCGGTTTTTTTGCGCCTGCTTGCCAGGCGCAAAGCCTCGGTTTTATGGCCGGGTTGAGAGGCGTAATACAAGACCGCTTGTCGGAAATAGGCCCGGAGCAACTGTGTATGCTCTAGTTGAGACCCGGCCGCCAGCTACTCACTGGCGGCCATCGTTAACTAAAAATACACAGGAGGCAGTCATGCCTGAATCCATCATCGAATCCCATGCGGCGCTGCTCGAGGCGCTACAACACCTCTACCGTTCCACCGAACGACTCAACGACTGCCTGGGTGCGGTGGTGGCCGCGCAGCAAGGCCGCCTGGCCGAGGACCTGATCAACCCCGAGACCTTCCTGCGCGACATCGCGCAGATCGGCCACGGCGAGGCCGTGCATCACCTGGATCTGCTCAATGCGCTGTGCGAGCGGCTGCACATCGACCCGATGGCCATGAGCCAGATCCCGGACCCACAACAACAGATCAAAATCCAATACCACTGAGGAGGCAGGCAAGTGGCGAAAGCAGCGATTCAACTCGCGCCGCCGAGTGCGCGCGATACCCAATCCGAGGGGCAGGGCAGGGAGGCCCCGCACGTCCGCAACCCCTACCTGGACGCCCGGCGTGAATGGAACGAGCGCTACGGGGATTACATCAGCCGCGAGCGCAGTTGGAAGCTCGCCGCCATGCTCTCCAGCCTGGTGGCCCTGGTGGCGGTCATGGGCGTGATCTACATCGGCTCCCAGAGCAAGTTCATCCCGTTCGCCATCGGCGTGGACGAGCTGGGCCGGGCCCAGGCCTACGGCCCGGTCTCCGCCACCCATACCACCGATCCGAAAATCATCAAGGCCTCGATCATCAAGTTCGTGGAGGCCTGGCGCACCGTGAGCGCCGATGCCTGGCTGGAGCGCAAGAACATCTTCGATGCCTACGCCTTCGTCGCGCGCTCCGACCCGGCCTATACCACGCTCTCCGAGTATTGGCAGCAAGCGGAAAACGAGCCGTTCAAACGGGCCACCAAGGAGACCGTCACGGTGGAGATCAAGGCGGTGTTTCCGGTCACCGAGGACAGTTACCAGGTCGAGTGGGTGGAGATCCTGCGCGACCGCCAGGGCAAGCAGAAGGGCGAGCCCCTGCGTTTCAAGGGCTCGTTTCACTGGACCCAGGGCCAACTGGCCCAGGTCGATGAGAAGGTCCTGTGGATCAATCCGTTCCAGATCTATCTCCCGAATTTCGCCTGGTCGAAGGTCTATTGAGCCCCCCGGAAAGGAGTCAGTCATGAAAAAATCCATCAACCCCCTGCTTCTGGCCCTGGCGCTTGCCGTTCCCGGTGCCGCGCAGGCGGCCGACACCGCCCTGAAACTCGCCAAGCAATGGCAGGACACGCCCTCGTCCGTCGTATCTCGCGGAGGAGGGCAAGGTGGTCTTCCCCTTCGGGGAGACCCTGCATGTCATCACCTGCGCGCCGCTGCGCCAGTGTGACATCCAGCTTGCAGGCCGGCGAGAAGGTCAACAACGTGAAACTCGGCGACACGGTGCGCTGGCTGGTCGAGGGCGCGCGCTCCGGCCCCGAAGGGACCGAGATCGTGCATCTGGTGGTCAAGCCCACCCAGGCCGATCTGGACACCTCCCTGGTCATCACCACCGACCGGCGCGCCTATCACCTGCGCCTCACCTCCCACGCCACCCAGTGGATGCCGGTGATCGCCTTCTCCTACCCGGAGGAACTCGATGCCCGCCTGGCCGGCTTCCTGGCGGAGGAAAAGCAGCGCCAGGCCGATGCGGATCGGCGCAAGCTCCAGGTCGAAGACCAGGGCCTGCGGGTCGAGGACCTGGATTTCAACTACTGATCGACGGCAAGAGCCCCTGGCGGCCGACCCGCGTGTTCGCCGATGGCGCGCACACCTACGTGGACCTGCCCAAGGCGGTCAGCACCGAGGATGCGCCGATCCTGCTGGTGATGAACCAGGCCGGGCAGCGGGTGGTCAACTACCGGGTGCATGACCGGCGTTACATCGTCGATGGGGTGTTTGCGCACATGGAGCTGATCGCCGGGGTCGGCAAGGCCCAGGAAAAGGTCACCATCAAGCGGGTCGCGCCATGAAAGTCGCTGATTCGGATTTCCCATCATCGCCCTGGCCCTGGGGCTGAGCGCCTGCCAGACCCAGGGCATCAAAGAGGATCTGGCCCAGGCGCAAGCGCCGGCGGCGCAGCAGATCGGCGCAGGATGCCGCCGCCTACCTGGCGGACAACTACCCGGTCGAGGGCACCGTCTGGCAGATCACCAACACCGCCCAGACCCCGATCAAAACGCGCCATCGCCCAGGCGTTGCGCCAGTCCGGTTATGAGGTGGTGGAGATCCTCGACGACCAGCAGACCGCCCCGGCCGGGGCGCAGCCGCTGGCCATCACCTCGGCCAACGCGCCGGGGGTCATCGTGCTGACCCTGCAGCTCGATGAGACCCGCCTGTCGCGCGGCTATGACGAGCGCGCGGGCTCCCCCTGAGCGCCTGGACCCGGAGGCAGCCATGAGCGACGAAGCGATTGAAGGCATCGAGCTGCGCGGCAATCCGCCCAGCGTGCGCCAGGCCAAGAAGGGACCGCTGGCGCTGATCGCGGTGCTGGTGCTGATCGTGCTGGTGGCCATGGCCTGGGCCATGTACAAGCGCGCCCAGCCCGCCATGGGCCAGACTGGAGGAGAAGGAGCAGAAACGCGAATCGGACACCCTCGCACCCGCCGCCCTGACCGCCCATGCGCCCGACTACATCAAGCCAGAGGTCCGATGAACCCCACCGCCGCCGGTGCAGCCGCCTGTCATGCCGCGAAGAGCAGCCGGCAGCGCCGGCCACACCCGTCCCGTGGCAGCCGCGCCCTCTCCGGTCGATCAGCGCGCGGAGGAGGAACGCAAGCGCCTGGCGCAACGGCGCGAGCAGGCCATCCTGGCCTCCATGGAGGTGCCGCTCGGTCTGGAGGGTTTTGGCGGTGGGCTGATGAAGACCGCCCAACCCCTGGCGGCGGCCGCAGCCAGCCCGCCGCAAACCGATCCGCGCCAGCGCCTGCTCGAGGCGGTGCAGCAGGCCCTGTCAGGGGCCGGCCTCGGGGCAGGGGAGGGCGATCTGAATCGCCAGGCCGACAAGCAGGCGTTCGTGGAGGGCAACCAGGCGACCGACGCCCCGCCGGTCATCACCGGCCCGGTGCCACCGCTCAACCCCTACGTGATCCGCACCGGCACCGTGATCCCCATGGTGATGATCACCGGCATCAACAGCGATCTGCCCGGCATGGTCACCGCCCAGGTCTCCCAGGATGTGTTTGACACCCCGGCGGGCCGATGGGTGCTGATCCCCCAGGGCACCCGCCTGGTGGGCCAGTATGACTCCAATGTCACCTACGGCCAGAACCGGGTGCTGGTGATCTGGAACCGCCTGATCTACCCGGACGGCGGGGCGGTGGAGATCGGCGGCATGCCCGGCGCGGACCAGGCCGGCTACGCGGGCCTGGCGGATAAGGTGGACAACCATTACCTGCGCATCTTTGGCTCGGCGCTGCTGCTCTCCTTCATCTCGGCGGGCTATGAGGTCGCCACCGATAGCGATCAGAACACCCAGACCACCAGCGACACCGCCCGCGAGGCGGTGGCCCGCCAGATGTCCCAGGTGGGCAGCGAGATGCTGCGCAAGAACCTGAATATTCAACCGACGATCATCATCCGTCCCGGCCAGGTCGGCACCATCCTGGTGAACAAGGATATGGTTCTCAAACCCTGGAGGGGACAGTATGCTGATTCTCACAAGGCGTCTTGGTGAGACCATCAACGTGGGCGACCAGACAGACCGTCAAGCTGGAGATCCGGGTCCTGGGTTACGAGAAAGGCGAGGTGAAACTCGGTCTGTCCGCCCCGAAAGACATGCTGCTGCTGCGCGGGGAGATCGACCATCGGCCCCGCCGGTTCAATGCGCAAAGATGAGCGACGAATGAGCAGACAATTTGTCTACGTGGCGCGCCTGATCGGACCCGAAGGGGTGCGTCAGGCGCTGGAGTTTCTGGCGCCGGACGATACCACCGCCTGGCTGATTGGAAACGATGGCATCGACCCGGTGCGGGGCCTGTGGGTCGAGGTCAAGCGAAAACCCGATCCGCAGCAAAGGCTGGAGCTGGAGTGAGTGGGATGATCGGGACCCCGAGGATGGAGACATTCACAGCACAATGAAAATCCTACCGCTCAGTAAAATCGGCTTGATACTGGGCGGTCTTTATCTTGCGATTCTTTTGGCCTGCGTCATTGGGGCGCAATTCATCGCCGACCCGAAAGGCCAGTTCATCGTCCTGCAGATACCCGTGGTATTGCCGCATGGACTGCTTTTGAAGCTAGGGGCCACAGGGCTGCTGCAAGGCCTGTCTTGGCCGGCGCTCTATTTCGTGCTGGGCATCCCGATGTGGCTTTTGCTGGTATTGTTGGGAAATCTCATGGAAAGCCTCGTTAAACACAGACTGAGCCGGTAGACACCTTGGACCTCCGAGCCTTGCTCCCGCATCTGTTACCGCAGGCGATTGCCTGGACCAAGACGCATGCCCAGCGGATCGCCGAGAGCGGCGAACCCCTCACAGCGGCACAGATCCGGATCGCGCGCCAGGTGGGTGTGCAGCGTCCCGAGGCGATCCGGGTCTTGCGCGTGGCGCGCATACCCCTACCGGAGGAACCGGTGCTGCGCCGGGCCGCCCTCGAGACCGGCCTGTTGGGACCGGACACGGCGGGACTGACCCTCGACCATGGGATCTATGTGGTGCAGGACCAGGACAGCCCGCGCCTCATCGCCCATGAGTGTCGCCATGTGCAGCAATACGAGGCCCTGGGCTCGATCGAAAACTTTCTGACCGTCTATCTGCAGCAGCTCGCCGAGGTCGGCTATCAAGCCGCTCCGCTGGAGATCGATGCCCGCAACCATGAGCGGTTCGGCAAGGGCGGGGGTTAGGCGGCGGAGGATTGGCGTTCCCCGTGAGCGCGCAGCCCGCGGGGTATCACCTTCCGAGGGAACGGAATTCCGCGCGGGGTTGATCGACGTCAACGCCCCAGCGGGGAAGGCGCTTCGCGCCGCCATATACTTGTGCATGGGACAAAGGAGTCAAGAAGGAGCGAATCATGCAAACCAAACTCAGTCTACTTTTAGTGACCGTCCTGCTCGTGAGCCTGTCTGTCGAAGCGGCGAAACCCCAACCTGAACCAGAACCAGATCCTTTCATCGGGTTGTGGGAGGGGGTGTGGGATCCGACTTTCGTAATCACCATGGCTTTGGAGCCATTCGTTCGATAACTGTGAACGATGATGATACCTACACCATTCATGGTCGCTGGAGCGACTAACACGGATTGTGTTCAATGAGCGGTACAGGTATCCGTGAAGGAGAATGTACTCGTAGTGGATGACATGATCCAATTTTGTACATCCGGTACTTAGAGCACGCCAACGACTTACACCTTCGATGAAACGAATGGCATCCTCCGAGAGGAAATGGACCTACTCTAATTCAGGCAAAACGCTCCACACCATCCTCCACAAGACAAGTCGTTGATTCGTCAGATGGTGAAGAGAACACCCCGGTCCGGTACCGGGGTTTCAGCCATCCGTCGATCGGTTCGAGCCCACCTGAGATCACGGATCGTCCCTCTCGATCAGCGGGTGGCCCAGGCGGGTACACGGCGGCGGAATCATCGGGATGTCGAGGGGAAGTAAAGGCAAAAGCGAGGGGATCGCGCAGGCCCGAGCGCGGGTAAGGCAATACCCAACGCGCATCGCTGACAATTCCCGGCCTGGGTTCAGAGCATCGTGCCTCGGTCGCTTCCCTACGATGGGTATTACCGTTGACAGCATAGGATAGGATGACAACGCGGGAATGTGAACGGCTTCCGGAACGGGTGGGGCCGCACAAAATTTCACGAATCAACGCCCTGATTTCCGATCAACGATGATCAGCCGGCTCTTTGCCAATATCGTGACTGTCCGGGTCTTCTCGAACCGTTTCGAGTTGCGAAACATCGACACGGGCAAGACGGCCTCAGTGGTCGCGCATAAGCCCTTCACCACGACCCGCCTCCTGGTAGGGCCAATTCACCGAGGCCGAACGAGCCTTGAAGCAGGGCATGAAGCGGTTACAGGAAGGCGGCTGGTTTTCCCGCAGTCCCGTCATGCTGATCCAGCCCATGGAAAAAACCGAGGGAGGACTCTCCCAAGTCGAAGAGAGGGTCCTGCAGGAACTGGCCCTGGGCGCCGGAGTCAGACGAGCGGTTGTCTGGGTGGGGCAGGCACTCATCGGATCGGGAAGTCAGGCGAGAAGTGCCGTCGTGGCTAAGGACATGCGATACCGCGCTCGGCGATCACGCCGACCGGACGATCAGACACGGAACCCCACAAGCTCCACCGCTTGGCCCCGCGCCTGTTTGAAGGGCGCTCTGGCCGTCCGTGGATGGGTGGATTTCCTGGCCACGGGTTGGATGCATGCACAGGAAATGGCGATCCGGATATCGCTGCAGAGGCAGACAGCAAAATCCTTGATCAGGACCCAGAACAGGGTTCAACTCTCTTCTTTAGGCGCCGATGACTTGGAACAACACCACCAGGGACGCCGGTTCTCCGGCTTGCGCCTTCGCTTCTCCCCGCAGTTGGATGCGCTCCTGTTTGATCAATCGCCGGTGATCGATATCATTCCAGTTGGCCCAATAGCCTTCCCAGATACCGCGATAGGGATCGGTGAGGGTCAGGCGATCGGGGCGTACGGGATGAATGATCCGCAAAACTTCAGGGGGGGAAAGGCAGCAGTTAATGGATTGCGAAAAGTCCATCACGATGCCGCCAAGTGAATCGCTTGGCGCGTCAACAGGCCAGAGCGGGTAGGGCGCGGGCTGTTGCGGTCATCCCCAGTCGGGTAGCCAGGGATTCGGGTCATGAGGCGTCTCAACCGATAAATGATAGTAAACATGCGCGATCACTCCCCCTTTCCAAAGCCATCCTGGGTAAAGAAAAGACTGGCCTTTCATGCCGTCTGAGTATTCCCTGTTAGCAGCGTCCCCTGCGTCCTTGTCTTTAGGTGGAAGTCTTCCGGCGCCCATTTTTCTGGGCATCCTGGGTGAGGGGTCGTTGATCTTGAGCTAGCAGCGCCGTCGCTGACTCCACGGGATGAGGCTTCCCATGGGCTGATTGGCGAAACGACGCTGGCTGGAGATCCACCGATCCGGACCGCTATGCTTGAGGTCCAATAGGCATCAGGCATCAACGAGCCACTGGCACGCCGGATAGGGCGGTGCAGGCCTTCATCACCGGGCCAGCGGTGACAGAACCAAGCAACAAATCATGATGGAATGACATGAACCGATTAAAAGCGCCGGACACCGGCATAAAAACATCGCTGGGGATATTGCTGACGATGCTGATTTCCCTGTTGCCGATGATGACAACCGCCGAGGAGTTAACCGGTGTTGCCAGCATCATCGATGGCGATACCCTGGAGATCCACGGTCAGCGTATCCGCCTCCATGGTGTCGATACGCCGGAGAGCTCGGCAACCTGCCTCGATCGCAACGGTAAATCGTGGCGGTGCGGGCAGAAAGCGGCGCTGGCCCTGGCCGACCGCGTGGGCCGGCGTACGGTCCGCTGCGAGGGCAAGAAGCATGACCGTTACAAGCGGCTGATCGCGGTCTGCTATCAAGACACAATCGATCTCAATGCCTGGCTCGTTTCGGAAGGCTGGGCGGTGGCTTACCGGAAGTATTCAGAGGACTACGTGGATGAGGAAGCGGCATGCCCACAGGGCAGGGAAGGGTATCTGGCAAGGAACGTTTGATATGCCCTGGGACTGGCGTAAAGGTCGGCGTAGCGTCCAATAACGGGGTCTGACAATCAACGGAACGAAAACTTACGCTAAGGAGTCTGCCTGAGCGACTGCTATCGACCCAAACGGGACATATCAAAAGCCATGAAGTACTATAAAGTATGACAAATGGTTCAATTAGGCAAAGCGAGATCCTATGAGTAAGGCCTACGTTCACGGATACGACCCAAGTGAAAACCAGCGGCTATACGATCAAGCCAATGCACTCGTCGAACTGCTGCATTCTGACACTCGGTACCAGAAAGGTTAGTCGCATACTGGAAGCGGGGTGTGGAGTTGGCGCTCAGACAGTGACACTTGCCGGCAACAGCCCTAACGCAGCTTTCACTTCCATTGACATCTCCAGTGATTCAATCGCAGAAGCAAAGAAAGCGGTTAAGTCAGCAGGCTTACACAACGTTAGTTTCGAACAGGCTGACATCTTCAATTTGGAGTACGAGCCGAATTCTTTCGATCACGTGTTCGTGTGCCATGTCTTGGAACACCTGTCGCAGCCGGTCGCGGCGTTGGAGATACTGAAACATCTTCATCAAGGGTGGCGGTACGATCACCGTAATAGAAGGTGATCATGGCTCCGCGTATTTTCACCCCGACAGCGAGAAAGCTCGGCTGGCTATACAGTGCCAAGTTGAGTTACAGAGTCGTGCCGGGGGTAATGCGTTGGTCGGGAGGGAGCTTTACCCACTCTTGAATAGTGTGGGCTTCCAGTCGATCCGCGTTGATCCTCGAATGGTTTACGTGGATTCCAGCAAGCCTAGTCTCGTAAGTGGTTTCACTAGAGATACCTTTACAGCAATGATCGAAGGCATTCGTGAGGATTGCCCTTGATGCTGAAATTATCGATGCAGCTACATTTGACGCTGGCGTTCGAGACCTACACAGAACAACGGGCCCAGGTGGTGTCTTTTGTTACACGTTTTTCAAGGGGATTGCAGTCAAACGTTGACCGTCTACTTTTGGCCGTTTTCGGCCATTCAAAATGCCTCGAAACCCTCCGCTATAGAATGATAATCATGAGGTCGAATATTAGAAACGGCTCATGTGGCAGCTGGTGACAGCTTCGCTAGGTTTACGCCTATTTGGTGAGGTGGCCCATGGTATAGGAAATTGACCTCTTATTGCGTTGGAACCATCGAGATGGTTCTGCCCGCAAAACATTTAGTATTGTTGCAACCGAATAGGTAATAAACATTTAGAGTCAGAATTGTTAATAAATAGATGAACACGCTACTAATAGCCATCATTATCATCGTCGGAATCGCCATTTTTCTTGTCTTGGCTAAGGGCAAGGCCGGTTCGGCGGAGTTTCCCTATCAGCTATCGACTTACCTCCTTTCAAAGGCAGAGAGGTCTTTTTACGGGGTACTAGTTCAGGCCACTGGGAACAGCGGTCTTGTCTTCTCCAAAGTTCGGGTGGCTGATGTCATTAGCCCGAAAAAGGGGTTGAATCGCTCTGAATGGCAACGGGCCTTCAATGCGGTTTCAGCCGCAAACATTTCGATTTCTTAATCTGTAATTCGCAAGATTGCTCGGTAAAACTTGCTGTCGAACTTGATGATTCGAGTCACGGCTCAGTCAAAGGCCAGAAGAGAGATCGTTTTCTAAACGCAGCTTGCGAATCAGCTGGTTTGCCGTTGCTTCGCGTCAAAGCTGCTAATGCTTATGTTGTAGCAGAAATAAAGCGCCAAATTGCAGAGGCCATTTCTCCTCCTCAGGTTGAATTGCCGGAAAATGTGGCAATTGAAGCACCGATAAATGAGGTAGCGGCGCCTTTGGCTTCCGAGGAAGTGTACGGCGACCCAAAAGAAGCGGACCTGGCCGTGTCTAAAAATACGTTGAGCCCTTCTATCGTCCAAACGGCATTGTCTGCGCCGGCGTGTCCAAAGTGCGGAAGTCCCATGGTGTTACGCAAGGCAGTCTGGAAGCAATGCCGGCCAAGAGTTCTGGGCTGCGGCACCTTCC
>CAVQUR010000006.1:0-86419 GCA_963716875.1 uncultured Gammaproteobacteria bacterium
ATGTGCTCAACCAAGTTTACGTATTGCTCAACCTAAATGTCTGGATAACTCGAACCGGGCAAAAGGTCTCCAAATCTCGACGGCTGGGTACGGGCATACGACAATTCCAGACATGAAACATGATTACTTGATACATCAAAAGCGGCTCGGGGTGTCTTGATCTCAGGATGTAAACGGGACATCCAAGTCAGCCGTTTCGCCCTCGATCTTCGTCAGCCTTAGAGCCCCGTGCCGTCCGGCTCTCATACCGGTGCATCATTTCACGATGTTCGCGATACACCACTACTGATCCAATGACTGGACGCCTCGTGATCGCTGCTGCTACACACGCCTGCGGCGGATATTGCAGTCAGCCTCGGTTACTCGGGACTATCGGCCTCCGCTTTTGCTCTCCATGGTCGGCAGCGCTGGTGGTTTTCAATAAAATAGTCTGGCTTGTTTTCTGACTAATCTCCGTTCTTGGTGTACACCTCCGACTCTGTATGCGGCTGACATCACGGACCAGCGAGGGTATTTGCACAGAAACTTATGGTTCCAGGAAACTTAGAAAAACGATATCTTATAAAACAATAAGATGCGTTATGCTATTTCATTTATAGACCACTGGTTCGGTTAAAAAAAACCGTTACAATAGGTCATTTAAAATAACACCCAGTAAAAAACAGTAAAAGTTTCGTAACAGTAAAGTTCTGCGCAAATGCCCCTCTCCGATCCTAATTTTGCGAGAAACCGCATCGCTCACGCTCCGATGGTGGCAGCTTTGCCCTGATCCCGGTGGCGGCCTTCGGCGAAACGGGTGAGCAGGAATCAGTGGATATATGCGTAGAGCTCATGATCATTTTTGGGAAGACGACACCATGGCAAAAAGCATCAATTGGAACTACTGAAGAGTGGTGTTGAGGCGTGGAACAAGTGGCGGCAAGAGAATCCGAATGAGAAAACCAAACTTGGACGGAGTGGACCTAAGCGATGCCAATCTCAACAAGGTTGACCTAGTGATGCAAGCCTAGTGGGCACGAACCTTGCGAATGCGAACCTTCGTTATGCGATTTTTGACAGGGCGAAACTAGCCAACTCGGTCTTTATCTGAAGCGAAGTTGGATCGGCAAAACTAAGGCATTCGAAAATCCTTAATTCAGACCTCCGTAATGCAGTGTCTTCATAAGGTGTCCCTTGAAGGTGCATAAATGGTAGCTCGGATTTTAGTCAGGCTGTCCTATTTAAGGCCTACCTAGGCAAGACAGTGATAAAGACAGTTCTCAAGGTGGAAATGAATGGAACATTTTTTAATGGAGCACACCTCGCCTCTGCTAAGCCTGGAAGAGACTAATCTCTGTGAAGCGAACTTCGAGGGGGCTAAGCTGACATCAAGAGATATCAGCTACAAAAACATATGAGGCTAAACGCCTTCGGTCGATATCAGAGAGCCGAACCTGAAGGAGGTTGCTAAGACATTTACTGCTCCACCTCCGCGGTGCAGATCTCAGAGAAGTTAACATGCCAGTCCGTGCACTTCTCAGTGGAGTCAACCTCGAGCGGTGTGAACCGAAATATGCAGAACCTACGATCCACGATCTTAAAAGGAGCTGACCTTTCCCACGCAGATCTCGAACAAACAAATTTCGGGGACGCAGACCTTCGTGGAGCGAAGGCCATGATCCTCAACCGCAATTTTGTGAGAAACGCTTATTTCGACGCCCGTGCGACGGACCCTTGGTCTGTTCTTGACGTACATGTTCAGTACCGCGTCTAATTTTCAACCTGCTCTTTCTCGTTGCGTTTTTTAGTCCCTATGTCGTCAAGGCTATGTTCTGGGCGTCTTGTCGATGAGGCGCAGTCTTACACTGAAGCGCTAATGAGTGATCAAGTCAAGTTGGCTCGGTTTTGCTCCACCAACAGTCATAAATTATGCTCGATGCCTATCGAGCAATGTGATCGTTTCCGGTATCGCAACTTGATGATTGGTGTAGATAAGGGGTGGCCATTCTGGGTTCTTGCTGTCGCACTGATTTTTTACAATGCACTAAAAGCTTTGCTGACCTGGCTCGTGGCACCGATGCGCGATGAGGAAGAACGCTCGGGTTTCGCACCAGCTTGGAGCAAGGCACATTGGTGGCAAGGTTACCGCCCTCTTTTCTGGGCACATCACTACTTCATCCGCTGGTTGTTTTTGATTTCCGTCATTGCGTTCATCGGTTACGCCTACTATTGGCTTTCGCAGACGGTGTGGATTCCCGGCTCATGATCTCCATTTTCTGGGGCAGTGATAAAGATCTGATACTCTGGCCAACGGGCGGCGCGACTTCCGCTTCAAGGTGTGAGAACAAATGCTGTGATTTTTAAATTGTCTATGCTGTTCGGACAAGAGGACATATTGTCCTGCCATGTGACATCGCTCTCATTGTTACGAGAAACTGTCTTTGAATGATCTGTACATTGTGTGGTGTTTACTGCCTGTATTTAGCATAGAAGCAGTAAGAGTTGTGACTGACTAAGTGCCGTTGTAATCAGGTCGAAATGTAATTCAATATCAGGTTACTTGATTCGATGGAAAGCCAGCCACTGATTAATTGTGTGATCTAACCCCCCAATCCCCCTCAAGGGGGGTTGGGGCCACTCACCTCGTACCTCGGCCAGTGGTCGGAAAGCAGACTGTTTGCAAAAGACGCAAACAGACTGCACCTTTTCTGATCTTTGGTCCGTGCCAGATTTCGACCACCATCCCCCATGTGAGCAGTGTGCCTTCCGTTCCAGGTATGGCAAGGCCAGGCCCTACGGGTTGGCTGGCCGCTCGGGTGTATGGGTAACTATCACCTTCTTCACATTGCTCTAACCACATCTCATTCCGCCAGGCCGTGCCGCGGCCAGCCAAGCCTTGCCATCCCTTCCACTCCAGGCTGGGGTTACCCATGGGGGTTGGGGTCACCATCCCATTAAAATGGGCATTAAATACTGTAAAAACAAACAGTTATGTTTCACGTGTAACATCGGTGGTGTGGTATGGCAAAGGTTCCTTTCTCTTCAGGTGTGGTAGCGGTTGCGGGTTCCAGGTCGTTGTCGGTGCCGGGTGCTGGTCTGGTTTCCCATGTGTCCCGGCAACTGGTGGCTAATGGCTGCTCACTGGTGGTGGGTTGCTGTGTGGGTGTTGATCAGGCGGTGGTCAGTTCCGTGGTTACCGGCTTCTACCGTTCGCGTGTTATCGGCATTCGGTCCGGGCGGGCAGGGTGCCGGGCCGGCTTCGGCGGTTGGGCCTGTTCTTGCCTTTGCTCGTGCCGGCGGTTCGGTCTCCTGGTGGTGTGGTGGTGGTGCTTCGGTACCGCTGGGGGCCAGGTTGCATAAGCGCACCCGGGCGGTGGTGGGTGCGGCCGATGCGGGGCTGGTGGCCTTTTTCAGCTCGCCGTCTTCCCGGGGCACGCTGCTGGCCTGCCGTACTGCAGTGGCTGCGTGGTCTGCCGGTGCTGGCGTTTCCGCTGGGTTTTCCTGGTCACTTGTTGCCTTCCCTCGGCACCGGTTCTTGGGCGCCATCCAGTGCTGGTGGTGTCTGGGGTGGGGCCTGGTGCTGGGTTTCGGGGCAAGGTTCCTTGTTTTAATTAATGATGAAAAGTCCTATAAAAAACGGACATTTAGGTCAAAATGGCCTATAATTATGATATAAGAACATAAACAGAGGTTTTAGAGATGAACAATCTGAATCATAGCTTGAGGGTCCTGAACGCGATCTTTCCCGATGAGCAGCGCGAGACCTTTGAACAGCAGCAGGCCGATGAAGCCCGGTCTCGTTATGAGTCAGGCATCGTGCAGGAAGCCCGGGATATCGTGTCTGGTCAGTGTGTTAAGGCGGCAACGGTTGAGCATCTCCGGGTTCTGCTTGATTGGCTCGATGGTTGCGCGGCCGGATTTGTCCCTAAAGAACTGGTGCCGGATGTGGATCAGGATACCCCGCCTTTTTAGTGTCTTGAGTAATGTCAAATAATCATAAATGAGAAAGATCGATGAGTGAAGCAATGAAAATTCATCAAGTCGCGCGGTTTCAACTCGGGCGGGTGGTGGCAACACCCGGTGCACTGAAGGCCCTGGAAGAGGGCGGCCTGGGCGCACTGCCGCTGTTGGCACGCCATCAGTCCGGCGACTGGGGGCAGGTGAGCGCAGAGGACTGGCAGGCCAATGAAGACGCACTCCAGCACGGATGGCGGCTGCTTTCTTCATATTCGGTTGGTGGCTCGACCGTTTGGGTCATCACCGACGCCGCTCCCGGTATCCAGCCTCCCGCGGCATTACCACATCCCTGTGGGGCATCTGATCGTACCACCACCACGTTGCTACTTCCGGAGGAGTATTGAGATGAACAAGCCACAGGTTCTTGCGCAAGAAGTGGGCACAGCCAGTCAGGTGGTTGTTACGTCCAATCTTGGTGAGGGTTCCCAGGGTCAGGCACTGGTGCCGCAACCTGTGGCCGCCTCACCACTGGATCTGCCCGCCGAGCAGTTCCGGGCCGGTCTGGATCGGCGCCGGGAGAACCGTGCCGCGCTTATGGAGTGGGTGCGTGCTGCCCTGGTGGAAGGTTCTGACTATGGGCGCATCCATGTGGTCGGTCGAAACAAGTGCCCCCATGGCAATCGCTGTCAGAACCCCGCCCATTTCAGCAAGCCGAGTCTGTTTAAACCCGGCGCCGAGAAGATCTGCGGCATGCTGGGGGTGTCGGTGCACTTTCCGTCCCTACACGACTATGAGCAGTCCGCCCTGCAGGGTGTGGAGCTGCACCACATCATCGTGCGCTGCGAGATGCAGGATGCCGCCGGTCGGGTGGTGGCCGATGGGGTCGGGGCCCGTTCTCTCAAGCAGGACTATGGCGACATCAACAAGGCCCTGAAGATGGCCGAGAAGTCGGCCCACATCGACGCCACCTTGCGCATGGCCGGGCTGAGCGAGGTCTTCACCCAGGACCTGGAGGACATGGTCCCCGAGGGAATGGATACCTCTGCCGGTAAGCCTGCCGCTTCTCCATCACCCCAGGCGGGTGATCCCAACACCACACAGATTACCGGGCCCCAACTCGAACAGCTGGCGGCCCGTATCCATGCACTCGGACTGGATCCGGCCCGTATCAAGGCCTGGTTGCTCGCAAGGCCAGCACACGGCCGGGTCCAGCAGTTCGAGCAACTCACCCCCGTCCTTGTACCACAGCCTGGAGGGCAGGCTGGAGGCCTGGGCGGAACGCACTGCAATCCAGGAGGAAAGCCAATGAGCAAACGCATCTTCAACATCGTCCGCCCACGTGAGTACCCGACCGGCGACGGCCAGACCAAGACCGCCTGGGACCGCCATGGCGTGCTGATCGTGGACGACAAGAAGCTGAGCATCCACCTCGACAGCATCCCCACCGGGGAGTGGAACGGCTGGTTCAATGTCTACGAGCGCCAGGACGAGCAGCAGCCCGCCCAGGGTGGCAACGGCCAGGGCTTCCAGCCCAACCGGGGCTATCACCAGCAGGCCGCCCAGACCTACCAGCCGCCCCAGGACTTCGACGACGACATCCCCTTCTGAATGAGGAGACACCCCCATGCATAACCTGACTTTGTACGAGATCAGCCAGGACTATCTGCAGGCCCTGGATGTGTTCACCGACCCAGAGGCCGACATCCCCCTGGAGGCGGCTATGGATACCCTGGAAGGCCTCGAGGGCCAGCTGCAGGAGAAGGCGGTCAACGTGGCCAAGTTCATGCAGAACCTGGATACCACCGCCAAGGCGATCAAGGAGGCCGAGCAGCAGATGGCGCGCCGGCGCAAGGCCATTGAGAACCGGGCCCAGTGGATCCGCACCTATCTCAAATCCAACATGGAGGCCGCCGGCATCAGCCGCATCGAATCGCCCTGGTTTCGCCTGGCGATCCAGAAGAACCCGGCGGCGGTAGAGATCCTGGACGAGGCCGCGGTACCGGATGAATTCAAGTCCGAGGTGGTCACGGTGAAGATCGACAAGGCCGCCCTCAAGCAGGTGATGCTGGACGGGGTCAATGTGCCGGGCGCCATGCTCAGCCAGGGCACCGTCTGGCCCTACGGTCGCTGATCAACCGGGTGCGGGGCGAAAAAGGTTTTCCCCGCACCCCTTTCCAAACACCGCCAGGGTAAGACCATGAACGTACAACTCGACCGGATGGTGCAGGCCATCGTCAAACAAAAGCAGGCCGACTTCGTAGGGGTGCTCTCCACCGGGGAACGCTGCTTCGTGGCCCTGGCCTCCAACCGCTATGACCTATTGCCCACCAGCTATGCCGACCCCATCGAGGCCTGGAACCGGCTCGAACCTGATCTGCGCCGCCAGGTCTGCGAATGGCGCGGCTGGCCCAATCACTATGCCCGGATAGGTGCATGACCGAACCCCTGCTCTGGAACCTGGACGAGGCCGCCCGCCAGCTGGGCAATGTCTCCACCCGCACCGTGCGCCGCATGCTCGAGCGCGGCGAACTGCCCGTGGTGCGAGTTGGGCGTTCCGTTCGCATACCGGCCCAGGCGGTGCGGAGTTGGGTGGATCTCAATATGGCAAACGCGCATAATCTTCGAGTGCGCGGAGCCAAGTGTGCTAAAGGAGGAGACGCACATGCCATACAAGCGCGAAGATAGTCCCGTTTGGTGGGCTCATACGTCGATCCAGGCGGCAAGAGAGTTAGACGCTCTACTGGAACAACCGATCGCAAAGAGGCGGAAGCCCTAGAGCCCAAGTGGAAGCTGGAGGCCTACCGGGCACAGCAGTGGGATGAGCAGCCGGACGGCTCGTTCGATGAGTTAATGGTCGCGTACCTGAGGGCGACCGGTCGACGACAAACGCAGCGCCAACAAGGACCGGCAGCGCACGGTAAAACTCCGGCAGTTTTTTTGTGGCCGGCTGATGAACCAGCTCACCGCGGTGGATGCGAGAAGCTATATCTCGCTGCGGAAAGGGCAGGGCGTCAGTCCATCCACCATCAACCGCGAACTGGCGTTGCTCTCGGCAGCGATCAACTACGCCAACCGGGAGTGGGACTGGAATCTGCCGAACGTCGCCAGGGGGCGTAAGCTGCGGGAACCTGAAGGGCGGGTTCGCTGGATCACCCGTTCAGAAGGCCAGGCGCTGATCGCTGCAGCGGCCAGGACGAAATCCAAGGTGTTACCGGATTTCATCAGACTGGCACTGCACACCGGTTGCCGGAAAGGTGAACTGCTGGGGCTGGAGTGGCGGCGTGTCGACCTCCGAGAAAGGCTGATCTACCTGGAGGCCGAACACACCAAGGCTGGGCGTCGTCGCAGTGTGCCGCTGAATGACGAAGCCTACGCGGCTGTTATCAGCCGTGCGAACTTCCGGGCACAACACTGCCCGGCCAGCCCCTGGGTGTTCTGCAACCGAGAGGGCCGGCAGGTGAAGGACGTGAAGCGCGGCTTTGCCCGGGCCTGCCGGCCGGTGGGGATCGAGGATTTTCGCATCCACGATCTTCGCCACACCTGTGCTGCCTGGCTGGTATCAGCCGGCGCCGCACTGGCGGAGGTCAGAGATCTTTTCGGCCATTCGTCCATCACGATGACGGAGCGTTACGCCCACCTGGCACCCGAGAATATTCGCGGTGCAGTGGGCTTGCTCGATAGCACTCGGTCACGATTTGGTCACGTTGGCGATAAAGAGGGGGAAGCAGAGGGAAGGGAGGGTATCTAACCCTTTGTATTACAGGTATGTTGGTGGGCCCACTAGGACTCGAACCTAGGACCAAGGGATTATGAGTCCCCTGCTCTAACCAACTGAGCTATGGGCCCGATGTAAAAGCATGCGAATTCTAACAGAAAAAATTTATTGGGCATCCTAGTAGATGCCCAATTTTTTGTCGGTTCGACTTAATCGTTGTCCAGAAAGCTGCGCAGCCTGTCCGAGCGAGAGGGGTGACGCAGTTTACGCAGGGCCTTGGCCTCGATCTGGCGGATGCGTTCCCGGGTCACGTCGAATTGTTTGCCGACCTCTTCCAGGGTGTGGTCGGTGTTCATGTCGATACCGAATCGCATGCGCAGCACCTTGGCTTCCCGGCTGGTGAGTCCCGCCAGCATGTTCTGGGTGGCTTCGCTCAGACCCTCCATGGTGGCGGATTCAATCGGTGAGACAACCCCGGAATCCTCGATGAAGTCGCCCAGATGGGAGTCTTCATCGTCGCCGATGGGGGTTTCCATGGAGATCGGTTCCTTGGCGATCTTCAGTACCTTGCGGATCTTGTCTTCCGGCATCTCCATCCGTTCCGCCAGTTCTTCCGGGGTGGCCTCACGACCCATCTCCTGGATCATCTGACGGGAGATGCGGTTGAGCTTGTTGATGGTCTCGATCATGTGCACCGGAATACGAATGGTGCGCGCCTGGTCTGCGATGGAGCGGGTGATGGCCTGACGAATCCACCAGGTGGCATAGGTGGAGAATTTATATCCGCGCCGGTATTCGAACTTGTCGACGGCCTTCATCAGGCCGATGTTGCCTTCCTGGATCAGATCCAGAAACTGCAGGCCGCGGTTGGTGTATTTTTTCGCAATGGAGATGACCAGACGCAGATTGGCCTCCACCATCTCCTTCTTTGCCCGGCGCGCCTTGGCCTCACCAATCGACATTTTGCGATTGATCTCTTTGATCTCGCCGATGGTGAGCATGCACTCGTTTTCGATGGTCACCAGGCGTTTTTGGGCGCGGCGTATCTCACTGGCGAATTCCTCCAGGGCAGGCGAATAGCCCTTGCCTTTGCAGATCTGTTCCTGAATCCATTCCAGATTGGTTTCGTTGTCTGGGAAGGAGGCGATGAACTCCTTGCGCGGCATCTTGGCCTTTTCGACACACAGGCCCATGATGATGCGTTCCTGGTTGCGAATCCGCTCGATGGTGTCGCGCAGCGTCGTTACCAGTCTGTTGAAGGTGATCGGCACCAGTTTGAATTCAAGGAAGGTCTCAGCTGACGGCGTCCATGGCCTTCTGCGACCTGGCGTCGGCCCGGCCATGCTTTTTCAGAACATTGGCAAGGGCGGCATGACGCTTGCGCAACGCGGCCCCTTTGGCGGAGACCTCTAACGGGTCTGGTCCGGTATTATCCAGATCGTCCGAACTCATCATCATCGTCGTCGGAATCGTCATCATCGCCGACTGCCGCGAGTGGCGTCTCTTTCACGGCAATGTCCTTGGGCGCCGTATTGGCGGGGGAGGCGATTTCCTCCGGTTCATTGGGATCGATAAAACCACTGACCACATCGGCCAAACGTACCTCACCGGCATCGACTTGTTCGAGCAGCCTGCCGAGCATTTCGATGGTGACGGGAAAGGTCGCCAGGGCTGCGGATACCTGGTTGAGGCCTTCTTCGATGCGTTTGGCGATACGCAGTTCACCCTCTCGGGTGAGCAGTTCCACGGTGCCCATCTCGCGCATGTACATGCGGACCGGATCTGTGGTGCGGCCAAATTCGCTGTCTACGCTGGCCAGTGCGGCAGCGGCGGCTTCAGCGGCGTCCTCGTCAGTGGTGACGACGTTGTCACTGAGGGTTGGGTCTTCAAGATCGGGGGCTGATTCGTGTACAGTAATCCCCATGTCATTGATCATGCGGACAATATCTTCGATCTGTTCGGGTTCCACGATTCCCTCGGGCAAGTGATCGTTTACCTCCGCATAGGTCAGGAAGCCTTGCTCCTTACCTTTTGCAATCAGTTGTTTTAGCTGGGATTGCTGTTGTTCCTGATTCATCTCTTACCTTGAATTTGGAAAGGCACTTCGCCTGAAAATAACTCCCCATATTAGCATACTTTCATATTATTCAGAATCCTCTTGTCGAATTCATGCGCCTTAGGTGTGCCTTAAAAGTGTCGTTCTCAATCAATTTTCCTTGCCTTTTGGATTGCGTCGAACCTGGAAATTTCCGCTTCAATTGCGCCAATGTCTCTTCAGACAGTTCACTGGGCTTGAGATTCCCGGTTAGAGGGATGCTTCGTTGCAGGTATTGACGATTCAATTTTTTCAAAGCGTCTTTCAACTCGCCTTCGGGATCAAGACCAGGGAAATCGAATCGGTAGCAGGCCAGTTTGTTGAGATGCACAAACTCCGGCTTGATCCCGCCAACGCTCCAGTAGGGCCGCTTTGTTAAGCGTAGGTTGTGAATGTATTATTTCAAGTAGCTGCCGTAACAGTGGAATGCCCGGCGTATTCCATGCTTTCCAGTCATCTTCGACTGTGTCCGCGACCTCGACGAGCCGTGGGTTGTCGAGTAACAGGGCAATCGCCATGCGGATCGGCGTCGGGCGGGCCTGCTGGAATGCCTGACCGGGTACCGCTGCTCTCAGATCCGCCTTTGCTGCATTTGCCGAGTGTCCCGCCAGGCTACCGTAAGCGAGCCCGACCCGTTGCTCCAGATCCTGGAACATCATCTGGCGGAATACCCCTGTCGGGAGTTTTTCCAATAGGGGTTTCGCCATTTCCACCAGCCGGGCGCGTCCTTCCTGGCTGTCCATGCGGAGCTGCGACTCGAGCTGAAGAAACAGGAATTCCGATAAAGGCTGGGCGGTTTCGAAGCGATCCTGAAAGGTCTCGGCCCCCTCCTGTCGCACCAGGCTGTCCGGGTCTTCCCCTTCCGGCAGAAAAAGAAACCGCACTTCCCGGCCATCCCGCAGCGCGGGTAGGCTGGTCTGCAGTGCCCTCCAGGCAGCATCGCGACCGGCACGGTCGCCATCGAAACAAAACACCACTTCGGGACAGAGCCGAAAGATCAGTTCCAGGTGATCCTTGGATGTGGCGGTGCCGAGGGTGGCGACGCAGTTGCGGATACCGAATTGGGCCAGGGCCACCACATCCATGTAGCCCTCGACCACCAACAGGCGGTCGATCTTGCGCAAGGCCTCTTTGGCTTCATAGAGACCATACAGTTCGCGACCCTTGTGGAACACCGGGGTTTCCGGCGAGTTGAGGTACTTGGGGGTATCCTCTTTGCGCAGCACCCGTCCGCCGAAGCCGATCACCCGGCCCCGCTGATCGCGGATGGGGAAAGTGATCCGATGGCGGAAACGGTCGTAATATCGACCCTCCTCTGACTCAGTGATCAGGCCGGCCTCAAGCAGTTGCTGGATGGCTGCTGGCGCTCCCGCCAAAGGCCTGCAACAGATTGTCCCAGCCCGGTGGAGCGAAGCCGATGTCATAGGCGCCGGCAATCTCGCCGGTCAAGCCGCGGGTTTTCAGATAGTCGATCGCCTGCCCGGCCTGGGGATGTTCCCGCAGCTGTCGCTGATAGAAACCGGCGGCCTGTTCGAGTAATGTGAAAATCGGACCCAGGTCGGGGCCCTGGTGGAAGTTCGCTTCCCGCGGCACCTCGAGGCCGGCGTGATCGGCCAGTTCCTCCACCGCTGTCAAGAAATCCAGGTTGTCATACTCCATCAGAAAGCCGATGGCGGAACCGTGCGCGCCACAGCCGAAGCAGTGGTAGAACTGTTTGTCGGCGCTGACCGTGAAGGAAGGGGTCTTTTCGTCGTGGAAAGGACAGCGGGCCTGATAATCCTTGCCGGCCTTTTTCAGCGGGACGCGTCGACCGATGACATCGACGATGTCGACACGGTTGAGCAGGTCATCGATGAACTGTGGCGGTATTCTACCGGCCATGGGATAGGGCTCGAACGGCCTGTGCGGGGTTTAGGTATCGACAAGCATAGCCGAAACCGAGGAGTTGGTGGATAGGTCAACCGCTGAGTTTCTGTTTGACCAGATTGCTCACCTGCCCCATGTCGGCTCGGCCCTGCATCTTGGCTTCAATTGCCCCATGACCTTGCCCATGTCCTGCATGCCGCTGGCACCGGTGGCCTGGATGGCCTGTTCGATCATGGCTCGAATCTCAGCCTCAGCTCAGACCGACCGGCAGGTATTCCTGAATGACGGCGATCTCGGAGGCTTCCTGCTCCACCAGGTCGGTACGCCCGGCCTTCTCGTACTGGTCGATGGAATCCCGGCGTTGCTTGATCATCTTGTCCAGGATCGCCAGGACCTGAGTGTCATCGAGTTCGATCCGTTCATCGACCTCCCGCTGCTTGATGGCAGCAGTGATCAGGCGCAGCGTCGCCAGCCGCGGTTTGTCCTTGGCCCGCATCGCGACCTTGACATCATCCTGGATGCGTTGCTTCAGCATGCTGATTGAATTATGGCAGGAGGTCAGTCTAAAGGATGCGTGTCAGTACTGGCGTTCCCAGCGGCGGCTCTCGCGGAAGACCTTTTTCAGGTTGCGCTTGACGGCTGCAGCGGCTTTGCGCTTACGTTCCCAGGTGGGTTTTTCATAGAATTCGCGACGCCGGACTTCGGCGAGCACGCCCGCTTTCTCGCAGGAACGCTTGAAACGGCGCATGGCGACTTCGAAAGGTTCGTTTTCTTTGACACGTACGTTTGGCATGTAGCTTGGTTCCTCAGATCTGATAAGCTTTCTCAACCGGTGAAAGGCGCGAATTTTACTCACTGGCGGGCCGGTTTGCAAAATTATTGACAGATTCCCATCCGAATATGACGGCAGAATGCGAGTTTTAGGCATAGAAACCTCCTGTGACGAGACAGGAGTGGCGATCTTCGACAGTGATCAGGGGTTGCTGGCCCATGCCCTGCACAGTCAGACCGATGTGCATGCGGAATATGGCGGTGTGGTACCGGAGCTGGCCTCCAGGGATCATATCCGCAAGCTGCTGCCCCTGCTGCGCGGTCTGCTGCGTGAAGCGGACATCTCAGCCGGCTTCGATCGACGGTATCGCCTATACCGCCGGTCCGGGTCTGATCGGGGCCCTGCTGGTGGGGGCGGCGGTGGCGCGCAGCCTGGCCTGGTCCTGGGGGATACCGGCGGTGGCGGTGCATCACATGGAGGGACATCTGCTGGCGCCGATGCTGGAACCCGAGCCCCCCGGCTTCCCGTTCGTCGCCCTGCTGGTGTCGGGCGGGCATACCCAGTTGGTGGAGGTGACGGCCGTCGGGCGGTACCGGATGTTGGGGGAATCCGTCGACGATGCGGCGGGTGAGGCCTTCGACAAGACCGCCAAACTGCTGGGCCTGCCCTATCCGGGCGGACCGGAGCTGGCGCGCCGGGCGGAGTCCGGCGACCCGAACCGCTATCACTTTCCGCGCCCGATGACCGATCGGCCCGGCCTGGATTTCAGCTTCAGTGGTCTGAAGACCTTCGCCCTGAATACCCTGCAGGCGGCGCAGCAGCAAGCCGGGGGCGAGATCTCCGCCCAGACCCTGGCGGATATCGCGCGCGCCTTCGAGGATGCGGTGGTGGATACCCTGCTGATCAAGTGCCGGCGCGCGGTGCGGGAGACCGGTATGCCGTACCCTGGTGCTGGCGGGCGGGGTCAGCGCCAACCGTCGCCTGCGGGAACGGATCGGCCGGATGATGGAGAAGGAGGGCGGCAGTCGCCTACTATCCCAGGCTGCAGTTTTGCACCGATAACGGGGCCATGATCGCCTATGCCGGTTGCCAGCGTCTGCTGGCGGGGAGGGGCGAACCCCTGGCGTTTTCCGCCAGATCCCGCTGGCCGCTGGACTCCTTGACTCAGCCGCATCAAGCTGACCCTGCGGGGCAATGGCGCTTACTTTCGTACGATTCAGCCCCGCGTTGTTCGACCCGAGGGATACCGTGAATCCTTCCCTGGAGGTTCGACTACAGCATCCTTGCTGCAGACGCCTTCGGGTCGAAAATCCCGGGGCAGTGTTGGAACTCGACCGCTTTCCGTCAAGTGACGCCATTGCCCTACAGGGGTCTTGCGGCTGCCCGGCGATCTCCCGCACCAGCTTGGGCACCAGGTAACCCGGCAACGATGCCAGCAGGCCCTGCTGGAGCGCGCGCGCGGTCGCCTCGTCGACCTCGAAATGGGCCGCACCCTGCACCCGGTCGAGCAGGTGCAGATAGTAGGGCAGGATGCCGGCGGCAAACAGCCGCTCGCTGAGCGAAGTCAGCACTCTCGACTGCGAATCATTGACATGCCGCAACAGCACGGATTGATTGAGCAATGACACCCCGGTCTGTTTGAGTCGGTGCACGGCTCGACCACCGGCGCAGCGAGTTCGTTGGGATGATTGCTAGTGCAACGACGACTCACGGGTTTGAGTCGGGACTGCTGCAGCAGCTCGAGCAGTGCCGGGGTGATCCGTTCCGGCAATACGATCGGCAGGCGGGTGTGCAGTCTCATGCGTTGCAGGTGGTCGATGGTGCCGAGTTGCCGGCAACCACTCGGCGAGTCTGGCATCGCTCAACATCAGCGGATCGCCGCCACTGAGGATCACCTCCCGGATGGTTCGATCACTCTCGCAGGTAACGCATGATGCCGTCCCACTGGCGTGGCGAGGCGCTAGCCTCTGCAGTAGGGTAGTGGCGTCGAAAGCAGTAACGGCAATGTACCGCACAGGCGCCGGTGGCGATGAGCAGGGCCCGGCCATGATATTTGTGCAGGATGCCCGGGCCGGCCTGGGCCTGTAGATCGCCCACCGGATTGACGCTGAAGCCCGGCTGGTGATGCAATTCCTGAGCGGTCGGCAGCACCTGCAGCAGCAGCGGGTCGTTGGGGTCGCCTTTGCGCATCAGCGCGGCAAATCCCCTGGGCACCCGTATGCTGAAACCGGTAGCGGTACTCGGCAGGGGCGGATCGAGCCGGCTTTTATCCAGTTCGAGAAAGGTCAGCAAGGCCCCCAGTTCCGGTGAATGCCTCGGCCAGCTCCAGCCGCCAGTCGGATGCCTGCAAACTTTCGCCGCTCTCATGTATGATGGGCGCCCAGTTCACAGGGGCGGCCGCCGCAGCGGCAGGTTCAAGCGAGCAGGCGAGCAGGAGCGTAGGATGGCAGGGTCCGCGTGCGCTGAGGTGCCCAGGTTCGGTCGCTGTATTCGGTATTTTTCGTGAGGATGACATGGCTAGCTATAGTACCAGTGAGTTCAAGGGTGGGTTGAAGGTTATGTTGGACGGAGACCCTTGCTCCATTATTGAAAATGAATTTGTGAAGCCTGGCAAAGGCCAGGCCTTCAATCGGGTGAAGATTCGCAATCTGATCACCGGCCGGGTGTTGGAAAAGACCTTCAAGTCCGGTGAGTCGCTGGAAGGGGCGGATGTGCATGAAACCGACATGCAGTATCTCTACACCGATGGCGAGTTCTGGTATTTCATGGACCCCCAGACTTTCGAACAGGTCAGCGCCGATGCCAGGGCCTTGGGCGAAGTCGGTGAAGTGGCTGAAAGAACAGGACATGTGCACCATCACCCTGTGGAACGGCACGCCGATCAATGTGGAACCTCCGAAATTCGTGGTGCTGACCATCACCGAGACCGATCCGGGTGTCAAGGGTGATACTTCCGGCGGCGGCGGCAAACCGGCGACGCTGGAGACCGGCGCGGTGGTGCGGGTGCCGTTGTTCGTGCAGATCGGCGAGGCGATCAAGGTGGATACCCGCACGGGAGAGTATGTCTCCCGCGCCAAGGAGGAGTGATTTCCTCCAGCATGGTTGCGCAGCCGTGGCGTCCCACCGCCTCCCTGGAAATGCTCAGGCGGCGGGCGCGGTTGCTGGCCGAGATCCGCCGCTTCTTCAGTGAGGCGGGAGTCATGGAGGTGGAGACGCCGGCCTGTTCCCATTTCGGCACCACCGATCCTGCCATCGAGAGTCTGCGCACCCGTTACAGCGGACCCGGCGCCACGCAAGGCGCTCCCAACTCTACCTGCAGACCTCACCGGAGTTTTCCATGAAGCGTCTGCTGGCGGCGGGTTGTGGGCCGATCTATCAGATCTGCCGGGTGTTCCGGGACGGCGAACTGGGCAGTCGGCACAATCCGGAATTCACCCTGCTGGAATGGTATCGTCCGGGTTTCGATCATCAGGCGCTGATGGGAGAAGTCACCGCCCTGGTGCATCGTCTGTTGCCGGCAAGCCTGACGGAAGAACGTCTGAGCTACGCAGAGGCCTTCCAGCGTTTCCTGTGCATCGATCCCCATTCGGCAGGTTGTGAGGCGCTGCGTCAGTGCGCCATCAACAACGGCATCTGCGGAGCCCGGGAACTCGAGCTGGAGTTCAGGGACGGCTGGCTCGACCTGTTACTCAGCCATCTCATCGAACCCGAACTCGGCCGGGGTCGGATCACCTATCTGTATGATTATCCTGCCAGTCAGGCCGCCTTGTCCCGCATTCGACAGGCCCCGTCCCCTGTAGCGGAGCGGTTCGAGCTCTATCTGGAAGGTATGGAGATTGCAAATGGCTTCCATGAACTGGCCGATAAAACGGAACAGCAAAGTCGTTTCGAGGCGGACAATGCAGCCAGGACCGCCCAGGGTCTTGCCCCGGTGGAGATGGACCGCCATCTGCTTGCGGCCCTTGAATCGGGCCTGCCGGATTGTGCCGGGGTGGCCCTGGGCATTGACCGGTTATTGATGGTCATCACCGGTCACCGGGATATCCGCGAGGTGCTCGCATTCCCTTTTGCACTTGCCTGAATCTGTAACACTCATTTAAGCTGCTATGATTTTTATATATTTTGCAATCAATTAGCCACCAGATGTGTATAATTCTCAAGCACTCTGTGTTGAATAAAGTCGGATTAACTGTCGGGCATGCGTCGTGTGAATAAAATGGATCTTGAAATGCTATTCCGTAGTGGTTTTTTCTGGCTACTCTTGTCGCTGGGGCAGGGCCATGCATGGGCGGAGGAACTCGCCGCGCTTGATGGCGTCTTGCCTCCTACAGGCCAGGCGGCCGTCCAGGATACAGGGTTTGCCGATTCGACGCTGCGGAGCCCCCTGTTGGAACAGATCTACGCGATGCGCCAGGGTGAACCCATCTGGTATGATGAGGGGCGGCTGAACGGGCGGGCCAAACGCCTAGCCGAGGTAATCGACGGGGTGGTTGCAGAGGGGCTCACTCCTGATGAATATCATCTGCCTGGGATGGACGCTCAGCAGCTTGCCCAGGCCGGGGAAACCTTGAGTTCGGAGTATCTGCTGACGGAGATCTATTTACGGCTGGCTCAGGATCTGCATTCCGGACAATTCAAACCGCGGGATATCGATCCATTCTGGCATCTGCCGGTCGAGCCCTTCGACCCCGCCGAGGCCTTGCAACAACTCCAGCACCAAACCGACCCGGCCACCCTGATCAATGCATTGAGTCCCCAATATACCGACTATCAACGATTGCGCCGGGCGCTGCAGGATTACCGCCAACTGGCATCCCAGGGAGGATGGCCGAGGTTACCCGATTTCCCCACCCTGCGGCCGGGTGAGCGGCGTCCCGAGGTGGCTCTGGTGCGGCAACGATTGCACATTGAAGGGGATTATCCGGCCATCGCGCCGGAGGAAGCGCAATACTTTGACGACCAACTGCAGGCTTCGGTGAAGCTTTTTCAGCGGCGTAACGGTCTGGTTGCCGATGGGGTGATCGGCGCGAAGACGCAGGCTAGCTTGAACATCACCGTAGAGGATCGCATCAACCAGCTGCGCGCCAATATGGAGCGTTGGCGCTGGCTGCCGCGAGATTTGGGAAGTCAGTATCTGCTGGTGAATACCGCGGGTTACGAGCTAACCCTGGTGGTCGACGGCCAACCGGTGCTCCGCCAACGAACCATAAGCGGTACCCAGGAACGCCAGACCCCCTCTTTCGCCAGTCGTATCACCCACCTGGTGGTGAATCCGAAATGGACCGTCCCCCGCCTCATTGCGGTGAAGGATCTGTTGCCCAAGCAACAGCGGGATGGAGAATTTCTGGCGCGCATGGGCATCCAGGTATTTCAATTCGAAGAGGGGCAATGGACTCGCCTTGACCCCCTCGGGATCGATTGGCGCCGCTATAACGAAAACAACTTTCCTTTTATGCTGCGGCAGGCGCCGGGCGATAAAAACAGCCTGGGCAGAATCAAGTTCCAGATGAACAATCCCTATGCCATCTTTCTGCATGATACGCCGGCGAAGGGGTTGTTCGAGAAACCACTGCGGGCATTCAGCTCAGGGTGCATCCGGGTAGAGGGTGTGGACCAACTGGCCCGCCGATTGCTCCTCAATGGCGGCCAGGCGCCCGATAAGACACTGGATCAGCCCCTCATCAGCATGCAGACCCATATCCAAAAGCTGACTCGACCGGTCCCAGTCTACCTGGTTTATTTTACTTCCTGGGTAGATGATGAGGGACGGGTGCATTTTCGACCCGATGTCTATCAACGCGATAACCCATTGTTACTGGCTTTGCGTAGGGAAACCGCGGGCATCACTGCCTCCAATTATCGGGAATCCCCTAATCCCCTCTAAAACGACCGAACACCGCTTCCGTGCCTTGCCGCGGGGGAATCTCATTTCTATGTCGTGATCTGTCTCACAGGATTGGCATTCAACCCTGGAATTCTGCTATTCTTCCTACAGTTTTTTTTTGAGTAGTCGAAATTCTGAATGAGTCCAATCGCTTATAGAGAGAACTTAGAATATGCCACAAGATGAGAATAATAACGACATGCTCAATCGGCGTCATTTTCTGGTAGGTTGTGCTGTCTTCGCGGGCAGCCTGTTGGTCCCATCCGTGTATGCCTCCATTGCCAAACTGCCAGAACGCAAACTGACACTTCGTAACCTGCACACGGGGGAGAGGGGAAGAATTACCTACTGGTCCAAGGGGAGTTATCTGGCTGATAGCCTGCAGGAGATCAATCACCTGCTGCGGGATCACCGTACCGGCGACATCACCCAGATAGACAGGGAACTACTCGATCTGCTGTTCAGTCTGCAGAAGCGGGTTGAGAGTCGAAAAGAATTTCAGGTGATCTCCGGTTATCGTTCGCCCAAAACCAATGCATTGCTGCGCTCCAGGAGCAGTGGCGTGGCCAAGCGGAGCCTGCATGTACAGGGCAAGGCCATCGATATCCGTCTTCCCGGTACCGAACTCAATAAATTACGTAAGGCCGCTATCGCCCTCAAGTCAGGCGGGGTCGGCTACTATCCCAAGTCCAATTTCATCCATATCGACACCGGCCGTGTGCGCTACTGGTAAGCAAGTCATCTGCGAGTACCCCTAATCCTATGCTGACTGTATCTGCATAGGATTAGGGGCGATCATCACGCAATGGAACAGGTTCCGCTCCTATCTTATCTCTTGTCCATTAGCGTCACCGTAAACGAACGCAGTGAGAGCCGGTGCTGGCGGGCCGCGTTGGAGCTTGGCGTTCATCGCGGCGCGCGCTGTCTGTCGCCATGCGCCGTGCACGCTGAGTATTGCTGCAGCGCTTTCCGCCCTGAAAACCGGGTTCCTACGGATCAGGAATTGCCGGTTGCGGCCAGATCCCAGACCCGCGGTGAGTGGAACAGCCGCGCCAGTTGCAGTTCCCGTTCGATCTCCATCTCCCGCGGGAGGTGGTCGCCAAAACGGGTGAACAACTCCTCCTGATCGTTGGTCTCGTGGCGCGCCACCTCGCGATCGATGTTCATGATGTGGTAAAAATCAGCCTTGCTGAATTCCAGTCCATCCCAGGTGAGCGAGTCGTACGAAGGCACCCAGCCGAGGGGGCTCTCGATGGCGGTGCCGCCGCCATTACACCTTTTTACGACCCATTCCAGGATACGCATGTTCTCGCCAAAGCCCGGCCAGATGAATCGGCCGTGCTCATCCTTGCGGAACCAGTTGACCCGAAAGATGCGCGGCGGGGTCGCCACGGTCTTGCGCCCGATGCGCAGCCAGTGTTTCAGATAGTCAGCCATGTTGTAACCGCAAAACGGCAGCATGGCCATGGGATCGCGCCGCATGGAGGCCTGGCCGATGGACGCCGCGGTGGCCTCGGAGCCCATGGTTGCCGCCATGTAGACCCCATGCTCCCAATTGTAACTTTGGTAGACCAGGGGGAAGTTATGACTGACCCGGCCGCCGAACAGAAAGGCGCTGATGGGCACACCCGCCGGGTTCTCCCATTCGGGATCGATCGACGGTACGGCCGAGGCCGGGGCGGTGAAGCGGGCATTGGGATGCGACGCTGGCCGGCCACATCCCGGATCCCAATCCTCCCCTCGCCAGTCGATCAGGTGCTCGGGCGGTTCATCCGTAAGGCCTTCCCACCAGACATCGCCATCGTCGGTCAGAGCGCAGTTGGTGTAGATGCAGTTTGCCCGCAACGCCGCCATGGCATTCGGGTTGGATGATTCATTGGTCCCGGGAGCGACCCCGAACAGGCCATATTCCGGATTGATCGCGTAAAATTTTCCGTCTTTGGGATTGGGCTTGATCCAGGCGATATCGTCCCCAATGGTGGTGACCTTCCAGCCCTCGTAACCCTTGGGCGGGATAATCATGGCGAAATTGGTCTTCCCGCAGGCGCTGGGAAACGCCGCTCCCACATAGATTTTTTTATGCTGCGGCGATTCTACGCCGAGGATCAGCATGTGTTCAGCGAGCCAACCCTCGTCCCGCGCCATGACCGATGCGATACGCAGGGCGAAACACTTTTTACCCAGCAGGGCATTGCCGCCGTAACCGCTGCCGAATGACCAGATCTCCCGGGTCTCCGGGAAATGGGTGATGTACTTATCCTCGATATTCGCTGCGCAGGGCCAGGGTACGTCCTCCTCGCCGAGCAACAGGGGTGAGCCGACTGAGTGAATACAGGGTACGAAGTCGCCATGTTCGCCCAGCACATCCAGGACCTGTTGTCCCATCCGGGTCATGATGCGCTGGTTCACCACCACATAGGGGGAGTCGGTGATTTCTACCCCGATATGGGCAATCGGGGAGCCCAGGGGTCCCATGCTGAAGGGGATCACGTACATGGTGCGTCCCTGCATGCAATCACGGAACAGACCCTTGAGGATGGTCTTCATCTTGGTCGGGTCCATCCAGTTGTTGGTCGGGCCCGCATCCTCCTCCCGGGTGGAACAGATGAAGGTGCGTTCTTCGACTCGCGCTACATCACTGGGATGGGAGCGGGCGAGAAAACTGTTGGGTCGTTTTTCCGGATTGAGCCGGATGAACGAGCCATTGACCACCATCTAGTTCGCACAACCGGTCGTACTCTTCCTGGGAACCATCACACCAATAGATGCGGTCCGGGTTGCAGAGGTGTGCAATCTCGTCGACCCAGCGTAGTAACTGGCGATTTTTCGTACGTTTGGCCCCGTCATGCTTGGTGGTCATGGAACGATTCTCCTCATTTTATTTTGGAATGGGATGCAAAAGCGCTTCGAGCGCATCCAGGTCATAACGGCTCAACACTGAATCACAGTCTGGCTGATTTGATCAATGACCTGGTCGGTATCTGGTTTTATCTGCAACAGTTCAGTCAAACCTGGGCTCAACGAGAGCCTGCAGTTCGTGCTGCTAAGTCCCTTGGACTAGGCAGCAAGACTCAAGCCAACCTGAATAAGAGGGCTTGAGGGTTTTATAAATCAATGAGTTGAGTGTTTTGTTCCAGCTGCATGCGCACTTTTTTCGCGCCTGGTCAAAGAAAAAGCGCCAAATTGGAGCGTGACATCCACACGGTCTGTAGTCGAGTGAATCGGTTTAAATCAGGCTCGATGGCTTCGATGGTTCGGCTTGACTAGGGGCGGTTGGTTACGGGAATGGTGCGTTTCGATAAAAACAGCACCCGTGAAGGGTGCTGTTTTCAAGACATCGTTGGTCTAGCTTGTCTGATCCAGATCGGCTTCTTCGGCCGTACCGTCTGGCTCGACGTCCTTGATCTCGACTATATCACCAACATCCAGCGCATTGAAGAAATCAGTTGAGGTGGAGTTGACATCGTCCACATCGTAGCTTGTACCGATCAAGCTATAGGTGATGCCCAACAAGGTAATCGAGCTTTCCGCCACATAGCTATCAACCGGGGCCTTCAGGGTAGTGGCATCGATCGTGTCGGTCCGTTTGAGCTTCGCGGCAACTAGATCCGTGCCGTTCCAATAGGCGTCGACCTCCACGAAATCGGTGCTGGACAGCTCCGTTAGGGTAAAACTGCCGTCCCCGTCGCTGTCAGAACTGCTGTCATCCTCGAACAGAGTCGTGTTGTCGGTCTGCACGGTCAGGTTCTGGGTGCCATTCATATCGAGCGTAATGCTGCCGGTGGTGAGATCAGCCGCGGCCACACTGATGACGCCGGCTTCGATCTCGATTTCGTCTTCACTTTCATGTTCAGCCTCGACCTTTTCTGCGATCAGGATTCCATCCTGCATGTGGCCTTCCACTTCGACCTCCATACCCTCCACCAGCGCGCCTAGCAGGCTGATCGGTTCGTACACCGTGCTGTCGGTGACCGTGAAGGGGGTGGTGTTGATCAGTAAACCGCCATCGACATCCACATTGATCAGGCCGTGAATGCTGACATCCTCTTCGTCGCCATCGAGTGAGTCGGCGTCATCGGCTTCGATCTCGGTGACTGTCAGGTCGCCACTGACGTCTTCTCTCAGTTTAACCTCAACGAACACCCCGGTGGCGCCAACGGCGATCTCGGAGGTGGCGTTGCTGGCATCGTATGGACCAGCCGATATGCCGTTGACCAGGGTCACGCTGATGGTGTTGCCATCATAGCTGACGACCGTGCCTTTGAGCTCATAATCCAGATCGGTATCACTCTGCTTTTCGATGCGCGTAGCAACGATCTGGGCGCCGTCGAAATAGCCGCTGACCTCCACGACATTATCGTTGGCGAGGGTGTCGAAAGTCACGTCATCGAAAACGGTGGTATTGGCGTCCACCATGACATCCAGACCGAGCACCGTAAAGGTCTTGGTGCTGGCATTGGGTTGCTGCATGTTGGCGATCGGCCCTTCCACGTCGTCGTCATAATACATACTGGTCGCGGTGCCGGTCACGCCATCGTCATTGACCGTGCCTTCCACTCGGACCTGCATGCCGACCGCGAGATCCGATTGGTCCGCCGTGGGTGTTGTCGTCCACGTTATAACTCGAGCTGCTGGTTTCGAACTCGATGCCGTTGACGAACACGCTGCCAAAGCCGGTGACTGTGCCGACGATGGTTTTGCTGCTGGTGAGGCTGGTGGTGTGTGTCATCTCCGCCGCCGCCACCGCCGCATGCGACGAGTCCGGTGGTGGAGAGTAGTATCACCATGGCATTGAATAGTGGTTTCCTTTTCATCTGTCTTCTCATTTGATTGAGTAATTGAAAGTAGAGGGTCCGTGGATGGAAAAAACATCCGATATATGTACCAAGTATTATGTCTTGGTAATATTTTCCCAATTCTTATTATTGTCTTAATTATAACAACAACCAATCTGTAAACAAGTTGCTGTCGGCCTTGGCTTGTTGACCGGCTGCTGCGTTGTGCATCAGCTGAGGGATTCCGTATAGGGGAATGACTGCGGTATCCTTGATCTTGACGGGCTTTATTGGAGCATGGGGCGGTTGGAACAACAATGTCCTTGAAACAGACTGAAACAGTCTGTTATCGTCTTGCAACATTCAATTCATGTCTGGTTTTAGACGAAAACTGCACGAAATAGCTGTGCGGCCGGGCGGGATAGTGCTGCAAGAAGTGATGCCGATTAGTCCTGGCTAATCGAGTTCTTCGTGAGGCGATGGGTTGTCCAGCGTCAGGAGCTGTCTGACGCGTCGCATGATCTGTCAGGTTCTAGTCCCCAGGATCTGCCCTACCTTGACCGCCTGGCCCGGCCTCGAACTCCTCCAGCCAGTCGAGCACATCCTTGCCGAACAGCAGAATCACCGTGGAACCCATGTTGAAGCGGCCCATCTCTTCGCCCTTTTCCAGTCTGACTGGCTCGTCGGGCGGGGTTGGTGGATACTCCCAGCGGCGTACTTGCCTGGACACGGGGGTGATGGTGCCGGCCCAGACCGTTTCGATACTGGCGACGAAGAGCGCGCCCACCAGGATCACCGCCATCGGGCCGAGTTCGGTCTCGAACAGGCAGACCACCCTTTCGTTGCGGGCGAACAGGCCGGGCACCCGGCGGGTGGTGGTGTCGTTGACGCTGAACAGTCGGCCCGGCACATGGATCATCTTCTGCAGGGTGCCGGTAAAGGGCATGTGCACCCGGTGATAGTCCCGCGGGGAGAGGTAGATGGTGGCGAAGCTGCCCTCCTCGAACCGGCGGCTCCATACCAGGTCTCCGCCCAAGAGTTCGAGCAGGGAATAGTCATGCCCCTTGGCCTGGAAGATAGCGCCGTTCTCGATATCCCCGGCCTGACTCAGGATGCCGTCGGCCGGACTGACGATGCTGTTCTCGTCCTCGTTGACCGGCCTGGCGTTGGGGTGCAGGGCGCGGGTGAAGAAGTCGTTGAAGCTGCGATAGCGGACCGGGTTGGTCTCGAGGGCCTCGTCCATATCGACTTTGTACAAGTCAATAAACTTTCTGATCAGGGTGTTCTTGAAGGCGGGCAATTCGACCCGGGCTCACCCGATACATCAGGCTGGAGAGAAAATGATGAGGCAGCAGGTATTGCACAGTGACGAACAGACTGGCGGCCAGTTTTTCCGGTTTGAACCGGTCATAGGGGTTGGGTTGGTTCATGCAGGGTCAACGCTGATTGGCGAACAGGGAGTGAAGATCATGGGCGATACCGGCGGCGTCCAGGTCGCCGGTATTCAGGACCTGGATGTTGGCGTCAGGATCGACCAGGTAGAGGGTCGGATTATCCTCCGAGGTTTGCGGGTTGCCAAGTTGTTCGAAGAAGGCGTTTACCGCAGGCGCTTCACCGCTCAACAACACGAAATTGCCGCCGAGCCTTTCAATCTTGCCGGTGAGATCCTCGGCTGCGTGCTTGACGGCATAGATGAAAAGGGTGCGCTGCTGCAGCACCGGATCATCGGCCAACCGGTTATGCACCTGCACCAGCTTGCGCAGGGCGGATTCATCCTGGCCAGAGCGCGGATCCAGCAGGAGCAGGCTCCAGTGATCCCGCAGTTGCTCGTTGCCAAAGGATTCCCCGGTCTGCTGTTGCAGCTGGAACTCCGGAACCGGCATGGCGGGGTTCAGTCGTACCGCCCGAGATCTGGGCGGGTGGCGGGGTGGCATAACGATTGCCGCTGTAATAGGCAATGCCGAAGGTCAGCAGCGCCAGCAGCAGGATGACGATACGGCGTTGTCTGGTGCTGGGACGGTGCATCGTCAAGTGGTCTTTGGCGTGTCTGTCCGGTTGCCCCAGTCGGACCAGGAGCCCGGATAGCCCTTGATACGCGGAAAATCCAGATACTTGAGTACGAACCAGGCGAGCGAGGAGCGGTGATGGGTCTGACAATAGGCCACCACCTCTTTGTCCGGGGTGATGCCCAACTCGGCCAGGATGCGCTTCAGCTCATCGGCCGGCTTCAGGCGCAGGTTGTTTTGCCGGTCCATGACCTCCAGCCAGTCCAGGTTGGACCGCACCGGGGATATGCCCGGCAAACTGGGCGAAACGCGAGATGCCGCGGTATTCATTCGGACTGCGTGCGTCCCACAGGGCCAGTTCGTCACTGTGCAGGCGCGGCAGGATGTATTCCGCATCCGCCACCGGGGTGCTGTCCGGTTCGGCGCTGAACGTTGCCGATGGCGGGTTGGGTCGGTTCCTGGCTCAACGGGTGTCGTTCATTGGCCCAGGCGTGCAGACCACCGTTGAGCAGGGAGAAACGCTGATGCCCCAGGGCCTCCAGGGTCCAGAGCAGGCGGCAGGCATTGCCGCCCCCTTCGTCATCGTAGGCGACCACCCAGGTGTCGTTACCGATGCCGTGCGCCGCCAGCACGCTCTCCAGCTGCGCAGGTTCCGGCAGCAGGCCATGGGTCACGCCCCGGGAAGCGGTGATGGAAGCATAGGCGAGATGGATCGCGCCGGGGATATGCAGTTGGCTGTAGGTGCTGTCCTTGCACAGGGACACTACCCGCAGGCCGTCGCTGCCGAGCAGGGGTTCGAGCTGATCCGGTTCGATCAGCAGCGGCAGATTCGCGATGCTCATCCGGCCTTGAGCGCCTGTTGCACTTCCGCCAGGGCCACGCCGGTGTGGATCGGGGCCTTGAGGTCGCTGAGCACCGCCTCCAGCGCGCTGACGCAGAGCAGCACGTTCTCCGCCCGGGCGCTGTAACCCATCAGGCCGATGCGCCAGACCTTGCCCGCCAGCGCACCGAGACCAGCGCCGATCTCCAGGTTGTATTCGTTGAGCAGACGACTGCGCACCGTCAGCGTCGTCGATCCCGGCGGGGATGGAGACCGCGTTGAGTTGCGGCAACCGGTGAGCCTCGTCGACGATGAAGCTCAGGCCCATTGCCTCCAGGCCGGCCTTCAGGGCCTGGTGCATCTTCCGATGGCGGGCCCAGGCCTGTTCCAGACCTTCCTCTTCGATGATGCGCAGGGACTCGTGCAGGGCATACAGGGCGTTGATCGGCGCGGTGTGGTGGTAGGCCCGCTTTTGACTGGTGCCCCAGTAACCCATCACCAGATTCAGGTCGAGGAACCAGCTCTGCACCTTGCTCTGGCGGTTGCTCACCTTCTCCAGGGCCTGTTCGCTGAAGCTGATGGGGGAGAGGCCAGGCGTGCAGGAGAGACACTTCTGGCTGCCGGCATAGACGCTGTCGATCTGCCATTCGTCCACCAGCACCGGGGTGCCGCCCAGGGAGGTGACCGTATCCACGATGGTCAGGCAGTCGTGTGCGTGGGCCAGGGCTACCAGTTCCTTGGCATCCGACTGGGCGCCGGTGGAGGTTTCGGCATGCACGAAGGCGACGATCTTGGCGTCCGGGTTCGCCTGCAGCGCGTCTTCCACCTTCTGCGGATCGACCGCCTTGCCCCACTCGTCCTCCACCATCACCGGGGTGCCGCCGATGCGCTCCACGTTCTCTTTCATGCGCCCGCCGAACACCCCGTTCTGACAGACGATGACCTTGTCGCCCGGCTCCACCAGATTGACGAAACAGGTCTCCATGCCGGCCGAGCCGGGGGCCGAGACCGGCATGGTCAGGGCGTTCTTGGTCTGGAAGACATACTGCAGCAGCGCCTTGGTCTCTTCCATCATGCCCACGAAGATGGGATCGAGATGGCCGATGGTGGGGCGGGACAGCGCCTCCAGGGTGCGCGGCGGGACATCGGAAGGGCCCGGGCCCATGAGCGTGCGGACGGGTGGATTGAATACGGGTGTGGTCATGTTGTTATTTCTGTGCTGGCTGTTGGTGTTTGTTTTTTATGGATAAAGAGTACGCAGTATAAGTGCCGCCGCAACAGGGTAGCAAGAATGAGCGGTTTTGTCTGGCCAGGGTCGCTCTTGAAAATAATCCGGGCCGTCCCTACCTATTAGGCAACGCATAACAATTTATCAGGAGAAGATCATGAACAGAATGCGCTATGAACCTTATCTGATGTTGCAGGACTTCAACCGCGAGATGAATCGTCTGATGCGGACCCGCCAACGGGAACAGGCCAATCCGGTCAACAATTGGATGCCGTCCGTGGATATCCGCGAAGAGAAAGACCGTTTCTGCCTGAGTCTGGATCTGCCCGGTGTCGAGCCCAAGGCTATCCAGGTCTCGATGGAGAAGGGTGTGCTGGAGGTTTCTGCTGAGCGCAAGGCCCCGCAAGCGGACGAAGCGATTCGCTATCACACCCAGGAGCGAGTAGCGGGGGCCTTCAAACGCCGCTTCAAACTGCCCGAAAGCGCTGATGATTCCGAAATCAGCGCCAAGAGCGAACACGGTGTACTGGAGATCGTCATCAAGAAACGGGCGGAACAGGTACCGCGCCGCATCTCCATCACCCACTGATCGAAAAGAGGCCCTTGACCGGGCCTTTTTTAATAAACGCGCCAACAGCCAATACCCAACAGAATGAAATGATTATGCTAACCATTCAGCCCACCTAGGAGCTGTCCATGGCTGCGAATAGCGACGGGTGTCGTTTAGCGTTGAGAGGCCGAAAAGGCTTGTCGCCTTGGGTCACAGCCGCGGGCAGCTTCCAGAACGGCGTTTGTTTTCAGCGTTAAAGCAGGGGCATTGCTGAGCGAGCTGAATAGTTACAGATTAAGTTTTGTATACCCGGGGTCGAAAACCACCTCAGTATTGCGCTAATCCATCAAATAAACTAAACAAATACCGTCAAGAAATCATCCTCACATGCTGGCCAAGACAGGCAATGACCATGCGCACAAAAGGAAAAATAACATCTTGGAACGATACCAAGGGTTTCGGCTTTATCACGCCGCTTGCAGAGGGAAAGCAGGTGTTCGTGCATATCAACGCCTTCAGTAACCGCAAGCGGCGGCCCGAGATCAATCAGGTGGTGACCTATGCCCTGTCTACCGACAAACAAGGCCGGCCGTGTGCTGTAAAGGCGACATTGGCGGGTGATCGTCTTCCCCAGAATACCAAACAGAAGAAGGGTTCATTTTCGGTCATAGGTGCGCTTTTTTTTCTCGTGATAGTCGGAGCTTTTGTCTTTACCGCCAAACTACATCCCTTGGTTCTCGCCGTGTACCTGGTCGTAAGCCTGCTTACATTCATCGTATACGCAATAGATAAATCGGCTGCCAAGAACGGAGACTGGCGCACCCAGGAAAGCACCTTGCACTTGCTGTCATTGGTTGGAGGCTGGCCAGGAGCAATCATCGCACAACAAAAATTACGTCACAAATCCAAGAAGCAATCGTTCCGCGTGGTTTTCTGGATAACAGTTTTGCTGAATTCTGGTGCATTGGTTTGGCTGTTAACGCCTGCCGGTACAGCCGCATTACAGTCCTTGGTTGCTGGTGTAATGTGAAGATTAGCCATAATAATCATCCAGAAAAATATTGCGACTATAATACCGGTTTACCCATCTGGTCGGCTGCAAAGAAAACAACTAGCAGGTCAATAAATGTCGACTGCTGTCGATCAAGAACATTGTCTGTGCCGTTTCAGTCCAAGGTCTATTCTGATCTTTCTGGATACTGCGTATGCCTATGTCTTCCCCGAGCAGAAACTGGACCATCCGGACGAATTCTATCGCTATGTCATGAACCTGCATCAGGATGTAGCGGACAACAAGCAGCAACCCAGCGAAGACTAAGCGAGAATCTCCATCTGTTTGCCCGGCAACAGACTTGAGAATCACTTATCTGGTCGCTGTTTCGCTCCGCTTCACCCGCTCCCAGGCGGCATCCAGTATCTCCATCGACAGCTCATGGAGGTCGGCGTGGCCGGTGTCGTGTAGTGCCTTTTCCATGGCGCGGAATCGCCGTTCAAACTTTTCGTTGGCGCGGCTCAATGTCTGTTCCGCATCCATACCCAGCAGACGGGCTACATTGACCATCGTAAACAGCAGATCGCCGAGTTCATCCTGCAGACGGGCCTGCCCACCCTTTGCCAGTTCGGCCTGGAGTTCGTCCAATTCCTCGTTCAACTTGTCCATGGCGCCCGCTGCATCCGGCCAATCGAAACCCACTCGGGCCGCGCGCTTCTGCAGCTTTTCCGCCCGTATCAGGGCCGGCAAGGCGCGCGCCACGCCTTCCAACTGACTGGTTACTTCCGCGGTACTGTGTTGCGCCCGCTCTAGCGCTTTTTGCTGCTCCCAGGCCTGCCGCAATTGGGTATCGCCCTGATACGGTGCGTCAGCGAAGACATGCGGATGGCGGCGGATCATCTTGTCGCAGATGCCGCGCACGACCTCGTCGAAATCGAAATGCCCCTCTTCCCGGGCAATCTGACTGTAGAAGACGATCTGAAACAACAGATCACCGAGTTCGTCGCGCAGTTCCCGCATATCGCCCCGCTGGATGCTGTCTGCCACCTCGTAGGCCTCCTCCAGGGTATAGGGGACGATGGTGCTGTAGGTCTGGCGCAGGTCCCAGGGACAGCCGTCGGCCGGGTCCCGCAGGCGCGCCATGATGTCGAGCAACTGCTGCATGGACTTCATCTGGGATGGTCTCCGGGTCATTCAGAAGGTCTGTTCGCGTCTAATTTGCATGTCAATAATTACAAAACTCAGTAGAAGAGTCATCTCAGCCTCTTTGGATTTCACGTCAAGGTAGATCCATCGACACCCGATTACCCGGATGGAGTCCGATCTTGTGAGTAAATCGGCTAGAAATTGAGGCCAGGTTAGCATTGTATACAATTTCAGGAAGCTTAAGACTTTTCTGTGCGGTATATTCCAACGGGGAAAGTTTCTGGCAAGTTGTATGTACCCTGGTCGTTTGCCCATGACTTCACAAGGAATGGAAATTTCGTGAAAACAAAAATAATGCTTTTGCTGCATGATGACTGCTCTACGGCTTGCCGTTGCCGCTGATGAGGTAGTTACATCGGAGGCGGATCTCGCCTCCACCACCCTGGCGGAACTGGGCTACGAGAGCGGTTACACCTTTGAAGGCCTGCAGCCGGACCATGCGCAGATCTTCCACTTTCCGGTACCGCGCAGCGCGGTCACCGGCGCGGGTGAGCTGATCATCGACTACGAGAGTTCGCCGCAACTGGATGCCCGTTCCATGCTGCGGGTCGATGTCAATGGCGCCCCCATGATCGCCCGGCATCTGGGGCGGGACGCCTCCCAGGGCCGGCTGGCGATCACCTTGAGCCAGACCGAGCTGCAGCGTTTTGCCTACCTGAATGTGGCCGTGAAGGCCTCCCTGCTGATGAACGGGGACCGTTGTCTGAATGACCGGTTGAAGATCAATTACCTGCACCTGCGGCCCGCGAGCGGTCTGCGCATGCCGCTCAAGCCGCAAGCGGAGAGCCTGCGGGAGGCCTGGGACATCCTGCCGCAACGGGTGCGCATTCGATACCGGCAGCCCTCAGCGAGCCGGCCTTCGCCAATGCCCTGTTGCTGGCCCGCCGGCTGCAGCAGGACGGCAAGCAGGTCGAGTTTGTGCCTTTGCCGGAGCTGGGGGAGCTGATCATCGCCGACCCCCGAGGCCCTGGAACGCGCGCTCTACGAACGCTATCTGGCCAGCGAGGAGCTGCGGACGACCTATGGAGTCGATGCCATCCCGTTGCCGCCAGGGCAAAGACGCCTATCTGCTGTCGCTGCCGGACCGCCAGGCCGTGGTCTTCTCCGAACCCTTCACCAGCCTGCCGACGGAGCTGTTCGGCCCCTCATGGCGGCAGTTGACCCTGGGCAGCCGCCTACGATGCGCTGGTCACCAGGTACGCCGGACGGCAGGTTGGAGCTCGACGGCAGTCTCGCGATTCCTCTCGAGCGTCTGGGGCTGGATCTGTCGACCCGCTACGTCAGCCGCAGCACCGGCTGGCATCTTCCCCTCTCGCCCTCCGTACTGGCCGGGGATCTGCGACCCGCGGTGTTGCATCTGGAAATGATCTCCAGTCCCAGCGATACCGAGACCCCGCTGATGTTGCAGGCATTTCTGAACGGCACCCTGCAGGAGGTGGCGACGCTGCCGAACGACGGTCTGCCCAATCAATGACGATCTTTCTCTCCGAGCACGACGCCAAGCCGGGACACAACGACCTCTATCTCGTCGTGCAGCGCAATCTGATCAGCGGCGATTGCCAGACCGAGCCGCCGGCCTATCCGGTGCAGATCACCTCCAACAGTTATCTGGTGGTATCGCAACAGGTCGAGACGCCGCGCCAGTTTCGGGATCTGCATGCCTGGTTCGCCAACGGCTTCGACCTCTATGTGCCCCGGCCGGATGCGACGAACAGCGGTGCCAACCTGGGTTTCCTGGCCAACTTTTTCAAATACAACGACTATCCTCTGGAGGCCGAGCGCATCCGTTTCTATGACGCCGGCTGAACCGCTCGAGCCGGCCGGACCCTTCATGCTGCTGGGGGATGCCGATCTGACGGTCGGGGATGCCGGGGTGCGTTTCGACCGGGGCCGCATCCAGGTGCTCAACAGAAAGCAGGAGACTCTGCTGGACGTGGACCGGCTGCCCTATCTGACCATTTCGCAACTGGTGCGGGCGGGCCCCAGCCATGGCCTGTGGATTCTGGCAAAGACGGGTGCGCCGGCGCCGCTTGACCGGCCTATCGTGCTGGAGAACAATGCGGTGGCCTTTTCCGATGCCAAGGGCGTGCTGCTGACGCTCAATCCCGACTACTGGGAGGTCAGCCACATCGACTACCCGGAATATCAGCAGTGGTTCGACCATCTGGGTCGCTACCGGTTCTGGCTGCTCGCCCTGGGCTGGCTGTTGCTGACGCTGCTGTTGGTCCATCTCTACGGCAAGGCCCGCCAGCACAGAAATCTGGAGAAAGGGTAAGTAGTTGGCCGGCGTCTTCCACAGCAGCAGGCAGCTTGGCGGGATTCTGCTGGAGCGCGGGCTGCTCAACGGGGACCAGCTGCAGGAGGCGTTGGCCCTGCAGCGGCGCTGGGGCTCGCGGCTCGGGGATATCGTGCTCGCCAAGGGCTGGGTCAGGGCGCTGGATTTCTACACCGCGCTCGCGGACCATTATGGCCGGCCCTTCGTCAACCTGCTCGACCAGCGACCCACACCGGAGCTGATCCGCCGTACAGATATCCCCCAGTATACGGAGTTGCTGGTGCTACCCTGGAAGCAGCAGGACGGGCGCATGCTGCTCGCCACCGCGGACCCGGGGCCCCGGGTCGAGGCCTTCGCGCGGGAGCATTGGGGGGCGATGGTCGACTTCGTCATCACCTCCAAATTCGACATCATCTGGTTGCTGCAGCATAACCAGGATGACTATCTGAGCGAGCAGGCGGTCAACGAACTCGCCGAGCGCATGCCCGAGCGCTCGGCGCGGCTGGTCTTCACCTTTCCCCAACTGGCCGGCATGAGTCTGGTCGGTTATCTGCTGTTGCTCTGTCTGGCGCTGTGGCCCCTGCCCACCCTGATCGGGCTCAACATCCTGGTGAGCCTGTTTCTGATCGTCAATTTCGGCCTGCGGGTCATCCTGGTCTGGGTGGGTGGCGATCACCGGATCGACGTCAAGGTCACCGAGCAGATGGTGGCGGAGCTGGACGATACCGATCTGCCCACCTACACCATCCTGGTGCCCATGTACCGGGAGCCGGCCACCTTGCCGGTCCTGAGCAGCGCCCTGCGGCGCATGGACTACCCGCTCTCGAAACTCGACATCAAACTGATCCTGGAGGAGGACGACCAGGAGACCATCGAATCGGCCAAGGCCCTGGGTCTGGAGAGCATGTTCGAGATCATCCGCGTGCCGGACTCCATGCCGAAGACCAAACCCAAGGCCTGCAACTATGCCCTGAACTTCGCCCGTGGCGAGCTCGTGACCATCTACGATGCGGAGGACAAGCCGGAAGCGGACCAGTTGAAACGGGTGGTGGCGGCCTTCCGCAACTCCCCCGCCAACACCGCCTGCATCCAGGCGCGTCTCAACTACTTCAACAAGGACGAAAACTGGCTCACCCGCATGTTCACCATGGAGTACTCGCTCTGGTTCGATTTCTATCTGCCGGCCCTCGAGGCCCTGCGGGTGCCGATCCCGCTGGGCGGCACCTCCAACCATTTCCAGATGCAGGTGCTGCGGGAGGTGGATGCCTGGGACCCCTTCAACGTCACGGAGGACGCAGATCTCGGGGTGCGCATCACCCAGCTGGGCTACCGGGTCGGGGTGGTCAACTCCACCACCTTCGAGGAGGCCAATAACCATATCGGCAACTGGGTGCGCCAGCGTTCGCGCTGGATCAAGGGCTATATGCAGACCTACCTGGTGCACATGCGCAAGCCCGCCGCGTTCTACCGTTCGGTTGGGCGGGTGGGCTTCTGGGGCTTTCAGTTCTTCGTCGGCGGCACGGTGGTCAATGCCCTGCTGACGCCCCTGGCTGTTTGGCATGTACCTGGTCTGGCTGCTCACCCAGACTCAGGCGCTGGACGTGATCTTTCCCCCGGCGCTGCTCTATATCAGCCTGTTCAATCTGCTGTTCGGCAATGGCTTCTTTATCTACGTCTCGGCCCTGGGGGCCTTCAAGCGCCGCTACTACCGGCTGATCCCCTATGCGATCACGGTGCCCTTTTATTGGGTGCTGATGTCCATCGCCGCCTACAAGGCCCTTTGGCAGTTGATCCACAATCCGTTCTATTGGGAGAAGACCCGGCATGGCCTGAGCAGCTTCGAGCACCATGATCTCCAGTCCACGCAAGATTAGTCCGGCCAGCCTCTGGTCGTTCGCTGGCGCCCAGCCTGCTGCTGGGCGGGCTGGCCGCGTGGCTCCTCGGACACCACTACCTGAATGACTCCGCCCTGCTGCGCTGGAGCAAGCTGCTCACGGTGCTGGATGCGAGCGAGGTGCATCTGGAATATATCGGCCTGATGCACCCCCATGTGCCGATCTATCTGCTCGCGCCCTTCTATTACCTGCCCGGGCTGGCGACCCCGGCCGCCCCCTATCTGCTGTCGGTGCTGTGCGGCGGCCTGCTGCTGGCGATCTGGAATTACCACCTGCGCCTGAAGCGTTATGGCGCGCGCTCCCGCGCCCTGCTGCTTGCTGCTGGCCGCGGCGAATCCCCTGTTTCTGTGGGCCGTGACCAACGGCAGCGAAAAGGCCCTGAGCCTGCTGATGTACTATCTGTTCTGTTTCGCGGTGCTGCGCACCCTGCTGCAGCGGGACTCCCGCGCCATCATCATGCTGGCCAGCGCCCTGGCCGGCTACTTTTTCGTCGATGAACGGACCTTCTTTCTGGTGCGTGGCCTTCGTGCCGCTGATCCCGCTGGTGGCGCCGCCGAGCATGCTGCGGGAGTCCCCACTCAGCGTGTTTTTCGTGATCAGCCTGCCGGTGGCGCTGGCGGTCGCCTCCTGGTTCTATCTCAACTGGATCTTTCACGGCGATGCCCGGACCTTTCTCACCGTCTCCGACTCCTCCTTTCTGGGCGAACTGCTGCACAGCGGGGAGAGCCCATGGCTGGTCAATTTCGGCGGGAGCTGGGTGGCGCCGACCCTTACCGCCCTGCTGCTGGCGATTGCAGCTTTCCCAGGGATGATCTGGCAGGCCGTCGTGGTCTGGCGTTCGCCCCGGCTGCGGCGCGGGGTGCTGAGTTTTTTCCTGGTGCCGGTGCTGGCGGTCGGGGTGAGCACCAGCAGTTACTTCATCGGCCATCCGGTCGAGATGCTGTTCCTGCTCAATGCCGGCTGCCATGGTCGGTCTGCTGTTGCTGCCCCGCGCAACTCTGCGGCAAAAGACCCTGGCGGCCGGTTTCCTGCTGCTCGGGGATCTGGCCGGCGGCCTGCTGTTCTACTGGTATCCCTCCCGGGACATGCTGCAATGGCGCCTGGCGTTGACCGGGCAGGAGCCGGCTGCGGCCTATGAGGAGGAGCGCGATCTGGGACGCTTTCTGCGCCGCCAATCGACTGCCGACCCTGCTGGATGAGCGGGCGGGTTATCGCATCATTGCCGCGCGTGGTGATACCAAAGGTCTGGTGCTCTCCTATATGCCGGAATTCAAACTGGCGCTGCAGCGGGCCGATCCGGCCGTGGCCGCAGATCGTGGTGAGCAATCCGCGGCAGCGCTGGGCCCATACGGACCGTGTCACACAGCACTACCCGGAACTCTATCGGGAAGGCCTGCCGGGTTACCGCTCTGATCTACCGGGGCCGGGATTGGAAAGTCTATCGTCAGATGCGAGTCGAACAGTGAAAGCGGAGCGGGAATAGACATGGACGGTTGCTGGCCGCTGCTGATGCTCTCCGCCTGCAGCCGCACCGACGACAGGATGCAGGGCGCCAATCTGCTGCAGAGCGACGCCGTGGCATTCGCGGCAGGAGGCGACCGGTGAATCGATCCGGCGCCTGCGCGAGCTGGGCGCCAACACCCTGGCCCTGGTGCCGTTTCTGCAACAGCCGTCCCCCGTCTCGGTGACACATGGAGCCCGCCGGCGGCATGGATCTGCCCAGGCCTGCGCCAGGCGATCCGCTGGGCCAAGGCGCTGCAGATGCGGGTGGTGCTGAAGCCGCAGATCCTGGTGCCGGGGAGCTGGGCCGGCGAGATCGCAGCCGGCTGACTGGGATCGTCTGGTTTGCCGATTATGGCGACCACCTGGAGAACTGGCCCGTCTCGCGGCAGAGGAGGAGGTCGAGATGCTGGTGATCGGCACGGAGTTGAAGCGGTCGGCCCGTCAACCTCAGTGGCTGGGACTGATCCAACGCCTGCGCCAGGTCTATCCCGGCCGTCTGAGTTATGTCGCCCACGGTATCGCAGGGCTTGCGGGAGTTCGCCTTCTGGGAGCGCCTCGATGCGGCGGGGGTGACCCTGTTTCCGATCCTGGGAGAGGATCCCAGGGCAGGCCGCGCAACAGATTCGCAACACTCTGCAGGAGCTGCGGCGAAGCCGCCCGCGGTCTGCCGGTGCCGGTCTGGGTGGCGGAGGTCGGTATCGCCTCGCGCAGTCGGGCGACACTGCGTCCCTGGGCCTGGCAGGACCTGACGGAGGACGAGCAGGCGGTCGATCTGCAGTTGCAGGCGCAGGTGCTCGATCTGCTGGCTGGACGCCCTCTCGGTGGACTGGTTGGAAGGCGTGCTGATCTGGGCCTGGTCACAGCGATCCGGCCGCCGGCGGCGACGCAGGACAACGGCTTTACGCCGCAAAACAAACCGGCGGAGCGAGGTGCTCGCCTGCCGCTGGTCGGGGAGATGTCGATGAGGTTTCGTCTACTCTTGTTGCTGCTGGCCCTGCCCTGGCGACTGCAGGCCGGTGACTGGATGCTGTCCGAGGGGCGAGCAGAGCCTGTATGCCAGTCTCTCCCTGTCCCAGGCGGACAGCTACTGGGATGATCGGCGCGAGCTGCAGCAGGACAGCTGCACCAGCCGCGACTGGCGCGCCACCCTGCATTATGAATACGGCTACTCCTACTACCGCACCCTGTTCGCCTCGACCGCCTTCGAACGCAACCAGTGCGGGACCGAGAGTGCCGTTGGCGTGCCCGATGTGAAACTCGGCATGCGGGGTCGGGTCGATCCCTTCCGCAATGGCTATACCTGGGAACTGGCGGCGATCATCCCGGTGAATGGCGATCGGCTGGATCGACGCAAGCCGGGCAGTGGCCTGTTCGGCATCGAGGCGGGGCTGTTTCGCAGCTATCGAGACGACCCCTACGAAAAGCCCTTTACGGAAGTGACCCAGGGGGTCTGGGGCTGGGGAATTGGCGTGACGCTGTGGGCGGAAGGGGCCGGCCGGGAACTGTGGGGCGAGCTGAACTGGCGGCGCCGGTTGAGTGACGATGGCGTTTCAAGACCTGGCTCAGCGGCCACTACGCCATCGGCGGAGACGGCGCCGGCGCGGACGATATCATCAGCAGCCGCAAGTCGATCGATTACGACAAGCTTACGCTTGGCGCCCGGTTTCACCCGCAAGTTGACCCGCGACACCAGTCTGGGGCTGGCGCTGGAACAGGCCCTGTGGGGCCGCAACACCAGCCAGGACACCACCCTGAAGCTGGAATTCTCTCAATCCTGGGATTGAACCATGCATTACTGGATACTGTTCTATGCGTCTGGATTTTTTCACGCGTTGTGGCTCTGTTGCCTGCCGGCCCAGGCCCTGGAGATTACCGGACTGGCCCGCCCAGCAAAGTTACCGGGGACAGCCCTGATGCCCAGCCTCGAGCTGCCGGTCATCCATGAGCTGAATCTGCGTATGGACGAGCTGGATGCGGAGGTGCTGTTTCGCAAGGAGCCGCAGGACAGGTCCTCCTTTGCCATGAGCATCCTGGCAGGATGGCCGCCCGCTGCCCGGCCGGGTGGAGGTGAAGGGGAGCTTCACCCGCAATTTTCTGAAGAAATCCCTGGTGGTGAAACTGGCGGATGGGGGCAGCTGGCAGGGCAGCGAAAAAGTTCGCCCTCAACGCCATGGCCACCGATCCGTCACAGATGCGCGAGTGGCTCGCCTGGGATCTGGTTGCCGCGCTGGGGATGCCCTCCCCGGAGGTCGCCTTATGTGCGGCTTATCCATCAACGGCCGTTACCATCGGCCTGTTCCTGCTGTTCGAATGGATCACCGACGCCACCTTCGAACGCCAGGGACTGGGCGCCGGCGGCCTGCTGTTCCATCCGGACGACAGGTTTTTCTGCGGTGATCTTTCCATGGCCAATCTGCCGCGTCTGCAGGAGTGCTGGTTCAATCTCTCTCCCCCCGCCGCACGGGAGGCGGGTTATGCCCCGTTGAAGACCCTGGTGGAGGAGCTGGCGGCGACCCCGGTGGACGACTTCGACAGCTTATCTGGAGAGCCATTTCAAGCTGGATACGGTGCTCGACTGGCTGGTGGTCAACACCATCGTCAGCAATGGCGATACCTACAACAAGAACTACTTCCTGCATCGCGGCCCTGCCGGCGGTCGCTGGTCGGTGATGCCCTGGGATTACGATCTCAGCTTCGGCCGCAATGCCGATCCGGTGTTGCCGTTTCCGCAAAACATCCTCAACGACAGCTTCTACTATCTCAATCCACCCGATCTCGGGGTGCCGCATGTGCTGAAGGACAAGACCCTGCAGAACCCGGCGCTGATGCAGACGTTACCGGGCGCGCATGGCCCATGTGCTGGGGCTGGCGCGGGATGCCGGTGCCACCCGATGCCGCCTTCGGCTGGTTCTCGCCGCAGCGGTTGCTCGCCCGGATCTCGCAGCTCGAGACGGATCATTGCCGGCGACCTGGCGCGCGAGCGATACCGCAACGGACCCGCCGGACGCGGCGGAGACGCATAGCGAGGCGCTGCGCTGGTATGGCCTGATGCGCTATCACCATCTGAAAAAGCTGCTGATCGAACCCTCGCCCTTCGGCACCGCACGCTGGATGGCCGGCTCCAACTATCCCCTGTTGCTGGATGCGTATCCGCAGCAGGTGCCGCTCGTCGCTGACGCAGAATGTGGACCTCCCCGCCGGCGAGTCCTGGGTGGTGCCCGCCGACGAGTGGCTGGCGCGACCCTCTGGGCCTGCTCCATTTTCCGGCCTTGCCGCAACCCGCCCGGGTGCGTCTGGAGGTGATGAGCGAACAGGCACCGGAGCTGTTGCCTCCAGGTTTCAGACGCGAGCGACTGCTGTGCGGCGCAGCTGGTTTCTGGATCTCAAGACGCCCGCTGCAAACCGTCAGGGTCGATCTCGATCTCGATTACCTGCAACAGAGTTCGATTCAGCATGAACTCGGAGACATCGATGAAGAGCCAGGGACTCAGCCCTCTGGCAGTTGCGCGACGGACAGTGGCGTGAACTGCCGAGCCGCTTCAACAGCTTCGCCAATACCCTGTCGGCCGATCGGCGTAACCCTCTCCGGCGGACAGGTTTCCCGTTTTGTCGCGTGCGCCGGGCATTGCTCAACGGTCAGCATGCATATTGATGGATTCAGAGTTGCCCAGTTGATTCCAGTCGCCTGAAAGGAAGTCCCCCTCGGGTAAAAAGGCGCAACTTTACAGAGAATGACAGGCCCGTTTTCAAGAACGGCAGGGCCGTCAGTTGGATCACTGCTGGGTAAAGCTCCCTGCGGGTGTGAGCCGCAAGGGGTCGCTGGATTGACACGCATAGTACCGACCCCAAACCCAAAGTATCGGCAGTTGGACGGGGTAAAATTTCGGAGGCTGAAGGGTAGGACAATAAGTTCCTAAAAATATGTTCAAAAAGAAGGAATAGCGGCTTACCGATTTATGTTACGTAACCTTTGGAACCTTATTTTCGCTGCCACGGGATTGAATCGGTGACTGATCGGGCTCGTTGACCGTCCACAAATACTCTTTTCTAGGGGCTCGAGTGACAAGCAAAGTGAGGATGACGCAGCTGTCGGCTCCAACATTCAATAAAGGGAGAATCGACAAGTCGTCAAATAAAAATAGAAGGGGAGGTACCCATGGACAGAACAACAAGTCTCAACAAGGTGCTCAAATATCTACAGACTCGATCTCCGGACGTCGTAGCAACCGCCTTGATCTCAGAAGATGGTCTTACCATTGCCAGCGCTTTACCGCCAGAATTCGACGACACCCGCATCGGCGGCATGAGCGCAGCGATCCTCAGTCTCGGAACACGCGCTTCCTTCGAGTTGCAGCGCGGTGATGTTACAGAAGTCATAGTCCGGGGAGAGGGAGGTTATGCTGTAATGGTCAAAGCCGATCGTGGTGTGCTGTTGTTGGTCGTGGCCAACGAAGACGCGAAGCTGGGGATGATTTTTTTTGACATGCGTGAAGCAATCTCCACCATTAAACAAATCTTGTGGCATACCAATACCCCAACTTGAAAAACTATCGCACATTCTACGCCGGACTCGACCAACGACAGTTGCGGGGCGTGACTTTAAAACAGTGCGGGCAAGTCCTGCCTTTGCGAGCCTTGCGCTCCGTGATTTATTTTGGTCGCATAACAACAGTTTTCTGCAAACCGAAGTACCGGGGCAACCAAGGCTACCATGCGTATCTGTGCGAACCCTATCGTGATATATAAGGAAACAATATGCCCGATACAGTGCTTTACGAAGACGCTACACACAAAAATGTATTGCTGGAAGATTTCGGCCTTGGCGGGCTTGCGGTCCAGGCCAATCAGCATGTGATTGTGCATAAAGAGGCCGGGATGATCCTTGATCCTGGTGGTCACAAGATATACAGCAAAGTGCTGTTGGAGACCATGTCGATCCTGGGCGGTACCGATCTCCGATATATCTTTCTGTCTCATCAAGATCCCGATATCGTCGCAGCAGTCAATGGCTGGCTGATGACGACAGATGCGGAAGCTTACATTTCGAAGCTTTGGATTCGCTTTATACCCCATTTCGGAATAGATCATCTCGTCGAGCATCGGCTCAACCCAATTCCGGACGAAGGCATGGTGATTGATCTTGCTGGTTCCCGTTTAACGGTAATCCCGGCGCACTTTCTGCACAGTCCAGGCAATTTTCAAATCTACGATCCTATCGCCAAGATTCTTTACAGTGGGGATCTGGGAGCCTCCTTAGGCAATGAATACATATACGTGGCGGACTTCGATGACCACCTGCAGTACATGGAGGGCTTCCACAAACGTTACATGGCATCAAACGTGGCCTTAAGGGCCTGGGCCAAAATGGTTCGCGAGCTGGATATAGAGATTATCGCGCCGCAGCATGGGGCCATGTTCAAGGGACAGGAGATGGTCGAACGGTTTATCGATTGGTGTGCGCAGCTTCAGTGCGGCGTCGATCTGGTTGCCGACCTGTTCAAACTGCCGCCGGACTGAATCCAGCGGCCAGGATCAGAGACCTGCCATCAATAAAGTGTTGACCTCTGAATCTTCTCCGGCCCAACTCGCTAAGGAATGAATAAGATGCCAAGTGACGATATTCCGAATCAATACAAACTGATGGGTGAAAACACCTCAATCTGGTTCATAGCGGCGCTGTTGTTGATTGGAACTCTTGGCAGCGCGGCAACTGCGTGGCTGTTACTGCCCCCAGACCTGACAATAGCAACAGTTAAATCTTGGGTCGTGCAATCGAACCCTGCACGGCGCACCCCGGAACCACCTTTGCCCGTCAACCGCACCCTCGAACCACCTCCCGCTATGATTTCTCAGAAATCAAACGTTGAACCTGCCGCTTCAATCGATGCGGAGACACTCACAACGCAAGAGGCCCCTGAAGTGAAGGATGAGGTTGGATCGATGCCATCTCCGGCGACCATCGCTGCTCCGATGATCACTGAATCCATGACGGCAATGGTTGAACATCGAGCGTTAGCAGTGCAACAGGCGCCTGTTGCGACAGAGAGTGAAGGCGAGCATCAATCGTCGCCAGTCGCTTCGGATGATGACAGGGAAACCATCTCTCCCACGCCGGTTGAAGCGATCGTGAGCCGCCAAGGTTAACATCGGACGAACCAGAGGTAGCGGAAGATACCGAAGGCGGTCGGCAAACTTCATCAATGCCCGTTGCGATGGCGCCACAAGCGCCGGGACTGTTGGTAAATTTACTGGAAGTGAAACGACTGAAACAACGACCCCAGGCCCGACTCGGTCGGCCGCCGACAGCAACGAAGAGCAAGCTTGCGCGCCTCTCTTTTTCGTCGATTTCGAGCATGGTGGCATTCGTCCTGTCGATTTGGATCTGAGTGAGAAAGCGACAAGGCTCCATGAATGGTTGAGTCTTCACCCAGAAACCAAAGTACTGATTGAAGGGCACGCGGATGCCTCCGGCCCCGAAGAGTTCAATTTATTGATCAGTCATCGACGGGCAAAAGCGGTTTCCGAAATTTTAGCGAAGGCCGGGATAGAGAAAAAGCAAATGGCATTGCGCGCTCTGGGTGAATACGCGCCACTCACAGGACTCCCGCCCGAGTCCGCACGCAATCGTCGCGTCACTCTGCGCATCGACGGTAACCAGGCATGCCTGAATGCCACAAACAATGGAGATATACAATGATACTGTTGGCAACAATTCTCGGGATCTGCGCTGCCAGTTTACTTATCATTGCCGGTTATCTACTCGGGGCCAAACGCGCGTTGCGGGCAAGAGCGCAACTTCAAAAACAATCGCTGCAACAGACCAAGGAACAGCTGCGTTTGCGCGAGCTGATTTCGCATTATGTAAAGGACGATACCGACGCATTGGACTTGAGAAAGGATCTGGTTGAAATGACCAAGGCCCTGCTCAGCCAGAGCGACGCGGTACACCGCATGTTGGAGCCGTTGAACAAGCGGGATGCGGAATTCGATTCTCTGCGGATGATCGTCGAGCAGGCATTGACACCGCTGAAGCAGCGTGAACAGCTGGCCTACGAATTGTCCACCCTCAACACGCTCGCCGGCGACCGCAGCAACCTGGTGCTGTTACTTGATCAGATCGCCGAGAAGGGACAATTTTGGGCGGTTTCCCTGCATGACGAGCAAGGTTTACTGCTGGCCGCCAGTCGTAATTCCAAAAATCTCGACCGACTCACTGCAATCTCTGCCATGGTGTTATTGTTTGCGGATCGTATTGGGCGCAATGGCGGGTCAGTACCCTTGTCGCTTTTGGTTCACGATGAGGCCAATATGGCGACATTATCCCGTATCTTCCGGGTTGGTGAGCAAAGATTGCTGTTGTCCGCCGTAGCCACTGGCGCACAGCTTACGCTTACGGCTCTGGATCCCGCGCTGGCTAAAGTCGGTTCAGTGCTGTCCACAACGGATTGACGGCCGTTCGCCAGGCACTTTGGATTGACGCCCTGAGTTCTGCCCCGATAGTGCCCGGCAGATTGGAACAACAACGGCATTGGCTACTTGCAGTTTTTTTCGATGAATAGCTTTAAGCGCTCGATTTCCTCTGCACGCTCTTCATCTTCAATGAAGATATACTTGCCTTTGTCGTCGATGGTGTACACAGGCCGTTTCTTTTGTAAATTGTGCAGGTTTTGATGTGCGCTGGCGCACTGCCTCTTGATCTCGACCCTGTCCTTCAGTCTGGCTGCTGTTTCACGTTGCTTTGCGGCTTCCTTCTCCTTGCGAATCCGTTCGAGCCGTTGTTGTCTCTCTTTGAGTCTCTGGATGCGTTCTTTGGATTGTCGAACTTGCTCGTCGGTCGGTTTCGGTAGAGCTTGTTGCTCGACTGACTTTCACAACGTGGCAATGGACAGGAGTCGCCATAGTGGGTATGCCCATGTTCATCGATCCACTTATAGATCTCAGCAAATGCGGAGGTGGGAATACAGCATAGAACCATCAGGTAGAGGAGCCATTTCATGGCGACCCAGGTTGCTCCATCAATGCCTTTGTCCTGAATGCAAGATAGCAGTGGGCAATGCTGGGTACAATGATCGATGGCAAGGACGAACAGGTAGCTATGGACTTACCACCGTGGGACTGCGATATGATCCTGGCCGTTGAAACTCGCACTGACCTTTACGGGATGAAGATGTTCTGCACCAGGTAAGCCGTATAGCCAAGGTAACAGGCCAGCAGAAACGCGCCTTCGAAACGGTTGATGCACCCGGGACCACGAAATCCATACCCGATGATGAACAGCGATAGGGTCAAGCCGGTCATCACGGCAATGTCCCGATAAAACACCTCCGGGCCCACCGCCAACGGATGGATGACACCCGCGATACCGACCACCGCCAGGGTGTTGAACAGGTTGGAGCCAAGGATATTGCCCAGGGCAATGTCGTGCTCGCCTTTGCGGGACGGCGATGATCGACGAGGCCAGCTCGGGCAACGAGGTGCCTACCGCCACGATGGTCAGCCCGATGATCAAGTCGCTCACCCCATATCCCTGTGCGATCTCGACGGCGCCCCAGACCAGAATACGGGAACTCAGGATCAACAGCAGCAGACCGGTGATGAGCCAGAACACCGCCCGGGAGATCGGCATGGCATGGATCTCCAGCTCCTGTTCCATTTCATTCCCCATGGCATCGGCTTTGTGCTGCAGGCCTTGCCAGATGGTCCAGCCCATCAGCACCGCTGAACACCACCAGCAGCACCAGGGCCTCCACGCGGGTGATTGCCCCATCCCAGATCTGCCAGCCGGCGAGGGCAGTAACCAGGGTGAGGATCGGCAACTCCTTGCGCAGCACCTGGGAATGTACGGTGATGGGGTTGATCAATGCCGTCAACCCCAGGATCAGGGCGATGTTGGTGATATTCGACCCATAGGCATTACCCAGCGCGATGCCGGGATTCCCCTGGAAGGATGCGAGTGCGGATACCACCATCTCGGGTGCGGAGGTGCCAAAACCGACGATCACCATGCCGATCAGCAACGGCGGCATGCCGAAATACCGGGCGGTGGAGGCGGAACCCTCGACAAAACGATCCGCACTCCAGACCAGGAGTACAAGACCAAAAGCGACAGCCAGAAAAGCCAATGTCATAGCGTGACTTGAATCCGCCCAACTGCGGTTTAAGGATTACGTGAAGAATCCGTGCAAGTGGGATTATGGCCTGGCGAAGTCGATGGAGATACGGTTCCCCGCGATGGGTCGGAACCGGTTGTCGGCAAACGCCCGGTGATCGGGATGGTTGCGATAGGAATCGATCACTGCTGGATGAACGAAACGGACGAGCCAGGCATAACGGTAACTCGCCTCTGTCTGTATGGCGCTGCCGCAAACCACCTCTCTTACCCCCGGAATCGCCCCGAGGACCCGCTTGCCTTCCGCCATCATGTCCTCGACCTCGGCCTCGGAGACACCCTCGACATTGTAGACGATGACGTGCTCGACCGGTTGCCAGGGGCGGCATGACTGGAGCAGATCCTCGGCGCGTCCAGCGCCGCCCCAGAGTTCGATACAGCGTATGACCTCCTTGCTGACCGCCTGCCGAATATCCTTCACCTGGGAGGTATAACCGGCCCTGGGGTTTTCCTGCACCCGGGCACGCACCGTCGCTGCCGCGGCATCGGCAAGCGCCGTGTAGTAATTGATCTTGGCCACGCCCCGCTCGATGAGTTGCCTGAACTGGGCATCGGTCAGGCCGGTGCCGCCATGAATCACCAGCGGGATGCCGAGGCGGGTATTGATGGCGTCGAGACGCTCGAAATCGAGTTGCGCCTCGCCCTGAAAGCGTCCGTGTACCGTACCGATGGAGACCGCCAGACAATCCACCTGGGTGGCGCGCACATACTCGGCGGCCTCTTCCGGGGTCGTGTAGAGGATTTCGCCGGGGTGGCGCTCCGCGTCTTCGCCCTCCACCCCAGGCACATAGCCGAGCTCGCCCTCTACCGTGACGCCGCAAGCCTGCGCCATCGCGGTGATGCGGCGGGTGAGGGTCAGGTTCTCCTCGAAACCTCCGGCTGTGGCATCCACCATGACCCCGTTGCAACCCAGGTTGATCGCCCGGCGCGCCATGTCGAAGGTTGCGCCGTGATCCAGGTGGATGGCAACGGGCACCGCTGTCGCGTTGGGCCGCTTGTTCCACCGCCGCCATCAGGAGTTCGAAGTCGTAGTGCTCGAAGTGAGATTCGGCCAATGACAGGATCACCGGCGCCCGGCAGTGTTCCGCGGCCTGCATGACTCCTTCGATGAAATCGATACTGACCACATCGAAGGCGCCAATCGCGTATCGGTTACGGTAGGCGTGGTTGAGCATGTCGGACATATCGACAATGGGCATGGGGTTCAAAACCTCTTGTTGGACGATTCTAAAAGGTTGCAGTTTGGGAAAGCCGTAGGATAAAGTAAAGTCAATCTATCTAATTATTATCGGAAGTTTTTTGCTTTGGCATCTCGGATTTCTCATCAGAGCTTCCAGGGCCCGTTGACCTTGATGGGTCATTTCAACTTGTTTTGGCCGGTCCATCGCTCGTGACTCTTGGCTATGCTCCAGTAACCCTGCTCACAAACCCTTGCGGGTGATGTTGGTGGACGACAGTCCCGATCGTCGAGCCATGCTGGATCTGACCCTGCAGGAATTGGGTTGTGTCCTGGCGGCCTGTATTTCCAGTGACAGAGATCTGTTGGCCGCGGTGGAGGCCTGTATTCCGGATGTGATCCTGATCGATTTGGAGGCCCCCGCGCGGGATACCCTGGAGAGTCTGGAGTCGGTGCAGGCCAGCGTGCCGAGACCGATGGTGATGTTCTCCCAGGATGACAACTATCGAAACCATCAAACGGGCCACCCTGGCGGGGGTCAGCGCCTATGTGGTCGACGGACTGCAGGCCAAGCGGGTGCGACCCATCATCGATGCGGCGATTGCCCGCTTTGAGCAGTTCAACCTGCTGGAGTCGAAACTCAAGCGAACGCAGGAGCAGTTGCAGGACCGCAAGATCGTCGACAAGGCAAAAGGGATCATCATGCAGCAACGGGGGGTCAGCGAAGAGGTCGCCTGTCGGTCGATGCGCAAGCTCGCCATGGATACCAATAAAAGGATTGTCGAGGTGGCAAGGAACATCGTCGAGGCGGCCAGCCAGTTGGCCCGCTAGGCCGTCTCGGCGGATCGGGCGTTCTGCACCATGAATGTTCGAAAAGACCCGTGTCCCCGCAATGCCATGCACATGAAAAGTGCACGCGGGTGGGGTATGACGCAAGGTTCTGGCTCCTGCGCATAGGGATCATTGAGCGGCTTTAGATTCTTTTCTGCTGGGAAAATAATCATGTATTACATAGAGATGTAATAACATAGGCAAGTAGCGTCCGCACTCGGCCTTATTTTTTTGGCATGCCGATTGCGTTTATTTTTTCAAGCAAGCCTCTTGACCCAGCTGGGTAAGTCCAATGGCGGACATCGAAGATGGCGGGCTGACTAGGCTAAATTTTCGACCACTGCAGGTCAGCAGAGGGCAACGGCGCCCACTTCCAGACGACTCTCCCCCCCAGTCTGGAGGTGGGTTTTTTTTTGCCGCGGATTTATCTCAGTGGTGTCGCGAAGAAATCGAAAAGGTCTAGAACAAATGTTTAATGTAAAGGTAGCAAGCGTGAGACGCACGAAGTGTCTGCAGCGGATCCTGGCGGTGCTGGGCGTGAGCATGGGTCTGGTGCTCGTCTCGATGTCCGCCGTGGCGGAACTTGGCGAACCGGAAAAAGAGGATCTGAAGTTCGGTTTTATCAAGCTGACCGACATGGCGCCCCTGGCCATTGCCTATGAGAAGGGCTACTTCGAGGACGAAGGCCTGTATGTCTCCCTGGAAGCTCAGGCTAATTGGAAGGTGTTGCTGGACGGCGCCATCGACAGCCAGCTGGATGGTGCCCACATGCTCGCTGGTCAGCCCCTGGCGGCCACCATCGGTTTCGGCACCAAAGCGTATATTATCACACCATTCAGCATGGATCTGAACGGCAACGGCATCACCGTCTCCTACGAGATCTGGAAGCAGATGAAGCCCCATGTGCCGAAACAGGCAGACGGCAAGCCCCAGCATCCGAACAAGGCCGATGCCTTGAAACCCGTCGTGGAGCAGTATAAGAAGGAGGGCAAGCCCTGCAAGATGGGTATGGTCTTCCCGGTCTCCACCCACAACTGCGAGCTGCGATACTGGCTCGCCGCCGGCGGCATCAACCCGGGCTACTATGCGCCACACAAGGGCGATATCACCGGCCAGCTGAAAGGCGGATGCCTTGCTTTCCGTGACCCCGCCGCCGCAGATGCCGGCGACCCTGGAGGCGGGCACCATCTACGGCTACTGCGTCGGTGAACCCTGGAACCAGCAGGCGGTGTTCAAGGGCAACGACAAGCTTTAACACAGCTGTAGGAACGGCCCATGGCCGCGATCGATCAACCACCGACGCTTCGCGGCCATCGGCCGCTCCTACAAAACAGAGAGTTGAGAGATGAGCAACACAATCACATCGAAAAGCTTCAATCTGCCGCTACTGGATCGGTTTCTCACCGGAATGGCCAGTGAGCAGTTTGGTAGGGCCATCGCCAAGCTGATCAAAAATCTGCTGGTACCGATTATTGCACTGTTGGTCTTTCTCGGGCTCTGGAGTGTCGGGGCAAAGAATGTCGAGACCTCCCTGGGCGTACTGCCGGGACCCGGCAAGGTCTGGGAGCAGAGCGTCAGCCTCTACCAAGAACATCAGGCGGAGCGGGTCAAGGCGGATGCGTTTTATGAACGTATGCAGCAGCGCGTCGACAAGGCAATCGCCGAGGGCAAGCCGCAGGAGCGTATCGACAAGCTGCAGGAACGGAAATATACCGGCAAGGAGACCTTCTTCGATCAGATCCTCACCAGCCTGTGGACCGTAATGGCCGGTTTCATCGTCGCTTCGTTGATCGCCATCCCGATCGGTATTGTCTGCGGCATGAGCGCCACGCTGTACACCGCAATCAATCCCCTGATCCAGATCTTCAAGCCGGTATCGCCGCTGGCCTGGTTGCCCCTGGTGACCATGGTGGTCTCGGCGGTGTATGTCAGCAATGACTCGATGCTTTCCAAATCTTTTCTCACCTCGGCGATCACCGTCACCCTCTGTTGTCTCTGGCCCACCATCATCAACACCACCGTGGGAGTCAGTGGCGTCGACAAGGACCTGATCAATGTCAGCCGGGTGCTGCGCCTCAACGCCTTCACCAAGACGGTGAAGATCATCCTGCCCTCGGCGATCCCGATGATCTTCACCGGCCTGCGCCTCTCGCTGGGCATCGGTTGGATGGTACTGATCGCCGCCGAGATGCTGGCGCAGAACCCGGGTCTGGGCAAGTTCGTGTGGGACGAGTTCCAGAACGGCAGCTCCAACTCCCTGGCGCGCATCATGGTGGCGGTGCTGGTGATCGGTTTGATCGGTTTCCTGCTGGACCGCGGCATGTTGATGCTGCAGCGGATGTTCAGCTGGGACAAGAACGCGGTGTTGCGCTAACCCGTCGGTCGGATAAACGTAGATTGGGGTGAGCTTGCGAACCCCAACAGGAAGAGAATCAGTGGGGTTCGTTCCTCACCCCAACCTACGCAGGAAATAGAGCATGAGCAGTTATCTGAACATTGACCACATCAGTATCACCTTTCCGACTGATAACGGTCCGTTAAACGTATTGAACGATGTGGACTTGAAGGTCCAGCAGGGCGAGTTCATCTCCCTGATCGGCCACTCCGGTTGCGGCAAGTCGACCGTGTTGAACATCGTCGCGGGCCTGCTGCAGACGACCGAGGGCGGGGTAATCCTGGAGGAGAAGGAAGTGACCGAGCCCGGTCCGGATCGAGCGGTGGTGTTCCAGAACCACTCGTTGCTGCCCTGGCTGACCGTCTACGACAATGTACGTCTGGCGGTGGATCAGGTCTTCAAAAAGACCAAGACCAGGCGGGAGCGGCACAAATGGACCCTGCATAATCTGGATCTGGTGCACATGTCCCATGCCCTGGATCGCAAGCCCGATGAGATCTCCGACGGCATGAAACAACGGGTCGGCATCGCCCGGGCCCTGGCCATGGAGCCCAAGGTGTTGTTGATGGACGAACCCTTCGGCGCGCTGGACTCCCTGACCCGCACCCATATGCAGGACTCCCTGATGGAGATCCAGGCCCGGCTCAACAACACGGTGATCATGATCACCCATGACGTGGACGAGGCGGTGCTGCTGTCCGATCGGATCATCATGATGAGTAACGGTCCGTCGGCCACCATCGGTGAGATCCTCAACATCGACCTGCCGAAGCCCCGCAATCGCCTGGCGCTGGCGGAGAACCCGACCTACAACCACTATCGGGCGGAAGTGGTCAGGTTTCTGCACGAACGGCATCATGCCCCGGACGAGGCGGGAGCGATAATAGAGGAAATAGCTGACCAGGAGCCGGTCCCGGATGCCAGTGTAGTCGATCTGTCAGCCTGGATACAATCCGCTCAGCCCCTTGCCGAGCCGCTACCTGGAAAAGCGCGAGCTGACCTTGGGCTTCATGCCCCTGACCGACTGCGCCCCGTTGGTGATCGCCAAAGAGAAGGGCTTCTTCGCGGCGGAGGGGCTGCAGGTGGAGCTCTCGCGGGAAAATTCCTGGGCCAATATTCGCGACAAGGTCTCCATCGGCATGCTGGACGGGGCCCAGATGCTGGCGGCCATGCCGCTGGCCAGCGCCTGCAGCAGCACTCCCGGGGTGCCGATGATCACCTCCATGAGCCTGGACCTGAACGGCAATGGCATTACCGTGGCCAAGGCGCTCTATCGGCGCATGCAGGAGACGGGTGAAGCGGCGCTGGACACCCTGGTCGGCAGTGGCCGAGCCCTCAAAAAGGTGATTGAGGCGAACCAGGCGGCGGGGGATAAACCGCTGATGTTCGCCACCGTATTTCCCTACTCGTCCCACAACTACCTGTTGCGCTATTGGTTGGCCTCTGCCGGGATCGACCCGGACCGGGACATTCAACTGACCGTGGTGCCGCCGCCGCAGATGGCCAACTACCTGCAGACCGGGGTGATTTCCGGCTTCTGTGTCGGTGAACCCTGGAAGAGCATGGCGGTGGACCATGATCTTGGCTATACCCTGGCGGCCAGCTATGACATCTGGAACAACCATCCGGAGAAGGTCTTCGGGGTCGCGAGTTACTGGGCCGCGGCCAATCCCAATACCCATCTGGCGCTACTGACCGCCCTGATCAAGGCCTGTCAGTGGATCGATGACACGGAGCATCGGCAGGAGGTCTGCGAAATCCTCAGTCAGGGCCGTTATGTGAACGCCCCGCAGGAGATCCTGGAGAAATCCATGCTGGGCACCTTCCAGTTCGACAGGGCACAGGCGCCCGTGGAGCGCGCCGATTTCAACGTGTTCAGCCGTTACAGCGCGAACTATCCCTGGCGCTCTCATGCCCTCTGGATGTTGACACAGATGGTGCGCTGGGGCCAGATTCAACAGCCGTTGGATCTGCACAAAGTGGCCGAGCGGGTCTATCGTCCTGAATTTTATCGGGTCTATCCGGATCTCGCAAAGGATATAAGCAGTTGAATGACCATAGATTCATCTGTACTTTTGATCGTGCAAACGTATTCAAGAGACAGAGGAAACAGAATCTATGGCCACAGGCAAGGTTATCGGAAAACTACTGAAGTTCAAAGGATTCAAAGCAGTAGATCTGGCATTCAAGAGAGGCAATGAACTGCATATAGCCGTCAAGCCATTCAAGAACGGCTGTCAATGTTCGCAGTGCGGGCGACGCAGCAAGATAGTGAGGGTACGACCGGAGGTGCGCTGGTGGAGAGATATTCCCGTCGGTGGTTGGACAGTATGGTTCGTGTACGCTCCTCGAGAGATCCAATGTCCAACCCACGGACGTGTTGAGGAACAACTGCCCTGGGCCGACCAGTATACTCGCGTGACCTATCGCTATGAGTACGTCATGTTGCGTTACAGCCAGATGATGACGCAGAAGGCCGCCGCCGAGCTATTGCACATATCGGCTTCAACGCTTTCGGATCAGCTTCATCGATGCATCAAGCGCATCCGTGCCGGTCACAGGATACGGGGCCTGAGAACAATCGGGATCGACGAGATATCGTATTGCAAGGGACACAAGTATGCCACGCTAGTTTACGATCTGGAGCGTTCCGTCGTGCTGTGGGTTGGAGAAGGGAAAGGTAGGGCAACCATCGACAAATTCTTCGATACCATGCTCAGTGATTACCAGAAATGGCAGATCACTGCGGGCTGTTGTGACATGAGCGATGCATACATCGGTGCTATCACTACGCATTGCCCCAATGCTGCTCTGGTCCTAGATCGATTTCACATCGTGAAGGCGTTGAACGGCGCTGTCGATGAGGTTCGCAAAGAGCAGTGGCGAGAGGCCAACGTCAGTGATCGTAAGGCGCTCAAGGGACTACGATGGCTTCTGTATCGCCATTCCTCTACCCGTTCCAGAAAGGATACCCGCACACTTAGAGCTCTGGATAAAGGCAACAGGCGAATCTACAGAGCATGGTGCCTGAAAGACGAGTTTGAACGTTTCTGGAACTACAATGCACGCTGGGCTGCGGAACGATTCCTCAAGGGCTGGATGACAGCGGTAAGGAGAAGCCGCCTGGAGCCAATGAAAAAGTTCGTGGAGACCGTACAACGGCACTACGATGGAATCCTGGCATTCATCGACACGGGCCTGACAAATGCAATTGCCGAGGGCCTCAACCGAATTGTCAAAATCGTCAAGAACAGAGCCAGCGGATTCCGTACATTGGACGCATTCGCTGACATGATTTACTTGACCGCTGGGGATGTGGATATACCTGTACACATTCCATCGAAATTTCGTACAGTATGAACGTACCTGAAATCACTATATAGTCAGACCAGAGTTAATGATCATGTGTTGCGAATTCCGGATATAGCCAAAATGAGCTGGTTGGCGATACGACCCACTACCACGTCTACTCGGGTTTTGAAACGCTCACGTATGAAGACGAGAAAGGGAATCTCCAGAAGAAGTCTCAATCGAAGCCGACCAAAGGATGTCGTTGCGATGATTGGTCAAGCTGTCCCCACGACTGGGAACTGAGTGATGACGGAGCGGGAACGGTCGTCAAATCCAAGACGAAGATGTACTGGGGCCATAAAGCCAGCGTTATCGGTCTGCCGAAACAAGGCATCGCCATGGACGCCGTGGCCATCATGGATGCCGCCAGCCACGATGGTCAGACTTTTCTCTCCTATGCCAAGGATGTCTTTGAGCGCTACCCAGAGCTTACCGCCTCAATAGAACGCGTGCTTTATGATAGCGCCTGTGATGATGCCGATCTGAAAGCGCAATTCGAAGATGACTTGGGTGTCGAACTGAAGGCCTCTTTTAACCCCCGGCGTTCAAAACCCGCCACGCAAGATCTGCCGCGCGGGATAGAGAAGATTACCCCCTATGGCGTAGCCATTTGCTTAGCCGGTCATGAACTGGACTACAAAGGCATTCGATACGACAGCGAGAAATTCATCTATGAAGCACCGCGCCAGGATGATGGCCTATCCGTCTGTGTCAGTTGCAGGCAACGAGGCGATTGTTGTAACCGTTCAAACCAGTCCGGGCGAACGATAACGGTTTCATTTGATACCCTGCCGCCTATCAACCCAAACGATCCCCCCATGGCCAAGCGGTTTAAAGCCATCATGAGCCGCCGGCCCTCGGTTGAGCGGATGATAAAACGCTTAAAGTGTGACCTGGGTGATGACCGTCTGAGCAAACGAGGGAATGAATCGTTCCAAGCCTACTTGGATAAGACGATGATCGCCTATCACTTACTCATACGACACCTTCACTGAAGGCAAGATTAACCAGAAGAAAACGCAAGCCCAGGGATAGGTTTGTCCAAAACTCGGTGATTGTATGAAAATTAGCGCGTAAACCTTAAGTTTAGTAATGTTATTGTGGTTGGCAGTCATCCATTGCCGATGGCGTTAGATTTTTCCTGGATTTTGCTTGGGCCTGACTCGGGGATTTTTAATTTATGCGCAGGCTCTAAAGACCGTAATCATCGTTAACCCAAAATACCCGTTGACGACGATTCCCTCTCTGCGTCACATGGTGCGCCATCCCAGGTATGATGATTCTTGGCAATCTTGACATTGCATAATCATAGCCGTGGAAATAATTAGTGTAAATGGTAAGGTGTCACTGTAATAACTAATAATAAACTGAATAACTGTGTAATAACTGGTAATAACTGTGTAATAACTGAATAACTGTAATACTCTTTAATACTCTTATACTCTTATACTCTTGTAATACTCTAATACTCTGTAATACTCTAGCTGCCACTTTCGGCATTGACATTTTGTGTTGAATCATGCAGTGCAAACAAACCTTCGTCTCTTTCATTACGCCATTTTTGAATAACTACCTCGCTACCAAGAATAACCATTATGACAGCCAAGTATGCAGTGTAATTGAGATATTGTATATTTAAGAACTTTGAATAAGAGGCCAGCACGAAAGAGACACAGAAAGTAACCATAACAATTGATATTCTAGAAAGTAACGGCTTTTTTATGTAGTAAGCAAAAAGGATCTTGGCTTCTTCTTCGCCTATAGAATCTTTGAACTTTTTTTCATGAATTAGAATATTGACATTCCTTATAGTTGTAGCCTGTCCGTATAAATCAAAAGATGAAAGCAATGCAGCAAGTCCAGCATAGACCAAAATATTTTCACTGAGCGCTATTAAGCTTCCAAAGAATATTGAAAGACCTACTGCAGTTGGCAATACATAACCAGAGATTTTTCGAATCTGTTCGGAATCAAATGATGAATCTAGCAGTTCCAATTCGTGCCTCACTGCCCTAAGGTATAGGAAAAACCATATAACCGTCGTTAAGAGCAATGCGGCTGATAAAACGGCATGGATTGGGTTATTTGAAAAAAGCGCTAATAAACTATCTTTTGAAAACAGTAACGCGGAAACAAAAAACGTGATGCCGACTGCCCAGTTAATGTAGTCTTTTAGCTCATCTTTCATTCCTGACATTAACATACCCCTTTTATTATTTTGCAGATAACGGCTGGCATGTGAGGCTGGCAATCGCAAAGCGAAGCGACGCGGTTGACCCCACACGATGCCATTGTTAGCCATTTTATTTATAACCCACATAAGGCCCGATACCGTCGAGTAGTTTTTGACAAAAGCTCTGAATAGGCCCAAAAACGGGAAATGTTTTAGAGCCTGACACAATGTAATTTAGTTGTTTCGTTGAATATAGTTCGTTTAGAACTTTCATTGCGTCTATTTCACCAGCGTCAAATTGAACGATATTAGACAACCCAAGTTGATTAGCAGAATCAAAGCATTTTTCTAAATTATGCCCATATTTTTTTGTTGGCAATTCATCCAGCAAAACACCTTCATGGACCAAATATGCCTTTAAAGCCAATTCTATTGAGTGCCCAACTAAATACAATACTGGTATTGGCGCAATAATTTCGAACCCTGGCCGCCTACCTATTTCATCATCTGCCGCTAGAGCAGTGTCAAAGAATTCTCTGGCATACCGAACCAAACCTATTGGTGTCGTTCTTTTTGGATCATTGTGTATTTTCATATATGGCTAACGCCTTGCTAACCGGCGCGGAGCAGCAGCGCTGCGGAGCGTCCGAGTGAGCGGTAGCGAACGGTGTTGAGCATTTTGTTAGCCTATAGACGTGAATAGCTTAACTTTTAATACTTGGTGTAATAATCGAAAGTGCTTATCAAGTGAATAAACTTCACAATTATTTTGCTTAGCATTTTGGGCAATAATTAGATCAGGTATACTTACCCCATTTGCCCCACTTCTTAAACATTTAATCTGGAATTCAATTATTTCGTCCCAGCGTATATCTAATGAAATCCGATTCACCTCTTGAAGCAATTTAATGACTTTTGTTTGTTTTTTTATCTTTAGATATGGGACTAACTCAGCAAGTATTATGTCGTTGATCACTAGGAGATTTTCATCTATTAGTAAATCGAGGTCTTTAGCGTTTTCTCTACCTCTGAAATAATCTATCCAGATTGATGTATCTACCAATACATCCATTAATGACGATCCCTGATTTCATTAAGATCTATATCTAGATCAATTTTTCCTTTGTACTTTTTTAGGTCTGTAATCTTTGATTTTCTTACCAATTCCTCCAATGCCTTAACAATAACCGCAGTTTTTGTCTCGGTATGGGTTACTTTCATTGCCTCATTGAGTAGATTCTCGGGTAAATCAAGAGTGGTTCTCATAGTCACCTCCGCAGTTATGCATACGATGTTAGATTATTATGCATATCTTTTCAAGAGGCTAACAGGTGATTATGTAGCCGGCACAAATATCGTAATATGCCGCGAAAATACTAAAAAATATTTCCTATATTCAATCATGAAATAAATCGCCGGCCAAGGTTATGTGGGGAGGTCAGTATCTTGCCAGAGTGAATATTCCTGAATATTTTAGTAGATTAGCAGAGACAGATTTAAATGCATCAGCGAAAATGGTTTGCTTTCTATCCCATGTCGAGATCTCAGCCTACAACCCAATAAAACAGTACGTGTTATTGATCGGGATCAGCTTAAGGATAACCTCATGTGCGCTCATGCGTGAGCCAGGCAGTATCGGTTACTTGTTGGCAGTCACTCGGCAATTTCGAGTGACTCTACCCAGAGATAGATGGTGCCGGCTGGGTTTCGATCAACCTCAGCAACCAGCCGCACCTTGGCGTCGGGTCCGACTTCACGGTTTCGCCAGACTGACCCTTCGATCTCAACCCGGATTTCGCCTGTCTGGTCCCGAAACGTGTAGTAGTCCTCTCTGAGGTGGGCAATGATGTTTCCCGTGACGGTGACGTAGGTATCGATAGGCGCATTTCGCGCCTGTTCAACCGTGCTTACCCGACCCGTTACCGATGGACCGGTGAATTGGGCCTGGGCAGTTGAAGATAGCAACAGGCAAAACAACACCAATGCCAAATAACGTCTCATTTTTTTACCTCTCTTTCTAGCTGCTTGGGGTGAAAGCCCGAAATCATTGTAGCGAGATCCTCTCACATTTGGGCGACCATGCTTTATGCTGTCAGCACGAATATTATAATTCGACGCGAAAATTACCAAATAATTTCCCATATTTGCTCACAAAATAGCTCGCAGAGCAGGGATGAAGGGTTGGATTAGAAACCATCCGGCATGGATATTCATCGATAGTTTAGTCGGTTTTTCCGTGAAACCGATTTAAATGCATTATCGGTATGCGTTTTCTTTCTATCCCATATAGAGGATCTAAGTCTACAACCCATATTTCTTCAATTTGTACCACAGTGTACGTTCGCTGACTCCGAGCAGCCGCGCCGCGGCCGACTTGTTGTCGCCGCTGCGTTCCAGCGCGGTCTTGATCAATTGTCTCTCCAATGCCTCGATATGATCATTCATCAACAAGGTTTCGAATGCAGTCGTTTCATCCGCAATCGGGGTGGTTGCAGGAGTAGGGGTTTGGTTGAGGGGCAGGAGTTGAGGTTCGATGATCTGGCTGCGGCACAATACCGCGGCGCGCTCCATCAGGTTTTCCAGTTCCCGCACATTGCCGGGCCAGGCATAGCTCAGCAAGCTCTGCAATGACGCTTCGCTCAATCGGGGCGTGGGGCGCGCCAGTTCGGTACTGTATTGCTGCAGAAAATGCTCCGCCAGCAGTTGAACGTCCTCCTGCCGCTCGCGCAGCGGCGGCACATCGATGCGCACCACGTTCAAGCGGAAATACAGGTCCTGGCGCATCACCCCTTCATCGACGGCCTGCTGCGGATCGCGGTTGGTGGCGGCAACGATGCGCAGGTCGACCTTGATGGCGCGCTGCGCACCGAGGCGCTCCACGGTGCCTTCCTGCAGCACCCGCAGCAGCTTGGCCTGCAGGGCCAGGGGCATTTCGGAGATCTCGTCGAGAAAGATGGTACCGCCGTTGGCCAGCTCGAACTTGCCCATGCGGTCGCGATGGGCGCCGGTGAAGGCGCCTTTCTGATGGCCGAACAGTTCGCTCTCCAACAGATCCGCCGGGATCGCAGCGCAGTTGAGGGGTACGAACAGGCCGCTGCGGCCGGAGGCCTGATGGATGGCCCGGGCCACCAGTTCCTTGCCGGTGCCGGTCTCGCCGACGATCAGTACACTGCTGCGGGCCGGTGCGACCTGCTGGATGAGTTCGTAGAGCTCATGCATCTTGGTGCTGCGTCCGATGAACTCGCCCCAGCCCCGTTCGACCTCGTCCCGCAGGAAGCGATTCTCCCGTTGCATCAGACCCATGGCCAGGGCGCGGGCCACCGCCAGCTCCACGGTCTCCATCTCGAAGGGGCGGATGATGTAGTCGGCGGCCCCCAGTTTCATGGTTTCCACCGCGGTTTCGATGGTGCCGTAGGCGGTGAGCACGATCACCGGCACCTCTTCGCCCCGTTCGCGCAGCTTGCGCAACAATTGCATGCCGTCCATGCGCGGCATCTTCAGATCGGTCATCACCAGATCGAAGGGCGCCTCGTCGAAACAGGCCAGGGCCTCGACGCCGTCTCCGGCCTGCACCACCTCGTGACCCAGGTTCTTGAGGGTCATCTCGAGCAGCCGGCGCATCTTCATTTCGTCGTCGACCACCAGGATTCTATGAGTTTCCATCAGATATTTGTGCTCTCGTCATATAACTGGAAACGGATCTCGAAACAGGCCCCGCCCTGAGAGGACTCCGTGATACGTATTTCACCATGATGCGCCTGCACGAGCTGCTGTACCACGGTCAGACCCAGACCGATGCCGCCTTCGCGCCGTGTAAAAAACGGATCGAAGATGCGCTGGCGCAGATTCACGGGGATGCCGGGACCGCTGTCGGCCACCTGGGCGATCAGCGTATTGCCTGCGTTGTGGGTGGCGAGCAGGATCCAACCCCCCGCCGGCACGAAATAGAGCGCATTGATAACCAGGTTGAGAAACACCTGGATCAACTGTTCCCGGTCGCCCATCAGGAAGGAGTGTTGCGCCGCCAGTTCCCGGCGCAGTTGTACTTCCCTGCCTTGCGCCTTGCCGGACAGCAGCTCCGCCACGTGATCGAGGATGGCGTGCAGGTCCTGCGGTTTGAACTGCGGGGCGCGGGGGCTGGCGCATTCCAGCAGCATGCTCACCAGGCGGTTCAACCGATCGGTCTCACTGATGATGTAGCCCGTCAGCTCCCGTTCCTTCTCCCCCAGGTTGGGTTGACGTTCCAGCAACTGCGCCGAAGAACGCAGGATACCGAGCGGGGTGCGCACCTCGTGGGCCATCACCGCCGCCATCTCGCCCACCACCGCCAGCTTGCCTGCGCGCACGATCTGCTCCCGCGACCGCTCCAGGGCCTCGATCATCTCGGCATAGGCTCGGGTGAGTTCGTCGACCTCCGAGAGGGTCTGGGTTGCGCTGAGCGGCTTACTCGGCTCCCCCTTGCGATAGCGCCGAGTAAACTCGGTCAAGCGTACCACCGGCTGGGCGATCCGCGCCGCCAGGCGGGATGAGACCCAGCCCGCCGCCAACAGGATTATCAGCAGCAGGCCCGACATGCCCCACAACAGATGCCAGATCGGGGCAAAGGCCGCGTCGGTGGGCTCCAGCATGAGTAGATGCCAGCCAAAGCCAGGGAAGTGCTGATAACCGCCGGATGCGGCGCTGCCCACCAGCAGGGCGTCATAGCCGAGCAATTCGCCGGAATGGACATCGGGTTCGGCGGTACGATGCTGCAGGTACCAATCCTTCAGCTCGAGTCCGCGGATGTCCGTGCGTTGGCGCAGACCGAAGGAGGTGGCGATGACTCGGCCATCGGTGTCCAGCAGCAGCGCCTCCCGGTCACTGTCGGTAATTGCGCCGTCCAGCAGATCCCACATCTCTTCCCAGCCCATCACGGCATACAGGTAACCCAGCTTGCCTTCGCCAAAGGCGTTCGGCAGGCTGGCGCGCAGACTCACCGTCTCGGCGGCATCCGTGTGTAAGGGTTCCAGTACGACGAGTTCGTCCGGGCTGGCGCCGGCGATCTCCTGCCAGGTCGCTTCGGGGTGCTTGGTGCGGCCGATCCAGGTGGGATCACTGGCCGCGATGACCTTGCCTTCGGCGTCGGTGCAGAACATCACGTGGTAGACGTCACCGTGGCCCCTGAGCAGATCGGCCAGGAACTGCGACAGGCGTTTGTCCAAGTCTTCCACCCGCAACTCCTGCATCACCTCCAGACGGCGCCAGATGCGGATGTTCTCGATGCGTTCGAAGAAGAAGGCGTCGATGCGTTGCATCACCGCGCTGGCGCCGAATTGCAGCTTGCCGGCGATCTCGCTGCGCAACGCCTGGCGGAACTGATAGAAGGAGAGCGCACCCAGCAACACCACCGCCCCCAGGACCAGGGCGAAGAACGCACGCAGCAAGGCCTTGTTGATGGTCATCGGAAGCTGTTTGCCTCTTGTATCCGGGTTACAGGGTATCGAGTCATACTAGCCAAAATAGGTTGGTTACAAGGCTCAGTTGCAGCGTCCCTCCCTGGAGAGGGAGGACTGTAGGGGGTATGGGTAACGGCTGCTAAAAATATTTTACTGCCTAACTTCACCCCCATCCCAACCTTCCCCCTCGAGGGGGAAGGCGTTGCGGCTTCCAGCGCTCGGCCTGTCGGGCTATGCAGGTAATCACCTCATTCTAACGGGTCACGCAAGATCGGGCTTTCTCTATGAGGCAAAGCCTGTTATTTTTCCGCGCCAGGATGCGGGTGACAGGACAGCAAAGCCTGCATCGACACATTCACCCAGGCGGACTGGTCTCCAGGCGTTATCGAGCTCCGCCGGTTTACCGAGGTCCAACCATCCATGCCAGCGTCGAGGATCAGCACCGGCCTAGCCATCCTGTTGCTCGGCTTCGTCTGCATGAGCGGCGCTGTTGGGGCGGAGGAGGGGGTCTGGCAGCCTGCCCCCTATAGTCTGGGGCAGGGGCTCAGCTTTCCGCAACAGCGGCTGACCGTCGGCGGCTATCTGAATCTGCATTATGACGATCTGGAGCAGCAGGATTGGAGCTTCGGTCTGAGGTCCCTCAGCCTGTTCATCAGCAAATCCTTCGGCAATCGCTGGCAGTTCTTCTCCGAGCTGGAGCTGGGGGACGCCCTGGAGGTTTCCCCCGACGGCGTCAGCGGCAGCAATGCGGAGGTCGATCTCGAACGGCTCTATCTCGACTACCTTCAAGCGCGGGAGCTCACTTTGCGTTTCGGCAAGTTTCTCACCCCGGTGGGACGCTGGAACCTGATCCATGCGGAGCCCTTGGTGTGGACCCCGGACCGGCCCTTGACCACCGCCGCCGCCTTCGCCCGGCACGCCGCCGGCGCGATGCTCTACGGCGACATCGGCCTCGGCTCGAACAGTCTGGATTACAGCCTGTTCGCCGATGACAGCGAGCTGCTGGACCCTTCTCAGGAAAAGGAGCTGGCGTTCGAGGATGACAGCACCGGGCTGTCTCCGCGCAATGCCTTCCAGTGGGCCCTGGGGGGGCGTCTGGTATACCACTTCGCGGATGACACCGCCCATCTCGGGGTCTCCTATCTGCGCTCGCAGATGGAAGACCTGGATGAGCGTACGGAGTTGTTCGGCGCGGATCTGCTGTGGACGATCCGGCGCATGGAGTTCAGTTTCGAAGGGATCTATCGCAACAGCCTCGGGCCCGCGGAGCCGGACGAGTACGGCGGTTTCGTGCAGGCGGTGCTGCCGCTTGCCGAGCGCCTCTATCTCATCGGTCGGCACGAAAGCTATCGCGTGGCATTTCAGCAAGACACCGCCCGTATCGACAGCGCAGGGCTCACGTACCGTCCCCACCGGGCGGTTTCCCTCAAGCTCGAATACCGCGGCGGCAGTGACAATGAGGTCATGGCGCCCAGCGGCTGGCTGGGTTCCCTGGCGATCCTGTTTTGACCCATGGAACGGTCCATCAGACAACTGACGCACGTTGCCTCGATGCTGTTGGGCCTGCTGCTGTGTGCTCCGCTCTCGGCCAGGGACGAGATCGCCGTGATCGTCGCCAACGACAGCACGGAGGTCACCATCGATCGGGTGAAATTGCGCGATATCTATCTGAAAAAGATCCTCATGGACGCCAACGGCACCGCCCTGATCCCGGTGAATCTGCCGCCGGAACATCCCCTGCGCCGCAGCTTCACGGAGACCCTGTTCAACAAGAGCGCCCAGCAACTGCAGGACTACTGGAATCAGCGCTATTTCCACGGCATCACGCCGCCCTATGTGCTGCACTCTCAGGCGGCCGTGGTGCAGTTCGTGGTCAGGACCCCCGGCGCCATCGGCTATATCGCCGCCTGCCGCCTGAATGGACGGGTCAAACGGGTGCTCAAGCTCAACGCGCCTGCTTCGCAACGCCAGGCCATGGCGGACCTCTGCCTCGCCGACCGGGAAGCCGAATAAGACTACGCAAAATCGTGCATACAATTTTTGCGCACTGCAAGATTTTGCAGACTGCAAACTTTCGAATGAATCTTATAATATTTATGTAATTCAATAAGATATAAAACTGGCACGAATCCGGCAATAGTCTTGGCAATCATTCTCCCGAAACGGCGAACACAAGGTGCCAAGATGAGAAATACTGTTGAATCACTACCCAATGCCTGCATCGTTGCGGGTGTCCAACCCCTCCTGAGCGAACTGCGGGAAAGCGTTCGGGTGCATTTTCGCAGCCGCAACGATGCCGGTCGCGAGCCCCTGGAAGGGTTCATCCATGACATCTTCGAACTGGCCTACGGCGCCCGTTTGACGTCCTACTATCCGAATCTGACCGCCTTCACCGTCGAAGGTCGCCTGCGTGGCGTGATCGGCTATCGGGACGGCATGGTGAAGCCGCTATTTTCCGAACAGTATCTGAATCGGCCATTGGAAGAGGTAATGTCCACACATCTCGGCCAGGAGGTCGATCGTCGGTTGCTGGTGGAAGTCGGCAACCTGGCCCTGCTCGGCCCGGGTGAGGCGCGCTGGGTGATCGCGTCGATCACCGCCTTCCTGCACGCCGCCGGCTACCGCTGGGTGCTGTTCACCGCGGTCAAATCCCTGTTCAACGCCTTCCAACGGCTCGGTTTGAATCCTATTCAGATCGCCACCCCGGACCCTGCGCGCCTGGCCGACGGCGGCCGTAACTGGGGTCGTTACTACGAGGCCGGGCCGGTGGTGTGCGCCGGCGATATCGAGGCCGGCTGGAAGAAACTCAGCGCCCATGTCTCGCCGGGTCAACCGAAGCTGCACACCCTGTTGCAGGAAGCGCGCGCGTTGGGCGTGCACACCCGTTACCGGACCGGACACGCCCTGGGCGAGGCGGGCTGATCATCCTAGAGACCGCAGTTGACCACTCCATCCTGACATTAACTGGTTGTGATTATGACATTTTTACTTCGATTGACTACTCACCTAACGGCTGAGCCACGCTACGGGCGCAATTGCACGCCCTCAGCGGCGCATGACTGTGTTGCAACTCCTTGGAATAGAATGACTATTATTCCGGGCTTCCTGCCCTTCACCCTGCGGGCCAGCTCTCGCTGTTCAAATCGCTCCAGGCGATTTAGTCAGCGTCGTTGTGCGCCGTACACGGATGTACAAGTGTCGCAAGCACAGGAGGTGCAGGAGCGACCCTTGTCCTGCGCCCCTGTGTGCGCACCGTTCAACCTGTCCAACCGCGGATTCCAGGATCATGCAGGCGATCTTTAAACTGATCGAGCGCCACGCCAAGGCACACCCCGAGTGGATCGCCCTGGCGGACGGCCGTAACGAGCTCAGCTATCTGCAGCTTGCCCTGGAGGTCCAGCGGCTTGCTGACGACTTTGCGGGACGACGCATCGGCTTGCTGCTGGCCAACGGGTGCGCCTGGGCGGCGCTGGATCTTGCCGCGCAGCGCGCAGGCTCCGTCTGTGTGCCCATGCCGCCATTCTTCTCCGACGGTCAGTTGCGCCATCTGGTTGCCGACGCAACTCCGGAGTTGATTTTCACCGACCAGCCGATGCGCCTGCAAAGACTGGTCGAGGTTGCCCAGTCCACGGAGATCCGCGTGGCGGGCAGCCGCTTGTTCTGCTGCGTCATCCGCACCGCGGAAACTCCAACCCAGTCGGAAGCTATCGCCAAGATCACCTATACCTCCGGTACCACCGGTCAGCCGAAGGGTGTGTGCCTGACCGCCTCGACAGTGGAGCAGGTCACCATCTCCCTCAGCCGGGCGGTCGATGCGGGCGAGAAGGACAGAACCCTCAGCCTGTTGCCGCTGTCCACCCTGCTGGCCAATATCACCGGGGTGTATGCACCGCTCTACAGCGGCGGCATCGCCTATCTGCCGGATCTGGCGGATTGCGGCATGAGCGGCTCCACCGGGGTGCGCCCCGAACTGCTCATCGCCGCCCTGCATCGCTACCAGCCCACGGTTACAGTGCTGGTGCCGATTCTGCTGAAGATCCTGGTGGAGGCCGTCGCACAGGGAGCGCGTCTGCCGGCGTCCTTGCGATACATCGCGGTGGGCGGGGCGCCGACCGCACCGGTCCTGCTGGAACGGGCGCATCGCCTGGGCCTGCCGGTCTATCAGGGCTACGGTCTTTCCGAGGCCGCTTCGGTCGTCAGCATGAACCGCCCCGGTCAGGAGCGGGAAGGCAGCGTCGGTCGACTGCTGCCCCATGTCGGGGTGCGCATTGCCGAGGATGGGGAGATCCTGGTGAGCGGCAATCTGTTCAGCGGTTATCTGGGCCAGCAGACTCGGCAGATCGAGGAATGGGCCACCGGCGACACCGGTTATCTGGATGCCGACGGCTATCTGTTCATCAGCGGGCGTAAGAAGACCGCCTATGCCACGGCCCACGGACGCAAGCTCGCGCCGGAGTGGATCGAGAGCGAACTCACCGCGCAACCCCCGATTGCCCAGGCGGCGCTGTTCGGCGACGGCCGCAGCTTCAATGTCGCAGTGCTGGTGCCGGTGCACACCTCTGCCATCGCCGCCATTGCCCCGGCTGTTCAGACCCTGAATCGAACCCTGCCGGACTATGCCCGGGTGAGCCGCTGGCTCATCACCGATGAACCCTTTTCGCTGCGCAACGGTCTCGCCAACGGCGCCGGCGCCATTCAGCGCCAGGCCATCGCCGAGCGCTATGCCAGACAAATCGAACAACTCTACGAAGAAGAGCTAAGCCATGCCGTTTTATGACCAATTGCTCGCCGCTACTGCTGGCGAACGTGAACAATTCCTGACCATTCCGATCCTGCAGCGCGCCTTGCGCGGGGAGATTACCCTGGATCAGTACCGGACCTTCCTGAGGCAGGCCTATCATCATGTCAGGCATACCGTACCGCTGTTGATGGCTTGCGGCTCCCGCCTACCAGAGGGGTACGGCTGGCTGCTCAAGGCTGTGGGCGAATATATCGAGGAAGAGATGGGCCACGAGGAGTGGATCCTGGACGATATCGCGGCCTGCGGCGGGGATCGAGAAGCCGCATCTTACGCCAGCCCCTTTCCCGCCACGGAACTGATGGTGGCCTATGCCTACGACGTGATTCAACGGCGCCGCCCGGTCGGTTTCTTCGGCATGGTGCTGGTGCTGGAAGGCACCAGTGTGGCGATCGCCTCCCAGGCGGCGGCGATCATCCAGGAGCGTCTTGAACTGCCCAACCAGGCCTTCCGTTATCTCAATTCGCACGGGAGTCTCGATCAAAGCCACATCAAGTTCTTCGAGAACCTGATGAACCGTATCGACGACCCCGAAGACCAGCACATGGTCATCCACTGCGCGAAGATGTTCTACCTGCTCTACGGCAACATCTTCCGTGCCATTGACGAACAAACCCAGATTTAAGAGGAACCTTTCATGCAACGCATCACACGTTATCTGTCTATCCTGGCCTTGGGTCTTTCAGCCCTGGCGAACGCCGACGAGGGTCTGGACCAGGGTATCCTGGAGATCCAGCACCAGTGGAGCCATATCCACTATCAACTGCCGGAAAAGCAGCAGGGCGATGCCTACAGTGCGACGGAGAAACAGGCCGACGCCCTGATCGCCCGCTATCCGGATCGCGCAGAGCCGCTGGTGTGGAAGGCCATCGTCATCAGCACCCATGCGGGCGTCAAGGGTGGGCTGGGGGCCCTGGGCATGGTGCGCGAGGCCCGGGATCTGTTGGAACAGGCGCAGAAGATCGATGCCAATGTCCTGGATGGCTCCATCTATACCAGTCTCGGCAGCCTCTACTACCAGGTGCCCGGCTGGCCCCTGGGTTTCGGCAACGACAAAAAGGCCAAGGAGTTTTTGAACAAGGCCCTGTCGATCAACCCGGACGGTATCGACGCCAACTATTTCTACGGCGATTATCTGTATCGGCAGGGCGACTACCCGGGCGCCCTGGCCGCCCTGGAAAAGGCCCTGCACGCCCCGGCTCGGTCGAACCGGCAGCTGGCAGATACGGGTCGTCGCAAGGAGGCCCAGGCTATCATCGACGAGATCAAGGCCAAATCTTGATTTTTGATGACAACTCCCTTAAACCGGATAGGGTGGGTTCCGCCCAACTCAAGCATCTCCACCTTTGCAATGACGATGGACGATGCCCCTATGCCAAAACATTTTTTACCACGATTGGATCCTCAGTCACACGGCAAAGTCGTTCAAGATAGTTTTCTACAATCCGACTTGGTGCTGTTCCACCATGTAGAGGTAGTCTCGATATGAAGTTGCAAGATAAAAGAATACTCATCACCGGCGCCGGCGGTGGCATCGGCCAGGCCTTGTGCGCACAACTGGCCCAACGTCAGGCGCGTCTGTGTATGCTGGATATGCAGCAGGCGGTAGGTGAGGGGCTGAGCCGAACCTTGCGGGAATTCCCCACGGATATCCTGGCCGTGCAGGCGGACATCACCCGTGCCGAAGATCGCGAGCGGGCCGTCTACGCAATGATTCAGGCCTGGGGCGGAGTGGATCTGCTGATCAATCTTGCCGGGGTGCTGGACTTCGCCCGGTTCGACGTCCAGGACCCGGGCCTCATCCAGCGCCTGCTGCAAGTCAACGTGGAAGCTCCCATGCAGCTGACCCGTTGCGTGCTGCCCCACATGCTCGAACAGGGGCAGGGTCGGGTGGTCAACGTGGGCTCGATGTTCGGCAGCATCGGCTATCCTTGTTTTGCCGCCTACTCGGCGAGTAAATTCGCCATGCGCGGATTTTCCCAGGCGTTGCGTCGTGAACTGACCGGCACCGGGGTGGGTGTCACGTACGTATCGCCCCGCGCGGTCAAGACCGCCTTCAACCCCCCCGTGGTGCATCACATGGCGGAACTGGGCATGATGCACATGGACGATCCCCAATGGGTGGTGACGAAGATCGTGCGGGCCATCGAGAAGGAGCGAGACGAGGCCTATCTCGGCTTTCCGGAGAGCCTGTTCGCACGCCTCAACGGTATCCTGCCGGGGCTCGTCAGCCGTGGCATCATCAAACAAGTTCCTGCGCTCATTGCCTTCGCGCAACAACAGGCGAAGACGTAGCGGCGCATTTTGATGAATACAGATGACCTTACAGTCATAGGCGTCTACAGGCCGGTAAACAATTCAAAGCCGGGCTCCATGGTCCACCACATTCTTCAGGGTCTCGGAACATTTAAGCTAGCCGAAGAATTGCAGAGAAGCGGTGCAAGGCTAGAATGGTACTGGACCAGACTATGCCAAGGTTGCTCAGAAGCTGTCTGGTAAAAACTTCCCCCGCATTTGACGACCCTGTTGTGTAGCATGGCGATGTTCACCCTAATTTTCGGCGGTGAGTTTACGAATCGCAGCATCCTTGAACGACCGTCTGTCATGCCCAAGCCAGGCGAAGGTATTTTTGCTTTTCGTCGAGGTGTGGGGTTTCAATTTCAATGTCTTCTCGACATCGTCCAGTGTGGCGCCGGGATGACCTGTATCGCCCGAAAAGGCCTTGATCATGGGTTGTTTTGCAGCGGTCGCTTGCAGGACCTCGCGGCCCTCTTTGGTCTTTCTGCCTCCAACGAAACCCTTTCGTCTCCTGGAAGCTATCACGACAGGGGAATCGGGGCTAGGGAGGGATGGCGGAACCACCAGCATGAGAAACGCTTGCTTGGCGCGGGTTTCTATCCCTGAAAAAGGTCGTGCGCGCGGATGTGAACCGAGCCATCATTTTCATAGGCTGAGTTCTCGATGAGTCTTCTAGCCGCTGCTTGTATGGTCGATCGATGCTCCGCTACGGAGCGCATCGGCTCCTCTTCCGAAGCACCGAATTTATCCTGCAAGGTCTCCAGCGCGATGAGACAAAGCACGCGTTTTTTGTTTACCTCGGCTGCAATGGTCGCCATTTTGGTCACGGGATTCCAGCACTCCAGCTTAGGGAAAAGGATCCCGGTGTCTCCCGAAGCGGCTGTTCGATGACGGTTCAACTGCATGCTGGGTGTTGCTCAATGGTGCCGCGCGACTTAAAGGTGTTCAGGGCATACATACGGACTTCTCTCTTCAATTCGTATCATGTGAGTCGATCGGAAAAGTCTCAGCGCGTTTGAGTATCTCCCAGAAACGTTTTGACTTCTTTCTTGGATTTCTTAGCCGCCCGTTTTTCCTGCAATGTCATGGTCGGTTTCTTTTTTGCTTCTTTAGTGCTTTGGCGATTCTTACTCATGGGTATCAATCCTGGTAGCGGATGGGTGTGGTTGCGTTTGGTCTGCCCCGAACCCTATATCCCTTGTATGATTGTGGTGAATGGAGTAGGGGAGGGAGCAGGATCCTTTGCCATCGGGTGAAAATATAGTCACCTAATTATAGTAGAAGAGACGTCTAATAGCTGTTTTTATTTCCGCTAACCGTTTTTGCTTTGCAGAAAACTCAACCACTGTTGCGCCTGGTCGCGGGTCTTGCTGTATTTCAGTGCTTCGTTGAAGGCCTGTTGCGCCTGGTCCGTTGACTTACCTTCATGACAGGCGATACCCAGCAGCAGCCAGGCCTCATCCGTCTGTTTGGCTTTACCTTGTGATTCGTTCAGGAAACGACGCAGGGTCTTTTCCGCCGACCTGCCAGCGACTGACTTCCAGGTAGAGACGGGCCAGGCGCAGGGTCAGTTCCGAGTTGCGTTCGAAGGCCAGGGCCCGCTCCAGGGCACTGACGGTATGCTCCAGTCTCTCTGGCCAGTTGCCAGGCGTTGGCGGTCTGTTCCCAGGTCTTGCGGTTCGCCTTGAGGCGACCTTTCTGCAGTTCCTTCTCCAGCAGTTGCGCCGCCTTGTAGGGGGCATCGCGTTCGGCGTAGAGCTGGGCCAGGTTCAGCAGATCCGCTTCGCTGCTGAGCAGGCCGTTCAGGTAGGCCAGCTCCAGCACCGCCAGGGCCTCGGCGTTGCGTTGCCGCAGCAGTTCGATGCCCGCCAGTTGCCGCCAGTAGTCGGTGCTGTCGGGGAACAGTCAGCAGCATCTTGCGCAGCAGATCGACCGCTTCGCCGTACTGCTTGGCTTCGTAGTAGGCCCCCAGCAGGGTCTGATACCAGCCCTCGTTGGGTTTTTTGGTCAGCGCGATGGCCTTGCGCAGGGGTTCGATCGCCTGGCGGTACTGCTGCAATTGCAGATGGGCGCTGCCCAGCAGCAGATAGGCGTCCGCCGGTGGCGACTTGACCTGCTTGAACCAGCGCTTGAGCTGCTCGATGGCCGGGCTGAACCGTTCCGTCGTCATGTAGAGCTGGGCCAGGTTGTAACGCGCCCGTTGCTGCGCCTCCGCCGGCAGGGCCGCGAGGTCGACGCTGCGCTGCAGATAGGGGATGGCGGCGGCATAGTTGTCCCGTTCTATCTGTGCATGGGCCAGGGTTGCAGCACCACAGCCTGTTCGTAGATGCTTTTGTCGGTTTGCTTGAGCAGCGCCTCGAGCCGTTGCAGCGCCTTGGCGGACTGGCCCTTGTCGAGCAGCTCCTGGGCGCTCTGGATGGCCTGATAGGTCTGGTGAGAGAGGGCAGGAGTCATCTTCCGCCAGCCCAGTCCTGAAGCCGCCGACCAGGACCAGCAGCGGCACGAGAAGATATGGGGTCAGATCAGGGAGGCGAGCGCGCGAGTTCATTTGCCGTCCAATTTGAAGGTCACCACCTGTTCGGCCCGCACCGCCACCGCCTGGCCGTGCTGGATGCGGGGTTTGAACTTCCACTTCATCACCGCCTGGAGCGCCGCATTATCGAACACCCCCTCCGGTCTGGCCTCCACCACCACCACGTCCTGCACCGTGCCCTGTTCGGTGATCAACAGAGAGACCTTGACCCAGCCCTCGATTCCCCGGCGCTGGGCCCGGTAGGGATATTGCGGCGGCATGCGCGAGACGACCATGAAATCCCGGTCGGCAGGTCCCTGCCGGACAGGACCGATGTAGGGGCCGGCCAGCGCCAGCGGCACGTCCGGCGCCGTGAAGCTGATATTGGGGGCCTGGAATCGGGGTTTGGCCAGGCTGGTCTGTTGTAGTTCCGGTCTGCTCGGCGGGGTCTCTTCGGGCTGGGTTGCGGTTCGAGCTGAGGGCGCTCCCGCAACCGGGTCTCGCTCTCCCTTTTGAGCCGCACGAACTCCATCACCGGCCGTTGCCGATCCGCCTGCAGGGAGACGTCCTTGCTCAGCAGCATCCATTGCATCATCCACAGCAGTGCAATGGCGATGGCGCCGCCGGCCAGCAGGGAGAGCAGGATGCGGGGCAGGTGTCGCATCAGCCGCCGTCATCCGCGGCGATCGCCACATCGGTGATGCCCGCCAGGCGCACCTGGTCCATGACCCGCACCAGCAGGCCGATCTGCGCCTCCCGGTCACCCTGGATCACCACCTGGCCCTCCGGGAACTCCGCCCGCAGGCGCTCCACATTGGCCCGCACCGCGCGTACGTCCACACTGCGATTGTCGATCCAGATCTCTCCGTTGGGGCGGATCGCGATCAGGATATTGGCCTGCTCCTGTTGCCGGGCGGTCTCGGCGCTGGGCCGGTTGACCTCCACCCCGGACTCCTTCACGAAGGAGGTGGTCACCACGAAGAAGATCAGCATGATGAACACCACATCCAGCATCGGGGTCAGGTTGATGTCGGAGTCGGAGCCGTCGTTGTCAAGACGATGTCGTCGCATAACTCAGTCCAGCGTTATCAGGCAATGGTCAGATGATCGGCGAAGTGCATCAGCCGGCGTTTGATTTCCCGCTGCAGCCCGACCCGGAAATAGAGCCCGGGTATCGCCACCACCATGCCCGCCATAGTGGGGATGGTGGCCTTGGAGATGCCCGAGGCCATGGCCCGCGCGTTGCCGGTGCCGAGCACCGCGATGATGTCGAACACCTCCATCATACCGGTCACCGTGCCGAGCAGTCCGAGCAGCGGACACAGCGCCACCAGCAGTTTGATCAGCGGCAGGGTGCCGTTGAGCCGGGCGTCGGCCTGGGAGATCAGGGCGTCGCGGATGCGCAGGGCCTGCCAGGAATGGCGGTCGTTGCGCGCCTGCCAGCGCTCGGTCTCCTGCCGGGTCAGACTGGCGAACGCGAAGTGGAAATACCAGTAACGCTCGATGATCAAGGCGGCCAGCAGGGCCGCGGTCAGGCCGATCAGCCACAGTACCGGGCCGCCGGTATCGAGGAAACGCCGGATGTCGTCCAGGGCCTGCCACATCTAGTCGAGCTCCCGGCGTATCGCCGCCAGCCCGGCGGACTGCTCGTCCAGGATCTGCACCAGGGCGCGGCTGCGGCTGGTCACCAGGGTGTGCAGGAACAGCAGGGGGATAGCCACGATCAGGCCCAGGGCGGTCGTCACCAGGGCCTGGGAGATGCCGTTGGCCATCAGCTTGGGATCGCCGGTGCCGAACAGGCTGATCGCCTGGAAGGTGATGATCATGCCCACCACGGTGCCCAGCAGCCCCAACAAAGGCGCGATGCCGGTGAGCAGTTTGATCAGGCCTTCGCCCCGGGTCAGTCGCGGGGTCTCACGCAGTACCGCCTCGTCGATCTGCAGCTCCAGATTGGCCGGGTTAGACGAGGCGCTGCCATTGCCTACCGCCAGAATGCGTCCCAGGGGATTGTTGTCGGAGGGTTCGCCCAGGTTGCGCAGCTGGCGGCGGATACGCGCGCCGATCCAGGTCAGATAGAGCAGGCGATAGAGCACCAGCAGCAGGCCGAAGGCACCCAGGGTAAGGATCACATAGCCGACCAGGCCGCCCTGCTGCAGACGTTCCAGGGGATCGGGGGTCTCTACCAGCAGTCCCAGCAGCACACCACGGGTTGGATCCAGAGCCAGTTCGCTCTGACCCTGGGAGGCGGCACTCAGGGACGTGGCGGTCGCGCGATCTGCCGAAGCGGGTTGTCGGGCCAGCACCACGAAACGCGCGGTCTCGGGCTGGTATTTGAGATAACGATCCCCCTGAACCGCATTGAACAGACCGACCCGCACCACCGGCTGGGTGCTGGTGACCCCGTCGGTATCGGTGACCTGGGCCGCAAAACGTACCACCTGACCGGACTCTACGATCTCCTGCTGAACCAGCAGCCAGAGCCGTTCCAGTTCGGTGATGTCCGGCAGTTTCTTGCTCTCGCCCAGGACCTCGAACCACTCCGCACGTTGCGGATACTGGGCGGAGATCAGGGATTCGCGCAGGAACGCCCCCAGATCTTTGGCGCTCTGGCGCACGGTGCCGAATACTTCACCCAGATCGCCGGTGCGCTGTGCCAGTTCACCTTCCAGTGCAGCCAGCTCCGTCTCGTTGGTCTGGAAGGATTCCTTAAGGGTATTGCCCCGTTGCCGCTCCTGTCCCAGCTTTGCGCGTAACTCCTCCAGCAAGCGCTTTTGCTCCCCATGGGCCGCCAGGAAGGTCTGCTCCCGCTGCTTGCGTACTGCCGCGTCGCGTTGTTGAGCTTCTTGCACCTGACGCAGCAGCCGGTCCAGGTGGGTGGGGTGCTCGGCCAGGGCCAGCAGTGGACCACACAGGGCAAGTATCAAAATCAACAGAAGGGATTTCATGGCTGCACCTCCCGTGGCGCGCTCACCGGCAGGCGCAGCAGATCCGGTGCCGCCTGCTTACGGGCGATGCGCAGGCCGTTGCGAATCGATCGATTGTAGCGTTCCGGCAGGGTCTCCCACTGACTGGTGGCGGGGTTCCAGAAGCCGACCTCGGCGCGGTCCAGGGTCAGGTAGTAGAGGCCGACCCGGCCGATGCGCAGGAAGTCCACGGTGCGGTGCTTGTCACCGTCCTGCAGCTCGCCCCGGCTGGCTTCGATGGTACGGCTGTAGTCCATCTCGATCTGGTAGGCCTCCAGCACCCGCCGGTATTTCTCCCCGACGCTCACATCGGCCCGGTCCATCAGTTGCTTGATCTGCTTGATGCGCAGGTTGCGCTCCTCCGGCAGAAACGGCTGGTCGATGGCCACGAACTCCTCCAGCCAGCTCAGCATGCGCAGCATCAGTGGCACGATCTCCCGCTGGGTCAGCTCCAGGCCCTGCATCTGTTGCAGAATCGAGGCCTTTTCCGTTTCCTGGGATGTCACCAGCCGTTCGAGCTGATCGTCGTAGACCTTGAGCACGTCCAGCTCCCGGCTGAGCCGCTGGTACTCCTCCAGCATCGCCTTGGTCTGGTCGTCCAGCCGGTCGATGCGCTGTTGGGTCTTGGCCTCCTGGCGTGTGTTCTCCTTGCTGGTGTCGAGGGAACGGTCCAATGGATCCGTGGCCGCCAGGGCCAGCCCGCTGACGAGCAGGAACACTGCCGCCAGGGGCAGTGCGTTGCGGGGTCTTCTGCGGAGGGTTCGCCGGGATAGATGGTGTTCTGTCATAGTCAATTCGGGATCTGCTGCGGGTCGGTTAGAGTCGAGGGTGTAGCGGATGGCGGTGGCTGATTCTGTAGCCATTGTTGCAGGTCTGCCTCACTCAGGATACCGCTATGGGCGGTGCGTTGATGATCGTCAGTGTAGAGATAGGCCCTGGGCAGTTCGCCGAACCAGTTCGGGTCGACCCGATAACGCAGCCGCTCGGGCATGGGGTCGGCAAAGATCCAATTGTCGGCGGCATCGAGACCGAAGCTGTGCAGCACTGCCTGCGACCTCCGTACGGTTGGAGATATCGTCGGTGGCGATCAGCACCAGGTTGTAACGGTCGTATGAGACTTGCAATTGCTGCAGCCGGGCGAACTCCTGGCGGCAGGGCGGGCAGTCCAGCGACCAGAGCAGCAACAGGAAGGGCCGGCCCTGCCGCTCGGCCAGGATCTGCGGCAGGCTGTTAGCCTCGAAAGGGCTTCAGCTCCGCGACCGCCGGCAGCGCCAGCAGCCCCAGCAATGTCAGCAGCTAAAAACTAAGGCTACTGCGGCGCACGCTTAGCCTCCGCCGTCCGGGCCGGCTGCACCGGGATCAGTCGATAGCCTTCCGTCAGGGTATGCCAGGAGAGGAACACCTGATCACCTCGGGCCAGAAGGAACGGGTGATCCGAGCCGCTGGCGGTTTGGGCCACAACCCGGGGCGCGCTCCAGTGCTCGCCGGCGTCTTCCGACACGCTCAGCACGCAGCTCGGTGACCTCACCGTTGAACGACTTCCAGGCGGTGTAGACCCGCTGCGGGGTGGCCAGCACCTGGGGCCGGGAGGCGCCCGCACTGGCCTCGATGGGACGCTGTAGTTCGAGCTGCCGGCTGGCCAGGTCGAAGCGGCCGTACATCAGCCCCTGGTTGCGCTCACCCTGGGTGAACCAGGCCAGGTGGGCCTTGTGGCCGGCGGTCAAGGACAGGCTCGGTCCGTGATGGGGACAGCCGTCGATCTGCCAGGCGTCGTCTGTGGCCCGCACCGGCATGCCCTGAATGGACGGGGTGTCCGGTCCCAGGCGGGCGATGGCGTGGTCGCGGATGTTCACCGGATAGACGTGCCGCCATAGGGCCACTACCTGATCATCTTTATCCAGGTCCAGGGCGATGCGGCAGCATTCGCAGCTGTGATCCGCCAACTTGCGGTTGAAGGCGAAGTGCCCGCCCCGGTCCTCGGACAAGGCGTAGTAGATCGCCGCCCCCGCATACTCTGCCCCGGCCTGTTTGGAAGCGGCCAGGTCCCGCTTGTCGATCCACAGCAGGTAGATGCGTCCCTGGCCGTCCACGGTCAGGGCATCGAAACGGTGGCTGATCGGCGCGCTGTCGTCGTTCACCGTGATCGGCTCAGAGAAGCTCAGGCCGCCGTCCAGGGAGCGGGCAAAGCGGATGTTGCCGGCATAACGGCCGGGGATACGCTGGCTCCAGCTCAGATAGAACTCGCCCGCCGGTCCCAGGGCCAGTTTGGGGCGGTTCTCGCCATCGCTGTAGATCGCCTCCGGCACCCGGTTGACCGCCGCCGGGGTTGAGAAGCTCGCGCCCAGGTCGTCGGAGTGGGTCAGGTAGACATGCCCATGCTGGGCAAAGGCGAGCCACAGACGCCCGTCCCGGTCAAACGCCGGGGTCGGGGCCTGGCCGCAATGCACCGAGGGCAGGGCCGCCGGGTCCTGGCAGGCCGGCAGCAGGCTTTGCGCATTGGCCGCTTTGCCGTGACCGTGCTCGGCGGCCTGGCCGGTTGCGAGGACCAGCAGGTTGGCCAGCAGCCAGAATAGGGTTCTTGATTTAAGTTGGGTCATACTCATTTCAAACCATTATACCGATCAGAAGTCGATGCTGCCTTGCACATAGAAGGTCCGTTGCGGCCAGGGGTGCGCGACGAAGGCCACCTCGTCGGTCAGATTGTCCACACCGATGGAAATCTTCGCCTGGTCGGTGATCTTGTAGTTGGCCTTCAGATCGATGAACAGATATTTATCCTGGGCGCCATAGACCTCATCGGTGTCGTCCGAGTTATCCAACAGGCCATAGCTGTCGCTGGCGTAACGCACGCCAAGCGAGCTGTCCCACTGCGGATTCAGATGCCAGGTTGCCAGCAGGTTGGCGCGCCATTCCGGCATGCGCGGGAAGACATTGCCTACCACGCTGGGATCGGCGCTGTTCTCGGTGATCTCGCTGTCGGTATAGGTCAGATTGAAACGGATGTCCGTGTTCAGATCGAACACATTGTCCTGCTGCAGGACCAGTTCCACGCCGCTGGTGGTGACCTCGCCCACCGGCAGGAAGGTGGTGACGGTGGGGACCGCGGTGACGTCGGTCTGATTCCAGATGACATCTTCCACCACCTCGTGAAAGAGGTTCAGACGCACAAAGCCGCGCGGGATCGCCCGCTCGATCATCAGGTTGTGGTGGATGCCCACCTCGGGTTTCAGGTCGGCGTCGGCGATCGTCGTGGCGAGCACGGAGTCATTGTGTTTGAACAATTCCTCAACGATGGGAAAACGATACGCCTGTGCCAGCGAATAGCGCAACCGCCAGATGTCATTCGGCGCAAAACCCAGGGAGAATTTCGGCGAGAAGCCGCTTTCCGAGCGATCATCGAAATCCTTCAGATCCCCGTCGTATTCGTACAGGAAGCCATCGAAGGTTTTCCATCGCTCGTAACGGGCGCCCAGGGCGAGATCCCAACGGGGTGCGAAATCCCAGCCCCATTGGGCGAACAGGGCATGGGTGCGGGTTTCGCCACCGGAGGAACTGGTCGCCGTGGTCTTGTCACCCGCCAGATAGTCGGTGGAATCGTAGTTGTCGATCCGCAGACGATAGTGATCGTAGTGATAGCCGGTCACCAGGCGCATGTCGTTGCGATTCAGGAAACTGTCCGTATGCGCCTTCAGATCCAGGGTCAGCCAGCCGGTGTCGTCGTACTCCTCGACAGAGCCGTCCGTGGTATAGGACGGGTCGGACGGATTGAGGTCGGACGAGAGGGACTCGTCCTTGAGTATATCGAAGAGACTGAAATCCGCATTGAGCACCCAACCGTCGGAACCCACAGGGCCCTCGAGACCAGCTCCGAGCAACAGGGTCTGCCGGGTCTGATTGCTGATGGCGAAGGGATTGCCGCTCCAGCCACCGATGCGGATGCGATCGCCATGGAACACCGCCGACCCGCTCCACACCGTGTCCCCGTTTTCATCCACCAGATAACTGGTGGGCCGAGTCTTCCAGTCGCGATCCTCATAGGCCAGGGTCAGACGCGAAGTCCACTCGCCGAAGTCGTAGCCCAATTTGAGTTTGGTCAGATCGGTGATGGTGTAAGCGGTGCCGCTGTCACCATAATAGACCACATCGTCACCCAGCGAGTTCAGGCCGCTGAAGCCGCCGGTGACCTCGGTTTCTCCACCACTGGGCGTGCTGAGGCTGCTGGAGAGAAAGGTCTGCGGTTGGCCTTTGTTCTCCAGATGATTGTGGAAGAGATAGAGACTCAGGTCGTCGAACTTGTCCCCATAGGAGATGAATTCACGATGGCCGGTATAGACATCATCCGCGCCCAGGTGGCTGAAGTCCTGGGCGAAGGCGCCGCCCTCGAGATGGAATTCCCGCTCCTGTGGCAGGCGGGTCTTGAGATTGATCACGCCACCCATGGCATTGCCGCTGTATTCGGCGGAGAAGGGGCCGTAGATCACTTCAGCGGCTTGCGTCTCGTCGGCGGCGACCAGCCCCCAACGGGGAGCGCCGTTCCAGCGGGTTTCGAGCAGGTTGTGCAGGGGCAGGCCGTCCGCATAGACCAGGGTGCGGGCGGTCTGGAACATATTGGTGCCCCGGATGCCCACGACGCCGTTGGAATCGCCGATATAGCGGCGGCGCACCACCAGGCTGGGTTCGTATTTAATGAAATCCTCCACCGAGGTGGCGTTGATGCCTTCTACCTCGAGGTCGGTGATGGTCACGCTGGGGCTGGTGTAATGGGTCGGCTCGGTGGTGATGGCTTCCCCTTTGACCACCAGGTCCTCCAGTTCGGTGACGGTCTGTTCCGCCAGGCTTGTTTGGGTATTGAGGGCGAGGGTAATGGCAAGGGCCAGGAGTTTTTTATTCTTCATTCAGTTGTACCATCTTAATATTTTTTTAAAAGGTCACATACCCGCAATCAACCGTCCCAGGGTGATCGAGTAATTCACTCAAACAATTCGATTCTGCGGTTCCTACTGTTTCACAAGCCCATCTGCCAAAAGGCTATGGATAAACAAGCATCGCTAGCAGTGTGGCGATTGGACAGAGGTCCAATCGATGGAACCTTGACCGGTTACTGTGTACGAGCAACGTAAGCTGACATTATCTTTTTGTTATCTAGCTCAAGGCGTAACAGCAATAGTCGAGCCATTTATAACTATTTGTAATTTACAAGAAAATACAAATCATAATCAGGTGGAATAAGGCATATACCGCAGAGATCAGGTCATATCACAAGAAAGCGAGCGCAGGTGATACGAACTGTAAGGGTCGGGTACAAATTACCGAACGAATGAGCGATCAAACTCCAATAAAACCCCTGAGTTGCCCTCGGAATCATTTCTCCTCTGCAAAACTGCATGGGTTTTCCCGAATTGACGCTTCACGCCCATCAAATATAGGTTCCATTCAGAGTGGCAAAAGCTGCATCAATGATAAGAAAACAAAAGTAAAAGAATCCAACCCTCTTCCTTGGGTCTGCTACTGTCGGGCTTGCATTCTTTAAATCATATCGGTGGGTGTTTGGTTGGAGACCGATGCGGATGAGTATTCGAAATGGTCATGTATACACCGGATAGACAAGCGACTTTGCTGCTTGTAGGCGTATGATGTTTACTCCAAGGCTGAAGTCACTGAGTAAACTGAATACTCGACAGAAACGCCGGGTTCTGAGCGGAGGATAGGGTAAGCGCGCTATTTGCTGCTGCAGCGATAGTAGAATCGCCAACCGTTAACAATAAAAAGCAATCCATGGTAGAGAGACGAGGAGGAGAGACGAAAATGAAAATGGCACGATTCATTGTGGCGTTCCCGCTGGTTTTATCCTGCTTGGTAAAGTTACAAGTCATGGCTGCCGACAACCTCGCTTTGGGCAATGCGGAGGAAGGCAAGGTGAAATCCGCGCTCTGCGCCGGTTGTCACGGCCCGAATGGCGAGGGAAAAGTGATGCCGGATGGACAACCCGCCATTCCTCTCCTTGCGGGTCAGATACCTGGATATTTCGTCAAGTCGGTGAACGACTACAAGACGGACAAACGGGTGGATCCGATAATGAATGCCATTTCCAAGGGGCTCACGGATGTCGATATTGCGAATCTGGCGGCCTACTACGCCAGCCTGAAAGCGCAATAGATCGGGCGATTCTCAAATCGGCTCGGGTTTCGTCTGGAGGTCTTCCCATGGGCAAAATAATCGGCATGCTGGTCACAATTTGGTTGCCGCTGTATCTGCTGGCCGATGACTCGGTGAATACGTCTGTTGTCGAAGGGGGTGGTAAGAGGCTGCGACAAGCGGTGCGGAGAAAAGTGTATCCGCACCCTGCGGTCGTTGCGGAACAAAGACCCGACGCTTCGCGGGCCGACCGTCCCCTAAGGTGCCGCCCCGCCAGCAGAATCTTAGTCTTCTATCCCTGTTCCCAGTGCCATAAATATTGGAAGACCAACCCGGTGCCTCACGAACTCGCCCCGGTCCATCGAGTCGGTCTTAACCATGGCCAAAATCGCTTTTGGTGCCTGACCTGCCATGACGACGAGGATCGCGATTTCCTGCGAACCGAACGCGACGGCACGGTTGGTTTCAACGAATCCTGGCGGATTTGTGGACAATGCCACGCCAACCGACAGAAGGATTGGTACTTCGGGGCGCATGGCAAGCGCGCCAACGATTGGCAGGAAGAAGCGGTACGCTACAACTGCACCCATTGTCACGACCCGCATTTTCCACCCTTTGAAAAGAGACAATCGCAACCCAAACCACCGGTCCGGGTGGGGCTCGAACCCATGAAAAAGACGGTCCGTCAACACCAGCCAGTGTGGGAGCGGCACGGGGCTAAGGCTCAGGAGGCGCAATATGACTGAAAAGATCAAACCGGCGCAGGCTAGACAAGACGGACCTGGCGCGCCGCCATTTTCTGAAGCGTCTGGGCATGCTGGGGGCTACCGGCGCTGCGGCCGCCACCGGTGTCGCCAAAGCGGTCAACCCGCCTGCCTGGGGCGGGTCGAGCATGCTTGACGCCCTGGGAGACTTCTTTCAGGATCACTATGTGCGCATGTCGGAATCGGAACTGCAGGAGGCCCTGGCGCGGATCGAGCGCAAGGCTGCGCGCAAATTCGGCGTGGATATCAGTTGTGAGGACACCAAGCCGGTCCCGGGCACCTATTTCGGCTATGCCCTGAATATCTCCAAGTGCCGGGGTTACCGGGAGTGCGTCGCGGGTTGTGTCCGCGAGAACAACCAGGGCCGGGACTCCCAGGTCCAGTACATCCGGGTGCTGGAGATGAACAACGGCGACCACAATCTGGAACATTCGGAGCATTACTACGATGGGCAGGATGTGCCGGTCGAGGGCAAGTGGTATCTGCCGGTGCAATGCATGCAGTGCGACAACCCGCCCTGCGTCAAGGCCTGCCCGGTGGAGGCGACCTGGCTGGACGACGACGGCATCGTGGTGATCGACTACAACTGGTGCATCGGCTGTCGCATGTGCATGGCCGCCTGTCCCTACTGGGCCCGCCATTTCAACTGGACCGAACCCCAGATCCCAGCGGAAGAGCTCAACCCGAATACCAACTATCTCGGCAACCGGCCGCGCATGAAGGGGGTGGTGGAGAAGTGCCACTTCTGCACCCAGCGTACGCGCAAGGGACGCCAGCCGGCCTGCATGGAGGCCTGTCCGACCGGCGCGCGGGTGTTCGGTAACCTGTTGGACCCCAACAGTGAGATCCGCTATATCCTGAAACACAAGACGGTGTTCCGCCTGAAGGAGGAACTCGGCACCGAGCCCAAGTTCTGGTACTACACCGACGAAGCCAGGGCCAGGTCATGACCTTCTTGCGCTTCATCAAAGACGGGCTGGGTACGGCGCTGCGAGGCGGGACGGCCTATTGGCTGTGGGTGGGCTTTCTGCTGTTGCTGATGGGGATAGGGGGGTGGAACTACAGCGAACAGTGGCGAGAGGGCCTGGTTATCACCGGTCTCAGCGATCAGGTCTCCTGGGGCTTCTATATCGCCAATTTCGCCTTCTTCGTGGGCATCGCCGCCGCCTCGGTGCTGCTGGTTATTCCCGCCTATATCTTTCACCGCCAGGACGTCAAATCGGTGGTGCTGATCGGCGAAGGTATGGCAGTGGCGGCGGTATTGGTATCCATGGCCTTCGTTACGGTGGACATCGGCCGGCTGGACCGGTTCTGGCATGTGATCCCCTTTATCGGTCGCTTCAACTGGCCCAACTCCATGCTCGCCTGGGATATCCTGGTGCTCAACGGCTATCTGCTGCTCAACCTGGCGATCCCGATGTATATCCTGTGGCGGCACTACCAGGGCAAGGAGGCGCCGGTACGGCGCTATTTCTTCTTTGTATTGATTGCCATGTTCTGGGCTATCTCCATCCACACGGTGACGGCCTGGGTATTCTCCTCCAATGTGGCGCGGCCCTTCTGGCATACCTCGCTGCTGGCGCCGCGCTTCATCGCCTCCGCCTTTGCTGCCGGTCCGGCGCTGATGATCGTCATCCTGCAGCTGCTGCGCCGCTTCACCGCCTATCCGATCAGCCAGAGCGTCATCTCCATGCTGGCCCTGATCATGGCGGTGGCCATGCAGATCAATGTCTATTTTGTCGCCGCCGAGCTGTTCACCGATTTCTACAATGAGACCGCCCACGCGGCCTCCATTCACTACCTGTTTTTGGGGCTGGATGGCTTCGATGCGTTGACGGCCTGGATCTGGCTGGCGCTGGTCTTCAATGTCACCGCCATGATCCTGCTGATGATCCACAAAACCCGGACCCGCATGCTTACCCTGAACATCGCCTGTGTGCTGGGGTTCGTGGGTATCTGGATCGAAAAAGGCATGGGCCTGGTAGTCACCGGCTTTATTCCAACGCCGCTTGGTGAGATCTTCGAATATACTCCGACCTGGAAAGAGCTCGGGGTCTCGGTCGGCATCTATGCCCTGGGGGCGTTTGTCTTCACCATTCTGACCAGGGCCGGTATCGCCATCCAGTTGGGGCGTGTTGGCGAGGGAAATCCACGGATGGTGGGGTCAGCAGAAAAGGCGGGGAAGGGGAGGCAGGCAGTTTCTGCGGGGCAAGCTTAATGTCAGAACGAAGATGATTTTTATAAGAACTAACAAGGTCGCTCGGATAAGTGAATTGAATAGTGGCTTTGTCTGGTGGTCGTCCAGTAAGCAAATGAATCAAGCCAACCCCTTTTATCTGGTTACAAAGTACAGGCTATGGGATTAATCCAATTTCAAGCGATCTAATGGACTCTGAGTTCCGTGACCACCGAGCTTGACGACATGGGTATAAATCATCGTGGTTTCAACGTTCGCATGGCCAAGCAGTTCTTGAACAGTACGAATATCAGAACCGGTCTCCAGAAGCGCCGTTGCAAATGAATGCCTCATCGTATGGCTGGTCACTCTTTTCAAAATATCCGCTTTTGTGGCAGCCTGTTTGATTGCTTTCTGAATCGCGCTTTGATGAATATGATGACGATGCATGATAGCGGTCCTGGGATTCTGTGCCAGGCGACTTGCCGGAAACAGATATTGCCAGCGCAGTTCCCGCTCGGCATTGGGGTACTTGCGGGCCAGCGCCTCGGGCAGGAAGACGGAACCGAACCCTGCGTCGAGATCCTTCTTATGAAGTTGTTCCACCCAATTGATCTGCTTCTGCAAACTCGCCATCAAGACATCAGGCATCGGCACGACCCGGTCTTTTTTGCCCTTGCTTTCCCGGATCACGATCTGCCGATAAGAAAAATCCAGATCCAGGATACGCAAACGAACACACTCCATGACCCGCATGCCCGTGCCATACATCAGTCGGATCATCAGGCTATGCATGCCATGCAGCTGGGAAAACAGCCGTTGAATTTCATCCGGGTTCAATACGGTGGGTATCCGTTTAGGTTTCTTGGGACGCCTGTATGGGCCAATTTCACCCAAAGGTTTTTCCAGGACTTTTGTGAAGAAAAAGACGATCGCATTCAACGCCTGAGCCTGAGTGGCCCCGGCAACCTTGCGTTGAACCGCTAAATATTCTAAAAAGGAGGCAACTTCTCGCTCAGCACAATCTTGAGGATGTGTTTTGTTGTGAAAACGAAGGAATCGATTGATCCAGCTCAGATAGCTCTTTTCGGTGTTGATGGCGTATTCCGGTATCCGAATGGCCATCAGAAACTTTCTGTAAAGCTCAGGAAACCTTTTTCCCAGATCGTTTTTCGGATCTTTCACCGCCTTATCGATCATTTCAAAGGTTCTGGCGACGGTAGGGTGATCCTGCTCCAATGGTTGTGCAGCCATTGTCCAATGATCCCAATCAAACGCCAAGGCCCATTTCACTCTGAGCATGTGACAGAAGAGCAGACGCAGGGCATCGATCTTTTGCCGGTATTGCCAATCAGTCAAGTTCTCATACCGGCCAAGACCTTCGAACCAAACTTGCAGGTTTTCCGCTGTTTGCGCTTGCAAACGGATTCCGGGATATCGATCGATGAAGGCTTGAGCATGCCGTTGATACCAGGGCAAAGCCTTCTCAGGGACCCTGAATGTCCGGCAGAGTTGCAGATATCGGTGCCAAAATTGTTCAACTCTGGCGTCGGATTGTTCTATAATCCTATTCATGAGAACATTTATAGAACATTTAGCAACATATTACCATTATTGTGCCGGCAATATATTCCCAAGTTTTGTGCCGGCCACATAATCACCTGTTAGCCGTACAAAAGGAGGTATCACAAATGATAGAACCAAAAAGCTCGTTTCCCGTGTTTATCGTTAAAGATCTCGATGCAGCAAAATCCTTCTACACAGAGAACCTTGACTTTGATGTTGTTTTCTCTGGTGATTGGTATATTCACCTGGTTTCAAGTACGGGTGTCCAGGTTGGTTTTATGTTGCCAGAACAACCCACACAACCACCAATGTTTCAAAAACCACACTCTGGTGAAGGTGTCATTTTCAGCTTGGAAGTGGAGGATGCAGATGCTGCATTCGCCGTAGCTAAATCTAAATTGCTTAATATCGCACTCGAATTGCGGTCTGAGGACTGGGGTCAGCGACACTTCTGTATTCAGGACCCGAACGGAATCTATTTGGATATTGTTCAATCTTTTGAGCCAACCGAAGAGTATCAAAGTGGTTATGTCTCGAAATAGAAGCCTTACCGATCTCAAAAATATCGGCAAAAAAATTGCCAACCGCTTAAATGAAATTGGGATTTTTTCTGAAGATGAACTACGGCATGTTGGTGCGGTTGGCGCACATCAGATGATTAAGAAAAGGTACCCGGAAGAAACGTTGCCGGTTTGTTATTACCTATACTCATTTGAAGGGGCATTGATTGACAAACATTGGAATGAAATAGGTGAAGAAAAAAAGAAGCAGCTTAAATCACAAATCGGCTAACAATCACATGCACTCGGACAGTAAAAAGCGCCGCTCGTTCCTCGCTCTGCTTTTTGCTGCCGGTGATGTGAGGCGTTAAACAAAAAAAGGAGTAATCCATGGACCTGAGAAGCATTGATTTTGGAGCACCAGCTGCTGAGAGGGATGTAAGCCATGGGCTTTTCGAATACTTCGTTGAATCAGATGCATTTTCAAGGGTTGCTTCTGGATCAAAGAATCTCTTGCTTGGTAATCGCGGTTCGGGAAAAAGTGCAATTTTTAAAGTACTTGCCGAACGAGAGCGAAAATCTGGATCAATTGTATTGGAGATGGCACCTGAAGATTACTCATATGAGATTTTACAGTCTACTTTAAAAAGAAGATGAGGGAGCGTGGGCCAAACATTCAGCATTTGCTGCTGCTTGGAAGTACTTATTACTAGTTTTGATAATGAAGGAGCTAACGAAATCAGGAAAACGATTTAAACATGGGGCTTCGGGAAAAATATACTCCTATTTAAGGGATAACTTTAAAGGCGAGCAAGGTAGCGCAATAGCATTGTTGGTATCTTAACTAAAAAAGAATTGAAGGACTTAAAATAGGATCCTATGAGGCATCAGTAAAAACACAGCAACTTGCTAATCTGTATAGATTGGAAGAGTTAAATCCGCTTCTTTCATCGATAAAAGAACTCCTAAAGACTAAGAAAGTTATTGTGTTTGTCGACGAATTAGATAGGGGATGGGATAACTCCGAAGATGCCAAGTCATTTGTTGCTGGTCTTGTTCAAGCAGCGATGTCACTTAATGAGATAAGCGAAAACCTAATAGTTAACGTTTCACTTAGGCAAGAATTATACGACAACATTCCTGCACTTTACGATGACGCACAAAAATACCGGGATGTTATGGAAGTTATTCGATGGACGAGCTCTCGCTTCTTGGGTTAATTGCCGGTCGAATACGCCACTCACTGGAAGAGCTAGTAGATGCGTCAGATATTGAATGTTGGAATGCTGTTTTTGTGGACACATTGCAATATCGTCAAACAAAATCATTCAATTATATTGTTGATCGTACGCTCTATCGGCCTCGTGAACTTATCCAGTTTTGCACTGATGCTTTAGAGCAAGGGAGTGAAGCTGATAACTTACCCGTCGATTATGAAGTACTGAGTTATGCTGAACTACAGTACTCCGAAGCAAGAACTAAGGACATTGCTTCAGAATACAGATTCCAGTATCCAGGTTTATTGGGGTATTTGAAGTCTTCCGAGGAAAGACTTACTCATTCGATAAAGAGGATTTGGAACTTGAGTGCTTACAGATTGTAGAAGGTGAAATTAAATCCAGTAGTGAAGCGATATTCTTGTTAGACAACCAAGACCATGAGTTGTTAATAGAAGTTCTTTGGCGTATAGGATTTCTCAGGGCTCAAGCAGTTGGCGGCGTAAAAGCACTAAGAAGAAGTGGAAGTTCATATCTCGGACCACACCAAGTGGCAAATCTTAATTTGCGAAACTTATCAAGATTTCAAGTACATCCGATGTTTAAGAGTTACTTGGGCATGAAGGAAGCGAGATAATTGTATAACGAATAAGCAACTGTGTTTTTTGTCAAGAGCTGATCGCTATTTTATCTTCCCAGGGAACCTTGTTTTTAACCATGGTGTTCAAGATGGTGATTAATTTTCGCATACAGGCGGTTAGCGCTACTTTATGCGGTTTACCTGCCTTTACTAATCGCTCGTAAAATGTTTTTATCGCAGGATTACAGCGCACTGCTGTTAGGGTTGCCATATACAACCCTGCGCGCACGCCGGCACGTCCGCCCCAGATGGTGCGTTTACCTTTGAGTACACCACTGTCGCGGTTGAATGGCGCCACACCTACTAGCGCAGCGATCTGTCGACGATTTAAAGTGCCCAATTCGGGTAACTCAGCGATAAGGCTTAACGAGGTCACTGGACCAACGCCCGGGGTACTCTGGATAAGTTCATCCTTCATTTGCCACACAGGCAACTCGCTTGGAGAAGCCGCTTGAACTGCACATCGACACCATCGAGTCGCTTTTTGAGCCAGGAGATATGGAGCTTGATATCACGTTGCACTGCTTTAGGTGTGCTCGTCAAGCGGTTGTACTCAGCGGTGAGCATTCCCACCAATTGGCGACGGCGAGTCAAGTGCGCATCTAACTGTTGGGCTTGGTCATCTTTAAGTGGTCGCGGCGTGGGTCGAATCGCCTCAGCGAATAACGCGATGACTTCGGCATCGAGCTTGTCGGTCTTGGCCAGACGCCCAGTGGCTTTGGCGAAATCGCGCACTTGGCGTGGATTAATCACCACCGGGGTTAACTGTTTAGCCAACAGTTCGCTGTACGACGGGGTTAAT